>JBMOLL010000066.1:0-10914 GCA_049325415.1 Bacteroidota bacterium | reverse complement strand
CGGTAAAAATTCTTCTTTTCCAATTATTTTGTATTAAATTTGTTTCGGATCCTGGTGCTTTACACCTGTTTAAAATTGGATAAACAGCAGATAATCAAAATAATATGTCCAAAACTCGGATAAAGGATATTGCCCGGCTGGCCCGGGTATCTACCGGAACGGTCGACCGGGTGATCCACCAGCGGGGGGAGGTGTCGGAAGCAACCCGCCGCAAGGTCGAACTTATCATTAAGGAACTCGATTATCAGCCTGATATTCTGGCACGTAACCTGGCTTCAAAACATATCTGGAACTTTGCCGTCATGATGCCGGAATCCGTGGACGCACACGGCTTCTGGACCTTTCCCCTGAATGGTATCAACAGGGCCCTGGAGGAACTGGCTCACTTCAATGTCCAGGTTTCCTATTTCTATTTTGATCAGTTTAAGCGCGACAGCTTCCTGGAACTCTCCGAAAACTTCCTTCCCTCCGAATTTGATGGTCTGCTTTTTGCACCTGTATTCCAGGACGAAGCAGCACGCTTTATCGAAAAATGCCAGGCAGCAGGTTTGCCCATAGTACTTTTCAACAGTATCGTGGAAGGCAGCAAAGTGGTCAGCTACGTCGGTCAGGATCCCCAGCAAAGCGGCTTTCTTGCCGGACGTATGATAAGCTATGGCCTGGAACGCGGACGCGATCTGGTTATTGTCAATCTTTCAGCAAGGGAAGATAACTACGGCCATATTATAAGGAGAGAACTGGGCTTCCGGCGTTTTTTTGAGGAACATTCCGACCGGGTACGGAACCTGGTTACCATCGATATGAACGGTTCACGGGTCGACCGGCTCAACCGTGAGCTCAACCGCTGCTTCAAAGACCTGGACATTGCCGGGATCTTTGTCACCAACTCAAGGGTACACCTTGTAGGAGCCTACCTGGCCGACCGGGGAGCGCTGTCTGTCCGGCTGATCGGCTACGACTTGCTTCCTGAAAGCCTGGAATACCTCGAAAGGGAATATATCGATTTCCTGATCAGCCAGAAACCCGGAGAGCAGGCCTATCGCGGACTCATGACCCTTTTCAGCAGTACGGTACTAAAAAAGTCGGTGGAGCCACTGCAGTACCTGCCTATCGACCTGGTTACCAAAGAAAATATTATTTATTATCCAAAATAAAGAACGATGAACCAACTGAATTTTGAAGACCTGAAAGGAAAGATCTGTGTGATTACGGGCGGTGCAGGCGTGATAGGTACATCTATCGCAAGCGGACTTGCAAAAGCCGGGGTGATCACCGTAATTCTCGATATCAACGCGGAGGCTGCCACTTCGGTGGCCGAATCCATTGCCGGCGAAACCGGTACAAAAGCCTACGGATTCATGGCCAACGTCCTCGACAAGGCGTCTCTCGAAGAGGTCTATGCAAAGATCATCGCAATGGTCGGCCCCGTCGACCTGCTGATCAATGGCGCCGGCGGGAACTCTCCCCAGGCAACCACAAAGCTTGAGCAGTTGACAGAGGATGATCTGGATCACCTGGATGATGGCTTTTTCGGCCTTCAGCTCGAGGGTTTCCGTAAGGTGTTCGATCTGAATTTCACCGGAACCCTGCTTCCCACCATGGTGTTTACTCGTGACATGGTCAAACGGCAACGGGGTGTCGTTCTGAATATATCTTCCATGAACTCCTACAAACCGCTGACCAAGATCCCGGCCTATTCGGCTGCAAAAGCGTCGGTAAATAATTTCACCCAGTGGCTGGCTGTTCACTTCGCCAAGGTCGGGGTGAGGGTCAATGCCATCGCTCCGGGTTTCTTCCTCACCAACCAGAACCGTTTCCTGCTGACGGATGAAAAAACGGGCGAGCTGACGGCCAGGGGCAACAAGATAATTGCCAATACACCGATGGGCATCTTCGGCGAGCCTGACGACCTCCAGGGAACCGTACTTTACCTGCTTTCCGACCTGAGCCATTTTGTTACCGGCATTTCGATCCCTGTGGATGGCGGTTACAGCGCCTTCGGCGGAGTCTGAAAATGAATTACCAACCAAGCTAAGATAACCATGAGAAAAAACGTCATTGTCGCTCAGTCGGGGGGACCCTCCCCCGTGATCAACTCCTCCCTCCGGGGGATTGTTGAGACCTGCCGGATGTTCCCGGATACATTTGGTACGGTATATGGCGGCTGGCATGGCATTGAGGGTGTACTGAAGGAAGAACTGATCAACCTCTCCGCCCAGGATGAGGAAGAGATCGCCCTGCTCAGGATCACACCTGCCGCCGGCTCCATAGGTACCTGCCGGTATAAACTGAAGGATAACCAGAAAAAGGACTTTGCCCGGATCCTCGAAGTGATCCGTGCTCACGATATCGGTTATTTCTTTTATATCGGGGGAAATGATTCTCAGCATACAGCCTTCAGGGTCAGTGAGCTGGCACGCGAGCACGGCCTCGACCTGATTGCAGTCGGAGTGCCCAAAACGATCGATAATGATGTCGGCGACAGTGAATTCAAACTGATTGACCATACCCCGGGCTACGGCAGTGTGGCAAGGTACTGGTCGCATATCGTTCAGAATGCCAACGAAGAAAATATGGGATCTTTTCCGGCCGATCCGGTGCTGGTCCTTCAGGCAATGGGACGGAAAATAGGTTATATCCCTGCTGCGGCAAGGCTGGCCGATCCGAAACGCGAGATGCCCCTGCAGATCTACATGGCCGAATCGGGCGTGAGTATCGAGCAGCTTGCCGACAATGTGAACGACCAGTTGAAAAAAGACAGGCGCTGTATTGTTGTGGTCAGCGAAGGCTTCGATGCCGGAAGCCTCGGTGAGGTAAAAGATGCCTTCGGTCATACCTCATTCGGAAGCAGCCGGCTGTCAGTTTACCAGGCGGTGGTGAACTACCTCAATGCAGTGGGCATCAAATCAAAGGGCAAAGCCCGGGGACAGGTGATGGGAACGGATCAGCGCGATACCGCGATCTATGCCTCCACAGTTGATCTGGATGAAGCCTACAAGGTGGGCCAGAAGGCTGTTGAGATTGCAGTGAAGGACGGGAACGGATGGATGGCCACCATACTCCGTGAGCCGGGGTTCATTTATAATGTACGTTATGATAAGGTCCCGCTTGAAAAAGTGGCACTGTCTGAACGAACCTTTCCCGATAACTGGATCGCTCCGAACCGCTACGATGTCACCGACGAATTCCTGGCCTATGTCAGGCCGCTGATTGGTGAAGACTGGGTAAGTGTGCCGCTTATCAACGGACGGCAGCGCTTTTGCAGACTGAAAATGATCTTTGCGGATAAAAAGCTCGAAGATTATCAGCTGGAAGCAGATTAAGGAAGAAAATCAGTAATTATAATAAAAGGTAGATATTTTATGAACCCACAGGAGATACTTAAATCACTCAAGCCCACCAAACCCTTTTTTATTGGAATCGATTCCGACGGATGTGCCTTTGACACCATGGAGATCAAACAAAAGGAATGTTTCTGTCCAAACCTCATCAGGTATTATGAGTTGCAGAAAATATCAAAATATGCCAGGGAAACCTGGGAATTTGTGAACCTTTACTCCAAGACCCGCGGGGTGAACCGTTTTCTGGCCGTGCTCGAAACATTCCGCCTGCTGGCTGAACGGCCCGAGGTCAGGGCCAGGGGCATGGTCCTTCCCGATATGGGCCCCCTGCTCGAATGGACACAGAAGGAAAGTAAACTGGGCAATCCCCGGTTGAAGGAATATGCTGCTCAGGTTTCGGATCCGGAGATTACCCGGACACTTAACTGGTCGGTTAAAGTCAACGAGGATATTGAAACCCTCGTGTACGGGATGCCTCCCTTTCCCTTCGTGCGTGAATCCCTCATCCGCCTGAATGAAAAAGCAGATGCCCTGGTAGTCTCTCAGACACCGGTGGAAGCCCTGGAAAGAGAATGGAAGGAAAATGGCATCGATGGCTTTGTCAGACTGATTGCAGGACAGGAATACGGAACAAAGGCCGAACACCTGGCACTGGCTGCCAAAGGAAAATATCCGGATCACCATATCCTGATGATCGGGGATGCCCCCGGTGATTTTAAAGCGGCAAAATCCAACGGAGTGCTCTACTTCCCGATCAACCCGGGAGATGAGGAAGCGTCCTGGGAAAGGTTTTATAAGGAGGGATTGGAGAAATTCTTCAACGGAACCTTTGCCGGTGACTACGAAGCAGAACTGATCCGGGAATTTGATTCCTACCTCCCGGAAAAACCTCACTGGAAAACTGTCTGATCATGATCTTCACCAGAAAAGGAGGAATAAGCGAAGTTATCAGTTCGGGCGACCTTAAAGCCCTCGTCTTTGAAACCCTGGAGAAGCTGGGAAAACGGTCGCGCATCCTGGTCATTCCGCCAGATATCACCCGCTTCTTCAGCCGTGCCGGAGAGATCACCCGCTACGTTTATGAATATTACGGGGATGCCGTAAAAGCCATCCTGCCTGCCCTGGGGACCCATGCTCCCATGAGCCCGGAAGAACGCGAACGGATGTTCGGCGATATCCCTGCCGGACTTTTCCGTAATCACGACTGGAGAAAGGATGTGGTGACCCTTGGGGAGGTACCTGCCGATTTTGTCAGCCGGGTCTCCGAAGGCCGGGTTAACTACCCGTGGCCCGTGCAGGTGAACCGACTCCTTACAGAGGGTAACTTCGATCTGATTCTCTCTGTCGGTCAGGTGGTTCCGCATGAGGTGGTGGGTATGGCCAACTACAACAAAAACATCTTCGTAGGGACCGGAGGTCCGGAAGGGATCAATAAGAGCCATTTCCTTGGAGCTGCCTACGGGATGGAAAGAATGATGGGGCATGCCGACACCCCGGTGCGGGCCGTGCTGAATTACGGGTCGGAACATTTTACCGCCCACCTGCCCCTGGTTTATTTCCAGACGGTCGTGGGTCGCGATCACGATGGCAAACTGGTCACCCGCGGCATGTATGCCGGCGACGATGAAGAATGCTTCAATCTTGCCGCAGCACTTTCGCTCAAGGTGAATTTTGAATTGCTAGACCGGCCGCTGAAGAAGGTGCTTGTTTATCTTGATCCGGAAGAGTTCAGAAGTACCTGGCTCGGGAATAAAAGCATCTACCGCACCCGGATGGCTATCGCCGACCGGGGTGAACTGATCGTACTTGCACCGGGATTGAAGGAATTCGGGGAGGACAGGGAAATCGACCGCCTGATCCGGAAATACGGCTACCGGACCACTCCGGAGATCCTCAAAGCCGTGGAGGAAAACGACGAGTTAAAAAACAACCTCAGTGCAGCAGCGCACCTGATCCACGGATCCACAGAGGGCCGCTTCCGTGTGACCTATTGCCCGGGGCAGCTCAGCAGGGAGGAAATAGAAAGCGTGAATTATTCCTACGGTAGGCTGGATGAATACGCCTCACGCTATGACATCACCCGGCTGAAAGACGGCTTCAACACACTCCCCGACGGAGAGGAGATCTTCTATATTTCAAACCCGGCACTGGGCCTCTGGGCCTGGAAGGAAAAATTTGTGACCGCATGAGCAGGATCAGGGTAATAGCCGATGAAAAAATCCCCTTTCTGAAAGGGGTACTCGAGGATCGTGCAGAGGTACTTTACCTCCCGGGAAAACAAATAAACGCCGGGCACGTCAGAGACGCCGATGCCCTCCTGGTGCGTACCCGTACCCGCTGCGAAAGTGCACTGCTCGGGGGCAGCCGCGTAAGTTTCGTGGGAACGGCAACCATCGGCTACGATCATATCGATCATGTCTGGTGTGAGCAAAACGGCATCACCTGGACCAATTCCCCGGGCTGCAATGCCGGATCGGTTGAACAATACATCGTGTCGGTACTCCTGAACCTGGTCAGGGACAGGAATCTGAAACTGAAAAACCTCACACTGGGCGTGATCGGTGTCGGTCATGTGGGAAGCCGGGTTGTAAGAGCTGCAAAGGCTATGGGTATGCAGGTACTGATGAACGATCCTCCGCGTGAGAGGCTGGAAGGAAAGGGCGTGTTCACCTCCCTGGACAATCTTCTTGACCGGTCGGACATCGTTACGCTTCATGTGCCGCTGAACCGGACCGGGGACGATATTACCCTCGGGCTGGCGGGAAAGGATTTTATGGACAGAATGAAAGTGGGCTCAGTTCTTATTAACAGCAGCCGGGGAGAGGTTGTGGATCCGGAGGTACTCAGGGTCTTTCTGAAGCAGGGGAAATTTGGAGCAGTTGTGCTGGATGTATTTGATAATGAGCCGAATATTGATCCGGAGATCCTGGCCGGGCTGAGTATAGCCACGCCGCATATTGCCGGCTACTCCACCGACGGCAAAGCCAATGGCACCTCCATGGTGGTAAGGGCGCTCAGCCGGAAATTCAGGCTGGGTCTCGACGACTGGAGTCCGGTGAATGTTCCGGTACCCGCTGAAACAGAGATCCTTCACGATCCTTCCGGCTTCACTTTTGAAGAATCCCTTGCAGAGATCTACCTCGCTACCTATGATGTGAAAAGCGATCACCGGCGTCTGGCGGAGGATCCTTCTGCTTTTGAACAACTGCGCGGCGACTATCCCCTGAGAAGGGAGCCCGGAGTTTATACGGCCAGGGTGTTCACGGCTTATCCCGAACTGGATGCAGCACTGAACGGCCTGGGTTTTAATGTGATAAAAGATTCATGTTTTTAAATACTATTTTACAATGAAAAAATTAGCAGATATCGGACTGATCGGTCTGGCCGTTATGGGTGAGAACCTGGTCCTGAATATGGAGCGGAACGGTTATACGGTTGCGGTTTATAACCGCACCACCGACAAGGTTGATAAATTCCTTAGCGGAAGAGGTAAGGATAAAAAGTTTATCGGTGCCCATTCCATTGAGCAGTTTGTTGCATCCCTCGAAAAACCCCGGAAGGTCATGATGCTTGTGAAAGCAGGTCAGCCGGTTGATGAATTCATCGAACAACTCATCCCTCACCTCGAACCGGGAGATATCATTATCGATGGCGGAAACTCCCATTTCCCCGATACCATCCGTCGTACGGAATGGGTCGAAAGCAAGGGCCTGCTTTACATCGGTACCGGTGTGTCGGGCGGTGAAGAAGGAGCATTGATGGGACCGTCCATCATGCCCGGTGGCTCGAAAGCTGCATGGCAGCATGTGAAACCTGTATTTCAGAGCATCGCTGCCAAAGTGGAAGACGGAACTCCCTGCTGCGACTGGGTAGGGGAGAACGGTGCCGGTCACTTTGTTAAAATGGTACATAACGGGATCGAATACGGCGACATGCAGCTGATCAGCGAAGCCTATTTCCTGATGAAAACACTGCTCGGACTCTCAGCCGATGAGATGCATGAGGTCTTTAAAGAATGGAATACGGGCGAACTCGACAGTTACCTGGTCGAGATCACCAGGGATATCCTGGCTTACAAGGATGAGGACGGGGAGCCGCTGGTAGAGAAGATCCTGGATACAGCCGGGCAGAAGGGGACCGGAAAATGGACAGGGATCGCAGCCCTTGATCTTGGTATTCCGCTTACCCTGATCGGGGAGTCGGTGTTTGCCCGCTGCCTGTCGGCGATTAAAGATGAGCGTGTGGCAGCATCGAAAGTTCTTTCAGGCCCGAAACCGGCCTTCCATGGTGATAAGAAGATCTTCATCGAGGACATCCGCAAGGCGCTCCTGGCTTCCAAAATCGTTTCCTACGCCCAGGGCTATACCCTCATGCGTGAAGCAGCTAAGGAATATAAGTGGAAGCTGAACTACGGCGGTATCGCCCTCATGTGGAGAGGCGGATGTATCATCCGTTCTGTCTTCCTGGGCAAGATCAAAGAAGCCTTCGACCGGAACAACGACCTGGCAAACCTGCTCCTGGATCCTTACTTCAGGGAAAAAGTGGAAGATGCACAGGAAAGCTGGAGAAAGGTCTGCGCCACAGCCATGGTGAACGGTATCGCTGTTCCGGCTTTCACCGCAGCCCTGAACTATTTCGACGGGTATCGCTCACCGGTTCTTCCTGCGAATATGCTGCAGGCCCAGCGTGACTATTTTGGTGCGCATACCTACGAACGCATCGATCAGCCCCGCGGCAAATTCTTCCATACCAACTGGACCGGAAGAGGCGGTGATACCGCTTCCTCTACCTATAATGTCTGAGTGAGTAGAAAAGGGGAGGAAGCTTGAACCGGGAATCCGGGCTTTCTCCCTTCTTACAATTTTCGCTGAATATCTACAGGCTGAAAGATTGAAGATACTGGGATCATTGCTTATTCGGCAATGATCTTTTTTATTCCGGATGCCGTTCCGTTTTTCAGAATAAGGAAGTATACGCCCCTTAGTCCTTCCAGCTCAACCTGGGCTTCGCCGGTAGTGCCCGGCCATTCCCGGCGGTACACCAGGAGGCCTTCAGGGTTCCTGATCTCTACTGCAGAGAAAGGGCTTGATGAACGGATGTGCAGGGGGCCTGAACCCGGGACCGGGTAAGCGGAAAAACCCTCAAAAGTCTCCCCGGCAATGGACGACGCCACAAAAGGTACCGGGTTTTGCACGGGGAATCCGGTAAAATCTTCAAGCAAACCCCCGTTTTCGCTCGAAACAGTACCGCCGGAATAGGAGATACTGACCAGGTCGGCATAACGGATTTCCGGGCTAATGATGATGCCAATGGAATCTTTATTCCCCCCGATCCCGGTAATGGCGTGGTTTTCCCCGTTAACCTCCACCGTAAAAAAGACATCCTGTCCGGAAATATCCGCCAGAGAGCGGTCAAACTTCAGGGCTATACCGTTCCAGGTACTGTCTGTTTGTGTGACAGTTGCCTCAGCAACCAGGGGAGGGTAACCGGGAGCGTTTACGGTAACGGGCAACTGGCTGAAGGGTTCCAGGCTGAAACCGTAGATCGAATGGATCTCCGTTCCGGCATAGGAAAGGCTAAGCGTATCTTCAAAATACAAGCGGCTGCCGGGCCGGATCACAAATACTGCCGTATCCCCTGAAAGCATGGTGACGGAAGTGACGGGAATCTGTTCACCTGAATTTCGTTCAAGGCTAAAAGAACCCGGATAATCATCAGGAGGAAGCATGCTTTTGTTCAGGTGCAGGAGGATAGTCAGACCCTCCGGATCCGTTTCTGCCCCCAGTGCCCGGGGAGTCGGATCGGTCATATGATTGATCACGCTCCGGCCTGAAAAATCGGGCAGCAACATCCCGTCAGTGCTGGTGATATTTCCTCCTTCATAGGAAAGTATAAGGCGATCGGTCCAGGTGAATTTTTTTTTTGCATGGAGGATGATCCTGCTCTCGTCAGCCGGATCAAGGCTTGCACCGACTATCGTATCCGTGTTTGTACCGTTGAGCAGTACTGTGAATCCCGACGGATCGGCGGGCGGATTGATCTCCCGGTCGAGTTGTAAGATCACCAGGGAATCCGACAGGGTGCCGGATGACCGATAATGGGGTGCCACCCTGCCCCTGAACTGGATCCATTTCAATTGAAGGATTTTTCCCTGGCCCCCTCTGAACCTCAGGTACAGATCGTGCCGCCCGGTCACAGGCCCGATCCCGGCTGAAAAAGTCTTAAAGGTATTCCAGCTTCCGGTTGCTGCCAGTCCGCAGGTCCCGGCCAGCGTCCCTGTGCCGATCGAGTCAAGCCAGACCTCCACGCTTCCACCTGTGACTGAGGAGGCAGTAAGGACGATGGAATCCGCTGTCTTGCCATATTCCGTATTTCCGAATTCCACCCCGGCATACAGTGCCCAGTCCAGATCGTGAATACTGTCCAGCACAGTGCTGTTCACCTGCACCGTTCCGTACTGGTTGGCAGGAGCGGAAGCCAGAATGGAAGAATAGGCATCACGGTAGATATAGAGGTTGAACCATGCTTTACGGTTGTTTACGAAAAGCCCCTGCCGGGTTCCTGCCCAGGTGGAGAAATCATTGAAGGAATCGATCCCTGAGATGTTCATGCTGGTCCCGATCTTTGTCCATTCGTTCCCGTTGGAACTGAAATATCCGGTAATCGTATGGTTTACCCTGATCATTTTCAGCCAGATTGTATTACCGACTGTGTTCGGAACTTCGTAACGAATTGTCGCATAGGTAAAAACAATTACTTTTTCCCCGGCGCTGTTTACCGAACTCAGCAGTTTAACCGACATGGTTTCATCTCCCCTGATGATGATCAGGCCTGCTTCGTCACCTGAAGAAACCGGGTCGAAATCAAGCTCGGTGATCAGCGAATAATTATGCTCCCCGTCGTTTTTCACGACCATGTTGGGCCGGGGACTTCTCGGAGACAGTCTGAGCCATCCGGGCCGCTCACTCAGGGAATAGCTTTCATCGGGTGTATATCCCATGAACGACCACTCGGGATGCAGGTCCCCGCCGGTGAAGAAATCCGATTTGGGAACCATCCACGGGATCCCTGAACAGGGAAGGGCCGGTGCCTTAAAGGAACGGTTAACCGGGTAATCAGCCATGGGGATCGTATCTTCGTCGTAATGAACCTGGTTCAGCAAGCCCTGGCGTCCCTGACCGATCCATTCGCCTTTTGCATACAGGGGATGGATCACCCAGAATGTGCTGTCGCCGGCCATTACCACCGGGGAACTGTGGTTCGGACTCGTGAAAAGGGCGGTGTTTTTCAGGGGATCGGCTTCATTGAAAAAATTTCCGTGCATCTCCCATGCCGACTGATCTGCTGTCAGCGTCCGGCTACGCATCACCTTTTGGCCGCCACTGACATCGCGTGCAAAGGAATAGTAATAATAGCCCCTGTATTTCCACATAACAGGTCCCTCGGCCCAGCTGTAGGGATAATCCGGAGCCGGGTTGATCCAGGATAGGTTGTATACCACGCCCGTGGGCTGACCGTCAGGTCCCAGCTCGACGATCCCGTTGTTGGGCTGGCCGTTTTTCACCACCAGGTA
>JBMOLL010000065.1:0-10980 GCA_049325415.1 Bacteroidota bacterium | reverse complement strand
TCGACCCTTGCCACAAGCGTGTTATAGGCAAAGAATGCGATAATACCCACGATCAGACCGGCAACCGTGGTGATCAGCGCGGTATAGATACCGCCGGAAAGCTGTCCGACATTGATATTGTTCCCTGCGGTCGACATCTGGTGGAAGGCCTGAACCATCCCGATCACTGTGCCGAGAAAACCGATCATAGGAGCGCCGCCTGCCACTGAAGCCAGCGCCGGAAGGCCTTTCTCCAGTTTATAGATCTCCAGTTTGCCGACGTTTTCAATCGCGGCATTAACATCATTCAGGGGGCGTCCAATTCGGCTGATCCCTTTCTCGATCATACGGGCAACAGGATTGTCGGTCGACTGGCAGAGCGTCTTGGCGGATTCTATTTTCCCATCCGTAATGTAATCCCTGATCCTGTTCATAAAGTTCTGATCAATCTTCTGGGCTTTTTTGATGGCAAACCATCTTTCAAAAAAGATATATACCGCAATAAAGCTCAGGAGGATGATGGGGATCATCACCCAGCCGCCCTTGATGGCAAGATCAATGAAGGATTCGGTTTTCGTGCCGGTCGTGGCAGCCATCTCGATACCGGAGGTCTGCAGGATTATTAAGCCACTCATAATTCTCTGTGTTTTTGGGCGAATTTATAAAAAAAACGAGATATCCTACTTTCGTAGTATATCCCGTTATTAAAGAATCTCTTTACTTATCAACAGCGATCAGGGCAGGTGTACCAATTTAGCCACCAGGTAATAGGCTCCACCGCCGGCAAAATATCCAAGAAGAGCCCAGAGGGAGATCTTCTTCAGGTACCAGATAAAATCGATCTTTTCGAGGCCCATGGCAGCAACACCGGCTGCCGACCCGATGATCAGGATGCTGCCGCCAGTACCGGCACAGTAGGCCAGGAATTCCCAGAAAAGTCCGTCCTGCATGAAATAATGTGCATACTGGATGGCTGCCGGGTCGGTAAGTGCTGCAATGGTTGTTGCATTCTCAACGGGATACATTCCCATGGCACCGGCAACAAGCGGTACATTATCGACAACTGAGGAAAGGAGCCCGATAGCCAAATCGATCAGGAAAATATTTCCAAGTTTATCGTCAAGGTATTTGGCAAGTATATGCAACTGACCTGCGCTTTCAAGAGCAGCCACCGCAGACAGGATTCCCAGGAAGAACAGGATGGTAGGCATTTCAACCCTTCTCAGGATGGCAGTTACTTTCAGCTTACTCTTCACTTCGTCGGGCTTGTTATGATGCATTATCTCGGTGATCATCCAGATTATGGAAAGCGAAAGCAGCATACCCATATAGGGAGGCAGGTGGGTCAGGGTCTTGAATACAGGAACGAAGAGCAGACCGGAAACACCCAGAATGAGCATAAGGGTCCGTTCACCGGGCTGGGCAAGGCTTTTATCCTTATCATTGACTTTCGGACGCTCCACATCACCCTTCATGGTAAAGCTGAGTACGATGAGCGGGATCACCATGGTCACCAGGCTGGGAATAAAAACGCGGGTGATAATAGCCATGGTGGTGATCTGTCCGCCGATCCAGAGCATGATGGTCGTCACGTCGCCAATGGGCGACCAGGCGCCACCGGCGTTGGCAGCAAGAACTACCATACTGGCAAAGAACCAGCGGGTCTGTTTGTCGCTGATCAGTTTCCGCAGCAGGGCGATCACCACGATGGTGGTCGTCAGGTTGTCCAGTACCGCCGACATGAAGAAAGTCAGAAAAGATATGACCCAGAGTAGTTTAACCTTATTAGTGGTCTTGATCTTGTCGGTAATTACCTTGAAACCATCATGCTGGTCGACGATTTCAACAATGGTCATTGCACCCAGAAGGAAGAAGAGGATCTCCCCGATATCACCCAGATGACGGATGATCTCATGTTCCACAATGAACTCACGCATCACGGAAATTCCCGTTTCCGCGCCTTCAGCATGTCCGCCTCCATGAACAAAACTGTTCCAGGCAGTACTCAGGCCTTCGGTGAAAATCTGTTCCGCTCCGATGATATACAGCAACCACACCAGGGTTCCTATCATCAGGGCCGGTACTGCTTTGTCGACACGCAGTGGATGCTCCAGGGCAATTGCAATATACCCCAGAACAAAAACAACAACCATTGCAATAAACATAAATGCGATTTTTTGAGGTTTATAATAAGCGGCAAAAATAGAAATGTTTGGGGGAATTTGCAGGGAAGATGGTCATTTTTTGTCAAAAACCTGCTTTAAAATAGTAATTTATGAACATATTTAAATACATAAAAACTATTCGTTTAGCTCCTCCCCGGTCGATTCACTGGCTTTCTTCTTCCGTTTTTTCTTTTCACCTGAGAGAATGGCCTTGTATTTATCTCTCAATTCGCTGAAAGTATCAAACTCCTCCCTGTAAAAAACACCGATGCCCTGGGTGTAGGGAGCAGTTTCAATCAGCAGGTCGTCATTGGCACGGTTAAAACCCTTTACACTGATGTTGTTGTTCAGTTTGAATTCCATATTGAAATTACCGACGATGCTGGAGGGCTTCGTTGGGGTGGTAGTACCATAATCCACGTCCCCGCTGATGATCAGCCGTTCATCAAACATCTGGTAGGTGAGGGCAACTTCCAACTCGGTTGAGGTAACTTCTTCATAACCTGGACGGACATTAATATCCATATCAAAGTTCTCATTTAATTGAGAAATCCAGTTGCTGAGCTGGTTGCTGAATAACTCACTGGCAGTAGTATATCCGGCAGCGATAGGGGTAAGGTCTCCACCCTGATTGCCGCCCTGAGTGTTGACGCTGTTGAAATTGTTGATAACCATCAGGGAGATGAACTGTTTCATCAGTTCTTCTTCACTACCCGTAGCATTGGTAAGCAGGTTCCGGGTTTCCGGGTCGGCTGTGGGCATTTCGATGGCCGGTGTAATGGAAGGCTGCATCAGATCACCCATCAGAGTAATGACACACTCTACGGGTATCCTTTTTTTCAGGGATTCATCCGCCTCGGCTTCCGGCGAGAGGTTATAGGGGGCAACCCGGAGCGGGTAGACAGCCTGGAGGTTGATGTTGGCGTTTTCGGGCGGACCGTTCCAGCTAATGCTTCCGCCGGGCTTTACCTCGAATTTCTTGTTGATCACGTTCTGCAGGGTAAAGAGATAATCGCCCTTTTCGATGCCAACTTCACCGAACATTTTAAAATCTCCCTTCTCATCGTAGGTCATCAGCAATTTGCCTTCTCCGCGTGCCTCGATTATATCACCGACCTTGGGGTCAAAAATAAGCTGAACATTAGCATCGGGTGTGACCGTCAGTTCGATGTTCATCACGAGCCCGATCCCCTCATCCTCTTTGGGCGTATCGCTTGCAAGCGAATCAGCTTCCGACCGGATGAAAGTGATAAAGTCGTTCTGATGCACCTCCGACGCGGTATAAAGCGGGAGATAGAAGAATGTATTTTTATCGGATCTTGCAGAAATGTCAATCCTGATCATATCGACCGGTCCGCTGAACCGGATATTCCCGGTGCCGAAAACCGTCCCGTAAAAGGTGTCATTATCATCCGAAGTAGTATTCAGAAACCGGAAGTTTTCGGCAGTGAAATTCAGGTTCATCCTGATATCCTGGAGGAGGTTATGGGTGATATTGCCTGTCAGCCGGGCATTGTTCCTGAATTCGTCCTGTATCAGGAAGTTATCGAAAAAGAAATTGTTCTTATAAATCCTGATCCTGTCGGAAAAGGAGTATACGGTCTGAAGGTAACCGATTTTCATCGAGCACCTGTCAAATTTGCCCGTCCCGTTTATTTCAGGATTTCTCAACGTACCGTCGAGGGTTGCCGTTACGTCAGCTTCACCCTTCAGATCTTCCGCAAAGGCCGAGAAATAGGGAGCAAGCAAAGAGATCCCGATTTTATTCAGTTGCAGGTCAAAGTCGAGCCGATCACTCAGTGGAAAATAATCCCCCCGGATATCCAGAGTCTGGAATTTGTCGCGGCGGCCATCAGCCTTAAGCGACAGTTTGTTTTGTGCATCATCCCAGATGGCACTCAGCGAGGTGTTTCCGATCAGGGTGCCGTTCATTTCAAAGTTTTCGGCGTTCAGGTCCGACAGGATGACCGGTCGTCCGTTTTCCTTCCTGAATTCAATGCCGCCATCGATAATGCCACCCAGGGTAAAGGGCAGGTTTTTCACGAAAGAACTGAGCAGCCCGAGGTTCACCTTGTTGAATTCCAGGTTAAGCCGGTCCCCTTTTTTTTCCGACATGGCCCCGCTGGCCAGGAAAGCCTGATTATTTCCCTGGAGGATGAGGCTGTCGACCGAGAAATAAGAGGAGTCGATCAGAAGGGATGCGCGGGAGACATTCCAGAGTGAGTCCTCGAAATACAGGCGGGAAGGGAAGATATCTACCGAAAAAGCCTTTTTACCGGGATAAACCGAAGGAACCGGTCGTCCGGATGCCCGGAATTCACCTGAGTTCCGCACGGAATCCCGATTCATCCAGTTCATATCGAACCAGCTGGAACCATCCCTGGCATAAAGGTTCAGTTCCGGCTTTTCAAAAACGGGTCCGCTGCTTAGCCGGATGGATGAGAGGCTTGACTGGGCATGAAATGATACGGAATCACTGTCGGTGATCAGACGGAAATCATTGAAACGGTTTTTACCCAGATAGAAATACGGAATATTGCAGGTAGTGCTTAGATGGTCGTTGGCGAGATCGTAATGCCCTTTTACGGTTGAATAATTACTGACCTGGTAATCCGGGAAGAAGAAATCCATCAGGGGTGCTAGATTTTTCAATTCCACATCAAAATCGAACCAGGCTGTGGAATCCTGCTGTATATCCTCCGGCGGGAAGAGCCCGATGTAATGATTGATCATATTCTTCATGGAGCCGGGAAGAGACGACAGGCTGAACCTTCCGTTCATCTCGGCATCCACGAGGTCGGATCGCAGGCTGAAATGATTCTTTTGGGCAGTATTCTGTGCCTCCAGTGTCAGATCGTAAACCTGTAATTGTTTGTCATTTCTTCCAAAAAAACTGTTAATCAGACGGATGTTGCCGTTGATCTCATCGAGTTTCTTACCGGAGAAATTGGTTTTCAGCAAAAAAGAGGCGAAAAAATCAGGATCATTGTCGTCGAGGTTCAGGAAATATGGTCTTGCACGGCTTACATCTGCGGTAAAATTAAAGACCGGTATCTCGGTTGTAAAATCCATTTTTCCGGTAAACTCCATCTGGATATTCGGATCCCTGACGGTGAAATAGCCGTCGAACTTCCTGTTGGAAAGGGCTCCTTTTATCTGGATGTTCCTGTAGCGGTAGTCATTAAAGATCAGGGAAGCGATTTCTCCGTCCATTTCCCCGGAAGCCACTGCATCGCGTATCCTGCCGTCGACAAATACGTTCATATCGATATCCCCGATAAGGTCTTCGCGGTCGAGCAGCTTCCCGAGCTTAAAACCTTCGGTTTCCAGTTTCCCGTGATAGATCAGGGAGTTCCCCGTATCGGGCTTAATGGACAGGTCGAGTACCATGTCTCCCAGTTCGGTGGCGAGATGCCCGAAGGCGACAAAATCATCGGGATACCCGGTAAATTTTCCTTTATAAACAATCTCGCCGGATGGATCAATGGTTTCCGGCAGATTAAGGGGCTGAAGCCCTGCCGACCTGAAAACCTGGTTGAAATCGTCGAGACTGGTGCTGAGTTCGGTGAAGGAAAAATGCATCAGGGTATTTCTGACATCGGGCAGACCGATCATGATCATGCTCAGGTCGACCCGGGAATGATTGTTGAAGATGATCTTCAGATTCCGGCTTCTGAGATCTGAAAATTTTCCGCTGAGTTCGCCTTCCAGCATGACAGGCTGACTAAAACCTTCAAAAACGGGCACCACATAAGCCAGGTCGCCGAGTGTAAACGATGAAGGCTCTGCAATGAAATGGATGTTCACCGAGTCGTAAACATGCTGAAAAGCTCTCCAGTCGTTGAAGGAAAAACCGATCAGGGGCAAATGCAGTTCCGATTCCGGTGCTTCGAGGGACACGTCAGTAAACTCCATCGAAAATGAGGTAAGCAGCAGGCCGGAGGAAAAGTTTTCCAGAACGAAGCCCGACTTTTCCCGGCCTTCAAGCCGGTCGATATTCATCCTTACCGTATCTCCCTTGATCTCCAGATCTTTCACAAGCGCATGAACAGGATTGACTTCCAGGTCGGTGAAATCAATTCCGTATGAAGGAGGCTTACCGGTATTGAACTTCTGCCGGTAAACCGAATTAACAGCTTCAATCTCCTTTATGATCAGTGTGCTTCCCGAGCCGTCTTTTTTACCCATATTCCTGATCCTGTCGGTAATAAATTCAAGGTTCAGGCGCCCGGAAGAGTCGGTGGCAAAGTATATACGTGCATTTTCAAGCAGGATCTTCCTGATCTCGATTCCAGCTTTGGAAGGATTAAGGGTTTTCAGCCGGAAGCGGGTGATCTCTGAATAAAGCAGGGTATCCCCCCGCTGGTCTTCAATATAAAGATCCCTCACCTGTATCCGGTTAAAAAAGGAATAGTTCACCGACGACAGGCTAATGGTTGTTCCCAGTTCCTCCGAGAGTTTATCCGCCGCAAACCGCGAAATGATGGTCTGCATATGACGGTTCTGGAGAAAAAGAAGACTCAGTGCGGGTACCGAGAGTAAGACCAGCACGACCAGGACCACTATCTTAATAAACTTTTTAATATTTTTGCACCTTATTAATTCCCAACGTAAAAAAAGGAAAAAAAGTTTAATCTGAAGGGGGAAGGAAGGTATTTTATGAGCATAATTATTCTGGGTATTGAATCTTCTTGTGATGATACTTCAGCAGCGGTGCTCCGGGACCGGGAACTGCTATCGAATGTAATTGCCAATCAGAATGTTCACAAAGCCTATGGCGGTGTCGTCCCGGAACTGGCTTCCAGGGCGCACCAGCAGAACATCATACCGGTTATTCATGAGGCGGTAAAGCAGGCAGGGATAAAAAAGGAAGAAATTGATGCAGTGGCTTTTACCCGGGGTCCCGGGCTGCTGGGCTCTCTGCTTGTCGGTACTTCATTTACAAAGGGTTTTGCCATGGCAAGGAATATCCCGATGATCGAGGTCAACCACCTGCAGGCGCATATCCTGGTTCATTTTATTATCGACCAGGGCCTTGATCATGCTCCGGAGTTTCCCTTCCTCTGTCTGCTGGTTTCCGGTGGACACACCCAGCTGGTGGTGGTCAGGGACTATCTCGAAATGGAGATTATTGGCAGGACGATTGATGATGCGGCAGGCGAGGCTTTTGATAAGTGCGCCAAGGTGATGGGCCTTCCTTATCCCGGCGGACCGGTGGTCGACAGGCTGGCGGCAGAGGGTGATCCTGAACGGTTCACCTTTAATAAACCCCTTATCAGCGGGTTTGATTATTCTTTCAGCGGACTGAAAACCTCTTTTCTCTATTTTCTCAGGGACAGGATGAAGGAAGATCCCGGGTTTATGGAAAAGAATCTGAACGATCTGGCAGCATCTCTTCAGAAAACAATTATTGAGGTGTTGCTCGCCAAACTTAAAAAGGCTGCAAAAGCAACCGGAATTAAAAGGATTGCCCTGGCTGGTGGGGTTTCAGCAAATTCCGGTTTGAGAAACACACTGGTTACCGTGGCTGAAAAGCAGCGCTGGGAACTTTTTATTCCGAAGTTTTCATTTACCACGGATAATGCCGCGATGATTGCCATGACAGGTCACTTCAAATATCTCAGGGGTGAATTCGCGCCTGATGATATTGCCCCCCTGGCGCGAATGCATTTTTAGTGTGACAAGCCGAACTCTTTTAAACCCTTTAGGTAGGTTTCATCAAAGCGGGCCTCCAGTCCGGCATTTACACCCCTGCAGCCTTCAACTACCCTGGCCGCCCAGAGGAAATACTCTGCTTTTCGCTCAACTGACCAGTTAATGGGGTAGGAAATCAGGTCGGACATGTTCGAGGTCTTGTCGGCTATTTTTATCTTTTTGGCTTTTTCAGAGAGAAAAGGAGCGTGCTCTACCTGCAGCTTTTTCCTCCTGTATTTCGGTAACGACATGTCATCGGTCAGCTCCAGCACGATGGAGCAGATCTCTTCGCCGAACAGTCCGGTCAGCTGATCGCTCGTTGCCGGTGTATCTTCAAGCACATCATGGAGAAGAGCGGCACACAGGATCACCGTGTCCATCTCCCCGAACTGGGCGAGCAAAGCGGCCACTTTCACAGGATGGTTGATATAGGGAACCCGGTTGTAGCCTTTTCTGCGCTGAAACTTATGGTGTTCCGTGGCGAACTCAAGTGCCTTCCAAAAGTGTTCCGATCCGGTAACCCTGATCATAATGAGCTAGATATTTTGTGCTTAAGTTGTATTGAAGAGTTAAAGATAGACGTTTTCCCAAAGGAATTGGCTCCATGATGGCAAAAACAAAAAAAAATGCTATCTTGGAGAGGAATTTTTAACAGATGGAAAGGTTAGAATTTCAACCTACTCAGAAGACGCCATACGTGTTGCTCGACCCCAAAGGAAGGATCAAACTGAAAGGCCGGTCCATTCCCGAGGATGTGGGTATTTTCTATGATGAAATACTCGCATGGTTCCAGGAATATGCTGAAGATCCTTCGGCACTTACCGAAGTCGATGTGGAGATGGAATACCTGAACAGTGGTACCTCCAAGTACATCCTTCGTTTCCTCAAACTGCTGAAGGAGGTAGAGGAAAAAGGCAATAAATTAAAGATAAACTGGATCTACGAGGAAGGAGACGATGATATCCTTGAAAGAGGGGAGTATTATTCCTCGATCCTCGAACTCGATATCAAGTTTATCGAAATTGAGTAGCACCCGCCTCTGCTGCTACTGCAACGAGTCGTAATGTCCCATCATGGCGCTGACATACTCCGGACTTTTGAAATCAGCTTTCCCTTTATTAATAAAGGTGGCCATCTCACTTTTTTTATCCCCGAAAAGCTCAATGATGTTTTTCTTTGCTCCCTTTAGCTTAAGCAGTTCTTCCTGTCCCGCCAGTTTAATATAGATCTGAGGCTTATCCACATATTCATCCGCCTTACGGTCGGCACTGTATCCTCCCTCGTAATTGGCCGCCAGGAATTCTTTGGCGTAATATAAATAAGCACTGCTTTTGTCTTCATAAAAGAGACGGGCAAATACGATGTCATTTTCCCTGGGTAGCTTCACCGGCAAAAATAGCAGCGTGTCCTTGCTGACAATGGTGAAGAAATCAACCTGGTATTTGTTGATCTGCATGGTTTCACCGTTCTCAGGATCCCTGTATACCAGTTCGTTGGTGAAACTGTTATAATTCAACTGCTGGAATTTCACCTTTTTCTTCTCCCTGAGAAATACCTCTCCTTCGCTCCATTCCGGAAACATGTAGGGCGTACCTTTGACTCCCTCATAGCGTTCGTCAAAGAGTTTTACCACGGTAGACCCGGAAGAGGATCCCAGAGTCTTTACGTTCTCTTTGGCTTCATACCCTTCAGGTCTGTTTGAGCCGGTGCCCTGTGAGTAAACCGCCAGGGCTGTGAATAAGAGCAGAAATGTGATCAGGCTTTTCATAATTCAGATATTTTATGCTGCTTCCAGCAGTTAATGTTGTAAAACATATAAAAAAAATCCGGTGCTTCCGGCTATACCGCAAACGATTGAAAACTGAATTATGGCGTCATTATCGTGCGGTAACTGCTGAAAACAAAGCCACAACAACCGGGCCAATATCCTGCAGGAAAGGCGTTTTTTTTACCTTTGGGGAGGACACACTAAAACCAGCCAGCTATGAAACAAAAAACGCTTATTTCAAAGATCGTAAAAATTTCTTTTATAACACTCGCTGTCATGGGCATATCCGGGTTTCTTTTCTCCTGTACTTCGAAGCCGGCAGAATTTCACCTCCGGAAAGGAAAGGATATTCAGGGTCTTGTTCATCCCGAATGGAGCAAAAATGCCGTTATATATGAGGTAAACATCAGGCAGTATTCAGAGGAAGGCAGCTTTAACGCTGTAACCGCAAATCTGGAACGGCTTAAAAATCTTGGAGTTGATATTCTCTGGTTGATGCCGGTGCATCCCATCAGCGAACTCAACCGGAAAGGGGAACTGGGTTCCTACTATGCCGTACAGGACTACAAGGGGATCAATCCTGAATACGGAACGGCTGAAGATCTTCAGGCCCTTGTGGATTCAGCCCATGCGATGGGTATGAAGGTTATCCTCGACTGGGTGGCCAATCACACCGGCTGGGATAATCCATGGATCACAGAGCACCCCGAATGGTATACCCACGACAGTACCGGAGCCGTTATTCCTCCGGTACCCGACTGGTCGGATGTGGCCGATCTGAACTATGATGTAAAGGAAATGCGCAGCGCCATGATCGATGCCATGGCTTACTGGGTAAAGGATTTTGATGTAGATGGTTTCCGTTGTGACGTGGCATGGGGCGTTCCGGTCGATTTCTGGAATGAGGCCCGCACAGTCCTTGATACCATCAAACCGGTTTTCATGCTTGCCGAAGCCGAAGATCCCGCCCTGATGAAATCCGCCTTCGACATGTGCTACGGATGGGAGTTCCATCATATCATCAACAGTATTGCCACCGGCGATAAGAAGGTGAGCAGCTTCCGGGAATATTTCGCTAAAGTGGACACCCTCTTCGGTCATGATGATATCTTCATGAATTTCATTACAAATCATGATGAGAATTCCTGGGCCGGCACCGAATTTGAACGTTTTGGCAACGGTGTCGCCGTGAACGCCCTGCTCACCTATACGGTTCCCGGTATGCCTCTGATCTACAGCGGGCAGGAAGTAGGATTCAATAAACGACTGGAATTCTTCGAGAAGGATCCTATCGACTGGACCGATAAAGGCTGGACCGATTTTTATACCCGGCTCAACCAGCTTAAACACGAGCATTCCGCCCTGTGGACAGGT
>JBMOLL010000064.1:0-72074 GCA_049325415.1 Bacteroidota bacterium | reverse complement strand
CATGCCCATACTTGTCAACCCAAAAACCCCGCGACCGGGGGTCTGCAATGCGGCCGAGAGTCTGCTCATCCATGAGAGCCTGGCAGAGAAGGCCCTTCCGCTCGTGGGTCAGGCCCTTGCGGCAAAAAATGTCGAGATGAGGGGTGATCCGGTTTGTATGAAATATATACCGGAAGCCCTTGCCGCAACAGAAGAAGACTGGGGGATGGAATATCTCGATCTGATCATCAGTATCAGGACCGTCTCCTCACTGGATGAAGCCGTTAAGCACATTAACCACTATGGTACGGGTCATTCGGAAAGTATTATTACCGAGAATTATACCGCTGCGCAGTATTTCCTCGACAGGGTTGATGCTGCTGCGGTTTATGTCAACGCCTCTACCCGGTTCACCGATGGATATGAATTCGGTTATGGTGCAGAGATCGGGATTAGTACCCAGAAACTTCATGCAAGGGGGCCTATGGGACTCAGGGAGCTGACCACGAATAAATACATTATATACGGCAACGGGCAGGTCAGAAGCTGACCCCGGATTCAGCCTTTGTACCTTTCTATGTTATCAATAAAAACATCGAAAAGAAAAGCCGTATCGGTAGGACCGCCGGAGGCTTCCGGGTGGAACTGTGTTGAAAAGAAAGGCTTATCCCGGTGCTTCATTCCTTCATTGGTCTGATCGTTCAGATTAATGAACAAGGGCTCCCACCCTTCGGTAAGTGTCTCGTTATCGATGGCATAGCCATGGTTTTGTGAGGTGATAAAAGCCTTATCCGTTCCAACCTGCAATACCGGCTGATTATGGCTCCGGTGGCCGTATTTTAGTTTATAAGTGTCTGCACCGGCTGCAAGCGCCATCAACTGGTTTCCCAGGCAGATGCCAAATATGGGCCTGTCGCTACTGAAGGCCTTTTCCAGGTTGTTTACCGTGGCGCGGCATTGTTTCGGATCGCCGGGACCATTGGAAATAAAAAGGCCATCATAATCTTCCCCGCTGATGTCATAATCCCAGGGTACACGTATGACGGTCGTATCCCGTTGCAGGAGATAGCGGATAATATTGTATTTCACTCCACAGTCAATCAGCAGGATCCTGTGTTTCCCCGAACCGTAGACCGTCTTTTCCTTTACGCTGACCTTTTCCACCAGGTTTTCAAGGTTCGGATCATAGCTTTCCACCTCCTGGTCACGGTAAATAACCTTTCCGAGCATGGAGCCTTTTTCCCGCAGGATCTTCGTAATATATCGGGTATCCACTCCGCTGATCCCCGGGATTTTATGTTCCCGGAGCCAGTCGCCCAGGCTTTTCTGAGCGTTCCAGTGAGAATATTCAGAAGAATAATCGGAAATTACCAGGGCTGAAATATGCAGCATATCGGATTCGAAAAACCGGTACATGTTTTCTTCGACCTCCTCCACAGGCACACCGTAATTGCCCACGATGGGATAAGTCAACACCAGGATCTGTCCTTTATATGAAGGATCAGTCAGGCTCTCCGGGTAACCGGTCATTGCCGTGTTAAACACCACTTCGCCGGCCACACTGCCTTCATAACCAAAGGAGCTACCTTCAAATACGGTTCCGTCTTCAAGTTGAAGTCTGATGTTAGTTTCTTTCATTCCTGTGAATTTCCGCTTGATTCGTTTTCTGTAATACTATTGATGATTTCTTCAGCCTGTTGCGGCGTAAGTCTTTTTGCGATGATCTTCTTATCCTTATCCAGCAGGAAAAGCTGGGGAAAGCTCTGCAGATTGTACATTTTCCTGAAGTCATTGTTATAGGGACTCCAGCAATTAATCCAGTCGTACATTCCGTACTCGTTCAGAAAATCCATCCAGAGGACCTTCCCTTCGACACTGTTGATCACGTGACAGGCCAGGACTGTTACACCCTTGTCTTTGATCCTTTCGTAAACCTCCTGCAGTTCAGGGCTTGACTTTTTGCAGTGGCCGCAGTCGGCTTCCCAGAAATACAGGAGGGTGAATTTACTGTTAATCTGGTGAAGATTGAAGGAGTAGCCGATATGCGGGTCCTTCTTCAGCGTGGTGTCGGTGGCTGAAAGTTGCACCAGCTCCGGAGCTATCGCCCTGAGTGTGAAATCGGGTGCCGTATTTCCGACAAAGGTCGGCTTGTTGAGCTCAAGGTTCTCCTTTAATTTTGTGATAAAATCGGGACTACTCCAGCTGGCATAGGGGATGTAATATTTTTCGGCGATATGGAAATATACCTTGTCCATTACCACATACTTGCTATCCGCAAAATAATTGAACAGGGTCACCAGCATATACCGGAATAGCTCATCATCGTTCCTGGTTTTTCCGATCAGGTAGTCGCAGGCGGCAATAAGTGAATCAGGAATCTGCGTAACGACCTTTTCAATATAAGTCTTAACGCGGGGTTCGTAAAGAGGCGTATGAAGCAGGCGCACATCGGCCGGATCCATGTTGTCAAAGAAATGATTTTTGTAATAAAAATAGCGGATGGAGTCGACCTGCTGTTTCGTTCCTTTCAGCAGTTCTTCCGGGACTTCAACATCCTTCATGGCACGAAGGAAGGTCGAGGAAAACAATCCGGGATCTTTTTCAATCAGCCCGTCTATATAATCACCGGTTTGCCTGTTAAGCTCGTCCATATTTTTCCGGATTCTCGTTGAATCGGCAGCATCTGTGCAGGCTTCAAGTTCGGTTTTCAGGGCGTTCATAGCCGTTCTTTGCTTCTCGAGGTACTTTTTATACTCCTGAAAAACCACATTTTCGGACGAGCCGCTGAAAACGGTTTTGTTCAGAAGGTCCGCCGGGTCAATCCTGATGGAAAACCGCTGATTCTTATCCATCAGAAAATCGGCGATACGGGTAGGACTAAAATAAAGGATATAAAGTCCTCCCTTGAAAGCCGTTTCTCCCCTGAAAACCCCTTTCCCTGCTTTGTCAAGTATGACAGTGTCTTTCGGAACCATCCGCGAGGTAAAATACTCACCCAGGATTACCGGCTTGCCCGCCATCTGTTTTACATTGATTTCTATCTCATAGCCCTGTCCGGCCAGCGGAAGCGACAATACAAACAGAACCGCGATGGCAAATTTTAATTTAAACCTTGACATATGCATCACTTTTTAAATAACGGCCACGGTTTAGGTTCTTTTTATAATCTGCAGGAGGGTATAACCTGTTAGTTTAAAACGCCCAAATTTAGCGATTTCTCTTCAATTTACCGAAGCCGGTTTTTTATTCCCTCAAAGAGCGTACCGGTTTTCCGGAAAAGAATATCTGCTCAGTCCGGCAACCAGTTGGCCGGTAAAGTGTTTATATGGGAGCAGGCAACTTATTTGCATATGAGCTTTTCAAAGGCATAAACAGCTTGACGATTATTTATTGCAGATTTAGCGCAGGCTTATTTTACGGGCAGCACTAAAATGGCTAACTTTAAGAAGTTTTATTGAGATAAGATCCCCGGTGGTTTTTCAGCCGGGAAGAATGAAAAAAGAAAAGGCTATGTATACCCTGGTAGAAGCACAGGCATTGATTGAGAAACACATTGAAAATCTGCGTTTGCCGGAACAACCGGAAGCATTGTATGAACCGGTCAGATATATTCTCTCGAACGGGGGCAAGCGGATTCGGCCAGCCCTGGTACTCCTGAGCTGCAACCTGTTTTCGGATGGTGTGGAACAGGCCGTAATGCCGGCCCTGGCCATAGAGATCTTCCATAATTTCACCCTGATGCACGACGATATTATGGACCGTTCGGAGATCCGGCGGGGAAAAGAGACTGTACATGTTAAATGGAACAACAATACGGCGATTTTATCCGGGGATGTGATGTCGATCTACGCGAGCCGGCTTATCAATAAAGCTCCCGGCGCTGTTCTCGAGCAGGTACACGAAGTCTTTACCAGAACAGCCATAGCCGTCTGTGAAGGCCAGCAGTACGATATGGACTTTGAATCACGGATTGAAGTTGGGGAGGCTGAATACCTGAAAATGATCGAGCTGAAAACCGCAGTTTTAATTGCAGCTAGTCTTCGCATTGGAGCCATGGTCGGCGGAGCTAGTCAGCTCGACGCTGACGATCTCTACCGTTTTGGCCTGAACCTCGGACTTGCCTTTCAGCTGCAGGATGATCTGCTCGACACCTTCGGAGATGAAAAACTCTTTGGTAAAAAGACAGGGATGGATATTGTGAATAACAAGAAGACCTTTCTGATGATCAAGGCTCTTGAAAGAGCCGGAGAAAAACAGCGGGAAGAACTGCTTTACTGGCAGAACACCGATCCTGCTGATCCGGAAAAGAAAATCGAGGCTGTTAAATCGATCTTCAGCACATTGAATATCGAACAGATTACACGGGATAAGGTGACCTTTTATTATAACGAGGCGATGGCCAACCTCAGTCATCTGGGGGTCTCTCAGGATAAAAAAGGAGAACTCTACTATTTTGCAGAGTTTCTCCTTTCACGAAATCAGTAAATCTTTTAACGGAGTCCAAGCTCCAGTGCCAGGTCGTCCTGGTGATATGCTGTTATAAGCATCTTCAGCTCTTCCATCTGCGACAGCACATTGTAGCTTTCCTGCTGAACAGTGTACTGTAGCCTTGGCTTCAGGGAATTATAGAACGAAAATTCCTGGGCGAGATCATTGTAATAATCCCGGAGGAGCGCGTTTGCCTTTTCGGTCTGGCCACACAGGTAATAGGCTTCGATTATTCCTTCATGGTGTACAAAGCCGCCCTTGTCATCAGGGAAGGTTATTCCCCCGATATTCCGGTCATAAGGTAATTTATTCTTGGGAGCAAGTTCCATGCAGCGGTCCAGAACTTCTGCCGCTTTTTCGTTCTTTCCCTCCTTTACCAGCGCAACAGCAAGCCGGGTGTAAACATTCCTGAAACGAATCACATTGAGTGTGCGCACATGGTAGTAATCGAGATAGACGTCCGGATCATCCATATGGCCCCATGTAAAGGTGTTCATCAGTTTATCGTAGAGAATATCCGTATCGATCCTGCCAAATTCCAGGATACTTTTCTCCGGGGTCTGAATCGGAACCAGGCGGTAAGCCAGGCCTTCCAGCTGAAAATAACCCTCCAGTCCCAGAGCACCTTCGTTACCTCCGGCAACAAAATATATAGGCCTTTTCCAGTGATTGGTGGCAAGCAGGTCCAGCTCGGCAAGCGTGCCTTTCATGACCTGGTCGTCGGGGGTAAGCTCAAAGCGGATCTCCTTAACAAGCTCATCCGCGTTCCCGGGTTTCACCGTGCCGTTGGAAAGAACGGTGGCCGAATCGACAGGGAGGATGAACCGGTGGGTCGGGATGAAATCTATATCCTGCCCCGATCGCAGTTTTAACTTGGTCCTGGGATCATCACTGTTAACAAAGGTAATGATATAATCCAGCGGAGCCCAGCGTTCATTTTTACGAATGTAAATGGAATTATTGGTTCCTTCCTTGTATTTTTCCCAGGGAAGCGATATGGGCAGCGGGGCAGATTCATAGGCTTTTTTCTTCATCTGGTCGATGTACCAGTCTGTATTAAAAAGCATCAGGTTAACAATCCTGACATCTGTCCGGATCCCCTCCACCTCCTGAGCATACCACAGCGGAAAGGTATCGTTGTCTCCATTGGTGAAAAGAATAGCATCCTTTTCGCAGGATTCGAGATAGTTTCTCGCAATATCCCTTGTGGTGTACCTTCCGCTCCGGTCATGGTCATCCCAGTTCTCCCTGGCCATGAGGGCCGGAACACATATAAAACTCAGAACGACGGCAACAAGGGCTGCAGGCATTGATTTCAACCGGGCCTGGATGATACTGTAAACTCCGGCCACCCCGATGCCGATCCAGATGGCAAAGGCATAGAAGGATCCGGCATAGGCATAATCCCTTTCTCTCGGCTGGTTAGGCGTCTGGTTGAGGTAGAAAACAATGGCAATGCCGGTCATGACGAACAGAGCCATAACCACCCAGAAATCGCGCGGATGTTTTTCGGCGTGGAAAAACAAACCGATCAGGCCCAGCAGCAGGGGCAGAAAGAAATACCGGTTTCGGGCGGGGTCGTTTTTCCATCTGTCGGGCAGGGCAGACTGGTTGCCGAGCCTCACATTATCCATAAAAGGAATACCACTGATCCAGTTGCCTTCCAGGATATTTCCGTTGGCCTGGGAATCGTTCTGTTTTCCGACAAAGTTCCACATGAAATAGCGGAAGTACATGAACCCGAACTGGTAACGCACCATGAACTCCAGGTTATCGAGATAGGAGGGATTATTCTTGTCTTTGATTGAACCATAGGTATAATAGGCCGATTTATGCGATCCTTCCCGGCTGTACATTCTAGGAAACAGGATCTTGTGTCCGGAATACTCCAACTCAGGCTTTTTATAGGCTTCCTCATATTTCCCGGTTTCCTGGTTCAGCACAATAACCGGTTTTTTGTAAACCACTTCCTTGATTTCGTCATTGTACTGGTGGCCAAAGAAAAGGGGCCGGTCGCCATATTGTTCCCGGTTCAGGTACGATAACAGGGAAAAAACATGCTGGGGCCGGTTTTCGTTCATCGGAGGATCAGCCAGAGAGCGGATGACAATCAGGGCAAAGGTCGAATAGCCAATGATGATCATGGTGGTGCTTACCAAAAAGGTGTTGAGTACCACCCTTTTTTTGACAAACTGGGAATGATAAATTCCGTAAGCCAATGCTCCCAACAGGATCACCATGTAAATAAGGAAACCCGTGTTGAAATGCAGGCCGACCATATTCGTAAAGAAATACTCAAACCAGGAAGCGATCTTTACGACCCCGGGAATAATGCCGTACATGATCCCCGCCAGAATAAGAAAGGAGAGGGCAACGGCTTTGATCAGCCCTTTGCGTGTCACCTCGTATTTTTTGAAATAATACACCAGAACTATGGCCGGTATAGCCAGCAGGTTAAGCAGGTGAACACCAATGGAAAGCCCCATCAGATAAGCAATGAGGATAAGCCAGCGGTTGGAGCGGCTTTCATCAGCTACATTCTCCCATTTCAGAATGGCCCAGAAGACCACGGCAGTAAAAAGTGAAGATGAGGCATATACCTCCCCTTCAACTGCCGAGAACCAGAAGGTATCGGAAAAAGTATAGGCCATGGCCCCGACAAATGCTCCGCCAAGCACTACAAGCATGTTTGACAGCGTCTCTTCCTCTTCCTTTTTCATCATGAATTTCCTGAGCAGGTGGGATATGGTCCAGAAAAGGAACATAATGGTCAGGCCACTGACAAGCGCCGACATGGAATTGATCCACCGCGCCACCTGGTCGGCACTGCCTGCAAACAGGGAAAAGAAACGCGCCATCAACATAAAGAGAGGTGCTCCGGGAGGATGCCCGATCTGGAGTTTATAGGAACTGGAGATGAACTCCCCGCAATCCCAGAGGCTGACTGTCGGTTCCAGCGTAAGGAGATATACCGCTGAGGCAATCACGAAGGAGGCCCAGCCCAGTATCAGATTATATTTTTTGAACTTCGTTACCATAAACCTTGAACTTGTGAAGTTTGCAAACAGCCACGAATTTAAGGCTTTTTGACGAAAAGCTGATTAACAGCGACCGTTTTCCCAGTATTATTGCGGGATAAGACAAAATCCAAAGGTTTCACTTTATTTATAACTCAGTTAATCAATACAATAGTAAAAAATGTATAAGGAGTTCGTCAAACTTAATTGCCTTGAAGTTGCTTTTCTCGATTTCAAAACTAAATTTGTGCTGTTTATTCTTTCACAAAAGAGCAAAAAGTATGAGAAATCTGAATGATACGGTGTACTCTTCGTATCCGGAATTTGAATATGAGTATGCAAATATCAGGGAGCCCGAAACGCTTCCTCCTCATCTGCAGAACCTTACTGTAAGCCTGGAACAGAAAAAACCGGATGGAATGATTTATACGGTTATTCATGGTTTTGTGGGAAAGCGGATGGATCTCCTGAAAATATGTGAAGCATTGAAGGGAGCCTGCGATTCCTGCGGAGGATCCAAAATGTATGACATCAAGCTGATGGGAGATGTCAGGAGAAAGGCCTATCTTTGCCTCAAGAATAAAGGCTATAATGTCGTAGCCCGCTAGTTGAGGATTTCATCGTTTCATTGTGCAGTGAGAAGATTTCCCCTTGTTTTTGTCTGGCTGCTTGCTTTTCCTTTCATTGGATCAGGTCAGTTTTATGAGTACGGGCAGGATGCCGGTACCCTGAAATGGTCTTTTTTTGATGCTCCCCATTATCGCCTGATTTACCCGCGGGGCCTTGATTCCGTGGCTTTTACCCTCGCCGATCGGCTGGAGTATTACTATCCTTTTCAATCGAGTGACCTTCAGCATCAACATCAGCGACAGCCGGTCGTTATTCATAACGAATCCAGTTTCTCCAACGGGGTGGTCTCCTGGGCTCCGCGCCGGCTAGAAGTTTTTTCCAACCCCGATCCGAACGGTTATCCACAGGACTGGCTTACCCAGCTGGTCCTTCACGAGGGCCGGCATCTGATGCAGATTGATAAGCTGAGCCAGGGATTAACCAGGGGGCTTTATTTTATTGCCGGTGAGCAGGGAGTAGGAGCAGTGGCTGGCTATCTTCCCCGCTGGTTCCTGGAAGGAGATGCTGTCGATGCAGAAACCCGCTTTTCCTTCAGCGGCCGTGGTCGCCTGCCTTCCTTCGAAATGGAATCAAGGGCACTTCTGCTGGAAAGAAAGAAACCCTATTCCTATGCTAAAGCTATCCTGGGATCCTACCGCGATCATGTTCCGGATCATTATCAGATGGGCTATCTCGTTGTCGATTATGCCCGGCGTACCTATGGCGACCAGTTCTGGCCCGATATGATCACTTTCGCTGCCAGAAAGCCCTATTCAATAGATCCGGCTTACTTTGCCTTCCGGAAATATGGTGTGAAGAGTAAGAATGCCCTGTACCGGGAGGCGATGAAAAGCTATCTGACTTCCTGGGAGATGCAGCAGGAAAAAGCCGGAGTGGATACGGTTTTTGAGTGGAAGCATCCCGCAAGGAAAGCCTATACCAGTTATCAGTTTCCCCATTTTATCTCCGACAGCCTTCTGTTCGCTGTGAAAAGCGGAATGGACCAGATTCCGGAATTTGTCACCCTTACACCGGGCGGTGAGGAAAAAAGGATTTTCAGACCGGGTTATTTGAATTCCGGGCGTGTCTCCTGCTCCGGGGATCTGCTGACATGGGATGAATTTATCCCTGATCTGCGATGGAGCAATCGTAATTTTTCCGTTATAAGGCTTTATAATCTTAAAAGCGGAAAGGTTTGGTCGCTCGGACGACATACAAGGTACTATTCCCCGGCTCTTTCAGGTTCAGGCTCCAGGGTGGCGGCAATCGAGCAGAGTCCGGATTACCATTTTTCGCTGATCATTCTTGACACACAGGGAAAAATCCTGCGAAAAGTCCCTTCACCCGAAAACCATTTTATCCAGCATCCGTGCTGGATGGCTGAAGACAGTGCCCTTGTCCTTACCCTTACTGATGAAGCAGGAGAACACCTCTGTGCCTATAGTTTGAAAACCGGGAAGTGGTCAGAGCTTTATTCCAATGGTCATGAAGACCTCTCCTGGCCGGTGGTCAGAGGCAACACGGTCTGGTTCTCCTCCACCCAGTCGGGGATTGATGATATCTACCGGCTGGATATACGGAATGGTAAGCTTGAAAGAATTACACGTTCAGCCTCTGGTGCAACCCAGCCCCAGCTTACTGCTGATGGAGAACGACTGGTTTATTCCGACTATTCGGCGGAAGGCTATACCCCGCAATGGAAGAACAGGGAAATGTTTCTTAACCAGCCGGCAGAGGAAGTCGGAAAGCCTCCCCTAGCGCTCCTGCGGGAAGCCAAACCGGAGGAAAGGGAAATTATCGGGGGAGAGGCCCGGGCTCCGCATGGCAGCTACCATCCGGCGAAATACAGCAAGCTCCTTCATCTGCTGAACATTCATTCATGGCTTCCGGCCTATGTGGATTATCTGAACCCGGATTTTTCACTGAGCCCGGAACATTTGCCCGTTAACCCCGGGATCACCCTTGTCTCTCAGAATCTGCTGAGTACAGCAGTTTCCACGGTCGGATACGAATACAGGGGAGGATATCATTATCTGCATTCAGGCGTTGTACTGAAAGGGAAATTTCCGGTTTTTGAGCTCGGACTGGATTACGGGGGACTGCCCTCCCTGCAGGAATCAGGAAGCAATACTCCCCCGGTTCTGAAACCTGATAATCTCAACCTGAGGGTAAACAGCTATATCCCCTTTCGCTTCAATACGGGCCGTTTTGTTACCTATATGCAACCTTCAGCCTCATGGAACTACACCTCACAATATTTTTTTTATGAGCAGTCGGGTACCTATGTCAGAGGGATGCACTATCTGAGTGGACAGTTCTATGCCGGATCTTACCTGCGAAAGGGAATCCGGGATATTGCCCCGCGTCTCGGACTTGTTTTCAGTGCCCAGATGCAGACGACACCCTTCGAAAAGGAACAGCTGGGGTCGAACAGCATGCTTGCGGCAAGTATTTATCTGCCGGGCATCCTGAGACATCATTCGCTGAAAGGATCGATAGCCTGGCAGCACCAGAAATACGACAATTACTTCTACAATAATCTGATAGTGCTTCCCCGGGGGATGGACCGCCTTTATGCGGAATACCTGACCCGCTACAGTGCGGATTATATCCTGCCGCTGGCCTATCCAGATCTTTCACTCTCCTTTTTACTTTATCTTACACGCATACGCGGCGGTCTCTGGATCGACTATATGACGGGTAAAAACATCTTTTTGTCGGATTTTTCAGATCAGCACCTTTCTTCAGCGAACTATATGACTTCAGGCTTTGACCTGCTTTTTGACTGTCATCCGCTCAGGGTCTCCTTCGAGTTTTCACTGGGCGCCCGGGTCTCCTATCTCCGTGAATCGGGCAGATGGAGAGCCGAATTTCTCTATTCGGTTGATCTTCCCTGATAGCCTTATTTCGCAGATGAAAATTCAGTATCGATCCTGAAATATCCGGGAACCTTAATCGCTTTTTTTCCGATTCTGACCGAAGGTTTGATTTTCAGACTTAGCCTTGTGGGCTCTCCTCCTGCATCCGCAAGATTGAGGGCGAAATTTAACATGGTTCTCGGATTATCCCCTTCCAGGTAATCAAAAAGATCTGCTTCCACCTTTACCGGGATAATTACACGGCCTCCTCCCGGCGCCAGCTCATAATGCTCGCCGATCGTTCCTCTGGCAACCTCGGTATTGTCGATCAGGGCAATCCATGACAGTTGATCTACGTTAGCTTTTATGTTTCCCGGATTGATGACCTCGATATTGGCCGTTATACTGAAGGGCAGCGTTCCTCCCAGGATGGAGGCCAGGATCACTGAACCGTCGAGAAAGCTCAGATCAGAAAAACTGTTGACATGGCTCATATCCAGACCGGCTACAACAGGCGAACGGGCAGAATGAAAGCGATATTCGCATTCCGAAAGTGCCGACAGGTTTCTTATGATCCCGCATCCGTTGAGTGAAAGAAGCAGCAGGAGAGACAGGATTGTTTTTTTCATCGGGGAAACTTTTTTACAGTCTAAAAATATGAAATTTCATCAATCCGGGGAAGATTGTATTTTTGTAGCAATTTTAAGTTCATGGAAAACCCATTGTTCAGCAAGCGGAAAACAGTCAGGGAATACCTGAAGGAACACCTGGTTTCCATTCTCTATACTATCATTGTTCACCTGCTGGTTTTTATTGTTCTGATGTTTGTTAAGGTGAGCGGATTAAAAGAGGATAAGGAGCTGGGGGTAATGCTGGATTTTACCCATGAAGAATTAACCGAGCCCGAAGTACAGGAAGTCGCCCTGCCGGCCGACTGGCTGGAGCAGGTTTACCGGGCCAGGGAAAGGGCCAGCAATCAGGCTGTAAATACCGCAAAAGCTGAAGAGTTCCAGGAAAAGATATCGACAGATGACTATGTAAACGAAGTGAAAAATGAACTGGAAGCTCAGCGTGATGATGCATACCTGCAGGAACGTGAAAGACAGAATGAGATCCTGAACCGTGATGAGTGGGTAGAACCCGAATCGGCGCAGGAGCCCGAAAAGGAACAGAAGGAATTTAAAGGGCCAACTACGATTACCTACGAATTTTCGGAGGCTCCGCTTAACCGGGGAAAAATATCCCTCGAGATCCCGGTTTACCGCTGTGAAGGCGGTGCTCTCGTTAAAGTGGCCGTAACGGTCGACCGCTCCGGCTATGTTTCCGCTGCCAATGTGCTGTCGGTCAGTGCAGATGCCGGAACCGACTGTTTTCACCAGGCAGCCCTGGGAGCTGCCCTGAACTCGCGTTTCCGGCCCGATATGACAGCCCCGGAAAAACACCGGGCTGTTATTACCTATACTTTTATTTCACAGTAGAGCAGACTTAACGGTTGGCTTCACGGACTATCCCGTCCAGGTCCTGGAGCAGCATACAATGGAAGTGTTTTTTCGGACAACGGGCATATCCGATCTTTGAGCATGGACGGCACCGAAGGCCCTCCACTTCGAAAATCCTGGAGCCTTCACCCGGGCGGAAAGGGCTCATGCCAAAGGCCGGCACTGTATTACCCCAGACCGACAGGATCCTTTTTCCAAATGCAGCAGCAATATGCATCATCCCGGTATCGGGAGAAATCACCAGGAGCGCCTGGCGGATCAGGGAAGCCGACTGGTTAATGGAAAACTTGCCACAACCATTAAAGACCGGGGCCCCGGGAATTGCCTTAACTATTTCCTCTCCGGTGACTTTATCTTCCGGCCCGCCGATGATAATGACGGGTTTTTCCAGTTTCCGGCACAGCGAGACCATCTGCGGCAGGGGAATTTTCTTGGTCTGATGCATGGCTCCCGCCACAAGAATGATATACCCCCCGTTAAATGGCTCAGGAAGTGATGACAGCGCAATTTCATCTTCTTCCGGAATGAAATAATCGAGACCCTGCTGATCGTCAAGGATATCAAATAAGCGGATTGTATCCAAATAACGGTCGACAATATGGCGATCGGGAAGACGGTTAATCCCTGTCCGGACCAGCAACCACTTCCGGAAATTCAGTTTGTTTACCTCAAAACTGATTCGGTGCAGAGCGTTCTTAATGAACGCGGTGCGAAGATTGTTGTGAAGGTCAATGACATAATCAAAGCTGGTCCCCTTCATTTCCTGCAGCAGATCCTTTAAGGACCCTTTGAGGAGCCATAGCCTGTCGATGTATGGATTTGCTTTCAGTAAAGGCTCATACCTCTCTTTCGTCAGATAATGAATTTCGGCGCCCTCCACCTGTTTTTTCAGATGGCGGATAACGGGGGTGGTCAGAACTATATCTCCGATGGAGCTGAAACGGATTATCAGGAATCTGATGGTCATGGGAGCCGGTTATGCCATTCAGGAAGTTCTGCCGGAAGCGAACAGGGAACAACAGGAAGAAGCCGGGCGCACATCAGCGGGATCTTTCTGCCAGAACAATGATTTTATCGCCTTTGGATTCAATCACGCCTCCATCGATCTCAAAATAAGTAATCTTTCCCTGCGGATCGACGATTTTAATCTTTCCTGCAGACAGGGTCGAGATAATCGGAGCATGGTTCTTCAGGATCTCAAACGAGCCTTTTGATCCGGGTACCTGTACGAGGGACACTTCCCCTGTAAAAAGGCTGGAATCGGGTGATATAATTTCCAGTGTCATTTCCTGAATTCTTTAGGTAAAAAAGCCTGTCCCGGCTTTTCCGGGACAGGCTCTGTAATATTATGCTTTTACTTCGGCGAGCAGCTTTTCACCCTTGGTGATCACATCTTCAATGGTACCAACCAGGTTAAAGGCTGCTTCGGGATATTTATCGACTTCTCCATCCATAATCATATTGAAGCCCTTGATCGAATCTTCAATGGAAACAAACACTCCGGGAACCCCGGTAAACTGTTCAGCCATGTGCATGGGCTGGGAGAGGAAGCGCTGAACCCTACGGGCACGGTGAACGATCAGTTTATCTTCTTCTGAAAGTTCATCCATACCGAGGATGGCAATAATATCCTGCAGTTCGTTGTAACGCTGCAACAACATTTTAATACGCTGCGCCGTATCGTAGTGCTCTTTTCCGACAATTTCCGGTGAAAGAATTCTTGATGTGGAGTCAAGCGGGTCAACCGAAGGATAGATACCCAGGGAAGAGATCTTCCTGCTTAAAACGGTTGTGGCATCAAGGTGGGCAAAGGTCGTGGCAGGAGCAGGGTCGGTCAGGTCGTCGGCCGGCACATAAATCGCCTGTACGGAAGTAATGGAACCTCTTTTGGTTGAGGTGATGCGTTCCTGCATAATCCCCATCTCAGTTGCCAGTGTCGGCTGATAACCTACGGCAGAGGGCATACGGCCCAGAAGTGCAGACACTTCAGAACCTGCCTGGGTGAAACGGAAAATGTTATCGACAAAGAAAAGGATGTCACGTCCACCAGATTCTTCATCACCGTCACGGAAAGATTCTGCCACTGTAAGGCCGCTGAGGGCCACTGTGGCACGTGCTCCGGGAGGTTCGTTCATCTGGCCGAAAACGAGCGTGGCCTGGGATTCGCGCAGGAGATCCTGATCAACCTTGCTCAGATCCCATGATCCGGCTTCCATACTTTTCTCGAATTCCTTACCATATTTAATTACTCCCGATTCGATCATTTCACGCAGAAGGTCATTTCCTTCCCTGGTCCGCTCACCAACACCGGCAAAAACCGACATCCCGGAGTATTTTTTTGCGATGTTGTTGATCATTTCCATGATCAGAACGGTTTTACCCACACCGGCACCTCCAAAAAGTCCGATCTTACCACCTTTGGCATAGGGTTCCAGCAGATCGATAACCTTGATCCCGGTAAAAAGTACCTCTGCTTCCGTAGACAGCTGATCGAATTTCGGAGGCTTGTTATGAACTTCGTAACCATTGCTGTTATCAACCGGTCCGATGTTATCGATGCTTTGTCCGACCACATTTAACAGGCGGCCACGGATAGCATCTCCCTTGGGCATCCGGATCGAACCTCCTGTAGCAAGAACCTTAAGACCCCGGCGAAGACCGTCGGTTGAGTCCATGGCAATGGTACGAACGCTATGTTCACCAATGTGCTGCTGGCACTCAACGATCAGTTTACTGCCATCTTCCCTGATAATTTCCAGCGCCTCATGGATATTGGGCATGTCTGAACCGGCACGTTCAAAACTCACATCCACCACCGGCCCGATTACCTGAATGATTTCTCCCTGGTTTTGTGACATCTGATTAATTTTTATTGCTCAAACTGTTAAATCAATAGAACAACAAATTTAGTTTTTTTTGGCTTTAACATCATCCCAAAGTAAAGAATTAGCATAAAATTTTCCTCCGGATGTACATCTGTGAAACCAACCTGTTTCAGGCCCCGGCCCACCTCAGGTATTCCCCTATCCCGCATTCTTCTCCGGCAAATGATTATTCCCCGGAAGATTTTGTATTTTTGTGTAAATCGAGCACAGGCCGGAACCGCGTTTCTGTCTCTTCCGGCACTGAGGAAAAACGACCCAGGATGAAAAAATTTTTGACGGTAATTTTTCTTGTCGTCTTCACCCAGACCCTTCTGGCCCAGCCTGACCGTATCGGACTCGGCTTGGATTTTTCCACGGGGCTTATGTTTAATACCCAGAAAACGGGCAATCCGGGTTTTCTGGCGAAAACCTGGCTAAGGCTCGATAAAAGAGGCGAGTTTTACCTGGTTCCTTCCGTTGCAGCCTATAACCGTTACAGGATCTCGAACGGGTATATGATCCTTAAAAACTATATGTTTCAGGGCGATCTTGACGGACAGTTTCAGATATACAGGGAAAAAACCCTTAAAGTCATCGGCTTTGCCGGAGCAAACTTCACCTGGCTGATTTCAGATTTTGAACCCATCGTCATTACCGGGAACGAGACCCTCACCGACCTGTCGGATATGGCAATTGGGGGTAATGCGGGCCTCGGGCTGGAGATGCGGATGAGCGCTTCGTTTGATTTTAATGTCAATGGGAAATATACCATGTCCAGGTCACTAAACAACGATATTTTCTATAAACAGGTGATCATTTCCGTCCAGGCGGTGTACTATTTCCGGGCCCGGAGGGTCGGAGCATGGTATTAATCCATGAAATACCGCTCGTCACGAAAGCGCCCGGTAATTGTCCGGGCGGGTTTTTTCAGACTGTTCGAAGGTTTTGACGGCCGGTTGTGTAACTATTTCAATTTTTTTTATCTTTATTCATCTGTTTTGCTGTCAGATGTGCTGACAGTACTGACTGAAAACCGCTTGTTAACAGTAAGCATTTTTACTGTTGACAGCCCTGATATTGAGCGTGATATAAACTTGTACTGAAAACAAACTGTACATATGGCAAGTCTTGGATTTATGCTGGGATTAGTTCCCAATACGCAAAAAGTTGAATCTGCTGACGATAAACTGAGAGCCGATTTCAAATTGTTCCTTGAATATGAGAGCTCCGGGGAGTTCGCTCGTTATCAGGAACTGGATAAGGAAGTAAATTCCTCTGATTTTGCGGCACGCAGGAAGAGAATCATGGAGGAATCTTTTAAAGGTTCACCGGAAGCCGGAAAAGAAGAGCGTTTCAGGCAGCTTGGAAAATCAAAGGAGATAAAGAATTATTTCAGTCTGCTGAAATCTCAGAAACTTGCTGATTACAAACAGTTTGCCGGCTCAAAAGAGCTTGAAAATTACCATGAACTGGAGAATTTCCTGAAATCTGAAGCATTCAGGGAAAAGAAAACGTCCCTTCCGCCGAAGGAGTTCAGGAATACCGCTGAGGCAGTAAAAGAAAAGGACTTCCTGTCGATGCAAAAATCATCTCGTTTCAAGAACCACTTTAAATTCGAACAGTCGCCGGCTTACCGGCTTTTCCTGCAGACCGAAAACTCCGATCTGCTGAAAGAATACCAGAACCTGGAAAAGGAAATCGCCACCGAAACCTTTTCAAGTCGTAAAGCTTATCTCCTGCTGCCTCCGAAAAAGAAATATGAGCAGGCGGACGAGTATAAGACCGAACAGGAATATCTTACTCTGAAGAATTCGGAGAAGCTCAAATGGTACTTTGAGATGAAGAAAAAGGATCCTTTCAGGGAGATCAGAAAATGGGAACTGTCCTTTGAGGAGAATTTTACATCTGGCCGGCTGGACTCCGAGAACTGGATGACCCGGTATTACTGGGGCGATAAAATCATCAACAGCTCCTATGCCCTGCATGATGATCTAAGTCTCATTACCGAAGGGAAGAATGTGGAGTTTTACGATAATAAAATCCGTCTGATCACACGCAAGGAAGAGGCCGAAGGTCTTATATGGAGACCTGATACGGCTTTTACGACAGAGAAGTTTTCGTATACTTCCGCCCTGATAAGCACCGGGAAAAGTTTCCGTCAGAAATACGGGATTTTCAAGGCAAAGATCAAATTTGCCCCCTCTTCCGTTTCACAGGCGTTCTGGATGGTATCCGAAACCCCGAATCCTCATATTAATGTTGCAAGGCTTGAGAAAGGCAAGCTGGCAGCCGATCTTTTCTGGGCCGGAAATTCCCCGGCTTCTCCCATGAAGTCGAGCACAACAGCCGGCGCTTCAAAATACACTTCGGATTTCTTTATCTATACCCTTGAATGGTCTCCCGGTAAACTGGTCTGGAAGATCAACGACAAAGTCTTTAAAGTCCAGACCCAGGGTGTTCCGGAAGACGAGATGTACCTGTCCTTCAGTGCCAATCTCAAAGAGGGAGCATCCGATGCGGGCCTTCCGTCATCCATGGAGATCGACTGGGTGAGGGTTTATAAACTTGCTGAGCAAAAATAACCAGCCGGCTGAATCCCCTTTTACCCGGCATCTGATCCATCTGCTTCAGCCAAAACTGAAGCAGATACGTATGGCTAATTTAAATCAATTCCAGATGAAACAATTCGCCCTGTTATTCCTTCTGAGCATTTCGGTTCTGACCAGCTTGACCGCCCAGGACCGGATCACGGGAAAAGCCTTTGCCACCCGTTCCGAAGTGCTTGCCATGCACGGGATGGCCTGTACCAGTCAGCCGCTGGCAACCCAGACCGCCATCGATATACTGAAAAAGGGAGGAAATGCCATTGATGCAGCCATCGCCGCAAATGCTGTCCTCGGATTAACCGAACCCACCGGAAACGGAATCGGAGGCGATATCTTTGCCATCGTCTGGGATGCAAAAAGCAAAAAGCTCTATGGCCTGAATGGAAGCGGCAGGTCCCCTCGTGGTCTCACCTATGAGTATTTTATTGAAAACGGATACAGCTCTGTTCCCGCCTACGGCCCGCTTTCAGTTTCTGTTCCGGGTTGTGTTGACGGCTGGTTTGAACTGAACCGCCGTTTTGGAAGCATGCCTATGGAAGAATTGCTGAAACCGGCCATTGGCTATGCCCGGGAAGGGTTCCCTGTTACCGAACTGATTGCCTATTACTGGAAGGGCAATTCAGCTTTTTTAAAGCGCTACCCCAATATCGAAGAGGTGTATATGCCAGGAGGAAAGGCTCCGGCCAAAGGCGAGATCTTCAAAAATCCCCTGCTGGCAAACACGCTCGAACTGATAGCCCGGAAAGGAAGAGACGCTTTTTATAAAGGGGAGATCGCCCGCAGGATTGACGCATTTATGAAAGAACAGGGCGGTTTTCTTTCCTATGAAGATCTGGCCTCACATCATTCCGAATGGGTTGAACCGGTATCGGTCTCATACCGCGGCTATGACGTGTGGGAACTTCCGCCAAACGGTCAGGGCATTGCCGCCCTTCAGATCCTGAATATCCTTGAGGGCTATGATATTGCTGCAATGGGGTTTGGCAGCGAGGAATACATTCACCTCTTCACCGAAGCCAAGAAACTGGCTTTTGAAGACCGGGCACGGTACTATGCTGACCCGGACTTTTCCGATATCCCTGTCGAACAGTTACTTTCCGTGGAATATGCTGCCAGCCGCCGGGAACTGATCAACCCCTCCCGGGCAGCGCGGCGCTATGATGCAGGAAAACTAGAACAGGGGAATACCATTTATATGACGGTTGCCGATGAGGAAGGCAATATGGTATCCCTGATCCAGAGCAATTACCGGGGCATGGGCTCGGGGATGTGCCCCGATGGCCTGGGCTTCATCCTGCAGGACCGGGGAGAGCTTTTTACCCTGGAAAAAGGCCATCCGAATGTATATGAACCCGGGAAGCGGCCTTTCCATACCATCATTCCTGCCTTCATAACTAAAGATGGCCAGCCGCTTATCTCTTTCGGCGTGATGGGCGGTGCCATGCAGCCCCAGGGACATGCCCAGATAGTCATCAACCTGGTGGATTTCGGGATGAACCTTCAGGAAGCGGGAGATGCGCCCAGGATAAGGCATGAAGGATCCTCAGAGCCGACAGGTGAAAAAATGGAAGACGGAGGGATTCTATATCTCGAATCAGGATTTGACCCGGAAGTTATAAGGGAACTGGTAAAAAAGGGTCATCGTATCCAGCAGGATGTGGGTGGTTTCGGGGGATACCAGGCTATCATGAGGGACCCGGTGACGGGCGTCTATTACGGTGCCTCTGAATCCCGCAAAGACGGTATGGCTGCAGGTTACTGATCCGGGGGATCAGAAGGGCCAGAAACGGGGAATAACCAGCATGGAGACCACGAACACAATGATGTTCAGTGGTAAACCGATTTTCCAGTAATCACTGAACTTATAATTGCCGATACTCTGCACAATCAGGTTCGTCTGGTATCCGATCGGTGTCGAGAAACTGGCTGATGCAGCAACACAGATCGCGATAAAAAAAGGCTTGGGGTCAACACCGAGCTGGGTGGCAGCTGCAAGGGCAATAGGAAAGCTGAGTGCCGCAGCCGCATTGTTCGTGATGATCTCCGTAAAAATGTTCGTGATGATATAAATGGCCGCGAGAACACCGATCGGACCAAAACCCTTTGAAATGTTGATGGCCGAATGGGCAATCCAGTCGGCCGCTCCGGAATTCTGCAGGGCCCGGCTCAGGCCGAACGCGCAGGCAATGGTTATCAGGATATCCCAGTTGATGGCCTTGGTGTACTTTTTTGCCGAAAAGATCTTCAGGCTCGCCATCAGCACCATTACGGCAGCTGCAAAAAAGAACATGTCGTATTCATTCTGCCCGTACTTCGGCAGGTACTTGCCGGCAGTGGCCCCGGCAATCATCAGGAGCGTAAGGATCACGGCTGTCCACCTTCTTTTCCTGTCCTTCGGTGAATCCATATCCCCGATTTCCGACGACATGTAGAAAGCCCGGGACTCTCCCCAGTATTTGGTAAAATCGCTGGTGGTAAGAAGGATAAGGTTGTCGCCTGATTTCATTTCCAGTTGTTCCACGTTGGTGGAGATTCTTTCACCGTTACGGTGAACGGCCATAACCACGGCATTGTAGTGTCCAAAGAAATCAAATTCACCCACGGTGTACTGGATCCCGGGGAACCGGGGTGCTATAACCACCTCCACCTGTTTAAGCGGCTTGGAGAGGAAGGCCGGATCAACATTTTCCAGGCATTTGAGCTTAACCTCGGTAGCCTGTGTTAAAAAGCCCACATCTTCCGATTTCCCGGCGACGATGAGATGATCGTTTTTCTCCAGCGTAAATGGAGCATTTGAGATCCTGATGTGTTTTTCGTCACGGATCACTGTCTTCACGGTGTATTCCTTTAAACCGGGCAGGTGTCTCTTTTCCAGCTCTTTTCCTATCAGCGGACTGTTATCCGGAAGAATCAGGTCGAAGTAATACTCGCGGGTATCGTTGGGAAAACTGTGCCGGGGTATTTTTTCACCCGGAAGCAGGCGGTTGGCAAAGACATTGATATAGATGAAACCGAAAAAAGCCACGAAAATGCCCACCTTCCCGAGCTCAAACATACTCAGACCCTCCATCCCGCGGTCCAGCATCATCCCATGAACGACAAGGTTGGTAGAGGTTCCGATGAGGGTCGTCATACCTCCGAGGATCGTTGCATAGGATAGGGGAATGAGGAATTTTTGTGAAGGCAGGCTGAATTTGTCGGCCCATTTCTTCAGCATGGGGGCGAAGATGATCACCACCGGTGTGTTATTCAGGAAGGCAGATACCGCAGATACAGGGATCATGATCTGCATCAGCAAACGCGGAATAGGTTTTCGTTTCTGTGGAAGAAGAAAGGCGGCCAGCTTATTAAGTGCACCTGTCTGCTTAAACCCCTCACTTACCAGGAACAATATGGCCACAGTGATCATTCCCTTGTTGGAGAAACCTGCCAGGGCCTCTTCGGTGCTCAGGACATCGGCAATAATGAAAAGAACCAGTGCCGTGAAAAGAATTAAACCGGGACGCATGACCTCACGGATGAGGGCAAAGATCATTAAAAGGATAATGATGACAGTAATCGTTCCCTGTGCAGTCATAGGTTCTCAGGATATTATGCTCTGCCTTTTGTTTGCAGACATAATTAGGTAGCGCTTAATCAAAGGGCCAATATAATGGGCAAAAACCGGAAATGCAAATATATTTAACCCGCTTTTTTACAGTCGGTAAGAAACCGCTTCATACAAAGTCGTTTCCTTGTGCAGGATGGTAACATGTTCGGGAAGTCTCTTTTGAATGTTAGTTTCGTATGGAGGGACTTCCCGGCCGTTTCAGGCTAATGCCCGGGTGTTTGCTTCTGAAAATTAACAGTTCTTTTATAAAACAGGGAATATTCGCACTAAAGGTTTGGAAATATCTGGCTTCATATGTAATTTTCACTAAAATTCGGAGAGGTCCGGTATCCTGCACTTTTTTACGTATTGATGCACACCTGCTGTTTACCGGTTCCCTTCATACCCTAATGCTACTTACTATGTCAGGAAAGAAGTTATTTATCTTTCTGGTGCTGATACTTGCCCCCTTTGCCTTGCTCAAGGCGCAGAACGGGCTGACAGATCAGACCAGGGCTCTTTACATTCTGGATATTTCAAAGTATGTAAAGTTTGATTCCTCCTTTAATCAGCAGGAAGAATTTTCGATCGCCATCCTGGATAACGATGATAAGTTTTACTGGGAGGTGGCGAATCTGGCCAAAACCAGAAAATTTATCCAGGGAAAACCGATCAGGGTGTATCTATATCCGACAGTGTCCCGGCTGGAAAGAACCAATGTGGTCTTTGCCAACAGTGCCGAAGGAATTAAGATTGATGAACTCCTTACAAAGGTTCATGGATGGAATACACTCCTGATTTCTGAAGGCTATCCTTTCCGGCAGTCCATGATCAATTTCATCGTGGTCGACGGTAAACCCCGCTTCGAAGCCAATGAGGAACTGATGCGGGCCGAAGGTCTTATTGTTGATGAACTGTTCCTTGCCCAGGCGGTCAAAACCAGGGAAGACTGGGAGGTCCTCTTTCAGGAAACGGATGTTAAGTTAAGCGAGGAGAAAGAAGTGACCCGGCAGCAGAAAATCCTGATAGATGATCAGCTGAAGCAGATCCGGGAACAGGATTCCATGATCATTGCCCAGAAAGGAGTCCTCGACCAGCTGTTCGCCGAGATCAAGAAGAAACAGGCGGCTCTGGAACAGAAGGCTCTGGAACTGAGCCGTATGCTGTCTGAAATTGCAGCACAGAAGAAGGTGATCGGTGAACAGGTGGCAGAAGTGAACAGGCAGAAGGAGGTTCTGGCCGGACAGCAGGCTGACATCGACGCCAAACAGGAAACCATCAGGTTGAATGAAGAAGTGATCAAAAAGAACGATGAGACCATTGCTATACAGGTTGAGGCCATCCAGAAACAGCGGTTGATCATCTACGCTGCAATCCTGGCGCTGATCCTGGTGTCGGGCTTGGTCTATTTCATTTATAAGAACTACAGGGATAAGAAAAAAGCAAACCTGCTACTCGAGGAGAAAAACAGGGTGATCGCCCTGCAAAAAGAAGAAGCCGAACAACAGCGCGACCAGATCGCCTACCAGAAAAAGCATATCACCGACAGTATTGAATACGCCAAAAGGATCCAGCGGGCCCTGCTGCCCTCCCTGGAATTGTTCAGCGACAAATTTGAGCATTTTGTGCTGTATAAGCCACGGGACATCGTAAGCGGTGACTTTTACTGGGTAAACCGTCTGGAAGATAAACAGGTGATAATTACTGCCGACTGCACCGGCCATGGTGTACCCGGAGCATTTATGAGCATGCTCGGGGTAAGTATGCTGAATGAAATCATCAATAACAGGAAAGTCCTTAGTCCGGAGAAAGTTCTCAATTCCCTGCGCGACCTGATCGTGGAAGCCCTCAAACAGCAACAGGCCGAAAACAGCAGCGGGGTGAAGGACGGGATGGATATGACCGTCTGCATTATTGACTATAAACGGAATAAGCTGACCTATGCCGGTGCCAATAATCCCCTTTACCTGATCCGGAACGGGGAGCTTACCGAATACAAGGCAGATAAAATGCCCGTTGCGGTTCATGAGATCATGAATGATTTTTCGCTGAATGAAATCGATCTGCAGAAGGGTGATACCTTTTATACCTTCTCCGACGGATATTGTGATCAGTTCGGCGGGCCGCAGCAGAAAAAGTTCCTTTCAAAAAATTTCAGAAAGGTTCTACTGGAAATCCAGGATCTCACTATGTATGAGCAGGGAGTGAAACTGAACGAAATCTTTGAAGACTACAAAAAAGATGTCGAACAGGTGGATGACGTCCTGGTGATCGGGGTAAAATACTGACAAACAAGTAAATAATAATAAAGGCCGCGATTTCAGCGGCCTTTATTATTTCATACGAATTTTACAGAGGAAGAACATTCCTATCCCTGTATAACCGGATTCAGGAAAATATCACTCGCAACTCCAGTAGGTCGTGACACCAAGGATGGTCGTCGGGGTGGAATTAAGTTTGTTCTGGTAATCCTCACCGCAATAAATCAGGGGTGTACCATACTCAATGGTCCCGTCACTGTACTGATAGTCCAGTTCACAGGTTCCGCAATCTTCCAGAAGATTGCACGCCGGCACAACGGCCGCCATAATTACAAATGCTGCTGTAAGGCGTAAAAACTTCTTCTTCATATTTCCGTCATTTTGGATCGAATAAAGGTATTAAGAATTTTCAGGCTATGCAAGAATTTCAACACGCCATCTTTTTTTTAACCTGGCCCACAAAAACAGCCTGTTAAGGCCTGGTTCCGTCAGGCAAACAGACTTCCCTCCTGATTTTTTTTATTTTATGTGGTGCATTGATACCAATACCTTAAATTTGAATAGTGATGAATCTTCATCCGGTTATCCGGTGAGGTAGTTCTATCCGTTCAAATCCACCTTCGTATGGCCCAAATAGTAAAAAAAATATTCAGGATAGCTGGCTGGATCATTGCCGGTTTCCTGGCCCTCATGCTGCTAGTCACCCTGCTTTTTTACCTCTTTCGGGGCAGGATCAAGAATGAAGCGGTTGACTATTTCAATTCCATGCAACAGGGAGAACTTCAGGTCGGACAGATCAGTTTTGTTCCCTTCCTGCATTTTCCTGATATCATGTTAAAGGTAAAGGAAGTACAGTACATCGGCGTGCCGGATTCCCTCTCCCCGGTTTCGGGAAGCACCATCATGATGATCGAAGGTTTTGGCCTTTCGCTCGATCTGAAGGCACTTCTTAAAGGAGAATACCGGTTTGCTGCGATTGATGTGGAATCGGGGGTGATTCGTCTGAAAATTTATGAGGACGGGTCTACCAATCTGGAACGGGCTCTCGGGGACCTGTTAAGTTCGGAAGCAGACAGCAGCGCTACCGGAACCGGAACCATGAAACTTGATCTTGAGAGGGTCAGTTTCCGAAATTTGCTGATTTCGGTCGACAACGACCTGCTTCAGAGTACAGCCGGCTTCCGTATTAACCAGTTGCGTGCAAATCTGTCCTACTACCCCGAAATGATCCGGGCCAGTCTTGATCTTGATCTGAATCTTAATGAGCTGAGCTCGGATTATTATTCCTTTGACAACCCGAGAAACCTGCTTTTCCACGGTGGGGTCAGCTATAACCCGGTACTGAAGAAAATTGAAGTGGAACCCAGTTCCCTGCGGCTGAAACAAACCGAGCTGGAGGTCTGGGGAACATATGAAACCGGTACTTCTGCCATGGCCGATATCACTTTTCGGGCAAAAAATTCGGGCCTCGATCTGCTGAACTTTCTTCTGAACGGAGTACTTGATCTTGATGAAATTGAACAAACAGGTTCCGGGTCGATCTACCTCAGCGGAACCGTAAGGGGCTCCATTGGAAGGGAACTGCCTGATATCAAAGTGAATTTTGGTGCCGATGGCCTTGGCTTCAGGATAAAAGCCATTGATAAAAAAGTAGAAGACATTTCTTTCATGGGCTATATTAATAACGGCCGGAAACCTGATCTTTCGGAGGCTGTGGTGGTGATCGACCGCCTGAAAGCCCGACTTCCCGGGGGAGAACTGAGCGGCAAAATGATGGTCCAAAACCTGCTTAACCCGGAAGTAGACATTCAGCTAAATGCCTCTGCCGAACTTGCTGGAATGGAAAAAATGCTGAGCGACAGCATTTTAAGTGAACTTGGAGGACGGGCTGACATTAAGGCCAGATTGTTTGGAAAGATACTTCCGGAATCCGGCGAGTTTCTCAGTCCTGAAAGCCATCTGGACCTCAGGCTTGCTGATCTAAATTTTCGTTTACCCGACAGGGAACCGGTCTATATGGATGGCGCCCTGTTGTTGAAGGGAAAGGATCTGTTCCTGGATTCCCTTATCCTTAAAACGGGCAATACAGATCTTTTCCTGGATGCTGACTTTTCAGGGTTGGTGACAGCAGCTCTTGGATACCGGGACCAGGTTAAAGGTTCTCTCCGGATTCATGCCGGTAAACTGAAACTTGCCGACCTGACAGGAGACAGCACCTGGAACAGTGAACCATATGGAGAACTGACCGGGCTCAGTTTGAATTGCAATCTGATCACAGGCCTTAATGCAAGGGAAAAAATCCTGGAGACCGGTCTGCCGGATTACCTGCAACTTCTCATTAGTGAATTCTCCGGAGAAATGAAAGGAATGGCACCGTTGAAAGATTTTTCGGGCGAACTTCGGATGGGAGGGCAGGATGTCAGTATAGAGAAGCTCAAGGGTAGGCTGGGGAATACAAACATCCAGATATCGGCAGCAGTGCGGAATTTTCAGGCACTCTATAACGACGACACATTGAGCCCCGTTGATTTCAGTCTGAGCCTAAAATCAGAGAGCCTGCTCCTGAGCGATCTGCTTACCTATGACGGGGAATTTATGCTGTCGGATAGTTATGCGGCTGATCGCATGGACCGTTTTAATGCCAACTTCCAGGTAGTGCTGCCCCCGGGGACCTTTCAGAAAGAGACCTTTGATCCGGATCTTGACCTGAGTATTAAAAATCTTCATTTTTGCTGGAGCGCCTATCCCTTTGAAGTGGCAGGCATGGATCTCCGGGCAGAAAGGAAGGGCGACCGCCTGATAATTGACCAGATGAAAGGGAAGGTCGGGCAAAGTGACATTAACATTTCCGGCTATGTTGATAATTTCCTCGATTCGCTCACAACGGCCATGAAAGGACAGCTCCGGCTCCGGTCCGATATGATCAGCCTTGATGAGATCCTGGAAGTGTACTATTCTGGAGAGGAGGAGCCGGAAGCTGATGCTCCGGCAATTGCAGAAGAAGATAACGGTTCTTTTTTCAGCCGCCTGAGCCGGTATAACTACCCACAGATCAGTCTGGATCTGAATGTGGGAACGATCGTTTATGAAATGGCCAGCCTGAAGGATCTTAAAGGAAGACTTAAAGTGTCTCCATCCAGGGTATTCACTATGGATAGTTTATCTCTTGTTTCAATAAGTGGCGGCACCCTGTTTTTCAACGGACAGTTCAGTGTAATTGATCCGGAACGCTATGTGCTGGGAGCAAGCATGGAGGTCAATAACTTTAACATTAAGGACCTGAAGCTTGACATGGAATATGATGAAAGGCACTATTCACTTCAGGATAACTTTGCCGGAGTACTGACAGTCAAGGGGCTTGCCGAGTTTTTCATTACACCGGAAATGAGCCTGGACCTTGCTGGAAGTACGGCTTTTCTGAATGTGATCATCAGGGACGGTGAGGTAAAGAATTTTGCGCCCTTGCATGAACTGGCCAAATATTTCGGAAACAAGGATCTGGATGATGTTCGTTTTGCAGAGTTGAGGAATAATTTCACCCTGGTGGACGGACGGGTGTATATTCCGAAGACCAGCATTGGGTCCACGATCGGACAGATTGTAATTGAAGGTGAACATGGCTTTGACAATACCTATGATTATTTACTTCGACTTCCGTCTAACCTGGTAAAAGGGGCCGCATGGAGCGCCATGACCTACCGTGAAGGAAAACAGAAAGAAGGAACAGATGAGATGCAGAATGCCACATCCGGGAAATTTGTTGTCGTTACCATTAAAGGAAACGGGGAGGAAACGGATATCCGGATGGGGGATAAAAGGGAGGATAAATGAGCGGCAGGACAGATAATCTGACGCAGATTGTTATCTTTGAATTCTTTCACCAGTATAGTCAATGGACCGGGAACACCAGGAAAAACTAAGTCTGATAAAGGAACTAATTCTTCTGTCCAGGGTGGATCATGGAGCTACTCCATTAGAGAAGAATTTTATTATCGTCATCGCGGAAAAAATGGGAATTTTCGCCGGCGAGGTGGAAAAGCTCTACTTTGAGGATGTCCCTTTTACGCCGCCACAGGATGAATTCCGCAGGATTTTCCATTTTCAGAGCCTCTTGCTAATGATGGGAATCGATCAGCGTTTTACGCAGGCAGAAAGAGACTTTTGCCGGGATGTGGGCCTGCGGATGGGTCTGAATAACTGGTCGGTGGAACAGCTGATCGAAAATATGGTGGAAAATGAGGGGAAGCCCTTGCCGCCCGGGGAAGTGATTAAAATATTTAAGGCAGGGTATAATTAAATGAGAGAAACCCTTTTTGCGCTTGGCTTCCTGCCGCACAGGCTCTGGGGTAACATCCCCTATGCCCACCTGCTGGTTAAACATCCCGACCAGGAGTTCTACCAACCCAGGGAGACGGTTGTTAAAAGCGAAATTTCCGAAAGCTACAGACGCCTTTCTCCTATGCAGACAGAGATTGTCCGACTGTTGGACGAGTTCAGCGATCAGAAGCTGCACCGGATGTTTTCCAAAAAGAAAAGTGTCAAGGAATTCCAGGATACGGTAACCCGGGAATTTATTGCGGAAAATATCCGGCCTTATATCGAAAAAATCATTTATAAAGTTCTGCAGATCGCAGCAGAAAACCGGATACTACTCTTCCAGAAAGAAAAGGGAAACCGGAATATATTCAGCGATGATTTTCTGACCATTCACCGGCTACCTGCCACCCCGGTTTTTCATTTTACGCGGACTGAAGCAGAGTCAAGATACCGGCTCACCCTCCACCATCAGGATTCTCCGCTGGAAATCTATCAAAGGCCTGCCGAGGTGATCTGTAATTTTCCTGCAGTCATTATGATCGGTAATGATCTCTATTTTGTGGACGAGATCGAATCTACCAAGATCCGCCCGTTTTTCTCACGGGAACATGTGCTAATCCCCAAATCATCCGAAAAGAAATACTTTTCCACCTTTGTCAGAAATGTTCTCCGCGATTTCAGTGTCGTACCCGAGGGCTTCAGGGTTCAGGAAATCATGCCGGAAAAACGGGCCATGCTAAGCCTTGAGAAGGGTCTGGAGGGTTATCCGGTCTGGGTTATCCGGCTGAAATACGGAAAATACGAATTCTTTCCTTCCTCCAGGCAACAACGTTTTGTCGACTTTTCCGATAAAAATGACGAATACCTCTTTCAGTGTTTTTCCCGCGACGCTTCATGGGAGGAAGCCCTCGAGGAAACCCTGACCGAGGTCGGACTTAAGCAGAAGGATAAAAACAATTTTATTTTAAAGAAAACTTTAAATGAGTCTATCGAAGATTCAGTATATGAAAACATTAATTTTCTTAATGAAATTTCCGAAACGCTTCAGGATTACGACATAACGGTCGTTCAGCGCCTCGGAAAGTCCTATTTTACAGGGAAGATAGAGATCTCAGTTTCGGTGGAGGAGACGAATGACTGGTTTGATCTGTTCGGGGAAGTCGTCTTTGGGGATTTCAGTTTCCCGTTTATCCGGCTTCGTAAAAATATTCTGAACGGGGAAAGGGAATACCCCCTTCCCGATGGCACGATTGCCATATTACCTGCCGAATGGTTTGCCCGGTACAGGGAGGTCTTTGAATTTGGCAGAAAAGAAGGGGAACGTTTTTATATCCAGCGGCAACACTTTACGGTTATTGAGCGAATGATGGATACCGCTCCTGGTGTCATACCTGAATCGCTGGAAAAGCTTAACCTGAAAAGCGCTTTGCCTGAGGTTCATCAGCCCGCAGGTCTAAGGGCAGAGCTTCGAAGATATCAGCTTGAAGGCTATTCCTGGTTGTGGTATCTGCATAAAAACGGATTCGGGGGCTGCCTGGCCGATGATATGGGCCTCGGAAAAACCCTTCAGGCCATTGCCGTATTATTAAAAAGCAGGGAGGATCTTGTCCGGGATCCGTCTTCCGCGTCTCCCGGGAACGCACAACTCTCCCTTTTCGGGGAGAAAGAAAGTACAGGTCCGGCTTCCCTTGTCGTGGTACCGGCTTCCCTCATGCATAACTGGAAAAATGAGCTCCTGAAATATGCGCCTTCCCTGAAGATCTATCTGCATGCCGGCATGAACCGGATGCGCAGCACCGGTATTTTTTCCGGTTACGACCTGGTTATTTCCACTTATCATACAGTCAGACAGGATATTGAGTTTCTATCGGAGTATTATTTTAATTACATAATCCTGGATGAAAGCCAGACGATCAAGAATCCGGCATCTAAACTTTACCGGGCCGTGGATATGCTTGTAGCGTCACACCGGCTGGTACTCACCGGTACTCCGATAGAAAATTCTCTTACTGATCTCTGGTCGCAAATGAATTTTATCAATGAAGGCCTCCTGGGGAGCCTCAGCTATTTCAAACGCCAGTTTGTGGTTCCTATAGAACGCAAAAACGATAAGGCCCGCGAAGAAAGACTCCGGGAACTGATCAGTCCTTTTATCCTCCGGAGAACCAAAGAGGAAGTGGCACCGGAACTGCCGCCGGTGCTCGACCAGGTTATTTATTGCAGTATGACGGAGGATCAGAAAAGGCTCTATGAAGAGGAGCGCTCGAGCATCCGGAATTCCATTCTTGAAAACCTGGATCAGGTGGAAGGCGATCAGGGTGCCCTCATGGTCCTTCAGGCCCTCACCCGCCTCCGGCAGCTTTCCAACCATCCCCGGCTGGTTAATGACGACTATCCCGCGGATTCGGGAAAGTTCAACGAAGTGTTCCGGAATATAGAGAGTGTTCTGGCAGAAGGACACAAGGTGCTTGTTTTTTCGGCTTTTGTCATGCATCTTGAACTGTTCCGGGAAGTTCTCGAGGAAAGGAACAGCTCCTATGCCATGCTGACCGGTTCAACGACCAACAGGGAAGAGGTGGTCAACCAGTTCCAGCAGGATGACAAATGCAGGGTTTTCCTTATCTCTCTAAAAGCAGGGGGCGTCGGCCTGAACCTGACCGCAGCCGATTATGTGTTCATCCTTGACCCCTGGTGGAATCCGGCAGCAGAAATCCAGGCGCTCAGCCGGGCTCACCGCATCGGCCAGGATAAAAACGTCTTTGTATACCGGTTTATCTCTTCCGATACTATTGAGGAGAAAATACAGCTTCTGCAGGAAAGGAAATCAGCCCTGGCAGAAAATTTTATCTCATCACATAATCCGCTGAAAAATATTTCAAAAGAAGAGATTATTGAACTATTCAGTTAAAGATGAATACGTTTTCCGGTCGCAGAAAATTTTCGGAATCCGGAAATCCTTTTTGTCAGAAATGACAATTTAGCTATCTTTGTACGCCGGTTTTCAGCGGAAGATGCCGGAAAACAGAAGATCTGGCTCCATAGTTCAATGGATAGAACGGCGGTTTCCTAAACCGTAAATTCAGGTTCGATTCCTGGTGGAGCTACAAAGGACCCCTTGAAAGAGGGGTTTTTTCATTTAGCAGTCAGGATTTGCCAGCCGCTTTGTTCTGCGAGTTTTTTAAGTCTTTTCTCAGGGGATACACATACTGCACGACCTACACCTGAAAGGATATATCTGTCGCTGAGCGCATCCCCGTAATACCAGGCTTCAGTGAGGGAATAGCGGTGCGCTGTGCAATATTCTTTCATGCGCACCATTTTTTCCTTTCCGAATACCAGTTTCCCGTTTGGCCGGCCGGTAAACTGACCGTCAATCACCTCCATCTCCGAACTGACCACATCGTCCATTTCAAGTACGTCAGCAACGCGCTGGCAGACATAACTTATGGCAGACGAGAGGAGTAAGATTCTGGCGCCGTTTTTTCGGTGAAAATCAAGTTCGTGAAGGATCTCAGGCCTGAAATAGGCGGCCAGATCCGGCACGATGTCATTATTTACCAGAGCCTCGACCCTGTCGGCATCCAGCCCTTTCAGCCACAGCGCCATGGCTGTGACCAGCCGGTTCGGATCGCCCAGGCGGAGCTTGTAGATAATTGAAAAGTAAAGGGCATGCAGGTAATCCTTTGTTCTCATGATGCCCGCTTTTCTGGCTTTCTGAACGATCAGCCTGCTGCTGTTGACCGACAGAATGGTTTTGTCCAGATCAAAGGCGGCTAAATAGGTGTAAGCTTTCACCGGCTGAAATCAGATATTAAAGTAGTGAGGACCCTCAGGGTTATAGAGAATCGGCAGTCGGCCCGGAAAGATCTCCACCACAAAATTTGACGCATAAAACACTTCTCCGTCCACATGAAAGGGCACTTCTTGTTTGAAGTCCACCTCTACTTTCGGGGTTTTATAGTAGTAAACCTTTTTATCGCCGGTATGGGTTCCCTTGGGGACTTTCATCAGAATATCCAGTCTTTTCAGCAGGCCCAGCCGGCGAATCATACAGACATCGAGTAAACCATCGTTGGCGATAGCATGCGGGGTGAGGAAAAAGCCTCCGGCATAGCGTCGTCCATTGGATATCGTGTTGATGAAACAGTCCGATTCCTGCTCCTGATCCCCGGTCCTGAAGCTGACCTTATACTCCCTGAAGAAGAAAAGGGTTCCCAGTATGGCCCGGAGATATTTGCCTTTACCCCCCATCTTTGTCTCACCTCCCGGTGCCACATAATTCTTTGCGGCAACTTCGGCATCAAATCCCAGTCCCATTCCGTTCAGAAAGGGAATCCCGTTGCAGGTGCCGTAGTCCATCCGGATCACATTCCTTTTGAAAAATATTTCCCAGTGTTTGTCTTCAAAGCGATCAGGGAAACCAAGGATCTGAATGAAATCATTGCCTGTACCTGCGGGAATGATCCCCGTTACAATGTCCTCCCTGTCGAGCAGCACTTTTGCCACTTCGTTCATGGTTCCGTCTCCCCCTACAGCAATAATATAGCCATAGCCTTTATCAGCATAGGTTTTTGCCAGTTCTGTGGCATGACCATGGTAGGCGGTGACTTCAATCTCACCGGGGATGCTGTAATGCCGGATTTTTTCCTCTAGTACCGGGATGATTTTGCTTCCAAAACCGTTTCCGGCTATCGGATTGGTAATGAATACCCATTTGTTTGCATTTTCTTCTTTCATTTCAGGAGACTTAATGTCAGGTTTTATTTGACGCCGATTCGATCACGGCTTTAACGGTTTCTATTATCGACCTGTCGTCGAGCTGAAGTAATTTTTCTCCCGGTATCGGCGGATGAATGATCACTTCCAACCTGGATTTAAAATCTATGAAAAACCTGTTCTTGGGTTTGAGATGGAAAAAGCCGTTCAGCGTGACAGGTAGAATGTCTTTGCCCGTTGCCCTTAACAGGTATATGAATCCCCGGTAAAAGGAATTGATATTTCCGTCGGCAGTGCGCGTTCCCTCCGGAAAAATCGCTACGGTTTTACCCTTTGATTTTTCAACAAGCTTCTCCACCATGGTTTTGGTGTTGCGGATGTTGGCCATGCTCATCGGGATGTAATCGATCATCAACAGCATTCGTCCGAAAAGCGGGATCTTTAGAAGCTTCTCCTTACCGAACCAGCTGACACCGGGATAAAAGGCCATAATGGCCATAATGTCGAACAGACTGGCATGGTTGGCCAGAAGAATATATTGCTGTCCTGGATGCATATTTTCCCTTCCGGAGATATGCAGTTTTTTTCCCATGATCGGAAATGTTGCTTTGGCCCAGAGCCCCATGACCAGGTAGCTGGCTTTTTTCCACCGCAGGAAAGAGAATAGAAGTACATGGAGCACAGCTATGGCCGTATAGATGTACAGCAGTGCAAAAACAGGAACTGAAAAAAACTGGTGGAATCTTTTCCGCAGCATCTCCAGGTATTCAGGTTAGTTTGTTTCCGGGGGCAATATACATATTATTTATTTGCATGAATCTCATGAAGATGCTTATGTTACATGTTTCCAGCCTTCCGCCCCGATATTCGGGACCTGTATTCCAGGTCGTGGAATCTAATAAGCCGACCTTCCCGGCAGGCATCCTGGTATCCGTTTTAATTAAATATTTAGTTAATTTAAATATATGTAATGTTCAATAAAACAAATAAATAATATAATAAAATAAAAAAACATTTCCAGCCCGACCGGAAGAGAAGGGATTGCTCTTTTTACAGCCCATAGCTTATCTCCGGGGATATGAGACCGGAAAGTTGTTTCGGGGGAGTATTGTCCGGATCAGAATTTTTTTCTATTTTTTTTATTCCAAATTTTTAATCATGAAATACCTGAGATTCAAGCACAGATTTCTCCATAATTTGCCGGTATGGCCGGTAATTTATCCCGCTGTGATTTTTATTGCCCTGCTGGATTTCTGGGTGGAGATATACCACAGGGTTGCTTTTCCGGTTTATGGACTACCGTATGTCAAAAGGAAGGATTATATCGTGATCGATCGCCATAAACTCAGCTACCTTACTTTCAGTCAAAAGATCAATTGTGTTTACTGTGGCTATGCCAATGGTGTTCTGCAGTATATCGTGAAGATAGTTGGAGAGACCGAAAGGTATTGGTGCGGTATTCAACACCGGCAGCAGGAGGGCTATGTTGCTCCGCCCCATCATGCGGAGTTCGTTGAATACGGAAATGAAGAGGAATTTAAGGAGGCTTATCTGACTCATTAGCATCAGAAATTATACTTAATAACGGTTAATCCCTGCAGGATGTAAGCTGCTTAGGAATAAACCGTCGGTTTCCTCTACGAAAATGCTGCATTTGTTCAAAACTCTCACTCCGCGGCGGAGAGCCCCTTTCTTTTTTTTATAAATTGGAGCTGTTTTTATTGATTGTCAGGTATTAAACCAACTTTTTATCTAGCACCCCTTACGATGAAAACGCTTTTAAGAGGGATCTCCGTAATCCTTTTAAACTGTTTTCTCCTGCAGTTCGCCTATACCCAGGACTATGTGACAGACTCTGTTGTACTGGCCGGTTTCGGTATCAATGATATATCGGAACTCAAAACCGACCCGGACGGCCTGCTTTACCTGAATGATCCTGAAGGTGGATTGTTCCGGTACACGGGCAATGGCTTCGAAGCCCTGCAGTACAGGGATGGAGATGAGCTAAAGGAAGCAAGGTACCTGCAGCAGTTTTTAAGAGACCGGACAGGGCTGTTCTATGCCCTTCGTACGGATGGCTCTGCCGTATGCTTTGCTGAGAACGGGACCCTGCAGCAGGTAAACGGTCTGGAGGGTCAGTCGTTTTTTAAATTACTGATCGATCGGCATGACCGGAAATGGTTTTTAGGCGAGCGGAGCTGGGTTCTGGATCAAAGGGAGCTAAGAGAAGTTCCCCCTTTTGCTCTGAAGGATCCGGATCCTGATCGGTACCGTTCAAGCGACAGTTCATTTGTAACCATTGCAGGATCCTCTCTGCTGGTTTTTGATCTGCTGAATGAGGAAGTCGTTCCCTATCCGCTTACGGATGCACTCAGGGATTACAGTTCCGGCTTTGTGGAACTATCGCCGGAGTCTTTTCTGTTTCTGAGTCCGTCGCTGCCCGGGTCGGCCCCGGTCCTGAGTCTTTTTAACACGAGAAACGGACAGGCGGAACAAATCTTCCCGGGAGGTTCTGTTAACTGGAGAAATATTTTTCCCGGCCGGAATCCGGGGACCTTTCTGATCAGTTCCGGTTCGGGTTTGTACAGGATCAATCCGGAGGAGGGTTTTGAACCCGAACTCCTCGATTCGAGACTACCGGAGATGAAGCAGGTATTATGCGACCGCTACGGGAACATCTGGTGTTCGAACGGATCGGCGCTTTACCGGATGACCATACGGAGGTTCTACCATTATCCCCTGCAGGTCCCGGAATATCTCTATCCCTGGAATTTCAGCAGAAAAGGCCTGATCGACAAACACGGCGCCGTATGGTTCGCCGGAGCGCAACGAAAAATCAGCTATTTTGATCCCTTTACCGGGGAGTCCATGACGACTACCTTTCCCGAAGGATTCCCCTACAGGGCTTCACAATTCAGGGGTGCTCCGGTATATATGGCCAATTTCGGAACTGAAGATACCGTGTTTTGGTTTAAGGAGCCTCCGGTTATCAGGGACCTCGCTTCCGGAGGAGCCGGACAACTTTATATCGCTGGCTGGAAAACACTGTATTACTGCAATCCCGACGACTCCTACTTTGTTGATATTTTTACCGCAGGTCCGGCCGAGGACCTGGTCAGGATATTGCCCCTCCATCCGGATTCTCTCATCCTTTTTACCAATAAAAGGGTGTTGATGATTGATCGTTTTGACCGGATCGTTTGGGAAAACGGGTCTTTTGCGGAAAGCTATTCAGGGAAGGACCTTTTTCGATACAATTTTGATAACGAGGTGTTATCCGCTGTCAGAACCGGGGATGCCCTTTATATCCGGACGATCAATGCGCTTATTCATATCCGACTGACAGATGGCAGAATATTAACTGTTTATCCACTATCTGGCAGATATGGTATTTCGGAGTATTTCCGGGGGAACCTGGTTACTGGTCCTGAAGGAAGGATCTGGTTCAGTGCGGGAGATACCCTGTATGCCATGCAGAATGATAAAGTGGAAAAGAAATTTAACCTTCCGTCTCAGGATGACGGTAAGCCCGCGTTGATGCAGGAATTGCTCTGGTCGGCCGGCCGCTTATGGATCAATACAAGCAGGAATCTGCTGGTTTTCGATCCGGAAACGGAGAAGATCGCTGAAGTTTATCGGGACAAACTGATGGATGTCTATGCACTGATCGATGGAACAGGCGATTTTCTATGGCGACTGAATACCCGGACGGTTCAGCTGGTGAATAAGAAGGAAGGCACCCTGATCTCCTTTCCGGTCAAAGCAGGAGCAAACCGGCTGGATGTGCTTGCCGCAAGAACGGGTTCGCATATTATTGCCACCAACGGGCAGGAAATTGTAAGATTCGACGAACGGAGTTTCTTAGATAATCCGGTCACACCGGCTGTTCTGACCCGCCTGGCCGTCAACCGGGAGCCGGTATGCCGTGAAGAACTGAGCAATACCGATTCAGTCCTTATCTTTAAAGCCGGAGCCGAACGAATTACCTTCAGACTCGCTACCGGTGATCCCGGCATCGCGGCGTCGGCTTCTTTTATGTACAGGATGACCGGTTTTGATCCCGATTGGATGATCGCGGGAAGATCGGGCGAGGTGAATTACACCTCTCTGCCTGCCGGCAGTTATACCTTTGAGTTTGTCACCCAGAATAAAGATGGAATCTGGGGTATGCCTTCAAAAATCAGGCTGAAAGTCCTTCCCCCATGGTGGGAAACAAAGCTTGCCATTGTGCTTTATGTCGTATTTACAACCCTCTTTGTCACACTGATCATTCGTTTTCGTGAGAAAAAACTGAAGGAGGACAAGCGGAGGCTGGAAGCGGCGGTAAAGGAAAGGACGGCTGAAATTGAAAAGCAAAAAGAAGAGATCGCATGCCAGCGCGATCTCATTTCTGCCCAGAAAAAAGATCTGACCGACAGTATAAACTATGCCTCCAGGATTCAGACGGCTCTTATCCCAGGGAAAGAGCTTGTTACTTCGCTTGTGCCGGATAATTTCATTCTTTACCGCCCCAGGGATATTGTCAGCGGTGATTTTTACTGGGCCAGCAAAAAGGGAGAGCAGGTTATCATGGTGGCCGCCGATTGCACCGGGCACGGGGTTCCCGGGTCGCTTCTCAGCATGCTGGGTATTACTTTTCTGGAAGATATTGTACAGATTGAAGGGATCACGTCACCGGGAAAAATCCTTGATCGCCTGCGTGAACGGATGATCAAAGCTCTCAGACAATCAGGCAAGGATACGGTTATGAAGGACGGTATGGACATTGTGGTGGTTTCCATCTCCCTTGATGTGAAAGCGGTGCATTTTGCCGGAGCAAAGAATCCGCTATACCTCGTAAGACAGGACCAGTTGCTGGAGATCAAAGGTGATTCGTTTCCCGTTGCCATTTCCGACCGTATGCTTCCCTTCAGCGAGCATCGGTTCGAGTTGGGGAAGGGCGATCTGATCTATCTGTTCAGTGACGGTTTTGCAGATCAGTTTGGCGGTCAAAAGGAGAAGAAGTTCAAATACAAGCGATTCAGAGACCTGCTTTACTCTCTGAAGGACTTACCCATGTCTGAACAGAGGGCTCTCGTTGAAAAGGCTTTTGATGAATGGAAAGGAGAGATCGAACAGATCGATGACGTACTGGTCATAGGGATCCGGCTGTAAGGGGGGAGAAAACCACCGGATTCACTTGAGTTTCTGGTTCAGAACCTTTTCCAGGATAATACCGGCAGCCTGTTCAGGATTCGTCTCACGAATATTTATCATGGTTACGTTCCTGAGGTTCCATTTTTTAATCACCTTATCAGCAAGCGCTTCCCTGACCACCAGAAGTCCCACGGTCCTCCCCTCGTTTAACAAGGCTTCCAGGCCAGGGGTAAGTCCCTCATTTTTAAGCTCAAGCGGACCGATTTCATCAAGGAGGATCAGTTCGGTTTTTTTCTCCAGCATAGCGGTTATTTCGCTGTTTGCCCGATCGAAGGCTTCCGGGTTAAATGCAAAACGGCCAAAGCGGATCCAGTTTTCAGGCATAGGGGGGATTCTGGCCAGAAGTGTTCTTTCTCTGCTTTCGATGTTGTACAGGTCAAAACCGGTCCGGTTGTCGCCAACCTGCAAACCATCCGAGATAAACCCGCCCGCTGAGATTCCCTCCTTTCGGATCAGCGAAATAAGTTCTCGGGCAAAGGTCGATTTTCCCTGCATAATGCCCCCGGAAAGGATAATCATCGGGGCCAATTCATCGGATTCCTCCCTGAATTTATTAAATAATTCATTCCCCGCTATCAGCATTCCGGTGATCACGGCACCGGGACGGCGGATCAGTTCACGTCCTCTTGGCGCCGCACTGAGTATGCCGGGCAAAGCACCGAAAGCCAGTCCGGCTGCCGCATAAATCTTCCCGAAACCTCTGCCGTAAAGGACCTTTCTGATAAACGGATTTCTCAGTTCAATGCTGATGGCCGAAAAAGCGGTAAAGATCACTATCGCCCTGAGATTCATCAGTAAACCGGCAATAATGCCTTCTCGCGTAAACACCGCACCCTCTTTGATGCCGTTGAGGAATAACGAGGCCAGCAGGGTGATAAGGATCAGCTGGAGCCAGAAAAAAGGCCGGATCAAACGCCTGATTATCACCCTGTAACGGATCAGGGTGAGAATAATATACACGGCCGGGACCAGGAGGTACAGGGAGTTTTGCCGGTTGATCAAAAACAGTGAAATGATCAGAGAGAGCAGATGGGCGATAAGAAGCAGGGGGTTGTAGGTGTCCGTGCTGCTTTGTTCAAAGAGGGGATGGCGTCTTGAAGGGCTGTGCAAAAGGGCAAAAGCACTGTCGCTATTATTTTTCTGTGCCCTCTGCCCCAGAATGTATCCGGTGCTTGCCGCCCATATTCCACTAACGAGGTATGCCGCCATAAGAAGCAAAAGAGCGTGAACCGGGCGCAGACCTGTAAACGAGAACTGACGGGAGGCATATTCCACCAGGTTATGAAAAATGACAGCAAAATTCAGACCGAAGGCAATAAGCAGGGCAATCACTTTTTGAATCAGTACACCGGAAACAGCCAGCGCTCCGCCGATAAGGTAGCCCGGAAGGTTCCTTCCCAACAGCAGCAGCGACAGTTCAATGAGCAGGGCTTCCATGGTGATTCCGATCATCGGGCCAATGATGATGGCACTCGGAGATACCGATTTCATCAGGGCACAGATGATACCGGCGCGAAGAAGTACCCAGCGTTCTTTCCAAACCTGAGAGAAAGCGACCAGCAGCATAACACTGATAAATGACATGATGGTACCCGACAGGGGCATCCTTATATTATGCAGAAAGCTGCCTACAACAATTTCAACGGAAGCCCACAGGCTCCCGACAACGGCTGCCTTGAGCCATCCGTCGGAAAGAACAGCTACGTGTTCCTTTACTCCATGTGTGGGTCCCGGTTTCATTTCATGGTAAACAGGGAAGTAAAAATAAAGTTTTCAGTTTACAAAGGATCATGTTTTTTATGAAGCAGTAAGGAATGTTATATTTGGGCAAAGAATTGCCATGATCAGAAAAATCGAACTTAAGGATAATCCTGCCCTCTCGCTGCTGATCAGGTCGGTACTCGGGGAGTTTGCTGCTCCTGCCGAAGGAACTGCTCTGCAGGATCCGTCTCTTGATCACATGTATGAGACCTATGACCGGGAAAAAGGAGTTTATTTTGTCGTGGAAGCCGACGGCAGGATCTGCGGCGGGTGCGGCGTCCTTCCTCTTGAAGGCGGCCCGGAGGATGTATGCGAGCTTCAGAAAATGTATCTGCTGAAGGACTGCCGTGGCCAGGGTTATGGAAAACAGCTGCTGGAAGCCTGCCTGTCTTTTGCAAAGGAAAACGGTTTCTCGGCCTGTTATCTCGAAACCCTTCCCGGTATGGACACGGCCCGGATCATGTACGATAAGGCGGGATTCAGGCAGGTCAATAAAAGAATGGGTGACACCGGACATTTTTCCTGCGATATCTGGTTGTTGAAAGAACTGTGATTTTTTGGCATGAAAATTGGATTTTGTCCTGCCAAACGAAAAACTATAGTGTAATGAAACGGATTATAATTATTCTGCTTGCAACGATGATATTTTTGCCCATGGAAGCCCAGGTAGGGATCGGCGGCCGGGGGCTGTTCGGCATTGACGGAAACGCCTACGGAGGGCTCGAGTTTTCCTACCAGAAGCTGGGGAAAAAGGAATTTGACCTCGGCTTTGCCAATTCTTCATGGAAATTCACAGGACTCAAACTGGTCAATTTTATTGCCGGGGAAGATTTTGCTTTTTATGGCGGACTCGGCGCAGGTATCGGCTATAATGATTATTATGATGAGGTTTTTTCCAGCCTTGCCGCCGATCTGGGTGCCTACCTTTTATTCGGACCCATCCAGGCCGGACTTGACTGGAGACCGGAGTGGAACTTCTGTAATGCACCGAATTCCGATGTGACCTTTAACGTGGCGCTTTCCCTTCGACTCGTGTTCGGGCGAAGGAATTACCAGGCATGGTATTACTGACGAGTGCCCTCAGGATTCATTCATAGAGCTGTCTCAAAAGGACAGCATTTTTTTTGACTCCAAAAAGACGATGGCGTCAGGGCGCGCCGCCAGGTATTTCATAGCGATTGCTTTGTCGTCTTTCCGGATGAACGAAGGGGCTTTCAACCGGTAACGCTTACACGGAGGCTCCTGCCCTGCAGGTTGGCCACAATAAAGTATTCTCCGGTCAGGGTCAGCATGCACCGGGGAAATGACAGGCAAGGCGGGTTTTCATCGGTCGGGAGAGAAAAAATGAAAATAAATAACTTATTTTGTGCTGTTTCAACTGCTGCTGATGAATGTACTTGATCTGATCCTTGTCATTCCTTTATTGTTTGCCCTTTACCGGGGTTTTACAAAAGGTCTGGTCTATATGCTGGCCAGTCTGCTTGCCCTGATCCTGGGCATCCTGGGCGCCATGCGTTTTCGCGATGCGGCAGGCCAGTTACTGAGCAGGCTGTTTGAAATACAACCCCAGTACCTGAACCTGATTGCTTTTGCCACTACCTTTGTTGCCATTGTACTGGTCGTGCATCTCATCGGGTTTCTGGTTGATAAACTGCTGAAGGCCATCGCTCTTTCTTTTATTAACCGGCTCGCGGGAATGGTTTTTGGGGTGCTCGTTACGGCTTTTGTGGTAAGTATTATCCTGCAGCCTATAAATGCAGTCAATCAACAAAGGCAGTTTATCTCCGAAGAAAAAATGGAGGGATCGCTGCTTTTCCGGCCCCTGACTGCTTTTGCGCCGGCAGTATTTCCCTATCTGAAGCGCGACGAGTTCAGGAAATTTCTACCCGGTAAAGCGGATCCTGAACCGGCTGAAAGCGGGGATGAAGTATGAACTTAAAATATTTTGTTTTGGCATTATGAATTTTGTTGAAGAATTAAAATGGAGGGGCATGATCTATGATATCATGCCTGGAACTGAAGAATTAATGGAAAAAGAAATGGTTTCGGCATACGTTGGGATTGATCCGACAGCCGATTCCCTTCATATTGGTCACCTGGTGAGTGTTATGATGCTGAAACATCTGCAGAATGCCGGACACCGGCCGATCGCACTGGTCGGCGGGGCTACAGGAATGATCGGGGATCCAAGCGGCAGATCACAGGAACGAAATCTGCTCGATGAAGCAACACTTCGTCACAACCAGGAATGCCTTCGTAAACAGATCAGCCGCTTCCTGGATTTTGACAGCGATATCCCCAACAGGGCCGAAATGGTAAACAATTACGACTGGATGAAGGACTACAGCTTTCTGGGCTTTATCCGGGATATCGGCAAACACATCACCGTTAATTACATGATGGCGAAAGACTCGGTGAAGAAGCGCCTGTCGGGTGAAGGCGCCGGGATGTCGTTTACGGAATTTACTTACCAGCTGGTTCAGGGCTACGATTTTCTGGAGCTTTACCGGCGCTACGGCTGCAAATTGCAGATGGGAGGTTCCGATCAGTGGGGAAATATCACAACCGGTACTGAATTGATCCGCAGGATCGGGGGAAGCGAAGCCTTTGCCCTGACCTGCCCCCTGATTACCAAGGCGGATGGCGGAAAATTCGGAAAAACGGAAGAGGGAAATGTGTGGCTGGACCCGGCAAGAACCTCTCCCTATAAATTTTATCAGTTCTGGCTGAATGTGTCCGATGAGGATGCCGCAAAATATATCCGTATTTTTACAATGCTTTCTTCCGGCGACATTGCCGGACTGGAAAAGGAACATGCAGAGGCACCCCACCTCAGGGTGCTTCAGAAGAGACTGGCCAGGGAACTGACCGTCATGGTGCATTCGGAAAAAGATCTGGAACAGGCCGTTGAAGCCTCGGAGATCCTTTTTGGTCAGGGTACCACCGAAACCCTGAAACGCCTGTCCGAAGAGTTGTTCCTTTCGGTTTTTGAGGGCGTCCCCACCTTTGAGATCTCGGGTTCGGATTTCCGGATGAATATCCTGTCGCTGCTTGCGGAGGAGACCCGGGTCTTTTCATCGAAGGGAGAGCTGAGAAGACTGATCATCGCAGGCGGGGTAAGCATGAATAAAGAAAAAATCACAGACCCGGAAAGGGTGGTTACCTCCGATGACCTGATCAGCGGAAAGTACATCCTTATACAGAAAGGTAAAAAGAACTATTTCCTCATCAGGGTAACAGAATAAAAAGTAAACAAATGGGCAAGAAAGTAAAAGAAAGCTACAATTTCAGCTCGGCAGATCTGCTGATCTACATGTGGAATAAAAAGTTTATTCTGATCATTGTAAGCGTTTTGGCAGCTGTTACTTCCATCATTATTTCATTTCAGATCACGCCGAAGTTCAAATCCTCCGTGATTATGTTCCCGGTTACCGATGCCAGCGTATCCAAGTCGCTGCTGTCGGCGAATTACCAGGGCCGTCAAAGTGTGTATGGCTTTGGGGAGGAGCAGCAGGCGGAACAGCTGTTGCAAATCCTGGGTTCGGAGAGGATCCGGAGCCGGATTATTGAGAAGTACAAACTGATGGAGCACTATGAAATTGATCCGCAGTCGCGCTTTCCCTATACCCAGCTCAGTGCGGAATACCGGTCGAATATCAGTGCAAGGCGCACCGAGTACATGTCGGTGGAAATCGAGGTCATGGATAAGGATCCGCAGTATGCTGCAGATATTGCCAATGACATTGCCGCTCTTGTCGATACGGTGTACAATGAAATGAAGCGTTCCCGTTCTGTAGCAGCCTTCGAACTGGTGGAAAAGGAATACCTGGATGCGGAACAGAATCTGCATAAGATCCAGGATACCGTTCAGATGCTGGGAAATAAGCTCGCAAAGAACTTTGACTCGGGGAACATGGGCTCTTCTTCGGATGTACTGGCCCGGACAGTGAAGGTCCTGTCGCAGTATGGAGGTACCTACATGGCCCTGGCCGACCGGCTGGAGTTTGAGACCGAGCGTCTGACCGACCTGCGGCAGCGCTACCAGGAAGCCAGAGTAGAATCCGAGCAGAACCTTTCCTACAAATTTATTGTGGATCAGGCCTATCCTTCAGAGAAAAAGGCTTATCCGAAGAAGTCCATCATCGTAATGATGTCGACTGCCGGAGCCTTTCTGCTCACCCTCATCCTGCTGATCATATCCGACAGTCTTAAAGAACGCCTTGCGATAAAAGAGGAGGAGTGATGCAATTGCTTTCCAGGCTCAGGGAAGAAAAGGGATGGATCTGGCTTGCAGCCCTTGCCTTTGTGGCACTGAATGCCATTCTGCTGGCGCTCGAGGTGTTTTATCTCCCCCTGTTGCCGGTCTTTGCCCTGGTCCTGATACTTGCCTTTTTTTCGCTTGACCGGCTGGTTTTGGGCGTGGTGCTGCTGGTGCCGCTCTCCATCCCGCTCAGCCGGATTGTACAGGGTCTGCCGATCGACATGAACCTTCCGACGGAACCGGTTCTGGCCCTTATCCTGCTTATTTTCATCCTGCGCTTTCTGAAGGGCAATTTTATTGATCTGAAGCTTCTCCGTCATCCCGTGACGCTTGCCGTATATTTTTACCTGGCCTGGATCCTGGTTACGTCCATTACGAGCAGTGACCCTGTAGTTTCGTTCAAATACTTTCTTTCTAAATTCTGGTTTATTGTAGGGTTTTATCTCCTGCCGGCCCAGATGTTTAAAGAGGCGAAAAAGATGCGCACCTATATCTGGCTGTATGTCATTTCTTTTTCCATCGTGATCGTTTATGCACTGATCAGGCATGCCGGCTACGGTCTGAACAGCCAGATGATGGCACACAGCGTGATGCAGCCTTTTTACAAGGACCATACTTCCTATGGCGCCACCCTAGCTTTCCTTATCCCGGTGCTTACAGGTCTTTTCCTGCTGATCCGGAAAAGCGATTTCAACAATCGTTTCCTGATGATCCTCCTCATCGCCTTTTTCGTTATGGCGACCATATTCTCCTATACCCGTGCTGCATGGCTGAGCATAATTGTGGCTGTCGCCGTCTGGCTTATTATCTGGCTGAAGATCCGTTTTGAATTTCTTGCGATCTCCGGTCTGGTCCTTCTCGGCCTGTTTTTTATGTACCGTTCTCAGGTGATAATGGACCTGGAGCAGAACAGGCAACGGTCATCCGGTGACATTGCCGAGCATGTGCAGTCCATGACGAACGTGTCGACCGATGAATCCAACCTGGAACGTATCAATCGCTGGAGCTGTGCTCTAAGGATGTGGAAGGAACGTCCGGTCTTCGGCTTCGGCCCCGGTACCTACCAGTTTGAATACGGGCGCTTCCAGCGGTCGTACGAACGCACGGCCATCAGTACCGATTTCGGAACACTGGGAACCGCGCACAGTGAGTATCTCGGACCTCTCGCGGAAATGGGGGTTCCGGGAATACTTGCGATTATTTTCATTGTGGTTACAACGGTTGTGGCGGGGATCAGGGTTCGCTTTACCGCAAAATCCCGCTCGGTCAGAATCTTTTCCCTCGCTGTACTCGTCGGCCTGGTAACCTATTACGTGCACGGGATCCTGAACAATTTTCTCGACACCGATAAGGCCTCCGCTTTATTCTGGGGATTTACGGCCATGCTCGTGGCGATGGATGTTTATCACAGGGAACAGGAAGAGGCTCTTCCTGACGGCGAAAAAGCCTCAGAAACAGCTTAGGATTCCCGACCGGGGAATTCTATGCCCAGAATGGTGATGTCGTCAAAAATCGCCGCGCTGCCCTCCAGGATGTGCTGTTTGGATATGATCCGGCTGATGTTGTCCTCAATGATCCCGTCATTCATGAGTTCTATCTCCAGTTTTTCTGTTCCGAATTCCACACTGGCTTCATGGATTACCTCCACCAGCCCGTCGGTATAACAGAATAGTTTGGAGCGCTGTTTCATGACCAGTGATTCTTCATTGACAAAGGGAATATCATCGAGCATGCCCATTCCGACAGTACCGCTTTTCAGAAGCTTTAGTTCACGTGATTCCGTTTCATATAAAAGCGGCGGATTGTGACCGGCATTCACATAGCGCAGTTCCCGGGTCAGGAAATTATATTTTGCCAGGAAGAGGGTAATGAATTTTTCACCTTTTGCACTGGCCATCACCCTGTTGTTCAGCCTTGTAATAAGATCGGGGAGGAGGATCTCTGCGGAGAACAGTGCCCGAAGGTTTGCCTGGAAATTCGACATCAGTATGGCCGCCGATATTCCTTTCCCGGAAACATCGGCAATGCAAAATCCGACTTCATCCCGGCTTAGCTGGATCACATCGAAATAATCCCCGCCCACATCAAAATGGGGATGGTAAAAGGCTTTGATATGAATATGCTCATTATACGGCAGCCTTGAGTCTTCGGGGATCAGCATGGTCTGCATCTTGCTGGCCAGTTCCATCTCCCTTTTCAGGGCTTCCTGCCGGAGAGTTTCCTGGAACAGCCTTTTGTTCTCTATGGCTACCGTCAGGATGTTGGTCAGGGTCTGAATAAATCTCAGGTGCTTGATGATAGGGCTGACCCCTTCCCCTTCTTCCTCAATGTCGCCGATCAGTACAAAAGCAATCGGCTGATCCTTATGTGTAACCGGGATCACAAAATCAACGGGTTCGGGCAGGCGATCAGGCTCCGAGGTAATAAAAGTGATCTCTTTAAACACCAGCAGGTCCTGATTGATATTCAGCTGTTTAAAAAATTTATCCGAGAAGCCTGAATTGAGGAGACAGTCCCAGTTTTCACCGTATTTCAGGAGGATCACTTTGCCGATGTTCAGATCGTCGGTCAGCAGTTTCTCATAACGGCGTATCAGTTCTTCTGTTGCAAGATTATCATTGATTGCCAGCGTGATATCCAGCAATGCATTAAGTTTGAACTTGGTAACGGTACGTCGGTTCTCCGGTAAATTCACGTGTAAAAGATCTATCCGGTTAAAGGTAAAGAAAAAACTTTAACCTTTGACTCTTTCGGAGTAGGATCTGTCGCGGGTATCCACTTTAATTTTTTCTCCCATTTCAATGAAAAGGGGAACCATAATTTTTGCACCAGTTTCCAGTTCGGCCGGTTTCAGGGCGGTTGAGGAGGTTGTATCTCCCTTTAGACCGGGCTCGGTGTAGGTTACCTCCAGTTCAACGAAGGGGGGAAGGTCACAGGAAAGCGGCGATTCGGTATCGGCATGATACACAATTTCAACCGACTGGCCTTCCTTCATCAGATCGGCATTTTCCACCATTTCGGGCGACATGCTTAACTGTTCGAAAGTTTCGAGATGCATGAAATGAAAGCCCATCTCATCGCTGTACAGGAACTGATAAGGTCTGCGTTCAACACGGGCAGTATTGATCTTTACCCCGGCGTTGAAGGTGTTCTCAATTACTTTTCCGGTAGTCAGGCTTTTCATTTTTGTCCTGACAAATGCTGCACCTTTACCCGGTTTAACATGCTGGAACTGAACGATCGTGAAGAGGTCGTTGTTAAATTCAATGCAAAGTCCGTTTCTGAAATCTGCTGTAGTAGCCATCGGTCAAATATTAATCAGTTTGTTGTTCTGGTAAAATTGTGGCGCAAAATAATGAAATAAATTGGTATCAACCAAACAGTTATTTTATTCAGAAGAGCTTTTTTTTGGGGGTGGTGGCCAAAAAGTCCTTCAGGTATCGGGGTTCAAAATAGGCGCTGTCTTCAAACTTTTTATCCTTAAAGGATTGAAGTGCCGGGGGGATCATGCCGGCTGCCGACGGGTTGATCCCTGAAACGAACCGGGCATTCGGATGGCGTATCAGATCCCGGCATTTATCAGAACCGTTTCCGAAAAAGACGATCCTGTAATCTTCCAGCAGCGCACCGAAGCTGTCTTCCTGAATGATCTGCGCTTCCACCTCCCTGAAAAGGCTCAGGTCGGGACGGTAAAGGGCCGTGTATACCTCCATCCGCCGGGCATCGAGCATCGGGCACAAGAGTAGCGGAAGCTGATTGTCCGGCTGATCCGTAAGGATGGAAGGAAGAGCAACCCTTGAGAGGGATTCAAGGGTGTCGACGGCAATGACCGGGATATCGAGCCCGAAAGCAAGTCCCTTGGCCGTCGAGATGCCTATACGCAATCCGGTATAGGAACCGGGGCCGATACTTACGCATACCGCAGCAAGATCGCTGAATTTTTTCCCGGATTCAAGAACCACCTCTTTCATGAACGGGGTAAGCTGAGCGGCATGAGATCTTTCCTCATGACTTTCCTTTACCCCGATAACCTTATCTCCCTCAGAAAGAGCAACCGAACAGATCTGAGTTGCTGTTTCAATGTGGATCATTAACGGGTCCATCCGATCAATGCTTTATTTTTTCTTTTCCGCCTTAAACAGGGTTTCCTCAGGAACGACCTCCACGGTCATCTGATCCTTCAGCTGTTTGGAAATCGCCGAATACGGTGCATTTACAACCTCATCATCGGCTGTGAGCCCTTCGGTGATCTCGATAAAGGTGTTGTCCTGAATACCGGTTTTTACAGGTACCATGACCGATTTGCCTTCCCTGACGACAAAGACCACACTGGTCTGTTCAAGGGCAGCCTTTTCGGCATCGGCATTTTCCATATTTACCGAATCAACCCGGGTGGTTACGCATTGAATGGGAATGGAAAAGACACCTCTTTTCAGGTTGGTCTGAATATCTGCCGTTGCCGACATCCCCGGACGCAGCGGATAGGGATTGGTGGCAGTGATCTTATCCTTGTAGGAAGAGGAAAGCAGCAGGATCTTTACCTTGAAGTTGGTCACCTGGTCGGTGGTGAGGCCGGTGGTATTGGCTGAAACGGGAATTTCCGTTACCACGCCCTTGAAGCGGGCATCATTATAGGCATCCACCTCGATGAGTGCGGTATCGCCGAGAGCTACCCGTACGATATCGTTCTCGTTGACTTCCACTTCAACCTCCATTCTTTCGAGGTCGGCTATGCGCAGGATTTCGGTTCCCGACATCAGCTCGGTTCCCACAACCCTTTCACCCTGTTCCACATTGAGCATGGAAACCGTTCCGCTCATGGGGGCATAGATGGAGGTCTTGATCAGGTTTTCCTCGGCTTCCTTCAGGGATGCAAGGGCACTCTGCACGGAAAATTCAGCGGCTTCCTTTTCTGCTTTAGCGGAATTGTAATTGGTGGTAGCCTGCTCATATTCCGATTCGGCAATTGCTTTCTGTTCAAAGAGCTGTTTGCTTCTTTCGTAGTTCAGCCGCGTCAGTTCCAGCTGTGCCTCGGCCTGTTTTTGCCGGGCCCGGGCATTGTTCAGGGTAGCTTCCGCCCTGTTACGCGCCATGATATAATTCTCGGGCTTGATCTTCAGCAGGAAGGTGCCTTTCTTAACATGGTCGCCTTCTTTTACGGCCAGTTCAACAATTTCACCGGATACGTCGGGAGTCAGCTTGACTTCCGTCTCGGGCTGGATCTTTCCGTTGGCAGTGATCACCTCCACGATATCCCGGGAGGAGCCTTTTTCAACGGCAACTTTTAACATTCCTTCATTCCCAAACCAGCCTTGTTTTTTCCCTGCAACCAGCAGGACAACCAGCAGGAGGATAAAGATCAGCAGATACAGTAATATTCTGTTGGATTTCATTGTGATTCAGTATTATAACGTTAGGGGTTCTCCTTTATAGAAATTGAGTATTTTGGTTTTAAAGATAAAGTCAAACTTGGCCTGAAGCAGGTCCGACTGGGTTTTGGCCAGCTGGTTCTTAGCGGTATTGTAGTCAACCGTATTCACCAGTCCGACTTCATATTTCTTCTGCATATACATGAACGATTCCTCCATGGCTGTCAGTGCCTGTTCAGTTGCGGTGAATTTCTTCAGTGCGGCGAGGGCATCGGCATACGACTGCTGTATCTCCCTGTAAAGCACATTCTTTTTGTTCTGAAGCTCCAGCCTGTAGTTCTCAACATTGATCTTTGCGTTGGCGATGGCGGTATTGGCCTGCCAGCCGTTGAATATCGGGATGGCCAGCGATACGCCTACCCCGGTACTCATATTATCGTTCAGCTGTTCGAAAAAGGGATAACTTCCGTAAACTGGGACCGTCTGAGGATAGGAATAAACGGGCTCTCCCCCGGCGGTCTCGCCAATAGGAATTTGCGGACTCGTCGTTTCGCCTGTAACCTGCTGGCGTACATCAGAATACCCCGATGAAAGACTGGCCGATGCGCTTAAGCGCGGACTGCGGTAACCGCGGGCAATGTCGTAACCTTTTTCAGCGCTCTGCAGGTTCAGTTCTGCACCTTTGATCTGCGGCATAAGCGTTTGTGCGAGTTCGTATACCTCATCCACGTTAAGCATCAGGAGACTGTCGCCCGGGACCGGAAGATCGGGGAAAGCGATCTTAAACCCCGGATCATAGTGAAGGTCGAGTAACTGCTGGAGATTCAGGTAAGACAGTGCCAGCTGATTTTCGGCACTCACCTTGGTAAGCTCTTCGGAGGCATACTGTGCCTGGATCTCAAGCAAGGCCCCTTTGGCTTCCTTGCCGGCTTCCACCAGCTGATTGGTACGGTCGACCTGCTGACGGGTTATCCCGAGCTGGTTTTCGGCAACCTGGAGTAACTCATGGTTGAAAAGGATCTGCAGGTAAGCCGCGGCTATGTTCAGGGAAATGTCGTTTCTGATCTTATCCACATCCTCATAGGCCGCCATAAGGTTCAGTTCATTCTGCCGGATCGTATTCAGGGTCTGGAATCCGTTGAAAAGGGTTACTGAAGAACTGGCGTTAAGGCTGATAGAGTTGATTTTCTGGTCGTTGGTAAAACTGTAGGTCGTCTGGTCCAGCGCCCGTCCCCAGGAATAGGTGTAATTGCCCTGGGCATTCAGGCTGGGAATCTGTCCGAGCTTCGACTGTTTGAGGAGGTTGGCATTATACTCGGTATTTAACCGGGATTGTTTAACCTGGATATTGTTCTCCATCGCATATTCTATGCACTTTTCGAGAGTCCAGGTTTCCTGGGAATACAGTTTTACCGGTCCTGAAATGAGCAAAATAATGAGGAGAAATACGCTTATTCTGTGCATCTTTGTTTTTTCTTATTAAGGACTTTAAAGATAGGGATTTTGGAAGAAAACGAAGGATGAATAGTGAAAAGTTTGAAGAGATAGAAGGAATTGGCCGGATAAGGTATGTCAGGAACCGCAAAGCACGGAATATTTCCATCAGGATCAGCCGGGAAGGTGAGGTGAGGGTAACGGTTCCGGGCAACCTGTCGCTAAGGTTTGCTGAAAAGTTTGTGGAACAGAAAATTTCCTGGATAAAGGCTACTCGTAGCAGGGTCGTTGCCCGGAACGGTGAGCGGACAAAGCTGTTACCCGGGACGGTTATTCAGGCCGGAGCCTTCCGCATCGGTATCGTTCTGGCAGAGACGGTGAAAAACGGCTGCAAGGTTAAGCGGGATAAGCAGGATTTCTTCCTGCTCGTTTCACCGGCTAAAGACTTTTCCCTGCCGGAAGTTCAGGAAGAAATACGGGCCGAGCTCTGGAAAATCATCACCAAAGCCGGCAAGGAAGTTTTACCTGACAGGGTAAAGGAACTGGCAGAAAGGCACGGACTGGCATATACGCAGGTCAGGGTGAGAAAGATGAAGAGCCGCTGGGGATCCTGCTCCGCCGCCAATGTGATCAACCTGAGCAGCACCCTGATGCTGCTTCCGGCCCACCTTTGTGATTATGTGATCCTTCACGAACTGGCGCATACCATTCACCGCAATCACGGTGAAAAATTCTGGAAGCTGCTCGACAGCCTGGCCGGTGACAGTCTTGTTCTCCGGCGCGAACTCCGCAGGGTAAAATCAGATTACTGATCTCCCTGCAGGAATATTGAGCGACTGGTCCGCATCCCGGATCAATACCATAAACCGGTAGTCACTGATCAGTTCACTGGTGTTGATCCTGTCGGCCAGGTTGGTGTCTTCAGTATTCATCGTTGCATTGTTTGAATGATACCGGCAATAGTAAGCTGATGACGCGAACCTGCTGTTAATCCATTATTAAATAATCCTTTAGAACGGATATTGTTATCAACAGGCTGGGTACTTCCGGACAGTACATTGCCCTGATCACCTGAGGATGTCAACAGGAGGTTCTGTGACTACGATAATGCCTGGTGCGCACCGGTGCAGAAAAAAAAATAAGCCGGGGACGCGGTCGGGCAAATGAATATCGGGAAAGAATAAAGCATGAAGGCCATCCTGTTTCTGAATTGATTATTTTAACGAAAAATTTACCTGTACCCGGTTTGCCGGGAGGCCCTGGCACGGCTTTATTTGAATTGCCCGGAAAGTTGCCGGAAAATACCGCTACCATGAAGAAAGCATTTTTTCTCCTTTTTCTTCCCTTTGCCTTACTATCCGTACAGGCACAGAGTGGGAATCCTGTTATCAATGGCTGGTACGCCGATCCGGAAGCTCTTGTCTTTGATCATACCTGCTGGATATATCCAACTTTTTCGGCTCCCTACGAGGAACAGGTTTACCTGGATGCTTTTTCATCGAAGGATCTTGTGAACTGGGAGAAGCATGAACGGATTATTGACACCTCCCTTGTTAAATGGGCCCGAAGGGCTATGTGGGCCCCGGCAGTCGTTTGTAAGGACGGGAAATACTATCTTTTCTTTTCAGCCAATGATATCCAGGATGATACTCAGGAGGGAGGAATCGGCGTAGCCGTGGCCGACAATCCCGGAGGCCCCTATCACGACCTGCTTGGGAGGCCCCTGCTCGGGAATTTTTATAACGGGGCGCAGCCGATCGACCAGTTTGTGTTTCAGGACGGGGATGGCCGTTACTACATGATCTACGGAGGCTGGAAGCATTGCAACATCGTAAGGCTTAAGGATGATTTCACCGGTTTTCTGCCATTTGAGGATGGATCGGTGTTCCGGGAGATCACTCCTGAAGGTTATGTCGAAGGACCTTTCCTGTTTATCCGCGATGGAAAATACTATTTCATGTGGTCGGAAGGCGGTTGGGGCGGTCCCGGATACCGGGTGGCTTATGCCATGGCTGATTCTCCGTTCGGGCCGTTTGAAAGGATCGGAGTGATCCTGGAACAGGACCCGGAGGTTGCCACGGGTGCAGGGCATCATTCGATGATCCGGATCCCCGGCAGGGACGAATGGTATATTGTTTATCACCGACGTCCGCTGGGCGAAACAGACCCGAATCACCGGGTTACCTGCATAGATAAAGTGGAATTTGATAAAGCGGGCCTGATCAGGCCGGTAAAGATTACCGTTAAGGGCGTAATGAGAAGAAAGCTTTGAAAGAGTGCTGATTAGAGAAGAAGTTTTCCCATCAAAAAGCACCAAAGACAAAAGCCCCCATAACTCGCTGAATTATAAGGGGCTTTTTCATTTCTGTGTTGACCCGCCAGGGCTCGAACCTGGACTCTTCGGAACCAAAATCCGACGTGTTGCCAGTTACACCACGGGTCAATCGGGGTCACGAAAACCGTGGTGCAAATATATAAAAAATTCTATTTTACCAACTTTCTGCTGGAAGGTACCGTTGCGCCTTTCAGTTCCCTTCAATGGGTTCCAGTCCCCTCGAGGTCATCCGCAGGGTCTTTCCCCCCAGTTCCCAATCGGAGTAATAGCGGGTGTTTTCAACATTATGGAGGAAATCCCGGGTTTCCTTATCGAGAACAACAATGGTTCCTTCAGGCACCAGGAGGGTGTTTTTTACGCGGGGAAACCTCCATGGTTTGTCCCTGCCGATATTGAAGTAGGGATCGAACACCACGTGTTTGCCCTTTACCGAGTAGTTGTACATCAGGTTTTCGGCATTTTCTCCGGCAAGATCCGCAGACCTGCCCTTTGAGGATTTCACCGTCTCCAGGCGCACTGTACCCTCCTCGGAAGATTTGATATCCAGGTCGATCTGTCCGAAGAACTCCTTGTCCTCGTTAATATAGAACCATTCATTGTCCAGGTCAAACAGGGCGTTCTCTTTCAGACTTTTTTCCTGGGCCTTGTTAATGTCCACGTAGAGGGTATCGGGATTTATTTGCAGGTCCTGATTTGATCTTCGGCTTGCATCCCGCGCATATCCGGTACCTTCGAAGGCAAGGATACCTATGATGGCGATCAGGGAGATGAACCAGAGGGCTGTTGCCCCGACGGCCAGCGAACGGTTACCTGACTTAACCTGGAATACCAGTTTGACCAGACCGTAGATCATTGCGGCGATGGGGATCAGGATCAGCAGGGAGAGGGAAATCACCAGAATGGTGACCGACAGGGGATCGGTGAAAGGAGTGAGCAGTTCACCCAGGGAATAATGATGCGGGCCGTAGGGGAACAGCTGGACGCCCAGGAAGGTGCCGGTGATCAGGGCAATAAGCAGGCCCACACCGGAAATAACAAAGGCGGTACCTATCAGGATAAGGATGGCTTTAAAAAAGACCAGAATGATCCGGCCTAAGGCGTGAAAAAAATCATTTGCGGCCCTCCTGGTCCTCTGGGCCTGATCGGAACGGGCGGCGTTATGAAGATTATTCTTCACGCTTTCATATTCTTCCTTGATCTTTTTCTCGATATTGGACACATTCACTTCTTCCCCGCGCATCTCCAGTTTCTGTGCGGCGGTTTCGGCCTTGGGTATGGCTATCCAGAGAACGATATAAACAATGCCGGTAACCCCTCCGAAGAATAACAGGAAGATTGCCAGCAGGCGCAGGATAAGCGGGTCGATGTTCAGGTAGGCTGCCAGACCGCCGCAGACCCCTCCCAGTACGGCATCTTCCGGATCACGGTAAAACCTTTTTGTGGTATGACGGTAGGAACCATAATAGTTCTTATGGGTGGTATCCTCGTCGGAATCGGCAAAGTCCTCGGGATTACCCATAATGGAAATTACTTCGTTGACAATTTCGAGCGAAACAACTTCAGTTTCACGGGCGACCCTTTCCTGGAAAAGTTCGGCAATCCTGGCTTCGATATCATCTATAATTTCCTTGCTTTCCTGCTTGTTGGAAAAGTGACTGCTGATCCGGTCCAGGTAAAGCTTCAGGCGGTCGTAGGCATCATCATCTATGTTAAAGATGGTACCGCTGAGATTTATTTTTATTGTTTTTTTCATGGTTGACTTATTTACGGGTTTCTGATTTTTTTATTGACTCTACTGCTTTAACCAGCTCCGACCAGGCGCTGTCCATTTCTTTTAGGTAGGCATGGCCGTTTTCCGTCAGGACGTAGTATTTCCTGGGAGGGCCCTGGGTGCTTTCCTCCCAGCGGTACCCAAGAAGACCTGCGTTCTTCAGGCGGGTAAGCAGGGGGTATAGGGTTCCTTCCACGACGATCAGATCATATTCTTTGAGCAGGTTTATAATATCTGAGGCGTAGCAGTCCGTTTTTTCCAGCACAGAGAGAATACAGTATTCGAGTATTCCCTTTCGCATTTGTGCCTTTGCATTTTCATAATTCATAAAGGTATCTGATTAAAAGGGATTGAAAAATAATAGACAAAGTAACGGTAAGGCCTGAATGGCCAGGCGAACCTTAAAAAAGAGGGTACATGTACCGCGGAAAATCCGGGGGTCCCGGTACGGGCTTTCTTTCGGTCTCCGGCTCTTTTAAGCCCGGTTCTTTCTTTTTTTTCCGGATTTGCGGAATTTGCCTGCTGAGGCTTATCTGTTCCGTCAGCCTCCATTTGTGAAACATCCGTCACCATAGCGAGGGCAAGGGTGTCATTGGCTAAGGGTTTACAATCGGGCAGGCTGCAGTCGGCCCTGCGGGAAACCATGCCTCCGGGAAGCAGACTGAGCACTTTTTTCTGTGCAGCTATATCCGACCAGCCGGACGACAGGAGGATCATTAAAATATATATGGGCAAATTTTTATGCATTGTCTGACATGGTAATTGACATTACAAAGATATAAATATAATATGGAACTATGCAATACATAGTACTAAAATATTTAATATTTTTTTGTACTTTTATCTGAAATCCACAGAATATGGGCAGTTTAGAAGGGAATCTTGTTAAAATGGATGTGACCGGTACGGTGCCGGCAGGGTATTTTCTCCGGTTGGGAGGTGTCAGGATTGATATGAACAGGCTTATTGGCAGTGATCTGTCGCTTAAGTATCTGGGTAAGATTCATTGTATAAAGTGTGGGGCGGAGACCCGGAGCTCTTTTTTTCAGGGTTATTGTTACAGTTGTTTTCTCACGGCACCGGAAGCGGAGGAATGTGTGCTGAACCCCGAAAAATGCCGGGCGCATGAGGGTTTCGCCCGGGATATGGTATATGCAGAAGCCCACTGTCTGATCCCCCATGTTGTTTACCTGGCCGAATCGGGCGGACTGAAGGTCGGGGTAACGAGGATCTCACAGGTTCCTTCGCGCTGGATTGATCAGGGAGCTTCCCAGGCCATTGAACTGGCCCGGACTCCGAACCGGTACCTGGCCGGTTTACTCGAAGTTGAGTTAAAGAAGCATTTGTCGGATAAAACCAACTGGCGTAAGATGCTGATGGGGGCTGGCGATGGGGAAACAGACCTGGAAGTTTTCAGGGAAGGGATACGCGCCATGGTACCTGAAGAATTCAGGGCTTATCTTTCGGGGGAGATCCCTCCGGTTTCGATCAAATACCCGGTTCTTTCCTATCCCCGAAAAGTGATTTCTGTCAACCTGGAAAAGGAAGGGGCCATAAGCGGGAAACTACAGGGTATCAGGGCTCAATACCTGATCTTTGAAGGAGGATTTGTTATAAATATCAGAAAATACGGAGGGTACCTGGTTGAACTGGAATCTTCCCTTATTGAATAAGGGCTTTGATTTCCCTGCGTAATCTTTCCCAGGTTGCTTCATCCATCTTGGCTCCGATGCCTTCGATTACCTTTCCGGCGAGGATGGAACCTATTTTACCGCAGATTTCCAGGTCCTGTTCCATGATCAGGCCATAGAGAAATCCCGCAGCGTAGAGGTCTCCGGCACCGGTTGTATCAACAGGATTTGTGGGTCTGACACCGATCCGGTGGAGTTTTCCGTTGGAATAGACCATTGATCCTTCGGCGCCCAACTTGACCACGGCAATATCTACCAGGATACCGGCTTCCAGGATGGCTTCCTCAGGTGCTTTTCCCGTAAGGCTTTTAATCTCTTCCTCATTCGCAAAAACGATGTCGACATATTCTGCCATAATTTTCAGGAAAAATTCCCTGTTGTCGTGAACCACATTATAACTGGCCAGGTCGAGGCAGACTTTCAGATTATTATTGCGAGCAAGGCGGACGGCTTTTTCCAGCATGGGCTGATTCTGAACAAGGTAACCTTCGATAAAAATATAGTCATAGCCGTAAAATACATCGGAAGTCAGATCCTCCACTGAGAGTTCCACTGCTGCTCCCAGGAAGGTGGCAAAGGTTCTTTCGGAATCCGGCGTAATCATGGCCAGCGCTTTCCCCGTTTCGTGTATAGATTTGAAGAGTATCGGGTTTATCTTGTTGACTTTCATGTCTTTGCGGAAAAAGCGACCCAGATCATCATCGCCGACCTTTCCAATAAAACCCGCCGGGATTCCCAGGTGTGCCAGACCATGGATTGCATTGGCGGCCGATCCCCCGGAAGCTTTTTGCCGGGTGAGGCCTGAAGTTTCAGCCTGGATATAATTGGCGGTATCCATATCGACAAGGGTCATACTCCCTTTGGGAAGGCCAAACGATTTCAGCAGGTCCTCATTGTCAAGCTTAGTGATGATGTCAACAAGTGCATTTCCGATTCCCAGTACGCTCTTCATATTTTTCAATATTTGTCGGTAAAGATAAGATTTATCTTGTACAAGGGTCAAAGTGGAAAATTGAGATTGATCTTTTTTTTGAATTCTGTTGTATAATTAGCTAAAACCACTTATTTTTGCGTCGCTGTTTTCGATAGCAAGAAACATCGGACACAGGAAACTCCTCAGTAGCTCAGTTGGTTAGAGCGGCGGACTGTTAATCCGTAGGTCGTAGGTTCAAGTCCTACCTGGGGAGCAAAAAGAGGCCTTATGGGTCTCTTTTTTGTTTTATGGCGTATGAGGGGCCTCTTCTTCCCGAAAACCTTTGCGAAGTCATATAGCCGAAGGCCCTCAGCAAGGCTGTATTTCCGGATAGAGAATTTGGCCAGGGCGGGCTTTGAATGATAAGGATTGTATAAAGACACCGGTCCAAAGGTCTGCCGCTCTTCCCGGATATCTTTCGTTAACAGGAATGAGGATTAAGAAGGTCGCTGTCCCGGATCAGAACAGGCCGTGCAGGGTGGCGTCAATTTTATTGATCACCGAGCGGAGGTCTTCCGGTTTTTCAGCAAAGTTATGATTGTCAGCGTCGACAATCAGGAGCTTACCCAGGTTGTAGGTTTCTATCCAGGCCTCATACCTTTCATTCAGATGTTTCAGGTAATCCAGGCGGATATTGTTTTCATATTTTCTTCCCCTTTTCTGGATCTGGTCAACCAGGGTCGGGATACCGGCCCGGAGATAGATCAGCAGATCCGGTGGTTCAATGAGGGAACTCATGAGGTTGAACAGGGCAAAGTAATTCTCAAAGTCACGGGTGGTCATCAGCCCCATGCTGTGCAGGTTCGGGGCAAAGATGTAGGCATCTTCATAGATGGTCCTGTCCTGGATGATTTTTTTCCCCGATTGGCGGATCCGGACTATCTGGCTGAACCGGCTGTTCAGAAAGTAGATCTGCAGGTTAAACGACCAGCGTTGCATGTCGACATAAAAGTCGTTCAGATAGGGATTATCATCGACATCCTCATACTGGGCCTCCCATCCGTAATGTTTTGACAAAAGACCTGTCAGTGTGGTCTTTCCCGATCCGATATTACCGGCAACAGCTATATGCATCTGCTTCGATTTTGTTCGTTAGTGGAGTTTACTAAGATAGTAAATCTTTTTAGGTTTTTCGAAAATTCGTTACGGCTTGGCAGATATCCCGCGCGGCCCTGATGGTGGCTCACATAGGGGCCTGTTTCCCCTTTTGTCCGGCAAGAACCAGCAGGTCTTCGATATACTTTCTCTCATTCGACAGTCTTGGCATCTTGTTTTGTCCGCCCAGTTTGCCTTTTGACTGAAACCATTTATAAAAGGTGCCTTCCGGAACGGCATTCAGCACCGGCCTGTTGAGGGTGATATTCCTGAAGCGTTTTGCTTCATAGTCTGAGTTGATGGAACACAGCGATTTATCGAGCACATCGGCAAAGCGGTCCAGATCGTCAGGCGCGGTTTCAAATTCGATGACCCATTCATGGGCCCCTTGGGTTTTATCGGTCATGTAAACGGGTCCGGCGGTATATTCCCGGATGGCAGCACCGGTATGCCTGCAGGCGGTCATCAGGGCGTTTTCTGCATTGTCGAGGATCACCTCTTCGCCAAACACATTGATAAAATAACGGGTTCTGCCCGATATCTTGAACTTGTGGGGTTTCAGTGAAGTGAAGATAATAGTGTCACCGATAATATAGCGCCAGAGTCCGCCGTTTGTGGTTATAATCAGGGCATAGTTCCGGTTGATCTCCACATCCTCCACCGTATAAACACGGGCAGAAGGATTGTCGACATCCTCAAGCGGCACAAACTCGAAAAATATGCCATAATCAAGCATGAGAAGCATATCGGCGACGGAGAGGTCATCCTGAATTCCGAAGAAACCTTCCGAAGCATTGTAGGTTTCCATATAATGCATGCCGGGAGAGGGGATGATCTTTTTAAACTGTTCCCGATAGGGAGCGAAACTGACACCACCATGGGTAAAAAGTTCCAGGTTGGGCCATACTTCAAGCAGGTTGTTTTTCCCCGTAAAATCGAGGATATGCTTCAGCAGTACCAGATTCCAGGAAGGCACTCCGGCTATACTGGTAACATTTTCCCTGAGGGTATGCCGGGTGATCTTCTCCATTTTCTCCTCAAAATCAGGGATAAGCGCTATTTCCGCAGAAGGTGTCCGGATAAAGGTTGCCCAGAAAGGAAGGTTTTCGATCAGAATGGCTGACAGGTCGCCGTAATAAGACTGGTTGCTGTAGTTGTTGATCTGATGGCTCCCACCCAGGGTAAGCGCTTTCCCTTTCAGTACACGTGAATCCGGGAAAAGGGTTGTATATATAGCAAGCACATCCTTGCCTCCCTGGAAATGGCATTCTTCCAGGGCCTCATTGCTTACCGGAATAAATTTGCTTTTATCGGAAGTGGTGCCGGAGGATTTGGCAAACCACCGGATCTCGGAGGGCCACAGGAGGTTTTCTTTCCCTTCCATGACCTCACCGATTCGATTTTTTAAGGTCTCATAGCTTTGCAGTGGTACCCGTTTCTGAAAATCGCTGATGGACCTGATGGAACTGAAATCATGTTCTTTTCCCCATTCCGTCTTTTCTCCCGCTTTAATCAGTCTGGTAAACTGGTCGTACTGAACATCAGCCGGATACTTCTTAAACAATTCGATCTGATGCAGTCTTTTGACATTAAACCAGGAAATGATGGAATTCAGGAGAGGTGACATAAGGAGGCAGCTTAAAGGATCAGCATGGCATCTCCGTAGGTCCCGAACCTGTATTTCTCTTTAATGGCCATCTTGTAAGCTTCCATTAGGAATTCATAACCGGCAAAGGCAGAAACCATCATCAGAAGGGTGGACAAAGGAAGATGAAAATTGGAGATCATTCGGTTCCCCACACTGAATTCATATGGAGGGAAAATGAATTTATTGGTCCAACCGTCATAAGGTTTCAGGTATCCTGCCGTAGAAACCGAGCTTTCCAGGGTTCTCATTACAGTGGTTCCCACAGCACAAACGGATTTTTTCAGATCCTTGGCCTTATTGACCACCTCCACGGCATCTTCACCGATAATGATCCTTTCAGAGTCCATCTTATGTTTTGTAAGGTCCTCGACATCCACCGTCCGGAAGTTGCCGAGACCGACATGCAGCGTGATGAAGGCAAAATCCACCCCTTTAATCTCAAGTCTTTTCAGGAGTTCCCGGCTGAAATGCATACCTGCAGTAGGCGCAGCCACAGCTCCTTCGTGTTTTGCAAAGATGGTCTGGTAACGATCCTTATCCTCCGGTTCCACCGGTCTTTCAATAAATTTGGGAAGCGGGGTTTCTCCCAGCTCAAAGAGGGTCTTTTTAAAATCCTCATAATCCCCGTCATAGAGAAACCGGAGTGTGCGGCCCCTGGAGGTGGTGTTGTCAATGACCTCGGCGACAAGAATATCGTTTTCCCCGAAATAGAGTTTATTTCCTATTCTGATTTTCCTGGCTGGATCTACCAGCACATCCCAGAGTCGCTGTTCTCGGTTCAGCTCACGAAGAAGAAACACTTCAATTTCTGCACCGGTTTTTTCTTTATTGCCATAAAGCCGGGCCGGGAAGACCTTGGTATCATTAAAGACCATTACGTCCTGGTCGCCGAAATATTCAATAATATCTTTGAAAACCCGGTGCTCGATCTTTCCGGTCTTCCGGTCAATCACCATTAGTTTCGCCTCGTCCCTGTTGGCAGCGGGATATTTTGCTATCAGATCTACAGGAAGATTAAATTTGTACTGGGATAATTTCATATATGCTAAGATTTATAACAGGCCCGTTATACGTAAAAAACGTTAATTGGTTACAAAAGTTTCAATTTTTCTATAAAATTATTGACGGTTTCAGCCTGATCCACAGAAAAATCTCCGATTCTGGTTCTGCGGAGCATGATCAGATGCGCTCCCGACCCTAGTTTTTCACCAAAATCCCGGGCCAGTGCGCGAATGTAGGTTCCTTTGCTGCAGCTTACCGACAAGGACAGGTCCGGGGCAGTATAATCCCGGATGAGGATTTTTTCAATGGTGACAGTCCTGGCTTTCAGTTCAATATCTTTACCTGCCCGGGCGAATTCATAGGCTCTTTTCCCGTCGATGAACTTGGCTGAAAACAGAGGGGGTACCTGGTCGCTTTCTCCGATGAACCCTTCTGCCACTGCCCGGATCATATCCATTGTGATATGTTCAGTCGGATAGGTCTTATCGGTTTCTGTCTCCAGGTCGAAGGAAGGAGTGGTGGCCCCGAGCCTGAAGGTGGCTTCATATTCTTTTTGCAGATCCATAAAAGAGTTTATCCGGCGCGTTGCTTTTCCTGTGCAGATAATGACAAGTCCGGTGGCCAGCGGATCGAGTGTTCCTGCATGTCCCACCTTGATCTTCCGGATCCCCAGGGAGCGGTTAAAGGCCGACCGTATTTTGTTGACCACGTCAAAAGATGTCCAACCCAGAGGTTTGTCGATCAGCAGGACCTGGCCTTCAAGGAAAGCAGTGCGAGGATCGGTATCCATTTTCAGGAAAAGATTATTGCCATCAGGCCAATAATTGCACAGTAGACAGCAAACCAGATCAGGCGTCCGCGGGATACAATCCGGATCATCCATTTACATGCCAGAACGCCGGAGGCATAGGCTGCAAGGAAACCGACCAGGAGGGTAAGCGGGGCAATATCGTGTGAAGGCGCATCTTTCCATTTCATAAGATCAAGGAAGGCAGCGCCGATCACGGGAATGAGGACCATCAGGAAGGAGAAGCGAGCCACCTCTTTCCGGTCGTTCTTCAGCAAAAGCCCGGTCGTAATTGTTGCCCCCGATCGGGATATTCCCGGAACAATAGCCACTGCCTGGGCAATCCCCATGATCAGAGCGTCGGCAAAGGGGATTTTTTTTGTATAGTCTTTTTTCAACACCTGGGTGGTACTCAGGAGCAGTGCGGTGAATAGGAGCGATGAACCGACGAGGACAAGGTTTCCTGTAAAAAGCCCATTAATCTGTTCTTCAAACACAAGTCCAATAATCATTACCGGAATAAGTGAAAGAAGGATCTTGGCCACATATTTTGTGGAATCGTTCCACCTGAAGCGGAATACTCCTAAGGTGAGTTCCCTGAGGTCTGTAAAAAAAACTGTAATGGTACTGAGGACTGTTGCAAAATGGACCAGAACGGCAAAGGTCAGGTTTTCCTCAACCTGAACGTTCAGGAGTACCTTGCCTATTTCCAGGTGACCACTGCTGCTTACGGGCAAAAATTCTGTTAATCCCTGAATCAGTCCAAGGATAAGTGCTTCAAACCAGTTCATATTGTTTCAGATCAGTTGTTTTCTTCAGGACGGGGTTTCTTCATAATAGCCCAGATTTCGAAAATAAATCCGGCCAGAACTATCATCGGAGCCAGGGTAACCCTCCTGAAACTGAATATTTCATTTTCGTTAAACTGGGAAGGATCAGGAGCCTTGCCACCGATCATGAGGATAAAGCCAAGTATAATCACGGCAAAACCAATGATCAGCAAGCGGTAGTTTTCCTTGCCAAGCGCGAAGTCTTCTTTTTCGGTAAGGCTATTTTTGTTCATGTTTCCTTATATTAAAAATATAATTTATCCGTTTTGATTTTCAGGTATTTATTGACCGCAAAGAAGGTTGACACCCAGTTGATAATTACGCCGCAGAACAGAACCACCAGCGCAAGCAGCGCAAGCAGGACCGGGTCTTTCAGGGTAATCATTCCCTCCAGTTCAGCTTCAGAGACATAGATCAGTCCACCAAGCAGGAGAAGCGCAAGAATACTGCCAGCAAGACCGTTGGCCGCACTTCTGTACAGGAAGGGCCGGCGAATAAAGCCCCGGGTTGCACCCACAAGCTGCATGGTGTTGATGGTAAATCTTTTGGAATAGATCGACAGGCGGATTGTATTATTGATAAGGGTGATAGAGATAAGGAGCAGCAGCAGGCTGAAGGAAAGGATAATCAGTGAGATCTGCCGGATGTTTTCATTCAGCGCATAGAGGAGGCTCTTTTTATAGTAGACTTCGTCGATGGGCTCATACTGAACCAGTTCCTTTTCGATCTGGGTCACACTGTCGGGATTGGCCCATTCTGCCTTTAGATGCAGCCTGATCGATGGAGGCAGCGGATTATAGCCCAGAAAGGAAATAAAATCTTCTCCAAGCAGTTGTTCTGTCTCCTGGGCCGCTTCTTCCTTTGTAATGAACTCAGTTGAAAGGACGTAAGTCTTAGCATCCAGGATTTTTTGCAACTGGAAAATGTCTGCTTCTTTGATGTTGGTTTTTAAGATCAGGTTAAAGCCAATATTTTCCCTGACCTGCCGGCTGATCCGGCGGCCGTTGAGGATCAGAAGCCCGGCCATCCCGATAAGGAACAATACCAGTGAAATACTGATGATCGAGGTCAGGAAAGAACTTCTGAGTCTCTTTACGGAACTGGCCTGGTCCTTTTTTGTCATGGGTAAAAACTCAATCAGAAGGCAAAGATAATACTTTCATGGTTCTTACCGCAGCAAAAGCCATGCTCGTAGCAACAAAATTGTCCCCTGAAAGAATAAAAAACCTTAAAAAACCCGTGGCTTGATCAGTCAAGTATGGTCACCCATCCGAATTTGTCGGGGATATCACCAAACTGGATACCTGTGAGGGTATGATAGAGTTTGCTTGTCACAGGTCCCGGAGCACTTTCTTCCCCGAAGGTATAGGCGATGTTCAACTGGTCATCCATTATTTTATGGATCGGCGTTATGACCGCGGCGGTTCCGCAGGCACCTGCTTCATCCATCTCACTTAATTCCTCAACGGGAACAGGTCTTTTTTCCACTTTCATGCCCATATCCGCCGCCAGTTCCATCAGGCTCATATTGGTGATGGAGGGAAGAATCGAATGGGAATCCGGTGTAATATAGGATTGTCCTTTGATGGCAAAGAAGTTTGCCGGACCACACTCATCAATGTATTTTTTTTCCCTGGCGTCGAGATAAAGTGCGCTGCCATATCCGGCTTTATGGGCTTTTTCCACCGAACGCAGGCTGGCTGCATAGTTACCTCCAACTTTGATATGTCCGGTTCCCAGCGGTGCAGCGCGGTCAAATTCCCGGCAGATCATCATATTGACAGGTTTGAACCCTTCCTTGAAATAGGGACCAACGGGCATGACGAATACCATAAACAGGTATTCCTTTGCAGGTTTCACCCCGATTTCAGCACCGGTTCCAATGAGAAGGGGCCTGATGTAAAGTGTTGCTCCTGTTCCATATGGCGGGACAAAGTGTTCATTGAGCCTGACCGCTTTTTTCACAGCGGCTTCAAAAATATCTTCAGGAACTTCTGCCAGCAAAATGCCCTGGGCAGAATTACGCATCCTTTTATAGTTTTCCTTCCATCGGAAAAGACGGATTCGGTTGTCTTTTCCCCTGTAGGCCTTCAGTCCTTCGAACGACTCCTGTCCGTAATGCAAACAGGTTGCTGCAATATGTATAGGTACACTGTCGGAACTGGATACTTCCAGTTCGCCCCATTTACCGTCGCGGTAATAACATCTGATATTATAATCGGTCTTCCGGTAACCAAAGCCAAGATTTTGCCAGTCAAGATTCATAGCTGATAATTTAAATTCAATAATAGAAAACGCATGTAAAAATAGTTAAAGAGAAGCAGCCGGGCAAAAGAGAAGGGATGTTATATAAAACTGTTTAGGACCAGTTCTGACTTTCAAGGATCCTGATCTGTTCGTCGGCCTGGATCTCCCGCAGACGTCGTGAGGCCAGTGTGAAATAGGAGAATTCCCGTAATAATTTGATCTGGCCTGCTTTCCATTCCCCAAATTCTGATTTAAAACCATTTTCACGGGCTTCCAGGAATAGTTGTTTCATAATCTCCGGAAGATCCGGTCGGCTGAGGTATTCCATTTTTGCATCGATGAGAATTTTCTCCTTAATGTTTCTGGGGTCAAAGGGATACTTGGCGCCCAGGATGGTGTTTACAACCACATCGATCTGTTTGTCGCTGTAGCGGAATGAGGGTAATAATTCCCGTGCGATGATCACCGACCGGTTTTCAAAATTGTCATAGGTCTGTGAAAGGCCTGAATAAAGAAGCAGGCCCGATGTCAGACAGATCAGCGTATCTTCCTCATTCAGTTCCTCGGCACGGCAAAGCAGCCTGATCTGATCCAGGAATTTTATAAAATAAGGAGTGCGGTGAAAATGAAACTTATAGTCGAAGGGCTCCAGATATGTTTCAAAGATTTTTTCTTCCAGGTCGTTCAGGCGCAGGGTCTGTAAAAGGATACTGAATCGTTTATTCGGAATTCCGGCCAGGTCGACCGTAAGCTCCGGTCGGAGTCCGTTCACAAAATACATGTCGATGTTCCCTTTATACTTTACGGGAAGTTTTCCGCGGTATTCACAGATAAAATAGTTTTTTACCAGTGAGTAAGTGGTTCCCGAAATATTGACCTTTCCGGCAATCCCTGAAGATTCCATTCGAGAGGCGGTGTTGACGGTATCACCCCATATGTCATAGGAAAGTTTTTTATGACCAACCACTCCGGCAATAACCGGCCCGGTATGAATCCCGATCCTGAGGTCCCAGATATCGGTATTTGATTTTTTGAGTTCATGCATATATTGCTGCATTTCAAGGGCAGCCAGCACCACTTCCACGGGATTTGTTGAATTTTTTTCCGGAATTCCTCCGGCGGCCATATAGGCATCACCGATGGTCTTGATCTTTTCGATATTGAATTTATCTACCACGGAATCGAAATGGAAAAAGAACTTATCAAGTTCATCAATGAGCAATTCAGGGTTCATGTGTTCAGCAATTTTGGTAAATCCCTGAATATCAGAAAAAAGAACCGTTGCCATTTCGTATTTGTCCCACTTTGCCCTTCCACTGGATTTCAGTTCTTCCGCCGTAGTTTTAGGAAACATATCGGCAACCAGCTTATCTGATTTTTCCTTTTCCCTTACCAGTTCATCGATCTGATCCTTTACTTTTTCCTCGGCTCTTGTTTCCATTTTGTGGATACTGAAAAGCCGCCATTTATTAATCAGAAAGATCAGAACGACAAGCAGGAGTAGGTAGGCGACATACGACAGCCAGTGGCGGAACAGCGGGACCCTAACCGCGAAGGGAACAGCCGTGGAACCGGAAACCCTTCCGAATTCGTCGACCTGTTGAACCTCCAGAAGAAACTTACCGGATTTTAAGCCGGAAACCTGGAAAGCTGAACCGGACTCCCATCCGCTCCACTGCTCCATGTGCGGGGTGATCCGGTAACGGATTGAATACCTGTTTCCGGTAATGTGGTTTTCAGGGCAGACAGACACGGTGAAGTTCCGGTCCCGATACCTCAGCCTGACGAAAGATTTGTATTTTTTCCAATCGGAAGTATTCACCTGAACATTTCCGGAGGTGAACCGGTTTACGCCCCGGCTGGATATACAGATCCCCGGGGCAGCCGGATTCCTGTCTTTCCTTGCATTAAGATTCAGCCTATGAACCGACTGATCATCCGTCACAAATAAAAAATCCCCAATTACACCTATCCCCGTAATCTCTTTTATTTCAGAAGCAAAGGGATAAACCAGAGAGGAGGAACCGGAGGCAATACCATTTAGGCACCAGAGGGAAGACTTCCCGTCTCTGTTGACCACAAGCCAGGCAGTGCTGTCGCTACTTCCGGAAAAGCTCAGTCCGGAGTGGCCCAGAAGGGACAGGTTGTCGGTAAACCTGTCAACAATAAAACGCTCACCGGCCTCATCATATCTGAAAACGGAATCACCGGTAAAAGCATAAAGCCGATCTCCTGAAAGCTTTAAAATTACGTTATCCCTGAAAGAGGCAAGGGGTTCGGGCGGATAGGAAAAGTGTTTATATTCCGTCCTGAGGATTTGGTTGTTTTCGGATACCATCCAGAGCGAATGACTAAAATTACAGGACGAATGAACGGAAACCAGCAAGGGATCGACGGGAGTGCTTTGCCAGATATTCTTTCCCGAAAGACGCTGATAGCCGACCAGGCCTTCTTTTCCAATGGTTAAAAGGGTATCTTCATTCACAGGGAGAAGCTGGTAATACTGCCCTGAATCCATGAGCGACAAAAGATTATCCTCGTAGCTGTATAAATGAAGGTTTCCGGCAGCAAAAAGCCGTTTACCGGAGGATTCAAGAAGGAAGATATCTTCACTGGCAGACCCGGAAAGCTTTATGAGTTCAGGTGGGGAGTTTTTGCCGGGTTCAAGAAGGAAGAGGCCATTGCTTCCTGCAACGAAAAGCTTGTCCTGGAAAATTTTCGTGGCGTTTATCCTGCCGGTAATGTTCTTCTGAAATTCGAGCCGGGCAAATACTGAGGGATTCTCCATTTTATAAAGACCGTGATTCAGCAGGAGCCAGAGATTGGCATTTTTATCTTCCAGGCATGAAATAAAGTCGGTGAAGGTAAATCCCTGGGAAGGCCCGAGAAAGTACTTTCCTCTTTCCTCCCGGTCGGCAATATACATCCCCTTACCCGGCATGATCCTGTATCGGAAGCGCGACTCCGGGGAAGCTGAGGCCAACAATTCCGAAGGAGAGATCCTGATTTCGTCGTGCAGGTAGAGTTTCTCACCTCTCAGGAAATAATGTCGTTTTAAGCCATCACGACTGATTATGAACAGGTTGTCGTTGTTTCCACTGATCCTGACAATAGATCCATCGGGTCTGTCCTTTTCGAAGGAAAGTTTCCGGAAATCCTTGCCTGTCCACCTGAAAATATCTTTTGGCCCGGAACAGACATACAGATCCTGCCTGTCCCTGAAAAACAAACCGACGGGCAGGTCAAAACGAAATGTAGCCAGGTTCCGGCCGTTGTAACAATAGATTTCCCGGGAGGAGCTTACAAATAAGCTTGTATCCTTGAAACAAATTCCTGTAGGACGAAATCCAGGAGGCGCATCGCTGCATGAGGCAGCTATACTTTTAAGGGAGAAATTCCTGTTTTCATCCGTTTGGATTTTTCCAAAATCATTGTCACAGGTGTAGTAGACAGAATCATTGTCATCGGCAGTGAGAAAAACTGGTCCGGGAAGATTGTAACGAAGTGTCTTCTGGCCAGTCACGATGAAGAGAGAATTCTCCCGTCCAAGGTAAATAACCCCTTCACCATCGACAAATAGCGATAGAAAAGGCAGATTATCCGGTTCAAAGGGAATTTCTATTTCCTCAACAAAGGGGGTATAAAAGAGGACGGAATCTGTTGAAGTACTTGATAATGCAGAGGCTTCGACCGTTATGAACAGAAAAAAAATCAAGCATTTATAGTATGACTTGAGAAATAAATTCATAACTTGGGTAGTCAATTTCGGATATTTTCGGCAACAAGAATCAAATTTAGGATTTTATTTCATAACTGGTTAATATTATTTAGAACTCGAAATTTATGGAAAAGATCGATCGGCCAATTATTGTACCCTGGGATTTTTCGCCTGTTGCAGAGAACGCTTTTCTTCATGCACTGCATTTTGCCGGGTCGCTAAACAGAGAGATTTTGTTGTTGCATATCATCCCCGAGGAAAAGAGCCGGGCTGAAAGAGAAAAGCAGATGGAAGAGAGTGTCGGCAGGCTTGCTGTTGAACACGGGAAAAAGGCATCCTTTGTTATTATGACAGGGAACATTTTTAACACTATTGGCGAGGCAGCCAAGGTTCATAAGGCGGAAATGATCATTATGGGCACACATGGCATGAAAGGGGCTCAGAAGCTCTTTGGAAGCCGTGCCCTGAAAGTGGTCGTATCTTCAAGGATACCCTTCCTTGTTGTGCAGGATAAGCCCGACAGGAATACGGTTACCAATATTCTTCTGCCGATCGATTTCAGGACCGAGAACAAGGAAAAAGCAAATTATATCTATTACCTCGCAAGGAACTTCGGAGCCAAGTTCACGATCCTTAAACCTGCTGTTAAAGATTCAGGTTTTAAAAGAAAGGTTTCATCCAACCTGAAGTATATTGAATCCTTCTTAAAAAGTCACGATGTTGATTATGAGGTAGCTTCAGTCGAGGGAAAACAGCCTTTCAAATTTGAGGTTGCCGATTATGCCAAAGAGAAAAATGTGGATATGATCATGGTAATGACTACTAGAGGCATCAATTTCTTCCATTATACCTTCGGGGCACCGGAACAGTTTATAATAGCCAATAAATATGCAATCCCGGTACTCTGTGTTAACCCCAAACCCCTGAAGCTTAGCGGTGGTTTCCGTGCATCCGGAGGCTGAAATTGAAATAAAGATACCTATCTTTGACAGTCTCATTCCGACCTGCGGTGCCGAATGAGACTGTTTCTTTTTTTACAGGCTATGAATGAACTGATTTTTGCGACGAATAATCTTCACAAGCTTGAGGAGATCAGGGAAATCCTTTACCCGGAGTTTTCAATCAGGGGGCTGGAGGAATCAGGCATAAGTGAAGAGATTCCGGAGGACCATGAAACACTGAAGGAAAATGCCTTTCAGAAAGCAAAATATATTTTTGATAAAACCGGGTGTGACTGTTTTGCCGATGACACAGGCCTGGAAGTTAAGGCTCTCGGTGGCGCGCCGGGAGTTTATTCAGCCCGGTTTTCAAGAACAGGTTTTCCTGCATACCCGGAAATGGAGGTCACAGCGGGGAACATTCGTAAGTTACTGGAGTTGCTTCAAGGGACTTCCGACCGGTCGGCGCAGTTCAGAACAGTTATTTGTCTGATTGTCGGGGGAACACCTCATTACTTTGAAGGGATCGTTAAAGGGACCATTCTCGAAAATCCCACAGGTATGATGGGATTTGGCTACGATCCGATTTTTCAGCCTGAAGGCTACAAGCTATCCTTTGCGGAAATGAGTCTGGACAGGAAAAATCAAATCAGCCACCGGGCAAAAGCCGTGGAGAGCCTGGTTGCCTTTCTCAAATCCGCTTCATTTGAAACACGGGAATAAAATAACTTCAGTTAAATTCCGTATATAGTAAAAATAATCAGGATGAAAGGAACTAAATCGCTTGTTGCAGGAATTGCTTTGCTTTTTATTCTGATTCCGTCACTGGAGGCTCAGAAAGCCCTGGGGCAGTGGAGCACACATCTGCCCTACGGACGTTGTATGAAAGTGGTAAAAACCGAGAACAAGGTTTACTGCTCAGCTCTCGGAGGACTGTTTTACTATGATCTGCTCGATAACAGCCTGAATACGGTTTCGAAAATCGACAGCTTATCAGATAACGGGGTCAGCGCCATGAACTATAATCCGGATAGGAAACTGCTGATCCTCGCCTATGAAAATGCAAATCTTGATCTGATTACTGATAACGGGATTACTAATATTCCGGATATCATGAAAAAGCAGATTCCCGGTGATAAATCCGTTTATGATATTTTTTTCTTTGACAATCTTGCTTACCTGTCGTGTGGTTTCGGTATAGTGGTATTGAACCTCGACCGTCTGGAAATTAAAGACACATACTTTATAGGGGATCAGGGTACTTCGCTCAAGGTTAATCAGACAACTTCCGACGGTGAATTTCTATATGCAGCTACGGATAAGGGCGTCCGGAAGGCACCGGTTGATGACCCTTTCCTGATAGATTATAATACCTGGGAACGCCTCGAAGATATTCCTGAAAGTAATCAGGCTTTCGGAGAAATTGCCTGGTTCAATGGAACTCTCTTCGCCGGCTATAGTGATCCGGCAGGTTTGCAGGACCGGGTCCTGGTATCGTCCGGTTCCGGTTGGTCCGATTTCAGCGGTTTCACCGGTACAGCGTGTAATGAGATGAAAATTTCCGGAAATTTTTTAATTCTCGTGGAAGATTCGAAGACCGACCTGATTTCTGAAAACATGCTGGTTATAAGGCAGTTCTACACCAAAAAGCCCCTTTCGGCAGATATTGATTCCGACCTGAATTTCTGGATTGCTGATTACGGTGAAGGACTGGTCCATGAAGAAGATGACAGCCCTCAAAGCTACACTCCAAATGGCCCTTATAGTTCAAATGTTTTTGATATGGTCTCTTCCAATGGGGACCTTTATGCTGTGGGAGGAGGCATAACCACGCTGTGGAACAATCTTTTCAGAATGGCGCAGCTTTTTACTTTTACACAGAATTACTGGAAATCCAGCTATACCTCTGAGTATCGTGATCTGATTGCTGTAGTTGCAGACCCGCTGGAGAAAGGCCATCTTTATGCTGCATCCTGGGGTTATGGCCTGCTCGAATTCAGGGATAATGAGATCGTAAATGTATTCAATGAATTTAACAGCTCTTTGCAGAATATTATAACGGGAGAGAATTATGTCAGGGTCGGTGGACTGGCACGGGATAAGCAGGGTAATATCTGGATGACCAATACCGGGGTGTCCGAACCCATATCGGTACTAAAAACCGATGGTACCTGGAAAAGCTTTAAGGCAGACAACCTGATATCTGATTTTCCTG
>JBMOLL010000063.1:0-11073 GCA_049325415.1 Bacteroidota bacterium | reverse complement strand
GGAGATAAAATGCCAATTGGGAAGTACGTTATCGATCAGAATCCTTTTACCAGAAATGTAGTCAAACTTGAGCATGGGGATATGCTCTACCTCTTCTCCGACGGGTATACGGATCAGTTCGGAGGTCCCGACGGATCGAAATACAAGTCGAAACCATTTAAACGTCTTCTTCAGACAATCAGTGTGGAGAATCCTGAAAGACAAGGACATATGTTAAATGATGAAATCGATCGCTGGATGGGGGCACTGGACCAGATCGACGATATACTTGTCATGGGGATTCGCTATACCTCTGAAGGAAGTGCATAATTGATGTCAATAATTAACAGATTTGAAATATGAAAACAAAACTACTCCTGTTAGCCGGGGCGCTTATTTTAATTGCGGGAAAATCCTATTCCCAGCACTTTGACGCCTCCCTTCTTGATGCTGTCGGTTCAAGCTCTTATCCTTACAATGCTTATATTGTTGAAGCAGAGGAGAGTAATTATTATCTTTTTGGCGGTGCCTGGTATGAACAACTTACGCATCCCATGCTGCCGGGAATCAGTTCAGATAATGTCAACTGCTATTTCATAAAATATGATGGCAAGGGAAATGCCCTGTGGGGAAAATATATCACGGGTCTGCAAAACCCGGTGGATGCCTTTGTGGATAAAGATGCGAATCTGTGGATTATCGGATCTTCCTATTATGATGTCAGCATTGAAGGGAATCCTGTAAGCCTGAACGGGGCGAGTTACCTTGAATTTGTTGCCGTGTATAATAAATCTGGTAACCTGGTGAAATACCTGGATCTCTGGAACCTGGATCAGTATCAGTATGCCTATTCGAGGGCGGCTTTCGACCAAAAAACATCCTCACTTTACCTCTATGGTAAGATTAGCAGTGCGCTGTCCCTGGAAGATGGTACTGTTGTCGGACAGAATTACAATGGCTTTTTCTATGCCATGAAATTCGACATTGACCTGAACCGGAAGTGGATCTTTACTGCCGGCTTTGATCAGACCGGTGAAGGGGGATATTTTGAGGAGGTTTTCGGTGCTGCGGATGTTTCAGGCAACCTGTACCTCACCGGTCTTTATGATAGTTATGGAAGTACCCTGACGGTGGGTGCAAATACTGTGAGCATTGATTATCAGAATACCCAGGGCCTTATTTTAACCAAAATTTCACCCGATGGAGCGCTTCTCTGGCAGAAAAATGCGGAAACCGGTGGAACAGGAAATTTCTATGACGGGATCCATGACGGACTTGCCATGACGAATGGAGACATGATCTTCAAAGCCACAACCACTACCGGTGTATTTAAGCTGGGCAGTGATATCAGCTATGCTTTCGACGGCGGATCCGGTTTCAAGAACGAGGTACTTTTCAGACTGGACAGCGACGGTGCACCGGTTTGGGTAAAAGGACTGGCTACAATGACAGAAGCCTATCAGGGAAAAAAAGCAACCAAACCCACACTTAAAGCTTATAATTTTGAAGCCAATATTACCGATAAAACCATACTGGCCAACAGTAAGCTGCTTGTGACGGCTGGATTCTTCTCGTCGGATATTCTGAGCATTGCCGGAAGTCTTCTTTCCAAACCTTATTTTAACGGTATCTATGTAGCCGGCTATGATCCGGAGACCGGGGCTGAGCTGTGGGGGAACAGTTTTTCCAGCGATTATGTTTCTTTTCACGGGCTCGACTGCGATGTCTCCGGGAATGTGACGCTTGCTATGGATGGTAACACTCTGTTTAATCTGCAGAATTTTGGCGATATTAACGGATACGAGTCAAGTGACCCGGTGATTGTAGGCCTGGATTACGACGGGAATCCATACTGGTATAACTTCCTGAAACTCGAGTCGAATACCTATGGATTATACGCCACCGATGTTGAGGTACTTGCTAACGGGACCATTCTCCTTCAGGTTAACGGAAGCTATGCCGATAACATGATCAACGGAAGCCAGGTACTGACCCTGGGCTATACCTATGCAAATTACCTGCTGGAACTCCGTAATAACAGTTCCATCTCGGGTAAGGTACAGACTGAAAGCGGTACTGCTGTGACCAAAGGTTCTGTTATGGCATACTATCATAATAAAAAAGGGAGTTACCCGATGGCTGATTCCGTAGCCCTTGCTGATGACGGATCGTATTACCTATCCGGTCTGCTTCCCGGTGACTATACTCTGAAGTGCCTGGCCGATGCCGCTACCTATCCCAATGCCAAACCCACCTATTACGTGGATAAGCTCAAATGGGCGGATGCCGGAACCATCACACTGAATGTGGGTACCGTTAAGGTGAATTCCGATATTACCCTGCAGCAGATTGTTCCGTTTACAACGGCAGACGGCTCCGGTGAAGCTTCCGGGAACCTCAGCTATGTCGACGAAAACGTACGCAAATCGGTTATGGGACGTCCGGTGGTAAAAGCCTCCGTAGTACTCGTTGGAAGATCAGCCAAGGCATCGGATGGGGAAGTTGTAGCCATTATTGAAACCGACGAGGAAGGGAATTACATCTTCGACAACATTCCTGACGGACTGTACCGGCTTGAGGTGGATATTCCCGGTCTTCCTATGATCAGCAGCTATGATATTGTCATTGAGAATAATACAATCCTGTTCGGACTCGATTTCTATGTGGATACGGAAGAAGGGATTTCAACCACAGCCACCTATGTGCCACTAAGCAGCTATTCGGATCTGAAAATCTATCCGAATCCGGGATCCGGTCTGATTACCGTCGCAACAGATGACGCAGGTGCTGAACTTACTGGCATAGAGGTGTATGTCGCTGATGGCAGAATGATCAGGAAGCTGTCGCTTCACGGCAGTGGTGAACTCAGCTTTGACATTTCCGACCTCAGCCGGGGATTGTATCTTCTGAAACTGAATACGAGTAAAGGAAGTGAAGTTATCAGGTATATGCTTCAATAACAGTGTATTAAAATATTTCAGAAAAGCACCGGATTCCACCGGTGCTTTTTTATTTAAAAAAAATCAGCAGAATTTTCTTGTTTTTAAAAATATTCCATAATATTGCATATATAAGAAACTGATATATAAAAACTATTATGATATCGAAAGAACTGTTAAAAGGTACGCTTAAGTCAATTATACTTAAGCTGCTGGATGAAAATGAGCGAATGTACGGCTATGAGCTGACTCAGAAAGTGGAAGAGATAACCGGAAGCCGGATAAAATTGACTTTTGGGGCGCTTTATCCGATACTTCATAAACTGGAGAAGGAAGGAGCCGTGGTAACCGAGTCGGAAAATGTGAATAACCGCATCCGTATTTACTACCGATTGACCCCAAAAGGTCATTCCACTGCCAGGGAGAAGATTGCTGAACTGGAGGAATTTATAGAGACTTTGCTGGGTATACTTCGGCCGGGATATACTTTAAATGTCATCTGATGCTTACCATTGAGCAAACTGAGAATATTGTCACGATGGTGGAGAAGGAACAGATCCATCTTTCCCATCTTGCTTTTGAATTAATTGATCATATCTGCTGCGAAGTCGAATCTGAGATGAAAAAAGGTACCGGCTTCACCGAAGCGTTAAAAAGGGTAGAGACCAGAATCGGTTACAGGGGGCTGAAAAAGGTTCAGGAAGACACCCTTTATTTAATTGATAAAAATTACAGGATCATGAAAAATGTTATGAAAACGACCGGTATTATCGGTCCGGCCCTGATCGGCCTTGGCTCCCTGTTTAAAATTATGCACTGGCCGGGAGCCGGTATACTCCTAGTTCTGGGATTCTTAGTTCTCTGTTTTATTTTCCTTCCTTCCTCGGCCAATGTGCTATATAAGGAATCCAGGGAAAAGTATGGCAGGATGGTCTTTATCGCAGGATTTATTGCTGCCTTTCTTTTTTCGGTAGGTATTTTATGGAAGATCCAGCACTGGCCAGGGGCCGGGATCATGTTGCTGGTTGGTGACAGTATCGGGATTCTGCTTTTTCTTCCGGTTTTGCTTATCGGAAGGATCAGAAGGGCAGAGGACAGGAAGAAGACCGCAACCTATATCCTTGGACTGGTCGCCCTGATTATTTACCTGTCGGGTTCGCTGTTCAAGCTGATGCACTGGCCGGGCGCGGCCATGGCCCTGCTTCTTGGCGCCATCCTTCTGTTTGGTATCGCCCTTCCGCTTTACACATTTAAAACATTCAGGGATAAGAGCTATGTGGAAGGCAAGTTCATTTTCATTGTTGTGGCTTCGGTGTGGGTAATAATCCATACGGCCCTGATTTCCATCAAGGTATCCGGGAATGTATTCGGCACCTACGGAACTGTTTATAAGGATCTTATCACAATGAATGTGGGATTGAAGCAGGATAATACTCAGGTATTCAGTAGTATGGACAGTATTACTGCTTCCGGTCTCAGTGCTGTCAGAGAGAGGAGCACAGCCCTGGTCGCTGCCCTGGATGAGATCCGTTCCGATCTGATCAGGATGGCTGATTATGATGAAAGTGCGATTGGGGATGTAGCGCCTTTCAGTGATATAAGGAACCTCGAGGATAAAAGCATTGCCTACAACTACATGGTGGGCAAGGATCAGAAGGGCAAAGCCTTGAAACTGAAAGCAGATTTGAATGCCTATCTCGAATCGGTTAAACCGATGCTTGATTCTGTTTATGGAAATTCGCTTCCGATGACTGATCTGGAAAATGATCTGTCGGAAGACAACTGGTCCCGGCTTCGCTTCGGTCAGACCCTGGGCTTCACCTTTGATTATCTGTCGCTGCTTGAATTCAGGGTGTTAATGCTTGAATCAGAGGTCTATGTGTCGAAAATTCAAAACAGAAAAATCAACTGAAATGAAGAAATCAATTTATATCACAGGTTTAGCTGTCGTCATCCTGGTCCTTATCGGGAGTATTTTCAAGATGATGCACTGGCCGGGAGCCAATATCGCCCTTATGCTCGGACTTGGTTCTCTTGTATTAATCTATCTTCCCTGGGCCCTGATCAATAATTACAGGAATGTCGGAACTAGGCGGAACCGTCTGCTTTATATCGTAATTTTTATAGTGTGCTTTTTTGTCTACACCGGGGCTTTGTTCAAAATTCTTCACTGGCCGGGTGCCAGCCTGCTGCTGAAAATCGGTATTCCGCTGCCTTTTTTCCTGTTTGTCCCGGTCTTTATTTATACTGTTTCCAGGGATAAAGCCTTCTCCATAATACATACCGTAATAATCCTGCTGTTTGTTGCCTACATGGGCATAAGTTCTGCCTTGCTTGCCCTGGGTTATTCCAAAAATATCCTGGATGAAGGCATCATGCTGAATAAGCAGTTGGCTTACACGGCAGTTTTTATCGACCTGCTTAATGAGCAAAAAGCGCAGCAGCTGGGGCAGACGAGGGGAACGGAAAAAATCCGCTTTGACTTTGTCAATGGTACTTTAAAGTCGGCAATTGCCGGTGAACTCGAGGGAAGGGAAGTGGATGCAGGAACTGCCGCGGATCCCGGATATTTGTACACAGTATCAGGCAAGGATAATACAGATGCCGTGGAGCTGGTTATTTTTAACAATGAGGAAAATTTCAATACCCTTACCTCGGTAATCACTGAGATCTGCCCTGAAGGAAGCGAAAGTGACGGTAAGGATGTCGAAGCTCCCGTTTGGGAGAGGTTTGCTTCAACATCTCCTGCATTTGCATTTCCGCTTCTGTCCGATCTGGAGATAGGGATCCTTTATAAGGAAAAACTTCGGATGGATCAGGAAATTATCAAAGAAAACCCCTGAAACCGGTTCAAAGAACGGTTTTTTACCCGCCGGGCAGTGTTGCACTGTCCGGCTTTCATTTATGGGGTAAAAGGAGAGGGACATAAGGCTTTGTTTGAAACAGCTTATTGCTGACAGGTAATTTGTTACAGAATTTCAGGAAAGCTTTTTATTGGAAAAGGCACAGTGCACTGATGAAAGCTGTTTCAAGCGAAAAAATAGCCGCTCAAACGGGCGGCTTTTTTTGTTGCTTACTTACGATGGTTTACCAGATCAGGGCCCTGTCTTCAACCGGGATATACATTCCGTTAGTTTCATCCAGGTGAAAGGCATCATAGAATTCCTGCAGGTTGGGCAGGGGACCGTTTACCCTGAATTTGCCCAGGGAGTGAACATCTTCCTTGGTCAGTCGAAGCATTTCCTTATCCCTGATATTATTGGCCCAGATGTGAGCATAGGCAAGGAAAAAGCGTTGTTCAGGTGTGAACCCGCTGAGTTCGGATGGTGAATTTTCCTCCCAGGCTTTTTTCACTGCTGTAAAGGCAATATTCAATCCGCCTAGATCGGCAATGTTTTCTCCGAGGGAGAGCTTACCATCAGCATGAACGGTGTCGAGAACAATAAAACTGTCGTATTGCTTAACCAGTACTTCTGCTCGCTCCATGAAACGATCAGCATCTTCCTTCGTCCACCAGTCCTTCAGATTGCCATCCTTGTCGTACTGTCGTCCCTGGTCGTCGAAACCATGGGTCATCTCATGTCCGATAACGACTCCGATAGCCCCGTAATTAATGGCATCGTCTGCTTCAAAGTAAAAGAAGGGAGGCTGAAGGATGCCGGCAGGGAATACGATCTCGTTTCGCTGCGGACTGTAATAGGCATTGACCGTTTGGGGAGTCATGCCCCATTCATTGGGATCAACAGGTTTCCCGATCTTGCTGAGTTCATAGGCCATGTTGAAAGCGGCTGCCATCCTGTGATTCAGGTAGTAGGAACTTTCCCCCACTTCCAGACCGGAATAATCCCTCCATACATCAGGATAACCGATCTTAACATTCATCGTGGCGAGTTTAGCCAGCGCTTCTTCCTTGGTGGCTTCACTCATCCAGTCGAGATTGCGGATCCTGACACCCAGCGCATAACGCAGGTTCTCCACCAGCGTAAGCATCCTTTCTTTTGCCTGGGGAGGGAAGTATTTCTCCACAAACAATTGCCCGAGTGCTTCACCCATCGCTCCCTCAGTTGAACTGAGCACCCTTTTCCATCTGGGCTGGTTCACTTCTTTCCCGGACAGGAACTTGCCATAGAATTCAAAACTGGCGCTTTCAAAATCCGAAGAAAGATAAGCTGTCGACTGGTTCAGGAGGTTCCATGTGAGATATTCTTTCCATTCTGCCATCGGGATCTCTTTCAGCATGGCATCCAGTTCAGCAATGAATTTTGGCTGGCGGACATTGATCTCAGTTGCCCCGTTCACTCCATTGGCCTCAAAAAAGGCATTCCAGTCGACCGAAGGACAGATACTGCCTAACTGGTCAACACTCATCTTATTAAAGGTAGCATAGGGATTACGCTGCTCCAGGCGCGTCATGGCGGCCCTGGCCAGCCTTGTCTCAAATGCAAGGATGCGGGCAGCCCGTGCATCTGCATCTTCAGCTGCTACGCCGGTCAGAGTAAAAAGCCGCGAGATATAACGTTTGTATTCTTCACGGATACCGGCACTTCTTTCATCATCCGCACGGTAATAATCAACATCGGTCAGTCCCATGCCTCCCTGATGCAGGTTGCCAAGGACCATTGATGAATTTTCAAGGTCAGGGGAACCGAAATAATAGAAGAGTGTAGGGGTTCCCTGTGCATAGAGCATGGTCAGATATGCCGTCAGCTGCTGTTTGTTCTCCAGGGCGGCTATCCGCTCCAGTTCCGGTTTCAGCGGTTCAAATCCCATTGCATCTATAACCGCCGAATCCATCCCGGTTTTGAAATAGTCTCCTACTTTCCGGGCGATAGAGCCTGATTCGGCTTCCTGGGCAGATACCTGTTCGACCAGCTCTTTTACAAGCTTTTTATTGTCTTCACGGAGAAGATCAAAGGTCCCGTACCTGCTGAATTCATCGGGTATGGGATGACTGTCGAGCCAGCCTCCGTTGGCAAAACGGTAGAAATCATCTCCCGGCATAACACTGCGATCCAGATCACTCTCCCTGATCGCTACATCCACACTCGGCTTACATCCGCCTGATACTGCCATGATTACTGCAAATAAAATATAATATAACCTGTTCAATTTCATTGGATTAATTTTCAAATTGTTTAATGGTCTTTTCTATAATTGCGGCACATTCCATCAGTTGTTCCTCGGTAATGACAAGGGGAGGAGCAAAGCGGATAATATGTTCGTGTGTCGGTTTGGCGAGCAGACCATTATCTTTAAGTGCAAGGCAAACATCCCAGGCTGTTTTCCCGTTATGCGGCTTAATTACTACTGCATTCAGAAGACCTTTACCCCTGACCAGTTCAATCATCGGGGACTTGATCATCTTCAGTGCAGCACGGAATTTCTCACCCAGTTTATCAGCTTTTTCAGCAAGGTTTTCATCCTTTATTACCTGAAGTGCAGCGATAGCCACCTTGGCTGCTACGGGATTGCCACCATAGGTGGAACCGTGTTCACCGGGCCGGATGCAAAGCATGATGTCGTCATCGGCCAGTACGGCTGATACGGGATAAGTGCCACCGGAGAGGGCTTTTCCAAGGATCAGAACATCGGGACGTACCCCTTCATGATCACAGGCAAGCATTTTTCCGGTCCTTGCAATACCGGTCTGAACCTCATCGGCAATGAAGAGTACATTTTTTGCCTTGCAGAGCTCATAGGCTTTTTTCAGGTAACCGTCATCGGGGACGTACACACCTGCTTCGCCCTGGATGGGCTCAACCAGGAAACCTGCAACATCCGGATCCTCCAGCGCTTTGGCCAGAGCTGGGATGTCGTTATAGGGAACTTTAATAAATCCGGGTGTATAAGGGCCGAATCCTTTGAACGAATCCGGATCCGTAGACATGGAAATAATGGTGATCGTGCGTCCGTGGAAGTTGCCTTCACAAACAATGATCTTCGCCTTGTTTTCGGCGATCCCCTTTTTCTCATAGGCCCATTTACGGCAAAGCTTCAGGGCGGTTTCATCGCCTTCGGCACCGGAGTTCATCGGAAGTACTTTGTCATATCCGAAATAGCGGGTAACATATTCTTCATATTCACCCAGGACACTGTTGTAAAATGCCCTCGAGGTCAGCGCCAGTTTCTGTGCCTGTTCGGTCATAGCCTGAACAATCTTTGGATGGCAATGTCCTTGATTTACAGCTGAATAAGCAGAAAGAAAATCGTAATAGCGTTTTCCTTCCACATCCCAGACAAATACACCTTCCCCGCGGTCAAGTACAACCGGAAGTGGGTGATAGTTATGTGCTCCGTATTTGTCTTCGCGTTTGATATAATCCTGTGTGTTCATAATGAAGATTTTGAAATGTGCATTAAAAATTCAGGGCATAAAGTTAATGAAAGATGATGAATGCGCTCTATTCCCCGTCAATTCTTTAAGGTAACCGTTAAATTTGCTTTTTTCAGAACATCACAGGCTTGTTTATTGTTTAGCTCGTAAATATCCGGTATAAAATGAACGTCCTGAATTATATCGCAGACCGAAAAAGTCCGCTTGCCTTCAGCCATGATCCAGTGGATGAAGAATTGATCCGTTTGCTGTTCACCGCTGCAGGAAAAGCGCCTTCCGGTTTCAATGCCCAGCCCTGGCACTTTATCCTCACCCGCAGGGGGGAGAGGGGATATGAAGCCCTCCTTCGTACCCTGAGCGCCGCAAATGCACAATGGGCGGGCGATGCTCCTTTGCTGGTGCTCGTCACAACCAGAAAGATTTACCCGGGACGAGGAGAAAACCACTTCGCGTCCTATGAAGCCGGATTGGCCGTGGGGAATTTGCTGGTTCAGGCAAGCGCTGCCGGTTTGAGTGTGCACCAGATGGGAGGCTACGACAAAGAAGCTGCGCGCCGGCTTTTCGGTATTCCCGGGGAGTTTGATCTTCTGGTGCTGATGGCCATCGGCTATCACGGTGATCCTTTAAGCCTTCCTGACGACCTCAGGGAAAGAGAGTTGAATTCAAGTTCACGAAAGGAACTGGGGGATATTCTCACAGAGGGAATTCCCTTTTCTTAGAAAACAGCGGTCAGTTTAATATTGAATCTCCTGCCGGTCAGCTTATTAGGCACTCCGAACAGGGCAGGCACCCCTTCCTGATCCGAAATGGTTCTGATCCAGCTGTAGGATGCCTCATTTTCGATGGCCAGCAGGTTGAAGATCTCTCCGCTGATCCAGATATTGTTGAAATGACGAAAGGGATTTCCGGGTTTAAGTACATCGTATTCCCGCTTGAGCACCTTGGAGAATCCGATATCGATACGCCGGTATGGGCGCATCCTGTATTTTGTGTAATACAGGCCGTCGATAGGCTGACTGAGAGGTATCCCGCTGCCAAAAAATGCATTGAGGTGTACCTTGTAATCCGGATTATTCGGCAGGTAATCCTGGAAGTACAGGCCGAAAGAAAATAACTGGTCCGTAGGTCTCGGGTAATAGCCCGCTTCAGTCAGGACCTGTTTACCGTCGACCCATTCGTAAACGGAATCACCCGGCATATCCTCCCTGGTCTGCAACAGCGAGATCGTCATCCATGATTCGGCACCGGGCACAAATTCCCCGTTCAGTTTCATATCAAAGCCCATAGCATAGCCTTTTGCCAGGTTTTCACCGGCATATTCAATCCTCACATTTTCGATCTTGTAGGGAATCAGGTTATTCAGCCATTTATAATAGAACTCGGCCGTAAGCTTAAAGGGCCGGTCCCATGCATTGAACAGGTAATCACCTCCAAGGAGCAGGTGTATCGAACGCTGGGGTTCAATACCGTAATTCACCGATCCATCGGGAAGCCTCATTTCTTTATAAAACGGCGGCTGGTAATAATATCCCCAGGAGAGATGGAACATCATATCCTTTTCCCAGTCGGGCTGTACGCTGAAGGTGGTTCTGGGACTGATGAATAAAACCGGGTTGAAGCACCAGTAGGTCGCCCGGAGTCCGGCCGAAATAAACCAGGAAGCATGTTCGGCGCTGATCTCCCAGGTATCCTGTAGATAGGCACTCAGATCCTGGTAACCGATATCGTTTGAACTTCTCAGGGCCTTATATACAGAGACCTGGCTTCCGGTATAGGGAAGGTAATAGCCGGCTGAATCGAGCACCTCCCATTCACTGATCT
>JBMOLL010000062.1:0-11282 GCA_049325415.1 Bacteroidota bacterium | reverse complement strand
ACTTTTCACCTCTCACTTTTCAATTCTCACTTTTCAATTCTCACTTTTCAATTCTCACTTTTCACCTCTCACTTTTCACCTCTCACTTTTCACCTCTCACTTTTCACCTGCTTTCCCTGTCAGCCGCTTATTGGTGTTCTCAATGAACTCCAGCAGTTCCTCACGTCCTGCAGCGCTTTCGGCCGAAGTCTCGATGATCATGGGCAACTCTTCCCAGGTTTCATGAAGTGCCTCTTTAAGGGCAGTAAGATGGATACTTTTTTCCTTCTGGTTCAGCTTATCGGTTTTGGTGCGGACGATTACAAAGGGCAGGCCGCAGTCGGCCAGCCACTCCATGAAATCCAGATCGATCTGCTGCGGCGGGATCCGGCTGTCGACCAGCACAAAAAAGCAGACCAGGTTGGATCTGCCGGATGCATAGCCCTCGATCAGCGAGGCAAAAGCATCACGGTCTTTTTTCGACACCTTGGCGTAACCATAACCGGGCAGGTCGGCCAGGAACCATTCTCCGTTGATCAGGAAATGATTGATCAGCCTGGTTTTTCCGGGTGTAGCCGAGGTCTTCGCCAGTTTCTTCCTCCCGGTCAGCATATTGATGAGCGACGATTTTCCGACATTCGACCGGCCGATGAAGGCATATTCCGGATAAGATTCCTTCGGACATTGGCCAACATGCTGACTGCTGGTTATAAATTGTGCTGTTTTAATGATCACCGTTGTAATTTTTAGCGTAACTCCCTCAGATACATCTGTATGGTATTTTGCAAACCATAATAAAGAGCATCGGCAATGAGGGCATGACCGATGGAGACCTCGTCGATCCAGGGGATCTTTTCTACCAGGAAACGCAGATTCGCCAGGTTCAGGTCGTGGCCGGCGTTCAGCCCGAGGCCCGAGGCCCTGGCAATTTCCGCGGCATGAACGAAGCCGGAAACGGCCTTTTCCCGGTCGGACGGATAAGCCGTGGCATAGGGTTCGGTATATAACTCGACCCTGTCGGCGCCACAGTGTGCAGCCGCTTCAATCATTTGCCGGTCGGTACCGATAAAAACAGAGGTGCGGATGCCATGGCCTTTAAATTCCGCGATCACTTCCTGAAGAAAGGATTTGTGCCCGATGGTGTCCCATCCGGCAGAAGAAGTGATGGCCTCCGGCGGATCGGGAACCAGGGTTACCTGTTCCGGTCTCACCGAGCATACAAGGCGGATGAAGCTCTCAGATGGATAGCCTTCGATATTAAATTCCGTATGGACGAGTGGCCGGAGCAGGTGCACATCATTGTAACGGATGTGCCGCTCATCAGGACGGGGATGAACGGTAATACCCTGTGCACCAAAGGCCTGACAGTCGACCGCCACCTGCTGTACATCCGGAATATTTCCTCCCCGGGCATTTCTCAGGGTGGCCACTTTATTAATATTCACACTAAGCCTGGTCATCACCGCAATTTTTTCCAAAGTTAGCTAAAAAGGGCCATACGGCAAAGCCACAGCCAGCCGGGTCCGTATGTTTGGAGAGACCACGATGAATTCCTACTTTTGCAGCAAAACAGATGAACATGGAAATTTCCAGCGCGATCACCATCGAAGAACTGGTTGAGCGGGTGCCTTCCAGTGTAAAATACCTCAGCGAGAAAGGGATCAGGTGTATCGCCTGCGGGGAACCGATCTGGGGAACACTTGCAGAAGCAGCAAGGGAAAAAGGGTTTTCCGACGAAGAAATCGAGGCCTTTGTGAAGGATATCAATCAGCTTTAACGATCTCACCCTGAACCATTACAGTCAATCCTTTCCGGTCATCTTCAGGTAGAGCCCTGCTACGGTGATCACATCCTTTTCGCAATACGCCGCAATCCGATCCAGGTCATGCTCCTTCCAGTAAACAGCAGCCACCATGCTTCCGTCGATATCGTCCTTCGGGGTCGGGATCCCGAAGACCTCAGCGAGCAGGTCGAGCGAGGTGTAATGTTTATAATCGCCGAACTTCCATAATTCCATGGTATCCAGCAACCTGACCTCCCAGGGTTTCTTTCCGGCGATATCGAGGATGGCCGGCAGTGCCAGACGGTTGATCAGCATTCGCCTGGCGATGTAGGGAAAGTCGAACTCCTTTCCGTTATGGGCACAGAGCTGGATCTCGCGTCCTCGACCAAACTGGGTGACCATGGAGGAGAAATCGGCCAGTATTTGTGCTTCATCATCGCCGGCATAGGATCTGGTCCTGCAGCGCCAGCCTTCCCCTTCCCTGAGCAGGTGGCCCACCGAGATACAAACGATGCGCCCGAATTCAGCATAAATACCCGCACGCTGATAGACTTCACCGGGTTCTTCTCCCCCCTGTCTGAAAAAAACTGATTTTTTCTCCCAGAGCAGCTTCATTCTCTCCGACAATTCTTCATATTCAGCAGCAGCAGGCACAGTTTCAATATCCAGAAAAATAATGTTCTCCAGCGGTACATCTGTCATCATGGCGGTAAGTTTTTACAACGGAATAGTTACAGCCTTCTCCCGCAGGAAAAGGTCTTCACTGTTTATGTCATGAGACGCGTAATTATCGTCTCCCGGATTGTGATTTTTTCAGAGGTGCAGCTTTTTCTCCAGGGTGTTGAGCAGGACGCTGATGGCCACATCGTTCATACCACCCTGGGGCACAATGATATCCGCATACCTTTTGGTGGGTTCAATAAACTGCAGGTGCATGGGCTTTACCGTTTTCTCGTAGCGTTCCAGGACCTTGTTGACTGTCCTTCCCCGTTCATTGATATCCCTTGTAATCACCCGGCTAAGCCTGTCGTCGGCGTCGGCATCCACGAATACCTTGATATCGATAAGGTCGCGCAGCGGCTTGTGCGTAAAGATGAGGATCCCTTCCACAATGACGACGTTACAGGGCTCAATCCTGACCGTTTCGGCCGATCGTGTGCAGGTGAGGTACGAATAGACCGGCTGATCAATGGGGTGCCCCTTCTTCAGTTTTTTAACATGATCAACCAGGAGGTCGAACTCCAGCGAATCGGGATGGTCGAAATTTATCTCCTGCCTCACTTCCATGGGCAGATGACCGCTGTCTTTATAATAGTTATCCTGCGGAAGCAGGGCTACTTTGCTGACTGGAAGATTGTTAAGGATCTTCCTTACTACTGTTGTCTTTCCGGAGCCCGTACCCCCGGCGATGCCAATCACGAACAATTTTTAAGGCTTTGAAATGATGCTGAAAGATAGAAAGATATCGGGAAAAGAAAAACTGGATTTAACATTTTTGAACCAATCAACTTCTCAGATGTTATAAACCTGACAAATAATTCACAGAAAGAAAATGTTACCAGAGCGACCATCCCTTTTATTAATCGATGAGGACGAGATGAAAGCCTTGAATATCAAAGCTTTCCTGGAAGAGAAAGGCTACCGTGTTACCGTTGAGAGCTCGGGTGAACTGGCCTATAATCTTCTTCTCAAAGGAAAATTCCATTTATACCTGGTCAATGATGAGCTTCCCGGGATTTCAGGGCTCGATCTTGCCAAGATGATCCGGAAGAAAGACTTCACAACGCCGGTTATGATCATGTCGGAAGCCGGATCGGACAAGGCCAAGATTGAAGCATTCTGCGCGGGTGGGGACGACTATATCGTAAAACCATTCAGCAATACGGAACTGGCACTGCGCATCTATGCCCAGCTGAGAAGGGTCAATCCCTCTTCACATCGGAGCCAGACTCCTGAAATGCTTGAGTTTGGTGATTTCACCTTCGATTATTCCAACCGCTGTCTGTCGGGACCTTCCGGAGTTACCAACCTCACCAAGAAGGAATCGGAGGTTCTGCGCATGCTGGCGCTGAACCTGAACAATGTGGTTAAGCGGGAGGTGGTACTCACCGATGTCTGGGGAGAAAACGATTATTTCATGGGCCGCAGCATGGATGTATACATTGCCAGGCTGAGGAAAAAGCTCAGTGATGACCGTAATGTCTCCATTATCAATGTTCACCGTATGGGATTCAAGCTGGAGGTAAGGGATCAGAACTGATCCTGTCAGCCCAGACTTTGTTTTTCCAGGACGATCTTCTCGTTGAAGAACATTTTGGCGATCACCTCGAAGAACGGAGTATGATCCGAAACGAAGAAGCGGTCGGGACCGGTTCTTTTGTCAGCGCGCAATCCGTTCTCATCAAGGAAGGATGCAACGGATTCGGCTACAATTCTGGCCGAATCAATCACATTGACCTCGAAATTGAAAAACCGGCTGATCTGGTTCTTGATGATCGGATAGTGGGTGCAACCAAGGATGAGGGAGTCGATCTCATCCAGTTCGTTCCTTGAGAGATAGGAACGGATAATGGCATTGCTGATATCGTCGAAAACAAAGCCCTCTTCAATCATCGGCACAAAAAGCGGAGTGGCCAGTGAACTCACTTTGAGTCCCGGCCTTTTCTCCCTGAGTTTTTCCTCGTAGGTACCGGAATGAATGGTAGCCTTGGTACCAATGACCCCGATGGAAGAAATATCATAACTTTTCGCGGCATAGTCCACAACCGGGTCCACTACGTTCAGAACTTCGGCCCTGTCTCCAACAAAGGCCTTCACTTCGTCAAAGGCATTCGACGAAGCTGAGTTACAGGCAATGAGGATCACCTTACAGCCCTTTTCAAGCAGGAAGGCGGTAATGGCCAGTGAATAACCGATAATGGTTTCCTTCGACTTGTCTCCGTAGGGAAGATGCGCCGTATCTCCAAAATAAATTAGCTGCTCCTGTGGCAGCAGGGTGCGCAGGGCCGACGCAACGGTCAGTCCGCCTACACCGGAGTCAAAAAGACCAATAGGGCTGGTTTTTTCAGGTTTCATAGGATCCTGCTGAATAGAAAAAGAGGCTGAAGAATCTCAGCCTCTGATCAAATTATTTAAATAAGGTCTTATTGCAGACCCATTTTTTTCAATACAAGCGGAAGTACATCCACACTCTTGCTGGAATAGTATACCGGGTTTCCCTGGCTGATATCAAATACGTACATCAGGCCCTGTTCTTCGGCTACTTCATCAATGGCCTTGCGGGCCTTGTCCATAACAGGCTGCATGTAAGTCATCGACTTCTGCTGCAGGTCCTGTGAAGCAGTCTGGGCGAAGTTCTGCAGGCGTGTCTGCATATCGGTGATCTCAGAAGCTTTGGCTTCTTTGATCAGGTCGCTCATCGTTTTTTCATTTTTGTTGAAATCATCGATCTTTTTGTTGATCTCAACCTGGATGCGTTCCACCTCAAGGTCGTACTGTTCCTTCAGTGACATCACCTGATTCTGTGCACTGTCGTATTCCGGCATAGCCTGGATCAGCTCTTCGGAGTTGATATGTCCGAATTTTACCGTCTGGGCGCTGAGGGTGGAAGATGCTGCAATGATCAATCCGATAGCCAAAACAATCTGTCTGGTCCTGTTCATTTTATTTCTGTTTTTAAATGCGGTTACAAATGTAGAATTTAAATCCATTCACTCGGTCAGCCTGTCTTAATTCTTATATCCCATCTTCTTAAGCACTTCGTCGCTGATGTCGTAGCGCGGATTGGAATAAAGGATGGAGGCACCGGAAGCCGAATCGAAGATCAGCGCATAGTTGCCTTCGGCGGATATTTCCTTGACAGCTTTGTAAAGCGCATCCTGAATGGGTTTCACGAGTTCCTCACGTTTTTTGAAAAGTTCGCCCTCGGGACCGAAGTACTTCTGCTGAAGGCCCTTAACTTCTTCTTCCTTCTTCATGATATCTTCTTCCCTTTTCTTCCTTACATCGTCGGTGAGCAACACCCTTTCCGACTGGTAGGTCTTGTACATCTTTTCCACTTCGGCATACTGGGCGGAGATTTCCGATTCGTATTGCTCCGAAAGCTTATTGAGCTGTTCCTGGGCGGCATTATAAGAGGGAATATTCTTCAGAATATAATCAGAGTCAACAAATGCAAATTTCTGTGCACTGGCTGTTGCTGCAAAGAGCAGAACAGTGGCGGTTAAAACTATTAAACGTTTCATGTTGAACTATATTTAGGTTAGAACTGTTGTCCGATGGTAAAATGGAACTGGGATCCGCTGATTCCAGCGCCGTCATAAGCTTCATCAAAGCCATAGCCCCAGTCGATCCCGAGCAGCCCGAACATGGGCAGGTAGGCTCTCACACCCACCCCGGCCGAGCGCTTGGCCTGGAAGGGATTGAATTCATCGATGCTGTACCATGCACCTCCTCCTTCGAGGAAGGCCAGAACAAAGATGGTGGCAGAGGGATTCATGCTGACCGGGTAGCGGATCTCAGCGGTGAACTTGGTGTACACGTTACCGGCTTTATACGAAACGCCTTCGCTGGTTTTGCGGGTCGGAGTCAGTGCACCGTTCTCATAACCCCTGAGGGCAATGGTCTCACGGCCGTAGAAGTTATAGGTAGCCAGTCCGTCGCCACCGACATCAAAGCCTCCGAAGGGTGCCGGACCGATATCGTTGTTGTAGTGTCCGAGGTAACCGAAGTGCAGCCTTGTATAAAGTACCAGGTTCTCTACAATCTTCGTATACCAGTCGGCCTTGAACCACCAGCGGTGGTATTCCACCCATTTGTATTTATCTTCTGTAGAAGCATTGGCATAGTCAAAACCCGGCTTAAACAGCGAATACGGTGGGGTCAGCTGAATCTCCAGGCTGAACGATGAACCGGTTCGCGGATAGATCGGCTGGTCGGTGGAGTTCCTTCCGATGGTCGTATTGAAACTCAGGTTATTGAAAGTACCGTTATCAGTAATGAAGTTATAGGTGAAATCCTTCAGGAAATAGCGCTGATAGGTGATGGTGTTGTAAAGGGTGAACCAGTCGTCGGGCCAGGTCAGCCTACGGCCAAGACCCAGGGTCACACCGCTGTTCAGCATATATTCGTCGGGGATATTCTTCTCCGTCAGATACATATAATAGTAGGAACTGGAGGAGTTAATCTTGGAGTGGAAGATCGACAGGGAGAAGGAATTGGGTTTCTTCCCGCCGAACCAGGGTTCGATAAAGGAGAAGTTGTACGACTGATAGAACTGTCCGTTGGTCTGGGCTCGGATCGAGAGGGTCTGTCCGTCGCCCGAAGGTACTGGTCTCCATGCCTGGGAATCGAAAATCCTTCTGACCGAGAAGTTGGAGAAACGGATCCCGACGGTACCCACGAGCATCCCGCCGCCATAACCTCCGGAAACTTCGAGCTGGTCGTTGGCTTTTTCCACCAGGTTATATTCGATATCGACGGTTCCGTCGGAGGGATTCGGAATGGGGTTCGGTTCGATCTGTTCCGGATCGAAATGCCCCAGTGTTGCCAGTTCCCTGACGGTACGAATGATCGCCGCCTTGCTAAACAGATCGCCGGGCTTCGAACGGATCTCCCTTCTCACTACATGTTCGTTGGTCTTGGAATTTCCTTTGATGATAATGTTGTTGATCGTAGCCTGTTTGCCCTCGTAGATGCGCATTTCGAAATCGATGGTGTCGTTTTCCACGCTCACCTCCACCGGTTCGAGCTGGAAGAAAAGATAACCGTTGTCGAGATAAACGCTGTTCACAGCGTCTTCATCGATCATGAGCCGCTTATCGAGCACTTCCTGATCGAAGACATCTCCCTTTTTGATCCCCAGTACCTGCGACAGGATTTCAGAGGGGAACTTGGTGTTACCGATCCACTTGACATCGCCGAAATAGTATTTGTCCCCTTCGGAAAGGTTGACATAGAGATTGACGCGTTTATCGATAATCGGCGAGATGGAATCGGAAAGGATCTTGGCATCGCGGTAGCCGTTCTTGTTATAAAAATCAATCAGGCTCTTTTTATCCTCTTCGATGCCATCGGCCAGCACCTTGGAAGCCTTGAAGAAGTTGATATTGACCTTCTTGGTTTTTTTCATCACCCTGTGCAGGCGCTTGTCGGAGAAATTATCATTTCCGGTGAAGTAAATCTCATCGATCCGGATACGATCATTCTTATTTACCATCACATTGAGCACGACCATATTGATATTGGCCGTATCCACCTTCTGCACGATATCGACCTGGGTACTCAGAAAGCCCTTTTCCACAAAATGATCGGTAATGATCCTGCGGGTATTGTCGATGATGTCGTCGGTCACCTGCTGTCCGTTGCGCAGGTTGATCTTTTCGATCACATCCTGCTGCTCCGTTTTGGTGATCCCGTCTATCTGCAGCCTCGACATCCTCGGACGCTCCTGCAGAAAGATATCGATCCAGATCTTATTTCCCTCGATTTTGGAAGCCGTCAGTTTAACGTCGGAGAAGAGCCCCTGGTCCCAGAATTTTTTCAGGACGCGGGTAATGTCGTCGCCCGGTACGGTAATGGTATTCCCGACTTTCAGTCCGGACAGGCTCACCAGAACTTCTTTCTGAATAAATTTCACCCCGCTGACCGTAACATCAGCAATTTCGTATTTTTTGGGCCGTGTGTAGTCGATTACGGAAAGTGAATCGTAAGGTATTTCCTGTGCTGCAGCAATCAGACTACTGAACAGCAGAAGGGTATATACGAGGGTCCTTTTTATCATTAGTGCTTAATTATTAACCGTTTCCGCTTTCACTTCATCGCTGATCTTTCCGAATCTTCTGTCTCTTCGCTGGAAATCGATCACAGCTTCATAGAAGTGTTCCTTACGAAAATCGGGCCAAAGTACGGGAGTGAAATACAATTCTGTGTAAGCCAGCTGCCAGAGCAGGAAATTGCTTATCCGGTGTTCACCACTGGTTCGGATAAGGAGGTCGGGATCGGGGATTGCTGCGGAGATCATAAACGAGCTGACCGTGCAGGCATCAATGTCTTCTGGTTTGAGGGAACCGTCGCGGACGGCCTCAGCCATTTTTCGTGCAGCATCTGCAATTTCCCATCTGCCGCTGTAACTCAGGGCGAGGACCAGCCTCAGGCCGGTGTTGTTTTTGGTATGTTCGATGGATTGTTCCAACTGTTCCCGTATACTTTTGGGAAGGTCGGCCAGGCTTCCGATGGCCATCAGCCTGACATTATTTTGATGGAGTTTATCCGTCTCATTTCTTATAGTGCTGACAAGCAAGGACATAAGCGCTTCCACCTCGGTCCTGGGGCGCTTCCAGTTTTCGGTGGAGAAGGCATAGAGTGTAAGGTAGCCGACACCCAGTTCACCGGCAGCTTCGACCACCTGGCGAACTGATTCCACAGCATTCCGGTGACCGAAAATCCGCTCGTTCCCTCTTTTCCGGGCCCAGCGTCCGTTTCCGTCCATAATAATGGCCACATGCTGTGGCAGCTTATCCATCTTAATCTGCGACTTCAGATCCATTTTACCTCTACGCTTTTGCAACCTCAATGTCTCTTAGTTTTGCCTGTCATTTGATCGTATGTGGGACAGTCGTCTCTGTACTCAAAAATCTTATAGGTAATAAATACCCCTGTAAACATGTACCAGTCGTTATTCCCGACCACCGAGAACACCCTGTCGCTTCCGGTGTTGGTCAGCCCGTCGACCATATCGCTAAATGCCTTGTGCCCCATCCATTCCAGACCGCCGCTCAGCCTTTTTCCCAGGTTGGCTTTTACACCAAAGCCAAAGGGAATGGTAAGATGTGAGCGGCTGCCCGGCACAGAACTTACCTGCAGTCCGTAGCCCAGACCCGCCAGCACATAGGGTGAATATTTGGTTTTCCTGAAAGCTGTTTTATAGGGCCACCAGTTAAATTCAAAATTCACAGCCAAATCTACGAAACTTGCGGCAAATTCCGCTCCCCTGTTTTGCTGAAAAGAGTTAATAAAATCTAAATCACTGCCACTTAGGCTATGATAAATGGCCTGACCCCGGAAAGAAAGACGGTCGCTGAGGTTATAACGGTAGATTGCCCCGATGCCCAAAGCAGGTCTGTAAAAAGGTCGGGAGGGGTTGATATCGCCCATGTAGGAGGATATGCCGGAATAAATTCCAATATCGGATTTTCGCTGGGCGATGAGCTGGTTTTCGGGAATGACCAGAAAGAAGAACAAAATGACCAGGCAGGCTTTACAAACTGCCTTAAAGCCCCTGTTACCGGCCTCCGCGGCGTTTGAAAACAGGCAGGCCGTTTCTCCCGGTACGTAATTTATAAATGGCCTTAAAATTCGTAAGGTAATAGAAGTCATTATGTTCTGAATACTGAGATGAATACCCGTCAAGATAATCCGTTAAAGAAATCCTTGCCCCAATTTCGGCACCAAAAGACCAATCAGAATCAACACTGAACTTGATCCCAAGGCCCACTGGGAAAACGAGCCCAAAGTTAGTATTATTATAGTAACCGGGATTATTTACCACTTCAAGATTTGTTTCCTGTTCTCTGACATTGGCTTTGGAGATGGCCCCTCCGACCCCGCCAAAGGCATAGAGATGAAAATCGGAATAGTTGTTAATCATCCCCCGCCGGTTAAAGAGAGCGGTGGTACCGCTTCCCCTGTTGGTCCCGAAAAGGATGATCTCGGCACGAAGAGCCGGTTCAAACACCAATGAATTGTAATAATAAAGTCTGGCCCTTTGCGAGGGATCGTCAACGCCGCCAAGCCATATAAAATTCAAATCAACGGATGTGGAGATCATTGAAGAAATATAATAGCGTCCCTGGAAGGAAAGATTAGGCCTGATCCCCAGGAACTGGAAACCCATTACCCCGTCGGGCGTTAATCCGATATCCGTCCAGGCATGGCTCGAACCCAGTCCGACTCCAGCTTCATAACGCTTGAGTTTCCATATCTGGCCATGGCTTTCCTGAGGAAAAGCAATGATTATCAGGATTATGTATATCCAAAGATGCCTTTTCATGAACCGATTCTTGAAATACAAAGATAAAAATAATCATTTATTCGCATAATTTCCAGCAGAAAGCATTCAAATGCAATGATTAGTATGAAGTGACGGGTGATGAGTGACAAGTATCCTTTAATACGGGCCTCACCCTCGTCTCCCTCTCCACATAGGAGAGGGACGGTTGTTCCCGGAACTATCAGGCAATTAATTAAGATGTTAAATTTCATATCTTGTCGGAGTCGGTCTTCACCCTCGTCTCCCTCTCCACATAGGAGAGGGACGGTTGTTCCCGGAACTATCAGGAAATTAATTAAGATGTTAAATTTCATATCTTGTCGGAGCTTGTCTTCACCCTCGTCTCCCTCTTCCCCCTTCCACCAACCTTCAACATTCTACATTCTACATTCCTCATTCTGCATTCTACATTCTACATTTTGCATTTTACATTTTGCATTCTACATTTTGCATTCTACATTTTGCATTCTA
>JBMOLL010000061.1:0-73390 GCA_049325415.1 Bacteroidota bacterium | reverse complement strand
GTGGCATCCGGAATCTACCTCCTTGAGCTCAACAGCAATGGAGCCAGGGAAGTGGTCAGGATTGCAAGAAACTAAGCGCTCTCTCCGGAACAACGTTCCGGCAATAAATAAGCCGCAGGGTGTCCTCTTTGGGCATCCTGCGGTTTCATCAGAAGGAATGCGGTTTTCTCCCGTTTAAGCGGATAAAGTTTGTATTTTTGTCGCGGGAAACCAGCTTGTGCAGTAGACAAAATTCAATACTCGAAATTTAAAAATACCTCTCAATGAAAAGATTGTTATTAAGTGCTCTGGTAGTCGCTTGCTTTGTCAATATGAGTGCCCAGACTGATTTGATCATTTCCGAATATGTGGAAGGATGGTCAACCAATAAAGCCCTGGAAATATACAACCCGACTTCCAGTCCGATTTTTATGGGCGACTATCGTCTTGTCCGGTATTCGAATGGTTCCAACGTTCCCCCGGCTGATGATGCCTGGACTGTTGTGCTGCCCGAAGAAAATCTCGAACCTTATCATTCCTATGTAATCGTTCTTGATAAAAGGGATCCTGAAGGTGTGGATCAGGAAGCACCGGTATGGGCACAGCTTGCCCAGCGCGCCGATGTATTTCTTTGTGCAAATTATGATGTTTCCTGGACCATGTATTTCAACGGCGACGATTGCGTAACTCTCGAGAAATCAGCCGGTGCCAACTGGGATTTTGTTGATATCTTTGCCAGGTACGGAGCACCCCGGCCTGCTGCGGCTCCGGTTCTTCCGGGTTCCAGCACCACAGCTCAGGCCTGGACAAACATAGCACCCTATTTTGACGGACAGGGAGTTGCCCTGACAGCTGATCATACGCTTGTCAGGAAGTCCAGTGTGTCAAACGGTGTAAAAAACAATCCTACTCTTTTTAATCCCCTTGCAGAGTATGACTCCTTACCGGCGAATACTTTTGATCATCTGGGCTGGCATAAGTATGACAATGCACCGTCTAACAATACACCCGTGATCAACAATACCACACTTAAATTTGGTGTGAGCCCGACTGCCACCAACGGAACGGTTATTGCCACTATTTCGGCAAGTGATGCAGACAGTGATCCTTTGAAATACTACTTGGATTACGGTAATTTCATCTATATCGAAAATGTACGATACGAACCTTTCAGCCTTGACAAGAGCACAGGCGTTCTTTCATTGGTTGATGAAGCGGGCCTGGCTCCCGAGGTTCTTGACACCTTTTACCTGAAGCTTACTGTCACGGATGGCTTTTCCCAGGCCGGACCGGTGACGGTAATGCTGATTGTATCCGATAATGTTGCTACCGGGAATGTGTTGAGCAGAACAGCCAGCATTTATCCGAATCCGGTTACAGAAGGAACATTTCAGATCTCTGACAGCAAGGCTTTCCGGTCCTATGAACTTGTAAACATGGCCGGACAGGTAATTGAGAAGGAAGTGCTTTCTCAGCCGGTATTTAACCGTTCCATCACCGTTCCTTCGGAATCTGGGGTATTGATGTTGAAACTGAGTTATGAAGATGGTAGCGCTTCGGTTTACCAGCTTGTAGTTTATTGAATCAGGCTTAAAATGTAAGGTAATGAAATTCAGGATTGTTCTGTTCTTTTTACTGGCATTTCCGGTATTGCTGTCGGCCCAGACCAAATACACGGTGTCCGGTGTTGTCTACGACAAGTCAAATAAGCAGGAACTGCTTATCGGTGCACACGTGATCTATTCTTCGGGTCATGGTACCGTCACCGATGTGGAAGGGAAATTCAGCTTAAATCTGGAACCAGGAAAATACACCATTGAGATCTCGTATGTCGGATATGAGAAATATGATCTGGATGTGGTAATTTCCAACAGAGATTTGTTTTTTGAGATAGGTCTTGAGCCCGTCACACTTGACGAAGTTGTTATTGTTGCGGATGTGGCAAGAAGCCGTGAGACTCCTGTAGCCTTTTCCACCATCACACCGGCAAAAATCCAGGAGGAGCTGGCCGCTCAGGATATTCCCATGCTGCTGAACAGAACTCCGGGGGTTTATGCCACAACCCAGGGAGGAGGCGATGGTGACGCCGAAATTACCATCCGGGGGTTCAGTACACGGAATGTCGGGGTCTTATTGGACGGGGTTCCTGTGAATGATATGGAGAACGGTTACGTTTACTGGTCCAACTGGTTCGGACTGGACGCAGTGACCAGATCCATTCAGGTACAGAGAGGACTGGGAGCATCCAAACTTGCTCTGCCTTCCGTTGGAGGAACAATCAATATCATTACCAAAGGTCTGGATTCACGAAAGGAAGGCTCCTTTTCACAGGAGTTTGGTAGTCAGGGTTATCTGAGAACTTCCTTTGGTTATAACTCCGGTCCCATGAAGAATGGCTGGGGTATCTCCATTGCCGGTTCCTATAAGCAAGGAAATGGCTGGGTTGATCAGACCTGGACAAAAGGCTTTTTTTTCTATGGTAAAATTGACAAAAAACTGGGGCGCCATGTTATATCTCTTTCTGCTTTCGGTGCGCCTCAGTCACACGGTCAGCGGGCTTACCAGTTACCCATTGCAGCCTATGACAGCGCATATGCAGAAAAACTTGGTGTGAAACTGTCATACTGGGACGGGATGAGCGCAGCTGATAGTCTGGAGGTCTATAACAACAGAACAAAATCAACCTCAGGATTAAACAGGGGTTTAACCTATAACCAGCATTGGGGTTACCTGGCCCGTACAAAGGACGACCCCAATGCTGTTTCGGAGCCCTTTAACGAACGGATAAACGAATATTTCAAACCCCAGATTACCCTGAAAGATTTCTGGGAAGTGAATAACAATATCTATATTTCAAATATAATCTATCTGTCGATCGGAAAGGGAGGAGGAATCAGAGAAAAAGCCTCCATGGATATGGATGCCAATGGATTAATAAATTTCCAGGACCTCTATGACCGGAATATCGGAACCGGCACAATAAACACCCTATATGGAGACAGTACCCAGCACGAAGCTGCAAACTATCTGAGAGAACTTGTCAATGAGCATTTCTGGTACGGTTTGTTATCTACCATCAATTACAGACCTGATAATGTCTTTAATTTTTCAGGAGGGATTGACCTTCGAAGCTATAAGGGAGTACATTACGAAAAAATATATGATCTCCTCGGTGCAGATTATGTTGCTCCCGATTATGTCAATTATTCAGGAGTCGACTGGACCAGGCAATATCCTCTTAGTGACTTTGTTCTTCATGAAGGAGATATAAATTATTATCATAATGACGGACTTGTAAGGTGGGCAGGCCTGTTTTTCCAGACAGAGTTTAAAAAGGATAAAATATCCTCATTTATTAATCTCACCGGAGCTTTATCAAGTTACAAAAGAGTGGATTATTTCTACGGATTAAATCCGGTTGTACTTGTTCCGGAAACAGACTGGAATAATTATCCGGGTTTCACCGTCAAAGGTGGGCTTAACTATAACTTCACGACACACTTAAATGCATTTGTAAATCTTGGTTATCTGAACAAGGCACCGAGATTCAGTAATGTGTACGACCGTACAAACACGTTGTTCCTTTCCATCGAGAACGAAAAAATAAAGGCTATAGAAATGGGAACCAGTTACGGTAGTGAGAACTTTTCAGTAAATCTGAATATGTACTATACCATCTGGGAAAATAAACCCGTTGAAAGCGCCAGAACCGTTGCGGTTGATATGGGAAATGGGGAATTTCAGGATGCATCGGTGAATATTAATGGTCTTGATGCACTCCACCGCGGAATAGAACTTGATTTTGTATTTAAGATCAACAGGGAACTTGAGATCCAGGGACTGATGTCGATTGGCGACTGGAAGTGGAATTCCAGTGACACAGCCCGGGTTTATGACCCCAACACCGGAGAATTGTTGCTTGCCCAGTATTTTGATGCAACCGGGGTACATGTTGGCAACAGCGCACAGCGACAGTTCGGTATACAGATGAGATGGGCCCCGATTAAAGGCTTTTACCTCAAACCTACCTTTACTTATTTTGGAAAATATTTTGCGGAATTTGATCCCTTTACAGTAAAGAACGGTGCAGATTCCTGGCAGGTTCCTTCTTACGGACTCGTCGATATTAATACCGGATACCGGTATAAACTTGGTAATGGAAACTCAATACAGCTGCGCTTTAATATCCTGAACCTTCTCAATGTGAAGTATATTTCGTCGGCTACAAACAACGATACCTACAACGGTATTGCTCTGACTGATTTCGATGCCAAATCTGCCTCTGTCTTTTTTGGACTTGGAAGACGGTATAATGTTGCCGTACAGTATCAATTTTAGAGAAAATATAGAATGAAAAAACTGATTTTAGCCATCCTGTTTCTTTTCACTGCAGGCATTAGCCTGAAAAGTCAGATCGCAGGGTATTATAATGGAACTGAGGGTAAGACCGGAGACGATCTCAAGGCCGCGTTGCATGAAATTATAAAGGGACATGTGGATTTCAGTTATTCTGACGCCAAATACCTGATGAATTATGCCGATGCGGATGTGAGCAACGAGAACAATGTGATCCTGATCTATACCCGGCGATCACAGAGCAACACTACCTGGGGATCCGGCAGTAATGATATTAACAGGGAACATGTCTGGTCGAAATCCCATGGTAATTTTGAAGGAATCCGACCCATGGATGGTGATGTCAACAATCTGCACCCGGCAGATGCGAGTGTCAATATCACAAAATCAAATCTCGATTTTGATGAATGTTCGGCCACCGGTACCCTGATTGCGGAAGCCAATGCCTACTACACCTCCACCCAGTTTGAACCTCAGGATGCAGCCAAAGGAGAAGTGGCAAGGACAATTTTTTACATGGCCGTTCGCTATGAAGGCACCGACGGGGAAATCGATCTTGAAATGGCCGACAGGCTCGGAACGGCCGATGCCAATGAATATGGAAAAATGTCGACCCTGCTTCAGTGGAACAGGGATTTTCCTCCTTCCGACAGGGAAAGAAGGAGAAATGAAAGGATCTGGGATACGCAGAAGAACCGCAATCCCTTTATCGATCATCCGGAGTATGCTGATCTGATCTGGGCAGGAGCTACCCTGTCTCCTGTAAGTATCGGGGATATTGCTGTTGCTCCTGAGATCCCGGTCAGCGGATCATCTCCTGTTATTTCAGCTACTGTTACGAGTTCAGCGGGAAGTATTGCCTCTGCCACACTCTATTATGGATCCACCTACTCTTCAGAAACCAGCCAGGTGAGCATGTCGGGTTCGGGGAATACCTGGAGCGCCGCCCTGGATCTGTCGTCTTTCAGCGAGGGACAGATGATCTATTTTAAAATCGTGGTCTCTGACGGTAGCAACCAGTCTACAATCCACTCCAGCATTAGAATTCCGAAAACACTTACGGTTACACCCATCTCGACGGTTCAGGGAACGGGAAGCAGTACTACTATGTCGGGCAGTATTGTCACCGTTTCCGGCGTGGTTACAGCGAATTTTGACAATAGCTACTATCTTCAGTCCGGAACCGGGCTCAGGAGTGGCATTTGCATTTATGATATCAAACGCGGACAAGTTGGCGACTCAGTTACCGTGACCGGCCAGGTAACCGAATACAGCACGCTTACTGAAATTCAAGCGGTCTCATACTGTTATCATTATGGAAAGACCCGGGCCATTGAACCGGTGGTGCTGACCATTGACCAGGTAAATGAAGATTATGAAGGCATGCTTGTTACTTTTAAGAATGTGACCTTTTTAAATGGTGATACGGAAATTCCGCTTGATCAGCAGGCTACGCTTAATTTTACTGATGGCGTATCAACCCTGGGTGTTTACAGCCGCTACAATTCACGTCTGGGCGGCAAAATCCTCCCCGGAGGAACTGTCAATGTAACCGGAGTTGTCAGTCAGTATAACGGAACATACCAGATTCTTGTCAATGATATTTCGGATATTCAGGCCGGTGACGATTCGGAAGCTCCGTTTATATCTACTGTAACGGTTATTGATAAAGACTGGATCCAGATCGATTTCAACGAAAAAGTTGAGGAAACTTCAGCGGAAACCATTTCAAATTATTCCATACCCGGCCTTACGATACTGGGAGCTTACCTTTATGAGACTACAAAGGTATTGTTACTGACATCCGGTCTGCAGGTGTCCGATTACACCCTGACTATTAATGGAGTTTCTGATCTTCAGGGCAATGTGATGGATAATGTTTCCTTTAATTTCCATTCCGACTATGAAAATCCTGATGCAGTAAAGGACTATAGTTCCTTCCCTGTAAAAATCTGGCCGAATCCTGCCACCGGAGGTCGTCTGTTTTACGAAGCACCTGCAGAGGTGGTCGGTATCCGGGTCTATACTCTTGAAGGTAAAGTCGTTTACTCAGAAAGTCGTCAGGCAGCAGCTCAGGGTGAGCTTGATATCGTGGATTATACTCCCGGATTGTATTTGCTGTTCTTCCGGCTGGCAGACGGGAACAGCATTAATTTTAAACTTGAAATCGAATGAGGATTCTCATACAGAGAATAGTTCTGGCAGTGGTGGCTTTGTTACTTCTCCAAAGCGCCTTCACCCAGGTTATCCCTGTAAGTCAGGTGCAGGGGTATGCTGCGAGCTCTCCCTACAATAATCAGACGGTGACGGTGAAAGGGGCGGTTACGGGGGTTTATTCTGCGGGTTATTTTATCCGGGATGAAAGTGCACCCTGGTCTGGCCTGTACATCTATGATCCGAACAATACCTCAAAACCTTTTCTGGGAGACACGGTTATGGTTAAAGGACTGATAACCGAGTACTACGAGTGGACGGAGATGAAGAATATTGAAATTACTGAAATCGTCTCCAGTGGTAATCCGGCCCCGGAACCTCTTGTTATAGCCGGGGATGAACTGGATGAGAGTTATGAAAGCTGCCTGGTCACTGTTGAAAACGCCGCATGCACCAGTGTCAGTCTCGGATATGGTGAATGGCAGATCAATGATGGAACCGCAGCGGTAGTTGTCAATGATCTTGGTGTAAGTTATACACCTGTTCTCGGGCAGAAGTATTCCGTGACGGGTCCGGTAAGTTATTCCTTCGGTTTTTATAAGCTTGAACCCAGAACCATCTCTGATATTTTTATTGCCGATGTGATCTATATTGTTGGGGATATTCTTCCCGATGTAATTGAGCAGAATCGCATTGAAGTGTCATTTACCACCAATATTCCAGGTAGTACGGAATATTACTGGGGTTTAACAACCGACCTGGAGATGGGTCTCGTCTCAGATCTGGCTCTTACTTCCGATCATAAAATTACACTTTCAGGCTTACAACCGGCCACCTTTTATTACCTGTTGCCTTATTCGGTCGCTGATGGTGAAATTACCCGTTCAGATACCGTGATCTTTATCACAGCCTCTGGTTCAAGCGGGAAAATCAACGTTCTGTTCAATTCAACGCCCAATCATCTCTACGACGGTCAGGAGCCCCAATATACGCAATCGATGGTCGATTCAATTTCAGCCTACATTGACCGGGCGAATACCACTATTGATATGGCTGTCTATGATTTCTCCACCTACACGGCATCAGGTGATAACAGGAACATCAGGATTGTAAGGGCACTTAACCGTGCCTATGATCGCGGAGTTCGTATCCGGATGATTACAGATGCGGATCTTACCAATGAAATACTGGATTCCCTGAATACGGATATCCCGGTTTTAAAGGCATCCCATTCAGGCATCATGCATAATAAATTCTTTATTATTGACCGCGAAGATCAGTCCTCGGCATGGCTCCTGACCGGTTCCACAAACCCGACGATCAACAATCTTGTACTGGATTATAATAATTTCATTGCCGTGCAGGATCAATCCCTGGCAAAAGTGTACTATGCTGAATTTGAAGAAATGTGGGGAGGTAACGATGATCAGCCCAATCCCGCTTCAGCAAGGTTCAGCAACAGTAAGCTTGACAATACGCCTCATTTTATCCAGGTTGGCAGTCGTTTGGTGGAAAGCTATTTCTCCCCTTCGGATAATGTAACATCCCGCCTGGTTAAGGAACTTTCCCATGCGCAGAATAGTGTGGATTTTGCTTTGATGATCTTTACGGAAGACGCTCTGAGTAATGAACTGATCAAGCTTTATAATAAAGGAGTTGCCGTTAAGGGAGTTATTGATTATACCGCTTCCTCAGGCAGTGATTTCACCAAACTTGTTCAGGCTGGCCTCGATGTACTTGCCTATGATAACTACGACGGCTCGGAGTGGCCGGTTGGTACAACGGTTCATCATAAATTTGCCGTGATTGATAATAACAGCGATATGGCAGCTGTTATAACCGGTTCGCATAACTGGACGGCCTCTGCAAACAGTATCAATGATGAAAACACCCTGATCATTCATGACAGGGAGATCTCAGCACTCTTTGCGGAAGAGGCAGAACGGATTTATGCCTACATGGTATTTCAGGCAACTAATGAACTGGAATGTCATGATGATGCAGTATCCAGCCTTTTACCAATTGTTGACTATGATCCCCTGGCGAATTACATTGATCGGAACAGTTACAAAGTGAGCATCATTGATCTGCCAACCCAGGGGAATATCGTGGTCAATGAAGATAACACCTTGTTCTATGAACTTTATCAGGTTGCAAAGAGTACGCAACAGCTCATTGAAGACAGCCTGGTTTACAGGATAAGCGCCCTTGAGTATCCCCTCGTTTTTTGCGATGCCAGACTAAAGATCACAGCAAATGGGCCTATTGGCATTGAGGCGACAGGAAGTGAAACATTCAGGATCTTCCCGAATCCAACAAAAGGTCAGATTTTTTGTAACTCTGGATATCAGGTGGATCATCTTTCAGTCATCGACCTCACCGGCAAAACACTCCTTCGCTTCGAACAGCCTTTCGCCGACGGGAAAGGACAGTCGGTGGATGTATCTGCGCTACCCGACGGACTTTACATTATCAAAGCGGAAGGTGAAAACGGAGCCTCGTTCTACAGCAAGTTCATTCTGAAGAAATAAGCTCTCAGGAAGAAATTAATAAGGGTTGCCAGAAGGCAGCCCTTTTACATTTCCTCCGGTTAAAACCCAACTTTTAAGCAGCGGTTTTCGTAGAAATGCTCAGAATATCCCTTGAGGATGTTACTTTTGCGATCTGTAAATTATCAGGGAGGTTATGGCGTGAGGGAAAGAAAACAAAGCCGGGCAACAGGGAAGCACATCCTTTTTATCTTATTTCTTTTTAACGCGGCAGGATTGTTTGCTCAGCCGGCAGGCTATTACAGCCCGGCTGATGGGAAGGAGGGAAAAGAGCTTCAGCAGGTCCTGCATGAAATCATCAGGGATCATACCTCAAAATCATACGATTACCTGTGGACCGCTTTTCAGTCGACCGATAAAAAGACCAGCGGCTATGTCTGGGATATCTATTCGGATATACCCGGCGGCTCGCCCGTATATAATTACACTTTTATCTCCGATCAGTGCGGGAATTATTCTTCCGAGGGGGATTGCTACAACCGGGAACACTCTTTTCCCAAAAGCTGGTTCAATGATGCTTACCCGATGTATTCCGATCTGTTTCATCTTTATCCGACCGACGGTTACGTGAACGGGAAAAGAAGCAATTATCCGTTCGGCGAGACCTCACATCCGACCTGGACCTCCACAAACGGAAGCAAACTGGGACCCTGCGATTACCCGGGATATTCCGGAACCATCTTTGAACCGATCGACGAATACAAGGGCGACCTGGCCAGAACCTATTTCTATATGGCCACCCGCTACCTTGGCGAGGATGCTTCATGGCCCGGAAGCGATATGGTCGATGGTTCCCAGCCTGTTCCCTGGGCGCTGAATCTGCTGCTGGAATGGCACACCGTCGACCCGGTCAGCCAGAAAGAACTCGACCGGAATAATGCCATCTATGCGATCCAGGCTAACCGGAACCCCTTTATCGATCACCCGGAATTTGCAGGCCTGATCTGGGGCGGACAAACAATCCCCAAAGATACCCTGGCTCCCGTGCTCGACAGCATGGAGGTAAGAGACGGCACTCACCTGGTTCTGTGGTTCAGCGAGATCCTGGACAGTGAAAGCGCCCTGCAGAGCAGTAATTATGCCATCAGCGGCGGTGTCAGTGTTAGCGGCGTAAGTTTTAACCAGTTGATGTTTTCATCGGTTGTACTGGAAGTGACCGGCATGCTTAACGGGGAGTATATCCTTACAGTAAACGGAGTGGCCGACCAGGAAGGAAACACAGCAGAAGGGCTGGCCTTTCCCTTTGAATATTTTGTTTCAGGACTCGGGGTTAGCGCCGGCAGGGAACTCTCGCTTTATCCCAACCCTGCCTGTGACAATTTCACCCTTTCCCTGCCGGAGAGTGATGGAAAAGTGGTAAGCTTTGGCCTGTACAGTCTTTCCGGAGTCTGTGTATCGGACCGTTTCGAACATTCAGGAACCTCAACATGCACAGTCGATTGCAGCGACGTAGCTCCGGGATGTTACCTCCTTCGGGTGGTGACAGGCAATGCCGTGACTGTCCTCCCCGTTATTATCAGCAGATAAGGTTTAGGGAGAAAATCCGTTCGGATAAGCAGGTCAAAATTTGACCATTTTTGAAAAATAGTTGAAAAGCATGCAACGTTTTTCCATTTAAAACGTACAAATGTTCAAAGTCAAAATATAAAACCAAAAAGTATGAAAAAGATTCTTTTTAATTCAACGGCTTTATTAATAGTCCTGGTTCTGATCTCAGGCACGGTCCTTCGCTCCTGCGGTGAGAAGGAGGCTCCTGAGCTTCCCCCGGTTTCTTCCATGCTTATGGATTTTTCCGATTTTGAAGAAGGCAACCAGGGAGCTCAGAAGAGTACCGAAGGCACTTATACAAACTGGCTGCATGCAGCCGGCAATGTCTTTGCATGGAACCTGATTACGACGGTTACCATGTCCATTCCGGTGACCGCCTACGCTACCGCATTAAATGTAGAACCGGTTTACATAGGCGACAATGTATGGAACTGGACCTATGATTTTACCGTGGGTAGCACCACCTATTCGGCAAAACTGGTTGGAACGAGGATCAGTAACGCCGAGTTCACCATGGAAATGTACATCTCTGCGGCCGGTTTACTGGGATTTGATGAAGTACTCTGGTTTGAAGGCACCATCAGGTATGATCATACCCATGCCCTCTGGACCCTGTATGAAAATCCCTATGATCCTTCTCCGCTGCTTACTGCCGAGTATAACATGGATTTCGAGGCCGACGCCTACGACATCAAGTACACCAATATCAGGCCCGAGAATGCCGAAAACGGCAGTTCAATCTGGTATAGCTATGATCCTGCGGATACGGTCTATAATTCCTCATATGTGATCACCGGATCAACTAATACCATCAATATTGAGTGGGACCGCGTCGATAAAAACGGACGTGTTTCTGATCCCGCATTTTATGAGGATGATCTCTGGCATTATTGGGATGTATTGCTCCAGGATTATTATCCGGAATAAACCCTGATTTTCCAAATTATAAAGGCTGCTCCGATGGGGCAGCTTTTTTTATGAGGAACAGTTGATATTTAAGGGCAGGAAATATGAGTATCAGGAGCGGGAGTCCTGATGATGCGTATTAAGTATCTAAGGCGATAGCCAGTTTTATAACAAACAGGGCAAAAGAAGCCTGCTAGATCGTTAGTTACCTATGCGATAGGAAAACTTCACCATGAAGGTATTCCGGGGATAGATCTCCCACAGTTCCCTGCCGTTATCCATTAAAGAGAAAATGTCAGAAACATCAGACTGTTCGCGGTTTTGCGACCATACCAGGTAAACCACGCTGCCCGGACGGTATTCCCAACGGAGAACGAGGTTTGAGAGGAATTCCTTGAAGCTGAAGTCGGGATTATCGAAAGTATATTCCGGGTATGCCGTTCCGCTTTCCGTGACACGGTAAAGCTCGTCTTCAGGGAGATAAGTGATTTCTGTCGCATCGAAAACGTGAAACCTGTCGGTGTAGGCTGCGGCTTTGGGATCCGTGATCACCTTGAAATCGGTAAAATTCCCGGAGGCTATAAACGGCTGGCCCCAGTACTGGACAGTCAGTTCAGGGGTAATTGTGAGGTTGATCCGCAGGGAAAGGGAAAGTACTCTCTGGTCGATCGAGCCGAACAGATAACGATTTCCCGCATTGTTTTCGATGATGTCGATGAATTGCAGTTCGGAAAATTTTGAGCTGTATTCCGGTTCCAGGCCCAGGGAAAGAAGACTTCCGGGCCGGTATTCCAGTTCCAGGGCATAAATATTCCTCTTCAATTGTTTTTCCATGCCCCTTCTGATGTGGTAAACGGCGTCGGCTCTGAGCTTTTTGCGCGAATCGCTTTCGAGGTTCACAAGCAGGCCGAATTCTCCAGGAAGGTACATGGATGGTCCACCCCAGAGGTAACTGTTGTAGCGCATATTGCCTTCTACCTCAGTGGCGAGGGCAAACTCCCAGTAATTTTTAAAGTTGGCATGGGTGCTGAAATTGAGGCCGTCCAATCCCGTCCTGCCTCCGAAATCCATTTCATGCCACTGGCTGAGGTTAAAATTCACAGTACGGAAAATTGAAAACGGTTCGATCGTCCGGTACCCGATCCAGCATACCTGCAGGATCTCGTCGGCATAGCGCAGGAAGCCGACATCATTTAACTCAAGACCCGGCGATTTCCAGCCTACCGAGGCCATGAAGTTCAGTTTTCCGCTGATTTTGTAAAACTGCAGATTTCCGCCATAGCCGGAAAGTGCGGTACGTGAGGAATCCAGGTGTACATAGCTGGCATCGGGTCGCTGGTAGTATCTTGCACTGGCTGTCTGAAGTTCCGTTATGGCTTCCTCGCTACCCTGTACATGGCTGAAGCTGGTGGTCAGCTTGAGATAGTATTTCTTTTCGTTGAAATACTGAATAAAATCCACCCCTCCGGTAAGGGCATTTTCAGGGAGATAAAACAGGTGGTCTTCGGTGAGTTTCCGGTTAGTGGAGGTTATCATCCCGCCAAGAATGGTATTACCCTTGTTGAAGTCTTTGGATACACGGCCGACCAGGTAGTTGGTGAGCGGTTCAACGGCCATTGTCCTTTCTTCGCCATCAAGGCTGATCCTGGCATATTCCGGGGCAGTCACGCTTTCCAGTATTCCGACGGAGAGACCTCCACTGGTCTTCCCGGTGATCTTTGCAGCCCCGAGAATACGCGTGAACTCCGGCTGGTCGATATATTCGTTGTCGGCCAGGTCGGGTTCATAATTGGGCCGTTTACCAATCCGTCGCGAATAAAACAGGGATTCGCTTCCCATATCCCCATCGCCGATAATGGAATAACTGAGAATGTTTTTTCCTTCGATAAAGAAGGGCCTTTTTTCCTCGAAATAGGTTTCAAAGGCCGAGAGGTTCACTTCCGACGGATCGGCTTCCACCTGGCCGAAGTCGGGATTGATGGAAAGGTCCAGCGTGAGGTTGTTGGTCAGCCCGATCTTGGCATCAAGTCCTGCATTTCCGAGGAAGCCTGTTCCGGGAGCGTAGGGATTGCCTTCTTCAGGTTCATAATGTTCGTATCCCCCAACTGCATAGGGTATAATTTCGGCCTGTTTTTTCGGGGAGATGCCATTCATTCCCGTCATTGAACCCAGCAGGTGGATCCAGCCGGGAGCATCCCTGCGGATCGGTTGCCAGAGGGAGGTCTCATCTTTCCTGTAGATCACCCGTGCTATCTGGAGGCCCCAGGTGTCATCCCCGTTTTTGTCGAAGCGAAGCTGACTGAAAGGGATCTTGATTTCAGCGAACCAGCCCTTGTTGTCAGTTGAGGTTTTGACCCACCATACCGGGTCCCAGGTCTCATCTTCATTCTGCCCGTCGTTCGACATGATCATATCTCCTCTTGTGCCGCCCACACCTACGAAAAAGGTGAATCCGGTCCGAAGGTCGTGATAACTGTCGAACTGAACGGCTACAATATCCCCGTCGATTTCATCCCGCCTTGTAAGTCTCCTGACGATGCTGTCGGGAGCCGTGTCCCAGGCTCTGACTGCAACATAAATGAAATTTTTATCGAAAAGGATCTTGAAATCGGTCTCCTGGGATGGTTTCCTGCCATCGTAGGGTTCGTGCTGAACAAATCCTCCTGCCCATTCGCCTTCATTCCAGACCTGGTCATCCAGGATCCCGTCGATCACGGGAGGGGTTTCACTGATCCTGACCGGGGCATAAGTCCTTCTGGCATACAGCGAATCTGCAGCACCTGAGACCTTACATGAAAAAACCACTAATGCAAACAATAAAATGACTCTACGCATAAAAGAAAATTTTTATTGTCGGCTATAAGTGGTTTTGCAATGATAATAATTTTTTTGGAAAATGCTGAACTATTAGTTTTTAAAGCAGGAATTTTTCCCGGAGCCGCACCGCTGGCAGCTATTGTTTTCTTCTGATTCCGACGGGCAGGGGATGAATGAGATACTGGGCAGTATCGGGTAAAGACTGTATTTTTTTCAGCACTTCCATACCACCTGTCACCCGGCCAAAAGCAGCAAAACCCTGTCCGTCGGGATTGCGCTGTCCGCCGTAATCCAGTTCAGGTTCATCTTTCATACAGAAAAAAAATTCAGTGGAAGCGGTGCCGGGTTCATTCCTTGCCATGGAGAGGGTTCCTTTTTTGTGCAATATCCCGGTGGCCGCTGTTATTTCATGTGCAATCGCCGGATAGCTTTCGATCAGCGAATCGGCATAAAGGCCTCCCTGGACCACTTCGATTTTCACCTTGCTCACGGGCTGGTTATCCGGCCGTACCACGCGGTAAAAAACGGCATCCTGAAAGGCTTGTTCATCCACGAGTTTAAGGAAATTTCCTGCGGTCAGGGGTGCATGAAGGGTATCGATCTCGGCAGTGATGGTTCCGAAGCCGGTAATAAATTCCACTTCCGGCAGCCGTCCGCCCTGGCAGGCGGACAGCGCCAGAAGGGTAAGAATTATGCCGGCAGGCCTTTTCATACCGGGTCTGGTTTATTTAACCAGGCCGTGTTTGCTAACAAAACGGTCGAGGATCTCGTCGAGGTTGGGCGAGCCGATCTCCTGAAGATCATAATATACCCGGGTATTGGGTTTCTTAATTTTAATGACCCGGTTCAGATCGATCGGGGTTCCGATGACCACGGAGTCACAATCGGTATTGTTGATCGTGGTTTCGAGGTCCTTCAACTGCTGGTCGCCGTAACCCATGGCGGGCAGGAGGGTTCCGATCCCGGGATAGATCCTGAAAGTTTCGGAAAGTTTGCCGACCGTGAACGGACGGGGGTCAACCAGTTCGGAGGCACCGAATTTTCTCGCGGCCACCACGCCGGCACCGATCTTCATTTCGCCGTGGGTGAGGGTTGGACCATCTTCAACCACAAGGACCCTTTTCCCGCGGATAAAATCGGGCCGATCCACCTTGATCGGTGAAGCACCATCGATAACGATGGCCCCGGGATTGACTTTGGCAATGCTGTCCCTTACCACCTGGATGTTCTCGGGGGAGGCACTGTCCATTTTATTGATCACCACCACATCGGCAATCCGCATGGTCACTTCACCGGGATAGTAGCTGAGTTCATGGCCCGGCCTGTGGGGATCGGCTACCGTAATGGTCAGATCGGGGAGGTAGAAGGGGAAATCGTTGTTACCACCATCCCAGAGTACCACATCGCAGCCATCGGGATCTTTTTCTGCCTCGCGGAGGATGGCTTCATAATCCACACCGGCATAGATCACGTTTCCACGGACCACATGGGGTTCATATTCTTCCATCTCTTCGATGGTGCATTTGTGCCTGGCCAGATCCTCAATTTTGGCAAAACGCTGGACTTTCTGGGCCACCAGGTCACCGTAGGGCATGGGATGCCTGACCGCCACGACCTTCAGGCCTCTGGCCATCAGGATCTCAATGATCCGGCGGGAGGTCTGGCTTTTGCCGCAGCCTGTGCGGACGGCGCCCACGGCAATCACCGGTTTGGTACTTTTAATCATGGTATCTCTGGTACCGAGCAACATGAAGCTGGCGCCTGCTGCGTTTACAATGGCACTTACGCCCATAACCCGGTTATAGGGAACGTCGCTGTAGGAAAAAACACAGATTTCGGCTTTCAGGGAGGAGATCAGCTCCGGCAACTGGTCCTCTGAATAAATCGGGATCCCTGCAGGATATAGCTTTCCAGCCAGGGCTGCGGGGTATTTCCTTCCGTCAATATCGGGTATCTGAGCAGCGGTAAATGCAACAACGTTGTAATCTTCATTGTCTCTGAAATAGGTGTTGAAGTTGTGAAAGTCGCGACCGGCAGCACCAATGATAATTACATTTTTCTTAGCCATAACATTTTGTTTTAGTTGATAAGGTTATAGCACAAATGTAGCGGTTAATGCTGTTGGGTATCCCTAACATGCTGTATAATAGGTATGCATCGGACTTCCGGATTAATATATTGTGCTTCAAAAATTTAACAACCTTTTGATAACTTTTTTGTTTCATGTTTAAGAATAGTTTTCGGAATGAAACTTGTGGTTGTAAATTCACGTAATAATTCCGACCTGAAACAGGTACGATAAACCGGCTGAATGAATTTTCTTGCACATACCTATCTTTCCGGGGCCAATGATGAAATCATCGTCGGAAACTTCATGGGTGATTATGTCAAGGGAAAGAACTATCTCCATCTTCCCGAGCAGATCCGTAAAGGGATCCTGATCCACCGGGACATCGACTATTACACCGACACACATCCGATCACCAGAGAGTCGAGGGCGAGGCTAAGCGACAGGTATCACAAGTATGCCGGTATTATCGTGGACATCCTGTACGATCATTTCCTGGCCAGGAACTGGAGTCTTTACTGCCATATCCCGCTTGAAGAATATGTGAACAACACCTATCTTATCCTGAAACGTAATTATGAGATCCTTCCGATAGGGATCAAGGTCTGGTTTCCCACCTTTCTGGAGAACAACTGGCTGCTGACCTATCAGACCGTCGAGGGGATTGAGCGTGTCCTCGACAGGATGTCGGAAAATACCAGTCTGCCCGACCATACCAATTACGCCATTACCGTTTTGAGAAACGAATACGAAGGTTTCCGGAGCGAGTTTGAGACCTTTTTCAGCCAGATCATCCATTTTATTGAGGAGAAATACGAAATCAGCATCAACAGTCAGCGTTGTGTCTGATCCCCCCTGAAACTTTCTAAAGAAGATCGGTCCGGTTGGCGTCCAGCCTCAGGAAAATAAACAGGAACAGGGTAAAGGCCCAGAGGGAGGATCCCCCGTAGCTGAAAAACGGCAGGGGAATGCCGATCACCGGCAAGAGCCCGATGGTCATCCCGATATTTACCACCAGGTGCGTAAGGAGTACTACTGCCAGACCATAGCCAAAGATACGGCTGAATGAGGATCGCTGCCGGTCGGCCAGGGTGATAAGCCTTACCAGCAGACCCAGATAAAGCAGCAAAACAAAGGCCGTCCCGAGAAAGCCCCATTCCTCGCCGACAGTGCAGAAGATAAAGTCGGTGCTTTGTTCCGGAACAAAGTGGAGCTTGGTCTGGGTTCCGTTGAGATAGCCTTTTCCGCTGAATCCGCCTGAGCCGATGGCAATTTTCGACTGGTTGACATTATAGCCCACTCCCTGTGGATCGTCTTCAATTCCAAGGGTAACAGAGATCCTGTGTTGCTGGTGAATCTTGAGCACCTTGTGAAAGCCGAAATCAACCGAGATCACGAACAGGTAGGCGACAAGGAAACCGCCGATAATCTTCAGATAGCTGTACTGACGTTTCTGGACAAGTATTGCACCGAGGCTCAGGACCACGGCCAGGGTGAGCACCGTGGCAACCAGGAACACCGGTATTCCCGGCCAGAGAAAACGCTGAACCAGGTAGATAGCAGCAAAGCCCCCTCCAAACAATGCGGTGAGTGAAAGTGAAGTGCGGTTTGAGCCGGACAAAATTCGGTGGATCACCAGGCCCGTTACCACGAGCCCGTAGAGAATGTATATTTTATCATAGATAAGTGTCAGGAAGAACAGGGCACCAAGCAGCACGAACAGCAGCATGATCACCGGGGAGAAACCCTCGCGGTACAGCACAGCCACAAAGGCAGCAAAAACCAGGGTGGAGCCGGCATCGGGCTGAAGCAGGATAAGCACGGCCGGAAGGAAAATGATTCCGAAGGCAAGCAGCAGGTCGCGGGTCCGTTTCATGGAAAAATTATACCCCGAGAGGTATTTTGCCAGGGCAAGGGCCGTGAGCGGTTTGGCAAATTCAGACGGCTGGAGCTGGAAACTGCCGATGGCAAACCAGCTTTTGGCACCGTTTACCTCGCGGCCGAAAACCAGCACTCCCAGCAGGATGGCGATAACGATGCCGTAGAGGAGGTAGGCGAAGAAGAAATAAAATTTTTTATCGAGGAGGATAATGATAATGGCGAGCACAACAGCCGCACCGATCCAGATCAGCTGACGTCCGTAGCGCTGTGTGAAATCAAAGGTCTGACCGGCATCCTCGCGAATAAAGTTGGCCGAATAGATATTCATCCATCCGAAGAGGATCATGACCAGCCAGATTATGACCGTCAGCCAGTCGATATTTGCCGCAAGGTTATTCCTCCTGACCACTTTGTTTCTTCTTTGTATTTCCCATCAGCACATAATTTTCCAGCCATCCCCGGGTGATGGTGTCCGTAAGGTACTGTTCGATCATCAGACTGGCCATCGGGGCAGCCCAGGTCGCCCCCGATCCTTCATTCTCCACATAGACCGCGATGGCGATCTTCGGATCGTCTTTGGGAGCGAAAGCGATAAATATCGAATGGTTATCCCCGTGGGGGTTCTGTGCAGTACCCGTTTTTCCGCAGATAATGATATCGTTCATCCTGGCGATCCTTGCCGTACCTCCGGCCGGACCGTTCACCGCCAATTCCATCCCGGTGATCACCGGCGGGAACCAGACCGAATCGATTGTGGTGTAATGTTTTTCGGTGAAGCGGGGATCAATCGCAGCCTCGCCTTCTATCGCCCTGACGATATGAGGCGTGTAGAAATACCCGTGATTGGCAATGGCGGCTGTCATATTGGCCATCTGAAGAGGAGTAATGAGCAGTTCGCCCTGGCCGATAGCCAGCGAGATGATGGTGAGGAAATTCCAGTGTCCCGAACGGTAATATTTATCATAATAAGCCACGGTTGGAATATTGCCGCTCAGTTCATTGGTGAAATCGGAGCCCAGCCTGCTCCCGAGGCCGAAGCTGGTGACATGTCGGCGCCAGTTCGAAAAAGCATCCTCTGTTGATGAGAAGGAAGGGTCCTCCATGATCCGCCGGAATACATTGCAAAAGTAGGAGTTACAGGAATTGGAGAGGCCCTCGCTGAATTCGAGCGGTGAGGCATGGGAGTGACAGCCTACCGAAATATTCTTGAAATGATAGCCATACTCGCAGCCGAAGGAGGTCGACTGGTTAATCACACCTTCCTGGAGTCCGATCAGCCCGTTGATGGTCTTAAAGGTCGATCCCGGGGGATACTGTGCCATCAGGGCCCTGTTGAAAAGCGGGTTCATGGTGTCGGAAGAGAGCCGGATAAAATTCTCTCCCAGATTTCTTCCCACCAGCATTGAAGGAGGAAAGGCCGGTGAACTGATCAGTGCAAGTACCTCACCTGAAGAGGGTTCGATGGCTACCATACTGCCGGTGAAGTTCCGCATGAGTTTTTCGCCGTATTCCTGAAGGTTCGCATCAATGGTCGTGGTCAGGTTCTTCCCTACAATAACCGGCTGATCATACTGCCCATCCTCATAGGCTCCGATAATCCGGTTATGCACATCTTTCAGAAAGATCTTCTTTCCCTTCTTCCCCCTGAGCTGGAGTTCATAGGATTTCTCTATGCCGGTCACCCCGATATAATCCCCCAGCTGGTAATAACTGTCCCGTTCAAGGACATTCTTATCGACTTCTCCCACGTAACCCAACACGTGAGCTGCAATTTGCCTGGGATAGGTGCGGAGGGTCCTTGTCTGGACATAAAAACCGGGATATTTGAAGAGTTTCTCCTGCAAAACGGCGGCTTTGTCGTAAGCCACCTGTTTCATAAAAACCGACGGCACGCGCGGAGAATATTCCCTGGCAGCCGACAGGCGCCCTCTGAAATCTTCCGGGGTTATACTCAAAGTGTTACAGAACTCGAGTGTGTCCATTTCCTGAACATCACCGGGGATGACCATGATATCGTAGGCAGCCTGGTTATAGACCAGTAGTTCCCCGTTGCGGTCGTATATAAGACCGCGGGCAGGATAAATGATCATGTGGCTCTGGGAGTTGTTCTCGGCCGAGACCTCATAGCTTTTATCGATCACCTGGAGCCAGAAGAGCCGGCTGAGATAGACCAGCCCCACCAGAGCAATCACTACCAGAAATACCAGTCGCCTGTCCCTGAAATGATCCATCTACTTTCTGAAGATAAAAAACTGACTGAGCAAAATGGTTGAGGTGGTCAGCGCTGTGCTCAGAATAACGCGCAGAAAGGTAAAGAAAAAATTGGTGAAGGTGAAGGCTTCCAGGTAAAATAACAAAAGGTGGTGGATAAAGACAAGGACGAGGGTATACTTCAGGAACCAGCTGAATCCCATGAAGTAAATCCTTGGATAGGTTTCGGTATCGTAACCTTCGCGCGGCGCGGAGAGGTTCAGCAGATAGGGTCGTACAAAAGCCATCAGCAGGGAGGCCATGGTATGCATTCCGGGAGTGTTGTTCACCACGTCCATGGATGTACCGAGCAGAAAGGCTGAAAGAAGAAGGAGCCATCCGGGGGTTTCAAAGGGGAGCAGGAGGATGAAGAGGGTATAGAAATAGGGATTAAAAAGCCCGCCCAAACGGATATTATCCATAATCAGCACCTGGATCAGGAGGATCAGAAAAAAGCGGACGATATTTGAAGTTATTACCCTGATCATTTTTCGTTTTGCGCTTCCAGTTCAAGCTGTTCATCCTGTTGTGCATTCCGGATGATGTTGACATGGTAAAGATTCCGGAAATCGACAGCCAGTTTCACATCAATACTGAAGAAGTTACCTTCTTCAAGAGAAAAGTTTTCAATGGTCCCGATCAGCAGTCCCGGCGGAAAAATAGCCGAGTAGCCGCTGGTAACAACGCTGTCGCCCTCATGCAGAACGACATGGTAGGGGATCTCGCCAAGGGTAACACGGCTGGGAGAGGTCCCGTCCCATTGAACAATACCGACATAATCGCTGCTGCTGATCCTGCCGCTGAGCCTGAAATCACGGTTTATCGCCGGGATGACGATGGAAAAATTGGGTGAGGCTTCCACCACGATCCCTACCACACCGGTTTCGGTGATCACGCCCATGTCTTTCTGCACACCCTGGTTACGTCCGGCATTCAGCGTAATGAAATTGTATTGTTTGTTTACCGTGTTCCGGACCACATCGGCTTTCATGAAGAAATAGGCCGGCTCAGCATTTTTCAGGCTGTCGGATGCTGCACTGTCCCGGGCAGCGGCAAGCAGATTGCGAAGGCGCGTGTTTTCAGAGCTCAGGTCCTGGTTCAGTTCCCGGAGCACGAAGTACTCCCGCGTTCCCTTTACCCGGTCCATAAGACGACCCGATATCTCCCGGCCTGTCCGGCTGATCACCGAATGCTGTACATAATTCCCCCTGACAAGGATCGCAAAGGCAATTCCTTCGAGGAGGATGAACAGCAGGATGAAGCTGTATTTCTGTATAAAATTGAACAGGCTCTTCATGAGACTACCAGGCTTTTCTCAAGTCTAGCGCATCAGGAAGGAGAATTTGTCGACATTCTTTAAGGCTATGCCGGTCCCCCTGGCAACAGACTGGAGAGGATCCTCTGCAACAATAAAGGGGATCGATATTTTTTCGGTCAGTCGTTTATCCAGTCCTCTCATCAGTGCTCCGCCACCGGTCAGATAGATCCCGCGGCTCACTATGTCGGCATAGAGTTCGGGCGGGGTCTGTTCCAGTACCGAGAGGATGGCGGTCTCGACTTTGGAGATGGATTTATCGAGGCAATGTGCAATTTCCTGGTAGGAAATGGGGATCTCGATGGGCATGGCCGTCATCAGGTTGGGGCCGCGTACATAGAAGTCCTGGGGCGGGTTATCCAGTTCGGGGAGGGCACTGCCGACATGGATCTTAATTTCTTCAGCGGTCCGTTCCCCGACTTTGATATTATGCTGATGCCTCATATACGCCTGGATATCTGCGGTAAAACCATCTCCGGCAATCCTGATCGACTGATTGCAAACGATGCCTCCGAGGGCGATCACTGCGATCTCGGTAGTTCCTCCCCCGATATCCACTACCATGCAGCCGTCAGGAGCCTCAACATCAAGACCGATCCCGATGGCGGCAGCCATCGGTTCATAGATCATGTAAACATCCCTGCCGCCGGCATGTTCGGAAGAGTCCCTTACGGCACGGATCTCCACTTCAGTACTCCCCGAGGGGATGCAAACCACCATTTTAAGGGAAGGGGTAAACAGCCTTCTTTTGGTATTGATCATTTTAATCATTCCCCTGATCATCTGTTCCGCAGCGTGGAAGTCGGCTATAACACCGTCGCGCAGGGGCCTGATGGTCTTGATGTCCTCGTGTGTCTTGCCATGCATCTGCCTGGCCTTTTCACCGATGGCAATCAGTTTTCCTGTATGTTGATCAATGGCCACAATAGAGGGTTCATTGACGACCACCTTATCATTGTGGATGATGATAGTGTTGGCAGTTCCGAGGTCAATGGCCAGCTCCTGCTGAAAAGAAAATAGCCCCATATGAAGTAGTTTAAGTTTATCAGTGTTTGAAGTGTCGAATTCCTGTAAAGACCATGCTTACCTTATTCTGGTTGCAATAGTCGATTGTTTCCTGGTCGCGGACCGAACCACCCGGCTGTACAACAGCCGTGATCCCGGCCTGATGCGCGATCTCCACGCTGTCGGCAAAGGGGAAAAAGGCATCGGAGGCCATCACGGCATCCTCCAGGTTGAAACCGAAGGACCGGGCTTTCTCAATGGCCTGTTTAAGGGCATCGACCCGGGAGGTCTGGCCAACACCTGAAGCCTGCAACTGTTTGTTCTTTGCCAGCACAATGGCGTTTGATTTCGTATGCTTTACCACTTTATTGGCAAATACAAGATCGGCCAGTTGTTCCTCCGAAGGTGCGGTAAGGGTAACGGCTTTCATCTCTCCTGCGGTTTCGGTGGCCATATCCCGCTCCTGCATAATTACGCCGTTGAGGATGGTGCGGACGGTCCTGGGCGACAGATGTGTATCCGTCTGTATAAGGATGATCCGGTTCTTTTTCTGCTTCAGTATTTCCAGGGCAGCGTCTGAATAACCCGGTGCAATGGATATTTCGAAGAACAGTTTGTTCATTTCCTCTGCCGTTGCCGTATCGATCTCCCGGTTGGCAATCACCACACCGCCATAGGCCGATACGGGATCACCGGCAAGTGCATCCCGCCAGGCATCGGCCAGACTGGCCCTTGAAGCTATGCCGCAGGTATTGTTATGCTTGAGTATGGCGAAGGTGGGTTCTTCGAATTCGTTGATCAGGCCGACAGCTGCATCAATATCCAGGAGGTTGTTGTAAGAGATCTCTTTTCCGTGAAGCTGGGTAAACATCTTCTCAAAGTCGCCGAAGAAAACACCCTTCTGGTGCGGATTCTCACCATACCTCAGAGGATGGGCACCGGTCTCACTGATCTTCAGGGCAGAGCACTCACCCCGGTCGAAATAGTTAAAGATGGCACTGTCGTAATGTGAGCTGACCTGAAAAGCCTCACGGGCGTATTTCCTTCTGTCGTCGATGGAAGTATGTCCTTTTTTCTCTTCCAGGAGCGCGGCAAATTCCGCATACTGGCTTCTTGAAGCCAGGATTACGACGTCCTTGTAATTTTTGGCAGCAGCCCGGATCAGGGAAATGCCGCCGATATCTATTTTTTCTATGACCTGCTGGTGATCGGCTCCCGAGGCGACAGTAGCTTCAAAGGGATACAGGTCGACAATCACCAGGTCGATTTCCGGGATTTCATACTGCGATAACTGCTCAAGGTCCGACTTTTCCTCCCTCCTTGCGAGAATCCCGCCGAAAACTTTCGGATGCAGGGTTTTTACACGGCCACCCAGGATTGAAGGATAAGAGGTAAGCGATTCCACTGAAGTAACCGGAAGTCCGAGTCCTTCAATAAAGGATTGGGTTCCGCCGGTGCTGTACAGTCGTACGCCATAACGGTGGAGAAGCGTGACGATCTTATCCAGATTTTCCTTGTAATACACGGAAATCAGTGCTGACTCTATCTTTTTTTCTGATTGCATGGGACCTAAAATTTTTCTCGCAAAAAAGGATGCGCCAAAGTAATTAATTCCTGACCTTTAACCAAGAAAATCAGATAATAGTCTAGGAAGATTTTTATATTGCAAAAAAAACAACTTCCTTTGAATTAACGAAAGGTTTAGCGCTATTTATCGACTCAGTCTATGATAATTTTTAAACTGCTCTGGGAAAGCCTGAAATTGTCCATTCAGGAGGTAACGGTCAACCGACTCAGGTCCATGCTCTCCCTGCTGGGAATCACTATTGGCATCTTTGCCATTATCTCGGTTTATACCATGGTCGATTCCCTGGAAATGAACATCAGGGAAAGCGTATCCTCCCTTGGCAGCGATATGATCTATGTGCAGAAATGGCCGTGGACCAGCGAAGACGGTCAGGAATATGCCTGGTGGAAATACATGAACCGACCGGTTCCAAGTTTGAAGGAATACGAGTACATCAGGAGGAACAGCCGGATGGCCAGTGAAGCCTGTTTTGTTTCGGCAACGAACAAGCAGGTGGAATACGGTAACAACAGTGCCGACAGGGTTGATATCATGGGCGTAACGGAAGGCTTCGACCAGATCAGGTCGCTGGAGATGGCATCGGGACGGTACCTGAATTCGCTGGAGCTGGCAGGCGGGCGGAGCGTGGGTGTGATCGGGTCCACCCTGGCCGACAAACTTTTCCAGGGTGAAGATCCCGTGGGAAAGGAAATACGGCTCTTCGGCCGGAATATTTATGTTACGGGAGTGATCGCCAAGGCCGGGAAAAGCCTTTTCGACGATAATAACACCGACGAAATGGTTGTTGTTCCGGTCAACTTCCTGCGCAATTTTGTGGATATCGACAGTCCGTGGGCGGGTTCGATGATCTGGGTTCAGGCGAAACGCGGCAGGGATCTTGAAGATCTGGCTGCCGAACTTAAACTCATCCTGCGGTCGTACCGGAGGCTCAAACCCTCGGATGAAGATACTTTTGCGCTGAATCAGACGAGCCTGATCAATAACCAGCTTGACCAGTTGTTTAAGGTGATCAATATTGCGGGAACCTTTATAGGGATCTTCTCCATCATCGTGGGAGGCTTCGGCATTGCCAATATCATGTTCGTTTCAGTGAAGGAGCGAACTCACCAGATCGGGATCCAAAAGGCCATCGGGGCAAAGAACTTCTTCATTATGAATCAGTTCCTGTTCGAATCGGTTATTTTGTCCCTGACCGGCGGGATGATTGGCCTGCTGATCGTTTTTATCGGGACGCTGATTGTGAATATGTCTTCGGAATTCACCGTTTACCTTACAGCCGGGAACATCGTTCTGGGCCTGGTTATTTCGGCGCTTATCGGGCTGATCAGCGGTTTTGCTCCCGCATGGCAGGGAGCCAGGATGAACCCGGTCAATGCCATAAATACCACTTTCTGATCTTTAAATCAGCATTCCGTAAAGCAACCTGCCCATAAGGAAGTAAATCAGCAGGCCCATGATGTCGTTCATCGTGGTGATAAAGGGTCCTGTGGCCAGTGCCGGATCGAGACGTATCCTGTTTAACATCAACGGGATAAAGGTTCCGAAAAGGGCGGCAAAGATTATAACAATAAACAGTGAAAGGCTTACAGTGGCTGTGAGTGCCATACTGTCGCTGAAGAAGTAGTTGTAAGTGAAAAGCAGGGCTGCAAGGATCACTCCGTTAAATACCGCCACCATGAATTCCTTGAAAAGCTTCCTGACGGTACTTTCCAGCCCCAGACTTTTATTTGCCAGGGCCTGAACAATGATGGCCGATGACTGGATCCCCACATTACCGGCCATGGCTCCGATCAGGGGAATGAAAAAGGCCATCTCCGGGTTGATCTTGATATCCTCTTCAAAACGGGCAATCACACCGGCAACGAATATTCCTCCGAGCAATCCGATGATGAGCCAGGGCAGGCGGGCTCTAGACAACCTGACCGGCGAATCGGTGATTTCCACATCCGAGGTCAGACCCGAAGCCATCTGATAGTCTCTTTCTGCTTCGTCCCGGATCACGTCCACCACATCGTCGATGGTGATACGGCCCATCAGTCTCCCGATCGAATCTGTTACCGGGAGCACAACCAGGTCGTACTTTTCCATGATCTGGGCCACCTCATAGGAAGGAGTAGCAGTATTCACCGAATGCACATCCGGGTTATACATTTCCTTTACCGTTGCGGTACCGGGTGCGATCAGCAGTGACTTCAGGGAGAGAATGCCCCTTAGGATGTTGGAGTCGTCGACAACGTAGATATAGTAAACCTCATCCACATCCTCGGCCTGCTTCCGCATTTCGCGGATACAGGTGGTGATCCCCCAGTTTTCATTGACCTTGATCATCTCCTTGGCCATGAGACCTCCGGCCGTATCTTCGTCGTAACTGAGCAGGTCGACAATGTCGCCGGCCTGGGCCACATCGTCGATATGCAGAAGGACCTCCTGCTTCTTCTCTTCCGAGAGATCGGCAATCACGTCGGCGGCGTCATCGGAGTCCATATGATAGATGAACTGGCTGGCGATCACATCGGGGGGAAGGACCTTCAGAAAACGTTCACGGTCATCCTCCTCCAGCTCAACCAGGACATCCGAGGCCGTTTCCGGTTCCAGGAGAAGGTAAAGGTAACGTGCCTCCTCAACGCTGAGCTCACTGTAGATCTCAGCGATATCGGCCGGGTGAAGCTCACTCATCAGGCTCAGGGCCCGCTGATCATCCCGTGTTTCACAGGCCTTTACCAGATCGTTGATCAATTCACGTGTAATCTCGATTCTTTTGGCCATGGCGGTTCAGCTTATTGGTCGGATTTCCTTCCGGAAACCCAGTTTGTAAGATTAACAAATTCGGACACAGCAAGTTGCTCGGGACGGCGGGTCAGGAGTTCGTGCTCCGAGGCTTCCACAGGAAGTATCGGCCGGATGCTGTTTCTTATGGTCTTTCTCCGCTGGTTAAAAGTGGTTTTTACGATATTGCGGAAGAGTTTTTCGTCGCAGCCGAGCTGACTGACACTGTTCCTGGTCAGCCGGATTACCGCTGAATTCACTGCCGGAGGTGGAAAAAAAGATCCCGGTTTTACAGTGAAGAGGTATTCCGCATCGAAGTAGGCCTGGAGGAGGACCGAGAGGATCCCGTAATCTTTTGTTCCGGGCCCTGCCACCAGTCTTTCTGCCACCTCTTTCTGAAGCATGCATACGACCTGGACAAGATTTTCCCGGTATTCGAGCAGTTTGAAAAAGATCTGGCTGGATATGTTGTACGGGAAATTCCCAATGACATAAAAGGGTCCACTGATAAATGCCGACAGATCGGCTTTAAGAAAATCGGTCTCCTGCAGGGAAGGTGCGAGTCCGGGATACTTCTGAAGCAGGTATTCCACCGCTTCATGATCGATCTCCACAGGGATCAGCCGAAGCTCCTGTCGAAGCAGCAGTTCACCGGTAAGCACACCGGTCCCGGGTCCGATCTCGATCACGGTCGAAGGGCCGTCAGGCACCAGAGCATCGGTGATGCGACGGGCTATGGAAGGATCCGTCAGGAAGTGTTGTCCAAGGTGTTTTTTCGGTCTGACCATTGGTTCGGGCTTGTTTTGCAAATATGGCAAAAATCAGGAAGTTATCTGCCCTGATCCTGTTTGTTCTCGCAAATGAATCGGTGAAATGCGGCTAAGGCATGCAGCTTCACTTCAAAGACGGACTGATCCGCTGAAGAAAAAGATTGGAAAGGGGTACACGCAGCGACTGCTCCTCGTCACCCAAAAGACAGTATTTTCCTTTCCGGTTGATATTCCTCAGGTGATCGGTATTGATGACCGTGCTGCGGTTAACCCGGAGGAAGCCATCTGCAGGAATGCTTGTGAGAAGTTTACCCAGGTTGGAGGAGGAGGTCTGTTTTTTCCCGGTCGATAATTCAATGGTGGTGTGTTTACCCTCGGCGCGCAGGAGCAGGATCTGGTCCTTCCTGAAGAAAGCCAGACCGGATTTCACCGGCACGCTTATTTTCCGGGGTGCCCGGGTTTCCATCTGTTTCATCCTGATTATAGTGAGCAGAAGGATACAGAGGTCGTTCCGGTCGACGGGTTTCGGCAGCCAGGTTATTCCCTGTTCCCTGAATGATCTGACAAGTTTCTCATTATAGCCTGTCAGGCATATGACCGGAAGCTGCGGATTCAGAACCTTATTTCGCTGCAGGAATTCCCAGCAGTGTTTCCCCTGCCCCGCGAAGTCGAGAAAGACCACATCCGGTTTGGAGAAGATAACGGCCTGTCCGGCTTCTTCAATGGAATTGAATCCTTCCACCACCCGAAGCAGAGGGATAGAACTGAAGAGGGATTCATGTGCAGCCTGTTCCAAAGGCTCTTCGTGTACGATGATGGCGGACAGTTTGTGCATCAGTAAGAGTAAAAGCTATTACCAATTTAGTAAAATCTTTCGATTTCTTTCAATAAACCGGTCATTTTCCCCAAATTTGGTACCTGTTGCCGGAAGCCACCGTGCGAAAACTGAATAGTATGAGAACGATCAACAATCCTTTCAGCCAGCATACCGGGTATCACTGTGTGGGCTGTGATCCGCAGCACCCTTCGGGGTTGAAACTGCGGTTTTATGAAACAGGAGAAGGCCTGGTAGCCCGGTGGCTGCCCGATCCCGGATTCCAGGGCTACCCGGATATCCTTCACGGGGGCATCCAGGCCACTTTGCTGGACGAGATAGCCAGCTGGCTGGTTTATGTAAAGCTGGAGACTTCCGGTGTTACTCAAAAGATGGAGGTGCAGTACCTTAAACCGGTCAGGATCAGTCATGGGTATATCTACCTGAATGCCATACTGAAGGAGCGGGGCGACAGGGAGGCAGTCATTGAGGCGGCGATCCGGAATGGTGAAGGAGAGACCTGTGCCAGGGCGCTGCTGACCTATTTTATCTATCCGAAAGAAATTGCCGTGAAACGGATGAATTATCCGGGAGCGGAAGTTTTCAGGGGGGCGGAAGTGAGTGATTTCGAGTAAAAGTGAACAACGAATTATGGCGGTAATATACGATTTCGACAGGATGATCACCCGGGAGGGTAGCGATTGTGTAAAATATGATCTTCGGGAGCCCCTTTTCGGAACGTCCGATGTGATCCCCATGTGGGTGGCGGATATGGATTTTGAAGTTCCCGGTTTCATCAGGGATGCAGTTATCAGGAGGGCTGAACATCCCGTTTACGGTTATACCTTCCGGCCCCGGCGTTTTTATGAGACGGTTGCTGCGTGGATGGAACTGCGACATGGCTGGAAAACCGATCCTGATCTGATCTCATTCAGCCCGGGAATTGTTCCGGCGCTGAACATGTGTGTACTTGCATTTACAGAGCCGGGAGACAGGATCGCGGTTCAGCCCCCGGTCTATTTCCCCTTCTTTTCGGCGGTGACAGCCCACGGGCGGGAACTGGTTTATAACCCGCTGAAAAAGAACGGTGGAAAGTATGAAATGGATTTTGAGCAACTGGAAGAAGTTTTCAGGAAAGGGTGCAGGATGCTTATTATTTCCCATCCCCATAATCCGGTAGGCAGGGTCTGGACGCAGGAGGAGCTTGGGCAGCTTTCGGGGCTCTGTGAACAGTACGGAGTGATCGTGCTGAGCGATGAGATTCACTCCGACCTGATCATGCCCGGGTTCCGGCACCTCCCGCTGGCACAGGTCAACCCTGACGGGGCAGCAGGGATCATTACCTGTGTGGCGCCGAGCAAAACCTTTAACCTTGCAGGAATGCATTCTTCCGCTCTGATCTTTGGCGATACGGGTATGAAAAAGCGTTATGAAGAAGTTCTGGAAAAGTTACATGTCGGAGGAGGAAACCTGTTCGGGATGGTTGCCATGGAAGCAGCCTACCGTGAGGGCAGCGAGTGGCTTCAACAATTGCTGGAGTACCTGCATGAGAATTTTCTGTTCCTGAAAAAGCGGATCGGTGAGGCAGCACCGGGCATCGGAGTGTCGCCCCTTGAAGCCACCTACCTGGTCTGGCTTGACTTTAGCCCGCTGGGCCTGACGGATAAAGAGCTCACGGAATTCATGATCAGAAAGGCCAGGCTTGGATTGAACGAGGGCATCCAGTTCGGACCCGGAGGAGAAGGGCATCAGCGGATGAATATCGCGGCTCCGCGCAGCCTGGTTGATACGGCGCTGGAACGATTATTTTCTGCCCTGTCGGAGATATGAAGCACTTTTTGTATTTTTATTCAACTATATCGCTGAATGAAGATTCATTTTAACACCGGACACCGGCTCGCCGGACTGCTTGGGATCTTTCTGTTGCTCTTCATTGCCATTGCTGTGTTGTGCACCCTGGAGTTCTATGAAGCTGCCCGGTGGCTGGCTGCAGGAGGGATCGTTGTCGCTGTGGCCGGCGCTATATTTTTGAATGTGGGTATTTTCCGGCACCTCGATTTGCTGAGGAAACACCTGGTGGAGCTTTCGCGGGGAAAGATCCCCGAAGTGAGAAAAACCAGGAAAACCAGGGACATCCTGGGTATTGAGCATGCTTTTACCTTGCATGCCGAAAGATTGAAGGAGATGGTTGCTTTCAGCAGGAAACTGTCGGAAGGGAAACTCGATGGCAGCATTCAGACCAGCGGAGACAGCGATGAAATGGGTCATGTTCTTCTTGCGCTGAGGGAAAGCCTGCTTCGTCAGAAAGAGGAGGAGAGAAAAAGGCAGGAGGAAGATGAGCAGCGAAACTGGACAGCACGGGGAATAGCCCGGTTTAACGAAATCCTCCGGGAAGCCGGAGACGACATAGCCCGGCTTTCGTTCACCTTCATCCGTGAACTGGTCCATTATATGGAAGCTGAAGCCGGAGGCCTGTATCTTGTAGGGGAAGAGGAGGATACGGAGGCGAAGAAGGTCCTCAGGATGACCGGATGTTATGCCTTCGACCGTGAGAAGCACCTGCATCGCGAATTCCTTTTCGGTGAAGGACTCGTTGGAAGGGCTGCCGTGGAGAAGGAACTTATTTACCTGACCGAGTTGCCGGGATCTTACCTCAGGATCAGGTCAGGCCTGGGAGAAGATCAGCCGGTTTCCCTGCTGCTGGTTCCTCTTCTGCAGTCGGGCGATGTGCTCGGGGTTATTGAACTTGCTTCATTCTCCGAAATCCCCGGATACAAGCAGAAATTTGCATTGTCGCTTGGTGAGAGCACAGGATCGGTCATTTCAAAAGTCTATATCAACCTTCAGACGAACCGCCTGCTTCTCCAGTCGCGCCAGCAAACCGAGGAAATGGCCCAGCGGGAAAATGAGATGAAGAGCAGAATGGATGAAATGCACAGGATCCAGGAAAAGGCTGAGCAACGTGAAAAAGAACTTACGACCCAGCTAAACGAGTGCAGGAAAATGAGGGATATCAACGGTTAACCGTTCCCCGGCCCGAAAGGGACAAAGGCCTTTATGCTTATGATCAAGCGGATTTCCAGCCCATCCTGTCCGCCGGTAAAGGTAAAACACGACAAAATGACACCCAACCCAGGCGATTTACTGTCAAAATGACCTGTAAAAATCCTCTGGCACTGCTTTTGACCCGCAGCGGAAGAGTATCAATTAATAAAAGGAGGATTTAATCATGATTGCAAGAATAAACAGAACGTATTTACCCGGTTTGATGGATGAACTGTTACGGAACGACTATTCCGACAAAATATACACAGGTCAGATGAACATGTGTGTACCCTCGGTAAATATTATTGAAGAAGAACAGAATTATGTGCTGGAGGTTGCTGCTCCCGGGTTGAACAGGGATGAGTTCAGGATCAGTCTGGAAAATGCCGTGCTGACGATATCATCGGAACGGAAGGAAGATACTGAGCAGAAGGAGGGCCGCTACCTGAAGAGGGAATTTGGTTTTGCTGCTTTCAGGCGCAGTTTTAATCTGCCTGATTCCGTCGATGCAGCCCGGATCTCGGCATCGCATGAAAACGGAGTGCTGAGGATCTCCCTTCCCCTGAAGGAGGAAGTAAAGAACGGGCCCAGGAAGATCGAGATTGCCTGACAGCTAAGCGTTTAACTTTGAGGAGGGCTGTTCTTCAGGGAGCGGCCCTCTCTCATTTTTCCCCAGGTCATTATGACCACTCCGCCAATGGTAATGAGGCCTCCCGACAGTTGCATCCATCCCGGCAGGATCTGGAGGTAGACCATGGAACCCACGAGGACAAAGAGGCTACGGGTCGACTGGATGATCATGCTCCTGGAAGCTTCGATATAATGCAGGGCGCCATAGGAAGCCAGTCCCGAGAGAAAGGGTCCGAGCAGGGAGCCGGCCATCATGTTGAACAACGCGCCTGAGGGGACCTGCAGCGGGACCTTACGGATCACCACCATGATGATGGCGAAGATCAGAAGGAATACGATGCGGTTGGTGGTCAGGATGCCCGGATGAATGGACCTGATCCTGGCTTTGGCGAGGATAAGGCTGGACGATTGCATCAGCGAGGATACCAGTATCAGTCCCGTCCCTTTGTTAAACAGATCGGCCAGACCCGTATTCCGGGTATAGGTAATAAGGATGACCCCTGTGAGGGTAAGCAGGATGCCGAAAGCTTCCACGGTATTAAACCGTTCTTTTAGGAAGCGGATCCCCAGCAGGGTGACGAAGATCGGCGACAGGTTGAAAAGGAAGGAAACAACGGTCGGATTTTCCATTAACCTGATTGCCAGAAAGAAAGTGCTTGCGGCACCCAGCTCAAGGAAGCCGATGATCACCAGGCTGTACCTAGCTGTCCGGCTGAGAGCGGGGATTTTCCTATACATCCCGGTAAGGACCATGAAAACGGTGATCCAGGTCATGGCAAAGGCGAACCACCAGAACTGGAACTGCCAGTAACTTACTTCGAGCATGGCAGCCTTGCTGAAAACATAAACATTGGCCATTCCCAGCGTAGCAAGCAGGGCAAGCATAATGCCCTTTACTGCCGGGGGGAGGGAAAGCAGACGACTTTTCATGATATCATGGGGTGCTGCCCCGGTTATTCCGGGGCGATCACCTGTTAATAACAATCCTGAAGCCGGGAGGTTCAGATCCTTTCCCTGATCTTCCTTGTTTCTTCCTCGAAGCCCGGTTTGCCAAGCAGGGCAAACATGTTCTTTTTATAGGCTTCAACGCCCGGCTGATCGAAAGGATTCACTTCCAGCATGTACCCGCTGATTCCGCAGGCGATTTCAAAGAAATAGATCAGTTCGCCTATGAAATGCGCATCGAGCTGGGGAACAACAATGCGGATATTGGGTACCCCTCCGTCGATATGAGCCAGGGCAGTACCCAGTTCAGCCATCTTATTGACTTCGTCGATCCGTTTACCGGCAAGGAAATTCAGTTTGTCAAGGTTGGCAGGATCTAAAGGAACTTCAAACTTATACTGTTGATTTACAACACTTATTACAGTTTCAAACAGCATTCTCTCCCCTTCCTGGATATACTGGCCCATCGAATGCAGGTCGGAAGAATTGTTGACACTGGCAGGGAAAATGCCTTTCCCTTCCTTACCCTCCGATTCCCCATAAAGCTGTTTCCACCATTCGGCAAAGTACTGTAGCTTGTGGTGATAGTTGACCAGGATCTCCACTTTTTTGCCTTTCCGGTAAAGTGCGTTCCGGGCAGCCGCGTAAAGGGCCGCCGGATTATCCGTGAATGATTTTCCCGAGGTACTCTGTTCCTCCATGGCGATGGCTCCGTTGATCAGCCGGCGGATATCCACTCCGCAGATAGCAAGTGGAACCAGGCCCACGGGGGTAAGTACCGAAAATCTTCCTCCAACGTCATCGGGGATGACATAGGATTTATACCCTTCTTCATCGGCCACCTGCCGGAGAGCGCCTTTGCTGGCATCCGTAATGGCAATGATCCGTTTGCGGGCAGCATCAATACCGATTTTTTTCTCCAGATGGGTAAGCAGGATCCTGAAAGCAATGGCCGGTTCGGTGGTTGTCCCCGATTTGGATATGACGACCAGGGCATAGGATTTTTTATCGAGAAGCTCCAGTAATTCCGCCATATAGTCCTCACCGATATTATGTCCGGCAAAGATCATCACCGGAGCACCTTTTGCTATGTTCGTTTGTGCGAAGGTACCGGCAAGAGCATCATATACGGCTTTGGCTCCGAGGTAGGATCCCCCGATACCCACTACCACCAGAACCTCTATCTCAGGCCTGATCCGTGCAGCCACGTATTCGATATCGGCGATCTCATTTTCGCTGATGGTTGAGGGAAGATGAACCCAGCCGGTAAAATCGTTACCGCGTCCTTTGCCGTCGAGTAAAAGCGAGAGACTTTTCATCGCCTCTCCTTCCATATGCAGAATCTCTTCTTTACTTACAAAACTGTAAACTCTTGAAAGATCAAGTGTAATATTTTTCATTTCCTTTCAGAATTATTGATTGCTAAAAATACCGGATTTCAGTTCTTTGCCGGACTGCAAATTTACGCCATTTCCATCAGAAGCAAAATACCCGAACAAATATGTCCGGAGGTTCAATTCCAGGCATGACATAGTCGCTGTCAGAATCAGTGACCCGTTTACCCGGGGAAGATGCAGGAACATCAAAGGCTCAGGCAGGTTTCTGGGCATAAAAGACCATATAGTGCCGTCTCTTGCGCAGCAGGTAGAGATACCATTTCAGGTTGATCAGATAAAAGAGTTTGAACATGCCGTCGTTCAGCCGGTTTTTCCTGTGCATCTCTTTGAACCATGCCGGGTAGCTCAGGAAACCCCTGATTACCGATGCGGTGATATCCTCCATAATCACAGAGGTAAAACCCGTCCGCTCCATGGCTTCGGTATATTCCTTTATCGTCCAGTGATGCAGCACCAGTTTCTTTTTCCATGCTTTGCGGATCCCGCGGCTCTTTTTATGGTTAGCGATCAGGTCGGCCAGTAAAAAACTCCCGCCCGGTTCAAGGCAGCGGTATGCCTGCCGGAGAAAAGCCTCTTTGTCGGGATAATGAAATGCACTTTCAATACTGTAAATCAGTTGTTTGGATTTATCGGCTATTGTCCCGAGTTTCTGGGAATCGTCGACAGCAAAGCGGATTCGTTCCAGTCTGCGTTCTTCCTTTTCACTGTTGGCAATTTCGATATTGGCCTTATTCAGATCGATCCCATCGATAAAGGCCGGTTCCCGTGTTTCCAGCACATACATGGCCTGGATCCCGTTTCCGCAGCCTATTTCCAGTACGTTTTTTCCTTTGAGTGAACCGGCATAATCCAGGCAGTGATCGGTCAGGTTTTTCTGTCCCTGGAGAAAGGATTCGTTTTCCCTGACGAAGTAGGGATAGTGTAACATGGTGTATTCTCCCCCGAACCTTTTAAGCGCACGGTTCAGTGCCTTGTAATAGCCATCAACGGAAAACGCGGCGGCAATCATAGATGTAAATTCCCGGAAAAGTGCCATATCTGAAAGTTTTAATGAGTGGATTATACTTCGTCTCAGCGAATGTTTTTCAGTAATAAAGGATCTCCCTTTCTGCAATAACGGTCTGTTTATCCGATTCAGCGACAGCTCTGATCCAGTTCCCCCGCTGATCATAGGTGTAAGTGTATGTGAAAACATGCGGTATACCGGCTCCGTCGAAGGTAAGCTGTTCGGTGGTTGATCCCCTGTCGTTATATGTATATTTCGTATCGATCACAACCCGTCCTCTCCGGTTGAGTTCCTGGTATCCGGTTCTTCTCCCGTCACCGTCCAGCCTGAACAGGTAACTTTTAATCGTATCGCCGTCATTCCGGATAAAATCCCAGCGGGTTACGATATCCCGGGAGTCCAGAGTGAAGGCGATCCGGAAATTCAGGGAATCCGATCCGGCACGGTACTGTTCCAGGGTATTCAAAACACCATTTTCAGTATACCTCAGCCTGATATGAGTATCCGGAACACCGTGATCGGTCCAGGTGGCCTCGGTTATCCTGGAGTTTGAGATTTCCATATTCCATGTGCTGAAAGGTTTGTCGTTCTCGTCGATAAAAGAGGTACTGGTGATGAGGCCGTTTTTATCGAAGTACACAACATAATCATTGGACCAGCTGATGCTGTCGCGCATCGACAGCGTTATTCGCGGTCCTTTGGAAAAATTATTTCCGTCGGGAAGAGCCAGATAATAGCGTTCGGTCAGCACCCTGACCCTGCCGTTCAGTTTTTCAGGATTGAAGGTGTAGGGGGTGAAGATCCCCATTTCCGTGAAGCCGGATTTCCTGCAGGAGGGGATCAGCAGGGTAAGACCGATCAGGAGAAGAATTATCCTCATGCCGTGCTAATTTGGCTCCAAATTAAAATAAAAACGGATACAGGCCTTTACTGTATGGAGAAAAGAAATTAACCTGCCGGTCTGCAGGGCGTGGTACAGTGCCGGAATTTATTTTTTTGAACCCGGAACAAACAGGCCGGCAGGATCTGAGCCCAACATGGAACTTTTCAGAAGGAGAGGATCGGCAGGGGAAAGGGCGGCCTTCTGGTCCGGAGTAAGCAAGGGGTAGTGCCTGATGGTGTTGAGGCGGTCACCGATCACTTCAAGATCAGCCTCTGTGGTTCGCCAGCCGATGTGATTGAAGCGGTTCAGATCGAAGGGGACCGAGTAAGATCGCAAACTTTTATCGCCATCGGTATTGAAATAGAAATCGAAATACGACAGTGCCAGTTCTCTGAGTGTCCGGTACACCGGTTCACGGAACTTCAGGGTGGTGAAATTCGATTTTGCGATCGCGCCCCAGTATTTGCCCACCCGGTAAAGTGCAATGATATGATCGTCGTCATTCTCGGCCCGCAGGTCGAGGATCAGCGGGGGGAAGCCCAGGATTTCAAGGCAGGCTGCGGCAAAGAGACCGCCCTCCATGCAATGGGCTCTTCTCATCATCATAATATACCTGGGCGATCGGGTTTCTTCGGTGCTGTTGTAGGCACAGCTGTTGATGAACTCCTGGATCTTCAGGGGAGTGTTGAGCCGGCTCAGCTCCTGCTGTTCTTCTTTAGTCCACGAAGTATTATGCATAATCATTTCACATAGTTTGATCCGGTAAAGATAGAACAGAAAGGAACATTCCGGCGCCGGTGCTGTTACAAACAGTAAAGCAGATAAAAAATATGCACTTATATTTGTAATTCTACATTTGAGAAGATGAAAGCAATAGCCATCAGCCGTTATGGCGGCCCGGAAGTACTCGAATACCTTGATTTTCCAGATCCCGAACCGGCTTCGGATGAGGTTCTGATCAGGGTAAAGGCTGCCTCGGTGAATCCCGTCGACTGGAAGATCAGGATGGGTAAACTGAAATTCATTACCGGAAAGAATTTCCCCCTTTTCCTGGGGGCCGAAGTATCCGGGGTGATCGAAAAGGCCGGCGCCGGGGTAAAAGGTCTGGAACCGGGCAGGCGTGTGTTCGGGGCCATGAGTTATAAAGGGGGTGGCTATGCTGAACTGGCGGTTACCAAAGCTGAACGCGTGATTGCTGTCCCGGAGAGCATTTCATTTGAGGAGGGCTGCACCTTCGCCGTGGCCGGCATCACCCCGTTGCAGGCGCTGAAGGATATGGCACATGTGAAGCCCGGCGACCGGGTACTGATCAACGGGGCTTCGGGAGGTGTCGGGATCTATGCGGTTCAGATTGCAGTGCTTCTGGGTGCCGAGGTAAGTGCGGTGTGCAGCAGCCGGAACGTCGACTTTGTCAGGTCGCTCGGTGCAGCACGTGTTATCGACTATATGAAGGAGGATTTTCTGAAGGAAAAGATCAAATATCATTGTATCCTGGATGCCGCCAATAATTGTACACTGAAATCAGTGAGGCCGGTCCTTGAAAAGAAGGGTTACCTGATCAAACTGAATAATTCCATTCGTACCATTCTGCTTCAGCTTCTGACATCGCTGACCCCCGGTAAGAAGATCAAACTGCTGTTTCTGAAGAACAGGAGGGAGAACCTTGAATGGATCCGGGACCGCGTTGCCGACGGGCGCCTGAAAGTATACATCGACCGGAGTTTTGCCCTGTCGGAGGTGGCAGAAGCACATCGTTACAGCGAAACTCTCCGTGCCAGAGGGAAAATTGTTCTGATCCCCTGAAACAGGTTATTTTGTTCCAAAGATCCTGTCGCCGGCATCGCCCAGCCCGGGCAGGATATAGCCCAGTTCATTGAGCCCCTCATCCAGGGCGGAAAGGTAGATGTCCACGTCGGGGTGATCATTTTCAATCCGGCCCACGCCTTCCGGTGCCCCGACGATACAAACCAGTTTGATCATTTTCGCTCCATGTGATTTTACCAGCCGGATAGCTTCGGTGGCACTGCCACCGGTGGCCAGCATGGGATCAAGGATCATCACCACGGCATCGGCAATACTGGGCGGGAATTTGGCAAAATAGGTCATAGGTTTCAGTGTCTCATGATCGCGGTACATCCCCAGATGCCCGACTTTTGCGGTCGGTATCAGTGAGGTGATCCCGTCGACCATCCCTAACCCGGCACGCAGAACCGGCACCAGAACCACATCCCTGGCCAGTTCCTGGGTCTGGCAGGTTCGCAGCGGGGTTTCGATGGTGATCTCCTTCAGCGGAAGATCCCTGGAAATCTCATAGGCCATCAGCCCGGCAATTTCGTTCAGGGCCTGCCTGAAATCCTTGGTTCCGGTTTCCTTTCTTCTGATCTGGGCCAGTTTATGTGTTACCAGGGGATGTTGTAACAGATGCAGCATGGGTTTCGGATGTTTTAACAAAGATAAAAAAACTGCAAATATCCGCTTCCGATAAAAAAAGGAAAGCAGAACTGTTTTTTACCTTAGAGTCGGGTAGAGTTCGCTGCGAAGTGCTTATCTTTCGGAAAATTCAACAGGATGGGGATCAATCGCTTTGATGTTGAGCTCAGCAAAACCCTTTTTGCACCGGCAGAAAGGTCAGATGAAAAGACGATACAGAGGCAGCGCCAGTTGATCGAGGGGTCCGAGTTTCTGAATTCCGTCATGTCGAAGACCCCATGGATGTTTTTGATCCTGAACGATAAACGTCAGGTGGTCTACAGCAATGCCCTGATGATAAATTTTCTCGGGTTTAGCTCTCTTGATGAAATGGTGGGCATGCGTCCGGGTGAGACGATCGGATGCGTACATGCAGAGGAGCATGAGGGCGGATGCGGTACCTCGGCGCATTGCAGTTATTGCGGTGCGGTAAGAGCTGTATTGCAGAGCAGGCTGAAGAATGAGATTGTCACGGAAGATACGGTGATTGTTACTATGCGGGAGGGCAGGGAGCTTCACTTTGAACTACAGGTCACATCCATACCGTTTCAATGGCAGAATGAGGATCTGGTGATGGTGACCTTTAATGACAACAGCTCACTGAAAAGAAAGGAGCAGCTGGAAAGAGTGTTCTTTCATGACATCCTAAACAAAGCCGGGACCATCTCCAACCTGATCGGCCTGTTACGGGAAAGGGAAGAATCACTGAAAGATAACAGTGTTTTTGAAATGCTGCAGCGAGGGGTGGATGAGTTTGTACAGGATATTATATTTCAGCAAAAGCTCTACCAGGCTGAAAACGGAGGCTTGCAGACTGATCCGGTTGAAATTGATCTTCATTACCTGATCAGGACCGTTATTGAAGACTATTCCGTGCAGGCGGTCTTCAGCGGTCTCACGGTGGTCGACGAAACTGGAGGAAGCGAAGATTCCCTCGTTACCGATATGGTTCTTATCAGGAGGGTGCTGGGCAATCTGCTGAAGAACGCCATTGAAGCCAGTTCCTCAGGTCAGAAGATTTCCATCTCGGCCAGCAGTCGAGAGGATCATGTCCTGTTCTGTGTTTCAAATCCGGTATCGATGCCTGCCAGGATCAGGGAACATATTTTCACGCGCTCCGTTTCATCGAAAGGCGTCGGACGGGGCCTGGGGACCTATAGCATAAAACTATTCACGGAGAACTACCTGCAGGGGAAGGTCTGGTTTAGTTCCGATGAAAAGGAAGGGACCCGTTTTTACGTTTCCCTGCCCCGTACCTTAAAGGCCTGATCCAAAGGCTTCAGGCGGTTTTCCTCATCTGCTCCATTCCCGGTTTAATCCCGTAGAATACATGATACGACTGGCGTTTTTTCAGCAGACGCACATTCAGGCGCACATTAATGATGTAGAAAAGCCGGAAAGCGGTATCCTTTAAAAAGGTCTTTCTTTTTGTTTTCGGGATCCAGTTTTTATACAGTCCGTATGCCCGGATAATCTTTGGTGTAATGTCCTCGGAATGGACAATATCCAGCTCTGCATTTTCAAAACCGGCTTCATAGTTATGCCTGCTCCAGTAATGGTAGACCATTCTTTTCTGCCAGATCCGCTGAAGCCGGCCGAATTTTTTGCGGGTCAGGATATCGGCAACAACGAACTGACCGCCCGGTTTAAGGACACGATGGATCTCATTCAGGAAGGCTCCTTTATCCGGATAATGAAATGCACTTTCAATATTAATCAGAACATCAATACTTTCTGAAGGTATGCCGGCCAGTTTCTGGGCATCATCAACCATGAAGCGGATCTCTTCTTTCAGACCAAGGGCAGTGCATTCCTGTTCGGCAATGTCAATATTGGCCCGGTTGAGGTCAATCCCGATGGTACGGGCAGGTTTGAAATTCCGGTGAACATACAGGGCCTGAACGCCGTTTCCGCAACCGATTTCCAGCAGATGTTTGCCGCTCAGATCCTTAAAAAAGGACAGGCAATAATCCGTAAGGTTTTGCTGGGCCCGGAGGAAACTGTCGTTTTCATGCCTGAAAAGAGGATAATGCAGCATGGTAAACTCATTATTCAGTCTTTTCAGCGCCAGATTCATCATTTCATAATACCGGCCAAAAGAAAAGCCGGTCGTGGAAAGGTGGATCAGTTTTCTCAGACGTCTCATTTCGCAGTTGGTTAAGGTTTGTCAGTTTCAGTAAGATCACTAAAAAAATCACAACCTATGGTTGCGATCAGATGGTTTTTTGAAAATCGCGGGCAAGTTAGAGAATTCTTTTTATTCCGCAATCCAAATATCTAAATATCTATATATTTGAACAATAACCCGATCGGGTCGACGGTTCTGCTTATTCCCGGTGGGCCGGTTCCTGATCTGAGCCGGATTTGTATCTTGAGTAGAGGATGCCGGCTGCCAGAGCCACAGCCACAACGGAAAGGGAGAGCCATTCGGGGAGTTCGACATGGTGGGAGATGATCATTTTGACTCCCACAAAGGCCAGGATAACTATCAGGCTGTATTTGATATAGTAGAATTTCCGGATCATTCCGGCCAGGGCGAAGTACAGGGAGCGCAGGCCGAGGATGGCAAAAATATTCGAACTGAAAACAATGAAGGGGTCGGTTGTGATGGCCAGAATGGCCGGGATGCTGTCGAGGGCGAAGATCACATCGGCACTTTCAATAACAAGCATCGCCAGGAACAGGGGAGTGGCGTAAAGGATGTGTTGTTTTTTGATAAAAAAGGCGGAGCTTTCTATTTCCGAAGTCACCGGAAAGAATCTTTTTACCAGGCGGATCAGCTTTGAATCTTCGGTCTTTACCTCCTGCTCTCCCGAGAACAGCATTTTTAAGGCGGTATAGATGAGGAATCCCCCGAAAATATAAATCGACCAGGAGAGTTTCCTGATCAGGGCGATGCCGAAGAAGAGCATAAGGCCCCTGAAAATAATTGCACCCAGGATCCCCCAGAACAATACTCTGTGCTGATATTTTGCCGGGATGGAGAAGGAGGCAAAGATAAGGGCGATCACAAAGACATTGTCTATACTTAGCGAGAGTTCAATCAGGTACCCTGTAATATATTTAACGACAGCCTGTGTGGGAGTCAGATTCAGGAAATTATCGGTGATGCCTTTTTTGTAAAGGATAAAAATAACCCCGGAGAACACAAGCGACAGGGAGACCCAGAGTGCGGTCCAGCGCAGCGCTTCCTTTGTGGAGATCACATGGGGATTCCGGTTGAATATACCCAGGTCAAGAGCCAGGAACACAAAGATCAGAGCGATGAACACTATCCAAACCAGCATACCGGAAAGCCTTGAGATTTTATCTGCCAAAGATAATTTAAATTCATCACGATTATTACGCGGGTTTAATAATAAAAAAGATCACCCTTTTAAGGTGATCTTTCGGTAAAATTATTGTTTGTAAAGTAAAGGTTTACAGCGATATTTTTTCGAAGCGTTCTTTTGGTGTCATGGAAATCCCGCATCTTTCAGGAGCTTCGCCTTCATAGGTATTTCCGCAGGTTGTACAGATCATGTATAGGGTGGGAAGTGTCTGTTCTGTTTTGTCATTCAGGGCCTTAAGTGCTTTTTCATAAAGAGCCTGATGTCTTTTTTCCACCTGAAAAGCATAATTCAGGGAGATCAGAGCCAGGTTGGCATTTTCTGCCGAAGCGGTTTTTATCATACCCGGGTACATGGTTGTGACCTCATAGCTTTCGCCTTCAATGGCTGCTTTCAGATTTTCGGAGGTGGTTTTTACATCGAACGCGGGTACTACAACCGGAACATCAGCTCCCATCTGAAGCAGAACGGCCTTATGGTTTCCGGCATGAATGCTTTCTGCTTTTGATGCGGCATCAAAAAGGAGGGCAATGCGCGGATGACCTTCTTCGCGCGCTTTTTTTGCAAAGGCAGCATATTTTGCGCTGGCCGTGGTCTCACCGGTAAAGGCTTCCTTCATATTTTTAACTGTTTCGCCACCGGCAGGAAGGGAGGGGGCAGCCTGGAGGCTTACTGTTGCAAGCAGTGAGATAACCGCTACCTGCAGAATTCTCATTTTTTTCATTTCTTTCGTTGTTTCTGGTTTACATGACAAAAGTAGAATCTGCTGTCTGAAGGGAGCCTAAAGAAAAACTTAAAAACTGCTTAAAAACCGTTCTCCCTGATCTGAGGGATAAGCAGGCTGATCACGGTGCCTTCCCCCGGTGTACTTTTAACAGAGAGCTCTATTTTCAGCAGTTCGGTAAATCTTTTAACGAGGGATAAGCCCAGTCCGTTCCCCGAGATGGCCTTATTCCGCGAAGAATCCACGCGGTAAAAGCGTTCAAAGATCCGTTCGAGTTCATCTGCAGGTATTCCCTGGCCTTCGTCGGTGAATTCAAGCAGTGCGGCCTCTCCCTCTTTCCGGCCCCTGATAATAATACTCCCGTTTTCAAAGGAGTATTTGACAGCATTGGAGAGGAGGTTTTCCACGATCCTTTCAAACATGAACCTGTCGCTGGTAATAAGCAGGCCGGAGGGGATGTCGACCCGGGGGTGCAGTTGTTTCTCATCCAGGAGGTCGCTCTGGGAAGCCAGCTGGTCATTGATCAGGTCAAGAAGGCTGAAGGGCCGGATATTCATTGCATGATTGGGCTGGTCGTACCTGGCCAGCAGTAAAAGCTGATCGACCAGCGACGACATCCGGTTGGTTTCAGCCAGCGCATCTTTCAGCTTCTCGCGGTAATACTCTTCGCTCCGGTTCTTGCGGAGTGTGAGTTCGAAATTGCCACGAAGCACAGCCAGTGGAGTTCGCAGTTCATGCGAGGCATCGGCGGTAAACTGTTTTTCCCGCAAAAGGGCGGCCTGCAGCCTGTCGACCAGGCTGTTGATGGTTTCGGCCAGGGTATAAAGCTCATCCCTGTGGGACGGCAGCGGAATCCTTTCCGAAGTATTCCTTCCCGATATCTTTCTGGCCGTTTCGGTAAGCTGATATACCGGTGCAATACTGTTTCCGGCAATCACATCGGAGATGAAGTAAAGAAGCAGAAGGACCAGCGGAAAGGTAATCAGAAGTACGAGCCTGAGGTTACGGAGCACCATGACCGTATCATCGAGGGGAACGGCTACGGAAAGATAACCGAACAACTGGCCGTTATGATTTCTGACCGGGGTCTGCAGCTGGTAGACCTTATTCTGGCCGATGGTCTCACTGAACAGCAGCTTATCCTCCCTGCCCGGGATAATAACAAGGGTGCCATCGAGAAGATTGGATGATTTTTTTATCACCTTCAGGGAGCTGTCGGCATACTGGATGAAAGTGGGATTCACCTCGATCTGTCCGTGCTCGTTTTCCAGCCATTCATTGGGATTGGCAAAAACAACCTGATCGCTCAGGATCACAATGCTGTTAAAAAGTTCAAGTGATTCGGCATTAAGATCGTCTTCCAGGTGTGAATATACCGAATGATACACAACCCAATAGATCATGAGGAATACGGCCATGGTGAGTATGGCCGTGGCACCCATGAAGGCCAGGGCCACTCTCCTGCTGAAGCTGCTTTTCACCCTCATTCCCTGATCATGTATCCGACTCCGCGGATGGTTTTGATAAAACTGTCCCCTGGACCGATGTCAATTTTTTTCCGGAGCGAATTTATATACACATCGATTACGGAGGTATCATAGTCGAAATGAATATCCCATACATGTTCGATGATCCGGGTTCTTGAACATACCTTCCCCCTGTTCCTCAGCAGGAATTCCAGCAGGGCAAACTCTTTCTGGGTCAGGTTTGCCGGTTGATCGCTGAGATGTACTTCATGGGTGTCAAGGTTCATCGTCAGTTCCCCGCTACGAAGGATATTGCCGCTTTGGTCACCCTGCCGGAGCTGAACCCGGATCCTTGCCAGTAGTTCCTCAAAAGAGAACGGTTTTTTAATATAATCATTGGCGCCCATATCCAGGGCAAATACCGTATCCTGCACGGTATCTCTAGCTGTAAGGAAGATCACGGGAACTGCCGAACCTTTTTTCCTGACCTGCCGGCAGACTTCAATTCCGGATAGTCCGGGGAGCATCCAGTCGATCAGCAGAATATCATACTCCCCCTCGTTTACAAGCGCCATCTCCAGCCCGGTATTACCATCCATGGCCAGATCAACGGCAAATGATTCTTCTTCAAGTCCTTCTTTCAGAAAGCGTGCTATTCCCGGTTCATCCTCAATCACAAGAATCCTCATAACAGGCTTCTATTCTCCGTTGAAATCAAATCCCAGATCAAGTTTCACTCCGGCAGCGTGTTTATAAACCAGCTCGCCGCCATAGAATCCGGTGCGTCCTATTGCAGCCACGGCGGCAAGATAGATCACGAGAGCGGCGATCTTCAGGTATCCTTTGTATTTTTTAAGCAATACAAGGGCCAGTCTGAACAGTGCCGCAAAACCGGTGATCCAGACCGTAAGTTCGGCGGCCGATTCATGCGTTTCCAGGGCTTGCTTCAGGACTCCTTCCTCCGTAATCCCGCTACCTGCAAGGTTCCCGGAGACAAATGCAGCAATAACGCCAAGGGCGCCAAGCATGAGCAGGGAAAACCCGGCCCATGAAAAGAATTCTTTCCTGACGAACATTCCCGTCACATCAAACAGGAATCCGACAATGAGGAGGGCGATCGGAAAATGCACGATCATTGGATGGATGTGGGTCGTATCAATCATGAGTTTTGTTTTTAATCAGGACAAATTACGGAAACCTGCACTTAAAAAGGACTAAAACAATCCTTAAAATTTGATTAAATTCTTTATGTCAGGGAATTATGGTGGGGGAATCCTTTCGCCTCTTGAAATGACCTGTTGTAGCTATGACCCTATCGTCCTTTATCCCGTCAGTTCGGGGAACAGACCGGATTCGGTCATTTCGGCATTCCGGCTGTAATTACCTAATGCTCTTGCAGGCTTGATCAATCAAGGGGCACAGGAATACCCGGCGAGGGTATGATCCGGGCCGGGTTTATCCGAAACACAGGCAGGCCTCAACGGTCATGCCCCGATCTGAAGGGAGGTCATGGTAAGCGAGCCCAGAACGGCCTCATCGTTAAAGAAGCTTACGGTTTCGTTTTTTTCCTGCAGTGCAAGGGCATAGAGCAGGGGGAGGAAATGGTCGGGGGTGGGTACGGCCAGGCGGACTTCGCTTCCCAGTTTCAGATAGTCGATCAGCCGGGCATGATCTTTTTCATTGATCAGTCGTTTAAATAGTTCACTGGCTTCGATGGCCCAGTCAAACCCAAAAGCGGGTTCATTCATTTTATCCCAGGCAATCATCCGAAGGTTATGAACCATGTTCCCGCTGCCGATCACCAGTACCCCCCTGGTCCGGAGGTAGGCCAGTTCTTTGGCGAGTTCGTAGTGGTAACGGGGTGTTTTGTTGTAATCCAGGCTCAGCTGTACAACCGGAACATCGGCTTCAGGGTAGATCCTGCGGATCACACTCCAGGCTCCGTGGTCGAGTCCCCATTTCAGATCAGCTTTTACTTCTGCTCCTTTCACCGAACCGCTAAGTTCTGCGGCCAGGCGGGGATCGCCAGGTGCCGGGTACTGGACCTGGTACAATTCGGGAGGGAAGCCACCGAAATCATGAATAGTCGGAGGCCTGGGCATGGCAGTCACCCGCGTTCCCTCTGTCTCCCAGTGAGCCGAGATGCACAGGATGGCGGCGGGCGGGGGAAGACTGTTCCCCAGTTTTCTCCATCCTTCCACAAACTGGTTATCCTCAATGGCATTCATGGGACTGCCATGGCCAATAAAGAGCGCAGGCATTTTTTCCGATGCCGGCAGCTCACTGAAAATCCTGTTATTCATTATCTTAGGCGCTAATGGTATAATGGCGGCTGATTTCAGAAAATCTCTTCTTTTCATCGTCACCTGAGCTTAGGTCTTTCCTGTCCTTTATCAAAATTGCCCTTCGGGCACCGGCCAGCGGGAAGGGGCCGGCGCCTTCGCGGGCCTCTTCCTGAAGCTGCGGGTGTTGTGCAACTCCCGATCCACAAAGAAATCCTCAGGCCATCAAGGCCAGCTGAATGTCACAATTGAGTTTAACCTCTTCACTTACCAGTACGCCTCCTGCTTCGAGTGCAGCGTTCCAGTTCAGGCCCCAGTTCTTGCGGTTCAGTTTTCCGGTGACGGTGAATCCGGCTTTGGTATTGCCCCAGGGATCCTTCATTGAGCCTCCGAACTCGGCTGTCAGGCTCACCTGACGGGTAATGCCTTTCATTGTCAGCTCGCCGGTAAGTTCAAAGGTATCATCGCCCAGATCCCTGAGCCGGCCGCCGGTAAAAGTGATTTCCGGGTATTTTTCAGTTTCAAAGAAATCCGGACTTTTCAGGTGTGCATCGCGGTCGGCCATTCCTGTGTCAATGGAAGAGGCGTCCATGCGGAAGGAAATTTCGGCCGTTGAGAAATCGTCGCCGGTGGTATGAACTTCGCCGGAAAAGGTATTGAATACGCCATCGACATTGGAGATCATCAGGTGTTTTACCCGGAATCCGGCCCTGGAATGTGCGGGATCGATTGCCCACTTTATTGTTTTTGTTTCCATCGTTTTTGTTTTTAATGATGGGACAAAGTTAGAGCCTGTTGAGGAGGTGGTGGTTACACTATCCGGAAAAGGAGTGGTACTTTCAGGAAGGGATCCCGTGGGAGGGCTCCCTGAAAGCAGAAGGGGTAAGTCCGGTCCGGGAGCGGAACACCCTTGTGAAATAGGATTTCTCGTTGTAACCCAGTTCAAAACCGATCTCGGAAACGTTTTTTGTTGAATGCAGCAGCAGTCGCTTTGCCTCCACCAGTTTCCGGGTCTCGATGATCTCGGAGACGCTTTTCCCGAAATTGTTCCGGCAGATGAGATTCAGATTACGTTCCGACATGTTCATCCGGTCGGCGTAAAAAGAGACGCCTTCACTCCGCCGGAAATTTTCCTCCAGGATCTTCAGAAAGGCATTGAAGGCTTCCACCTGGGGAGCCCTGGCGGTGTTATCGACCGGCATATTTCTTTTCCGTTCGGCATCCACCATGGAAAGTATCCCGTTAACAAGATGAATGATGGTGGCGTGATCGGTAATTTCCTGGCGGTATTCGGCCATGATCACCCCGCACAGACTGTCGAAGCGGTTCAGGCAGGTGCCGGGGGACAGGGGTACATTGGTGGAGCTGAAAAAGTTGGCATAGAAGCTGAGCCGGGTGTCGGGGATGTATTCGGGTTTGTAATTGATCACCCAGCCACGCAGGTCACGCCGCGGAACCAGCCTGTGCAGTTTGCCCATCGGCACATAACAGGCCATGGGTGCCTCCACGATTTCCGTGGTGAAATCGATCGAATGTTCCAGGCTGCCTTCGGTGACGATTATAAGTTCTTCAAAATCATGAAAATGAAGGTCATATGTTCGATCAAGAATATCGTCAACGAGTTCTTCGGTGATCTGTAATATGCGAAAGAGTTTTTTCATCCTGCTGTCCGGCACCGGCTGAATAGGATAACACTTCGGGGAACAGATGGTTTATTCACCGCTACAGGAAAACACTTCCCCATACCAGGAGGGGCATGCTGTAGCTGGATATAAGGGCTGCCTGTACGGCTTTTCAGGAAGCTTTGATATTGTATGCCTGGATCGTGTTCCCGTGCCTAATGTAAAGTCGTCCATTTGATATCACCGGATGGGAAAAATGTTCGCCCGTGCCCTTTTTGATCCTGAAGCTGCTGATCACCTCCAGCGATTCAGGCCGGATAAGCATCATTTCACCTTTCTGGTTGTAATAGTAAAGCAGACCCTCTGCCGCAATAACCACTCCGCTTCCTGCCTTGATGCTGTTTTCCGTTTCACCTGTGAGGGTGCTGATCATTTTAAAATCCCGGTCGGCCGTGCCGCAGCCGTAAAGATGGTCGCCGATTTTAACGATGCCTCCCATATAACTGTCAAAGGCCGTGTTCCGCCAGAGTTCGGTAATGGATAAACCATCGGCGGCCAGTTTCAGTTTTACCCCGCAGTTACCGTCACCTTCGGCATAGTAGATGGAGCTGTCGGCATAGAGAACGGTATTGCTGTGAGTATCGCCCATACCCGGTTTCCTTTCGGCAACGGGGATATTATCCTGCGGGTGCATCCAAAGCAGTTCGCCGGTTTTGGTGTTGTGGCCCATCATGTCGTAGGCCGAGAAGTTGACCAGGATATCGAGGGAGTCCAGGTGAATAATGCGTGGAGAGTTGTATCCCGGTCGCTCACCGTCGCCTTTGCTGATCCACAGGAGGCTGCCGTCGAAGCGGTTCAGGGCTACCACATTGGTATCAGCTCCTCCCGGGCTGCAGAAGATCCTGTCTCCATCGCAGATCAGGGATTCGGAGTAGCCGAAGAGAGGAAAGGTCCCGTGCAGGTCATTTTTCATATCCACCGTCCATTGCAGTTCGCCGGTATGCCGATCCAGGCAGCTTATTTTGCCCATGCCCGTAGTGGTGTAAACCAGATCGCCTACAACGGTCGGGGTGGAGCGCGTGCCGTTGAAATTCACCATCCATTCGGGGCCAACTTCGCTGGTCCAATCCAGCGTGCCGGTTGTATCGAAGGCAAAGAGGCAGGCAATGCTGTCTCTGACTCCCAGAATATACATCCTGTCGGGAGTGAAAACAGGTGAGCCGTAACCATCTCCCAGACTGTCGAATTCCCAGACCAGTTCAGGGCCCGATTCGGGCCATGCACTCAGTAAGCCGGTTTCACTGTAAATACCGTTCCGGTCGGGTCCGCGCCACTCGTATACGGCGTAGTTTGTGCCATTGAGCTGGCCGGAGTCTGCAGCTTGTTTGCAGGATTGGAACAGGGGGGCGATCAGAGAAAGCGCAAGGAAGCCCGGGATGAGTTTTTTCATATTGAGGATTTTGCTTAAAGTTAAATACTTTATATTATTTCCTGTCATACCCGGTACATAAAAACTGACAGGATGTTGATGAACAGGCAACTTCTCAGGTACCGAAATCCTGCCTGTTTTCATCGGGTTCCTTTGCAAGGATGACTGCATCTCTCAGGTTCCACTGTGATTCGCCGGAAAGCAGAAGCTCAAGTAAAGGAAGCATTCTTTGCAGTCCACCTGTCCGGATGATCAGTGACCAGAAATTTTCAAATTTCTTCCACCCGCCGGTATATAACAGATGACGAATTCTTTGCCGGAGGGATTCATGGGTATTGGCGGCTTTGAAAATGTTCGGCCAGCTATAGAATTCCCGGTATGCTGTTCGGTATCCCGCTTCAAGTTCTTCAGGAGATAGTCTGGCAGGCATGAAAACCGAATGCCTTGTATCATAAAGGTCCCAGTTACTGGTAAGGATCCTGCCCTGTTTCAGCAGGGAGTCGTATAGCCGGGTTCCGGGATAGGGGGTCATAATATGGTAGGTTGCCGTTGTAATTCCGTTTTCAACTCCCCAATCAACGGTACGACGGAAGACATCCTTATCGTCATTATCCATCCCGAATACAAAACTACCATTAATCATGATCCCGAGGTCGTGCAGTTTCCTGACCGCTCGGCCATAATCCTGTTGTAGGTTATGGGATTTATGGTTTTGACGGAGGTTCTGTGAGGAAAAGGTCTCAAATCCCACAAACAGGCTTCTAAGTCCGGCTCCGGCAGCTTCATTGATCAGGTTACCTTCAAGGATGGAGCGCACTGTGGCAGCGCCCTGAAATACCCGGTTCATCCCCTTCATTGCTGAGAAGAGTTTCCTTGCAAGAACCTGATCTCCCAGAAGATGGTCGTCGAGAAAATACAGGTGCCGGCCCGGAAGACCGGATATTTCTTCCAGGATTGAATCCACTTTCCGGGTATAAAACGACCTGCCATTCCTGAAAAAGGCATCCTTGTAACAGAAGTCACAGTGATGCGGACAACCCCTGGAAATGACGAGAGAATTTGGAACGAGATAGTGGTTCCGTTTAATCAGGTCACGGCGAAGAGGCGGTAAATTATCCAGGCTGCGATCGCTGGAAGAGACATACCTTTTCCTGGCTTTTTTCTGCCTGAATTCCTCCAGGAAAAGTGGAAAGGTCTGTTCAGCCGGGCCCAGAAAGATTGTATCGGCATGTAAAGCAGCTTCATCCGGAAGAGAGCTTACATGAAGTCCTCCGAGTGCCACATAGGCACCTTTTTTTCGGTAATGTTCTGCAATCGCATAGGCTCGCTTTGCATTCGTGATATATACCTGGATCAGAACGAGATCTGGTGAATCATCAAGGTTCAGGATCTCAACATGCTGATCCTGAAGATCGATTTCATCATGCAAATCAAGGTAGGATGCCAGAGTGACCAGACCAAGAGGAGGGAATAGTGAATATTTTACAGCTCGCCAGCCGGCGGTGCCTGCTTCTGTCAGTGAGGGGAGAATCAGTTTGACTTTCATCAGGAAGGCAGTTTATTCGGAGAACGTTTATGTTCATAGAACTGCCGTAAACTGCAAATATTTCCCTGTTAAGTTTTTTTAGCATTTGAGTTCAGGATGCTGTCTATTCGGGAACTTCAGCGCCGGGTATTCTGTTTATCAGACCGATCTGAACCAGGGTTTCTTCAGGAACAAGGTAAAGGATGAGGATGAATGCAGTCATCACCAGGAGGCGTAAAGCTGTTCTGCCGGAAATCAGCGAAGGTTTGTTTCCGATGTACCTGAAATAAAGAAAGGCCAGCAAGCAGGGTGCCGAAACAAGCAAACCTCCGGTAAGTGCTATTCCGTTGCCTGGCCAGTTATTCAATTTGAACAGAATTCCGATTGTCATAATGCTTGAGCCAAAACCCGTCAAACGGTTCAGGAATTGTTCCAGTGATTTGTTTTCAGCAGAAGCACCGGCAAAAGCCAGAAAGTAATAGACTGATGAAGTAATCAACAGAAGAGCGGTGATGATAATCCTCAGATTAACCGATAAAAGAAGTTCCAGGATCAGGGATAAAATAAAAAGTATCAGGATCGTGGTTTCAAATCCGGCAATTCTTTTTTTCATCCAGTTTCCTGCTTTTTCCAGTAAACCGATCATAAAACTGTCCATAAGTAAGAATTTCTGTTAGAAGACCATTTTTTAATTCTGACAGGTAGCTTTCTGCCGTTTCCTCTTCATTACCGTATATGGGATACCGATAACGGTAAAGGAGGCACCGGTAAATCCGGAAGCATTAGTCCATTGAAATAAAGTTACAAAAAAAAGATCAGCGGATGTTTTAAAATAGCGGTTCCCGGCAAACATTTTCCTGCATGCCGGGAACGTGGAGGAGCCTGTTCAGATAAGCAGACTACATGGAGCGCTTAACCTGGAAACCCATCAGTCCGAAGGGAAGATTCTTTTCATTTACGATTTCCAGTTTTCCCTCTTTATTCCAGCTAATGGCGCCGTTGATACTGATATCCTGTTCCAGCTGACTGTACTGGGCCCGGGGAACAACCGAACCGTTCTTCTTGAATTCCACCGTGGCCGAATGGACAATGACCACCTCCATGGTGACAAATTTGTGCAGCAGCATCAGCCAGGCTTCACGGTTGGCGTCCTTCAGAGCCTGGATCCTGATCCGGATGTCGCTTTCGTAGGGACCGTTGTTTTCATAATCGAAAATTTCCTGTGACACGTCGCTGAATTCAAATGCCACTGAATAGTCCGTATCAATTCCCCCTTTCAGCGTGATAAAGCCCAGCACCGAAGCTCCAAGGTCAAGTTTCCTTTCACCGGTAACGGTCAGATTTGCCATATTGGCCGCAATTTCTTTGGTATCCCAGTTTATTCCCCCGTTAATAAAGCGGGAGAGGTGGCTGAATACACGGTCGTCGTCATTGACAATCACCCCCGGCTTATAGGCTTCGCTGGGGATGGAGATGAGATTCAGACCCTTGTAGTTTTTTTCAATGAATTTTTCAAATGACGTCTTCATACATGACGGGTTGAATGTAAAGCTTACTCTGTTTACGGATTTTCAGCATCCTCCGCAGGAAGTACCTCCATGGGGTACCGAAAGGATGAAGGGAAGAGAAGAATAATAGCCATATCAGTCCTGTATTGTACAGATCGGCTGAAGGCTTCCGGGTTAATGAATTCCACGGTACAAGTTATTTAAAAACCGGGGCCGGGTCAAGCTGATTTTGACGAAAACAGGGTCCGAAAAGCAGCAGCTGTGTTTTTTTGGAGAGTTTCCCTTTAAACCTCCGGCATTTATACACTTTAGGAAATACTGCGGTAAACGGATGTTTTACAGCACATTGTCCGGATCAAAGTCGTCGGGAAGCGTGGCGCCGATCCGTTTATCCCCAAGGCTGCCTGAAAAGGAGAGGGAATTTGCCGGTCGTGTTCCGTTACGGCGCACAGGGCAGGGGTCGTGGAGGATATAGACCAGGGATTTTTTGGCATAGGGGAGTTTGTAGAAGGCCCTGTTCAGGTTGATGGGCCCGTTGTATCCGCCGAAATAGTTTACATACAGTTGCTGGTTTTTCAATCCGGTAAGCAGGGCTACATCTGTTCCTACGATCATGCATCCGCATTTGTCGGGCTTGAAATGGCTGATATAGGGGTGGCCATCGACCAGGGAATCGGAAATCAGATAGACACGGTAACCGTTCTCTTCCAGATCTGAACTGAAAAGTGAGCGGGTGAAATGCTGTGGGGAATTGTAATAGGCAGCAAGTCTGTTTCTGCGGAGTTGTTTGTCTTTTTGCGGGTCTGAACCGGCTGTGGAGGTGAAATAGCAATATCCCGAGGTACTCAGCAGTTCCCTTCCGGACAGGGTGTCGCGGGTCGAGCTGAAAGAAACCAGATCGTAACGTAGCTCATAACCCAGGTCGGGTAAGGCGATCTGCAGGGGGGCGGAGGCAAATACCCGGAATGACAGGACGAGCTCTTTTTTCCTCTTTTTCCCGGTAAAGCCATAATCGGTGAGAAAGGAAAGATCATCTTCATTGACGATGCGGGCCCTCCTGCCCCAGCGGTCGTTGCCCAGGAACATCCGGTTAAACTTCCGCAGGTTCTTTTTCCGCTGGTTTTCTTCCGACACTGAGACCTGTTCCAGCTGAAGGGGCCGGGGCCGGAGCTGAACCGAAAGAGTGGTGCCCGGCAGGCTGTCGATTACCAGCGTCTGAAAGCCGTAGCTTACATGACTGAATACCAGTTCGGCAGGAAAATCCCTGATGAACAGGGCAAAATGGCCGGCAGTATCGCTGATAGTGCCGGTGGTGGTTCCGTTAAGGTAAACGGTTACATCCCTGACTGGCAGACCTTCCTCCACATCCATAACGATACCCTGCAACTGTTGGGCCCGCAGGGTGCATGGAAACAGAAACAGGGTCAGCGCGAAAAGGCTGCAGCAGAAGGCCACGCCGGTTGAAGTATTACTTTTCCCCTGACGGTTCATAGCAAATAAGATCAACCGGCGAGTGTAGCGATGAAGCGATCGTAGATCTGCACGACCTCTCCCCTGAAGTTCTCTTCATTCAGATGAGTGTTCATAAAGGCATCGCTGTCTTCCCGGTGTTCTTCAGGTAGTACGAGGCCGATAGGAAAGGCCTGACAGGCTTCACATTTCCCGTCGAGCAGGGTTTCGACCTGACGAAAGACATGGCCGTGTCCGAATTTTTCATCCTTTTTATCATAGGTACTGCCACAGCAGGTGACGAAGACCAGTTTCCTGACCTGGTTTCCGTAGCGTTTGACAAAACTTCTAAGTGGAGGAATAAAGCGGCCCATCCAGATTGGCCCGACCAGGATCACGCGGTCATACTCCGCCAGTTGTTTCCTGATGCGCCAGATACCGGGATTGAAATTAAAGAGGAACAGAAAAAAGCTATTGATCCGGGGGTGGATCTCCACGGTTTCGCAGGACAGGCTTTGGGCTATTCTTGCGGCGAGAAAGCGGTTACTGCCTTTGCGGGAATAAAAAACGACCAGATTTTTCATTGTTTGGGGTTTGTAGGAAAACAGGGTTTGAAATTAAGAAAAACCTGTCGGATAAACCAGTAAAAGCGAAGAAGATAAGGGTTGTGTGAAAAATATGGGGCGGACCAGTTGCCGCAAGGAGCTCCCGGGTCCTCCATTACCGGAGATCCTGCAGCACTTTTTCTTTGTAGCTCCTGCTGACCGGCACAGAGTACTTTCCAAGCAGGATATTTTCCCTGTTGTAAGCGCTTATGATCAGGAAAACCTGATTGTTGAATTTATTGTTTCTTGTCATGAAGCGGAAAAGGGCGGATTGTTTTTAGTAGAACCAACAATTGATAAGTTACTGGCATTGTATTATTACCGGACCGGCTCATTCTCCCCCCCAAATGAAAAAATCCGGTTACCTGTTCGCCTGGCGGAGGTAACCGGATTCTGGTATTAACCTGAGTCTGATAGTTCTATTTATTCGGAAAGAAATTTACCGCAATAAAGCCGTAAATCCCTGTGAGGGCAATAATGGCCATATCGAAGTACCGGGAGCGGTTTTTCAGTTTTCTCCTGTAGTAAATAACAAACTGGCCGGCTACCAGGACCAGGTTCAGGATAAGCCATGCGAAGCCAGGTGAAACAGCCATGTATAAATTCCGGAAGGAGCTGTTGTCATCCGTCAGACTGATCTGTGCGGGAAACAGCAGGCTGAAGATCCGGCCCTGTTTGCTTTCTTCGCGGCTCTCCCAGGTCTCGTTGTATTCGGTGACCCTGGCATAGTTTTTATCGAGGATGGTTACATTCATGTAGTTCTCCCCGGTGGAGATCACATTATAATTGAACAGGTCGCCGTAAATGCGGATCTCTTCTGTTGGCGGGTTCAGGTTGTCGACCGACCATCTTACGAGTTCGTAGTCGTCCTGGGTAAGTATGTACAGTTCGTTCGTGGTTGTGAAGAGGTAGGCGTAATATTTCCGGTCCTTAAAATCGACGCAGTTGATGTAGGAGAATTTCATTCCTTCCGGGAGATCCACCTTGTAAACATAGGGTTTCCCTTCGATCATCTTCACGTGGAAAAGGGCATCGTTATCATCAATTACAAGGTAACCTTCGTCGCAGGATTTCCGGGTGGTCGGGATCCCTTCGATCATTTTTGCAGGAAAGCGGAAGCCGTTTTTTTGCAGGACGGCTGTAAACATGATAGTTTTTTCCTCGTTCACCTCGTTACTGGCAGCATCGACAAATTCCATACGGCCGGAGATGCGGAAAAAGTCTTTTGGCATTTCCAGCTGGGCCCTGCCTGATTCCGATTCGATCATAGGGTAGAGACCCGGTTTGGGGGCATGCATGGTGGCCGGTTTAAAGCGGAAAAAGGAGCGATGCAGGTTCACTTCCTGGGGATCCATTTCCACACCCTTTATGGTATCCGGCATTGTGCCCGACATCAGGAGCTGCCGCATATTGAGCAGAGGCAGTTTTTGTTCATACTCATCAAGGGTCAGTTCGTTGCCCTTGCGGTCCATCCTTACCCCGTCGTGGATCGAGACAAAGTCGTCGTCGATGCAGCTGTACATGATGAACGGTGCTGAGATCGGTTTCTCAAAGGCCAGCCAGTAAAGGCCGGGCAATGCCACCATGAAGGAAAGGACGGCAATGGCTATTAAAATATATCGGCTGAGATTTTTCATATGCTTTTTCTTTTTTGCGGGATGACGAACAGGTTCGTTTTCCGCTTGCTTTCTAATATTTCAATCTGGTTTCACTCCGTTTTTACATCTCTCCCTTTCTGAACCTGTAGGCCGAGAAAAGCAGGGAGATACTCGACAATATGGTTACGATTGCCAGTTTGCCGTTCAGCGGGGCGTAGCTCCCGGGCAGACTGGGTTCCATGTACAGCATGATGCAGAAATAGGTTACTATAACGTAGAAAACCCGGTATTTCCAGACGGGTTCCAGTACTACCATGGCAATCATGAAGTAGGCAGTGAGGCCGGCCATAAACCAGGGGATCACCGAAATATTTGCGGCCGATACGATCTCGGGGGCAAAGAAATGATGACTCAGTCCGATAAAGAGGAGGTAAATCACCAGGAAGGTCAGGAACAGGCAGGCGAAGCCAAAGCCCAGCATCATCAGCAGTATCCTGTTTTCTTCGATAGGAAGGTGAAAGGTAAGCTTGATGCGTTTGCTGGTGATTTCCGGAACGAACTGGGCAATGCTCAGCGCGGCCCCGATCACGAGGGGCAGGTATTTGATCAGTCCCCCGAAATACGAATAACCCTGAAAAAGGATGAAGTACCAGAGATTGTTTGCCTCCCTGAAGAGGATTTCGTGCTGGACTTTAAGAAAGATATTTCCGGTGATCAGCAAGCCGATTAGGATCATTCCGAGCTGGAACCACCTGATTTTCAACCACTCTTTATATATTACAGATTTCCACATAATCTTAGTATTTACCGGTTAAACCAATGAATGCATCTTCAAGGGTCATATTCACCTGCCTGAAGTCGCTGTATTTAATTCCCTTGCTGTCGAGTGCTCCCCTGATGAAGGCTTCATTTTCGTAGGTATACAGCTCGACGTTGTTTTTTACCTTTTCCAGATTTGCCACAAAAGGCTCTTTTGAAAGGTCGGTATCGCCGTTTTCAAGTTTGAAGGTGAACTGTCTGAAGCCTTCCATGAACTCGGTGACCGGACACTGTTTGAGTACCCTGTTGTAATCCATGATCAGCACGTCATCGATCAGTCGTTCCATATCGGAAATGATATGGGAGGTGGTAAAGATCGTTTTGTGTTCAGCCTTGGCATAGGCCCTGAGGTAATCGATGAAGAGCCGGCGGTAACCCGGGTCGAGCCCCATGGAGAAGTCGTCGAGGATGAGCAGGTCGGGATCCTGAGCAAGGATCAGTCCGAGTGCCACCTGGGAACGCTGTCCGCACGACATACTGGAGATCTTCTGATGGGGTTCCACTTTCAGTTTCGACATGAGTTCCCAGTAGGGTTTGTTGTTCCATTTCGGGTAGAAGCCGGAATAGAATTTTTCGATCTGGTGGATATCCATGAAGGAGTACTGAATATGTCCCTCAATGAGGAAACCGATCCGGGCCTTTGTTTTCGGACTCAGGTTCTGGGTGTTCTCCCCGTAAATCAGACACTCGCCGCTTCTTGGCTGAAGGAATCCGTTGAGGATGTTGATGGTGGTCGTTTTCCCCGCTCCGTTCTTGCCCAGCAAACCCAATATACTCCCTTCCTTCACGTGTATATTGAGATTTTCATAAACAAGCTTACTCCCGTAATAATGGGTAAGATTGTTGCATTCGATCACATTGTTCATTTTATAGTATTTAAAAGATTAGTCCGATACCCGCCCTGGAAGTGGTCATCGACCGGCCATCTGCGGCTTCAATCCTGGAAAACCGGGTATCAATATATATTCCTGATAAAATTCTCTTTACATCCTTTTCAAAAGTAATTCCCAGTTCAGGGGCATAATAATCTGTTGTGTAGAACAGGAAATCGGGGCGGAGAAGCTTTTCCACGAGGAAATTGCTTCTTTCAAAGTCCTGTATTCCGCCAAGGTTCTTTTTAAAGCCCACTCCGGCCGACAGGGAAAGGATGGCCCGGCCCAGGCGGAAGGTCTTTGAGCCTTCAACATTTATGAGGATGTGCGACCAGTCCTGGTGCTGATCCGGTAAATAATAATCTTCGGTGAAGGAATTATAGTTGCCTGAAAGTGTCAGCCTGTAATCGCTGAGCAGTTGTTCCTGGAGGGTCATGAACGTATAGGACACGCCCAGTCCGGTTTTCCGGGAGCCATATTTCTCATCGTACAAATAAAAGGTCCAGTTCAGTTCGTCCAGACTTCCAGCCGGATCGAGATGTTCGATGATCTCGGTACCGAGGGTGCTCACCAGATCGAGATACAGGTGGAGCAGATGGCGGTTTTGATTATTCCTGATCTGAAGATTGCTGTAAAAGTGCCAGTCGAGTCCGGTAAGCATTGCCAGGTTACGAAGGTAGATCCAGGAAGCATCGCCGCCTTTCCCTCCGTCCTGCACGGATTCATTGAAATAGGTTCCCCGTGCACCCAGCAGGAGATCGGCGTTTGCCGGGCTGAAGTTCAGCTGGAAATCAGCGCCATTTCCGTTCCTTTTATACTGGCGGTTAAAGGTACCTGCTTCATGGTACATGAAAACACCCGGACCCAGCAGGCGGAACATCGTCATCGTGGCATTTTCCTTTACAATATCAACATCGATCTGTTCATTGTAATAAGAATGGAACAGGTCGAGACCAATTCGGATTTTCCCCGGAGCGAAAATTACACCGGCCCTGGTCGTCATGTCGAGTACGTAGTTTTCCGGCCGGGGGTCGTTCCCCTGCACGGCTACACCCACATTGTAATCGCAGGCGCCTCCTATGAGCAGGGATGAACCCAGAGATCGTGACAGAGCTCCCCGGAGCCTGAAGAATTCCCGGTTGTAGTGATCACCTCCGATGGTGTCTATGTAGCCATAGGGTGTGCCCCGGTAGGGATCGGACGAATTGGAATAGGCAAGATCCTTTTCCAGACTGTTTTCGTAGGTGAATGATCCGTAGAGCCTGTTTCCGTGCACGGTACTGTAGGCTTCGCTGCTGGCACCGGCATAATTCAGGGCACTGCCTTCCTGTACCCTTTTAAAATCGCCCTGACGGTGAATCCCCTGAAAGCCGGCTTTTACCGGAAGATCGCAGGTATTGAACGACAGCCCAGCGGGGTTGGTGGTCTGAAGCCAGGGATGTAACAGCACAAACAGTTCGTAGGACTGCAGACTCACCTTCTGAAGACTGTCGGGCACCGCCGCACCTGAAGCTACAGGCAGGAAGCATAGGAATAATATGACAGGTAAGCTCCTATTCTTCATAAATCCAGGGTTTGGGGATTACGCCCGTGAGAAAATCTTCGCAGGAGTTGTTGGTGTCCTGATAAACGACTCTTCCATCAATAACTTCGGCTACTTTCCTCCTGAGACAGGTTCCGCTTTTGGCACCGGCCGGATTGTAAGTGTAGCCGGCATCCAGCTCCACAGGAAAGCGCTTGTATACGGCATGTGCTTCGTCGAAAACCACCTCCACAGCGTCAAGTACCCAGTCGTTGGGTATTTTTCCATAGTAACGGGTCGAAACAACGGCCTCCCGCTGGACCAGGTTATGAGCAATAAAATCCTTACGTTCTTCGTCGTTTCCGGGTATCTTCACAAGGGCTATCGCGCTTCCGCCCCGCGTGTGAAATATGATATCCGATCCGCGGAAAGTAAAGAGATCCTCTATCAGATTGGGAGAGTATGGACCGTCGATATCATCACCGGAGGCTGTGTAAACAAAGAATTCAAAATCGGCATGGGCCAGATCGACCGGACACAGCGGATTACCCAGCGGATCGCTTCGGTGGTCGAATGCATCGCGGGCCAGCACCGCGCCGTGGCCGGGTGCCAGCGGGTAATCCCTGCCTTCACCGGGGATGGTCCAGATCATCCGGCAGACGATGGAGTCGGTGATCCAGCTGAAGTAATAAGGTTCAAGTCCGTAGGATTCGTGTTCGATCAGCGAGATCCCGTCCAGGTAAGCCGTGTCGGCGGAGTTGTTGTAAATCTCCACGAACTGATCGGCCGAATACTGATTCTCGGCCGGTGTGAGACAGGCACTGTAATAATACTCCTTGATTACCAGTACATTCGACTCGCTGATAGCCACCTCCGCGGTATCCATGCATTGATCCATTACCGTGATATTCTTGTAAGCATTGGCATGATAGGTGATGATCCCGTCGGGACTGGAGAAGGAGTGGATCAGCTGCACACTGTAAAAACCAGGTTCTGCATCCGGGAACCCGACATTCCCCAGGGAATCGGTCAGGGCAGTAAGGGTATAGCTTTTCTGGAGGTTATTCAGTTTTACCAGCCCCTGTGCACGGTCCTGCGGTCTTGCCTCCGGCCCGAAATTGAAGTGGATCTGAATGTCAAAGGTGTGGAAATCCGGTTCTTTCATGCATGAGGAGAGAAGAAAAAGGGCTGCGAGGATGAAGGGAATTCTTTTCATTCTTTCAGATTTTGATTTTCAACTCAGCACCAAAGTAAATCGCCTCATTCTGCCTTGTACTGATCTGTGTTCTCACAGAGTAAACCATAGGGCGGTAATTGAGGAAATTGTTCACATAGAAGCTCAGCTTGGCCTTATCGCCGATCTCTTTGGAAAGGCGGATACTGGCCATCCACACAAGGGGCGTTACTTCAGGGAGCCAGTAGGTGTCCGATTTCCTGATGATAAATTTTTCATAAGAGGGGTCGGCAGCCAGAACCTCTTCAAACGACAATTCGTTTCCATACCTGTCGATGAGATAAATGGGCGACTCATCATAATAGGGATAAACGAATTTGTCGTACCAGATCATCTGCAGGGTGGTAGAAACAATCATCCGCAGTGACGGGATATGAGTGACCATTCTCAGGTTTGAGTTGAGGCGCTCGTTCACACGGCTTTCGCCGGCCGGATAGATCCCGATCCGGCCGAATTGTGCGGCTGCCTGGCTGTTTGGGAGAGAGGCATAGTCGGAGGTACTGTAAATCCTGGTGGTCCGAAGCCAGGCACCATCCAGCCTGAAGGAGGTGTACAGTCTTTTAATTTCTCCCAGGTCAAAGGAGTATTCAACTCCCTGCTTCACCGACGACTGGTTGTTGACAGGGTAGCTATATCCGAGAATGTAGGTCGCGGGAATTTTTGGCAGGGTGGCGGGATCGGGGACCTCTCCCTCGGCAAGACCCGAAATATCGTAGAAATAAAAGTCCATGTACTGGTACCGTGTATTAAAGCTGAAGCCCTTATCCAGCTTTTCATAAAACGCCGTGATGTTGCCGTTTACCCTGTCCAGTTCAAAATCCAGGCTCAGTTCATATTTGGTGTTTTCCGAAGGTTTCAGGTCCGGATTATTGGTCTCGGAAATATAGGTATAGAAGATGGCCGTATAGGTTTGCACATAGTTCAGAACCGGCAGGTCGAAATAGACCTTGTCGGGATATAGATTGTACAATGAAGGAGATTTGTAGGTCTTTCCGGCACCACCACTCAGTGACAGGCTTTTGAAAAGCGTATTGTTGTCCCTGTTCAGGATCTCGAGACGGGCATTGAGACGGGGTTCAAGAAAGAAGCCGAGTTCGCTCCCGAAGAGTCCGTCCGACTGGAAATTATTCAGCCGGCTGCCGGCCTGAATGGTAAGGGAGGATTTACGGATGGGGATCTTTACCTTATCCTCCAGGAAAAGCGAATAGTTCTGCAGCGGAGGGATGTCGTTGAAGGCCCTTGGTCGCGTGCTTTTGCTTGAAATCACAGGAGGATTGGTGATGTCGTAAATCTGTCCCTTACCAAGGTTCTGGTTCCGGTTATATTCGAAGCCATATATAATTTTATTAATCAGGCCGTTGCTGTATGCCTTATTGACTTCAGCCGAAACCTGGCCAAAGATGCTCAGTGGTTTTCCTTCGATGGTCAACTCTGTAGTGTCTTCAACGGGGAGGAAGATCCCGGTGTTTTCCCCTTCGGTCAGCGCAAAGGAGATCGACTCGACATTTCCTCCGGTGGTCCGGAACTCTTTCTGGTAGCTCAGCTGTTTGCTGTAACTGACGGAGAAGGTATATTTCAGGTTGGTGATCAGCCGTTTGTTCAGTCCCCATCTCCCGTCGAGGGAGAAACGGGTGCCGTTTTCCCTGTTGCTGTAGTATTCCTCGGCCACGAAGGCGTCGGGATCGGTTTTTTCATCATCAAGGGTACCGTAATAGCTCAGCTTGGCATTCAGGGAGAGCGGGATCTTTTTTTTCTGGAAGAACACCTTGCTGTAACCGATATCTCCGGTCAGGCGGTCATAGCCCTTGTATTTACTGGTGAGATCGGTGAACGACTGGAGGTAGTCCAGATCAAGATTGAGGAAACTCTGATCCTTTTTCAGTTTGAAACCCTTGTTCATGGCCACCTGTTTGATCCTGGGATCGGTTTTCAGCTTCAGCTCGAAGGGGGTCTGTCCAGCTTTGGTCTTCACCACCACTGCGCCGGAGGTGAGGTTTCCGTAAACGACCGAAGGGATTCCTTTAATAATCTCCACCGATTCGATGTTGTCGGTGGAAATACTTCGCAGGTCCACGCCGGAGCCCACCACGGTGTTGAATTTCTCTTCGCCGAGGTTTACAGTGGAGAAGGATTGCAGGTTGGCATCATTGGAGATCGGTGCGCCGTCGACAATGATCGCAGTTCCGTTGGCACTGTTGTTATCTGCCCCGATCTCCCTGATGGCCATTTGCTGGGGACCCGAAAGGTCGGGGTTCTGGGCCACGGAGCCCGGCAACAACTGCATCACATCACCAAGGGTTGTGGGCTGGACATGTTCGATGGCTGCGTTGCTGATATCCGTAGTGGTGGCAATATCCGTATTCTTTTTGGCAAGGACATTGACTTCCTCCATATCAAAGGATTGTGGTGATATCCGGATATCCAGGTTCCTGTTCTTTCCCTTTTCAACTACAAAGACCTGGGAATAGAGGGCATAGCCCAGGCAGGAAACCTGAAGGGTATAGCTACCGTCCGGGACCGACCTGAAGGAGAAGTTCCCTTCTTCATCGGTGGTTGTCCACAGTTCCCGCTCCTTGATGTTTACCGCGGCAAACATCACCGCTTCGCCGGTTTTTTTACAGCTCACCTTCCCCTGCAGACCATTGTCGGCCTGGGCCCTCAGGCCCTGCGGCAGGGCAAAAAGGAGCAGCATAAGGAAGATCAGGGTTCTTTTCATTTCAACGGGTTCTGTTGGCGCTTTATCCAATTTCCAGGGAAGATGACTGAAGGGGGCCGGTGATCCGGTATCCCCTTCAATCGGGTAACCCTGACTAAAAAATCACTTTACAGGCTTCTGTTTTATTTTTTGTTCCTGCCAGGATAATATATACTCCTGCCGGATAGGTTGTTTTACTGAAAATACAGGAATTGCTGCCTGGCTGAGCTTCTTCCAAAACCTGTCCCGACAGGTTGATCAGCATGCAGCTCCGGAAGGGATCGTCTGAAGACAGCACTTCAATTTCATCGTGCCGGTTCAGGATCTTTAACCAGCCGTCTCCGGGGCTCAGGCGATCCGTTCCTTCAATAATGATCACCGGTGGTCGGGGGATCAGATCGTAAAGGGCCTGTATGTATACATTACCCTTCGTGAGGACATAGATCGAATCGTTGACGATCCCGCCGATGTCCCAGACTGTCGAACCCGGGTAGCAGTTCTGCCATTTCTGTGCCGTGTCCCGGGTATACAGGCACTTGTCCTGGGCCCCCATGGCCATCATGTGTCCCACATCCAGCTTAATAAAATCGTTTGCGCCGATCAGGCCGGGTATGGCTTCGAATTTCGAACCTCCGTTGGTCATGATCCACAGTTTTGATTTGGTGGTGGGCAGACAGAAGGTATCCGGAGCCAGCTTCACAATCTTCTTGATGTATGCCGCCAGCGAACCGTCGGGATCAAGGATCGGGTAGAGATCTGTAAAGGAATCTCCGCCGTTGCTTGTTTTCCTGAGGACCTTACTCCCGGCATAATAGCCGGTCAGGTGATCATCAAAGCTGATATCGGTAATATAGGTGGTGCCGAAATCTTCCGAGACAGAATGCCAGGTGCTTCCTCCATCCTTTGATCTGAATACACGGGCATGGTACTTCTCGGAATTGCTTTCGTGGATATTATCGAACCAGTCGTTGTAGATATAAATTATGGAATCGGAGATGTTCTCAATGGTATAGGCTTCAAAGCCGTCGCAGTCGGGGTTAAAGGCATTGATCGAAATATCGTCGGGACTTTCCTTTCCTACCTCATCAATATCCAGCAGTTCCCATGATTCCCAGTTATCGAACGACCTGAATACCGGCCCCGGGACATAGATGTCTTTCTGGGTGGAATCGGCGGGGAAATCCACCAGCCGGAAACGGCGTGCAGAGACATAGGAAACCCCGTCGTTCACGGAAACGGAATTGAAATCGACGGGATATTCAAGTCCCGGGTCGCCCTGCTGATACAATTCGGGAAGAGCCAGAGGGGACCAGTTGAGACCTTTATCGGTGGTAAAGGATGCCAGTTCACCGGCACCCGCCAGAATGGCACGGTCGCTGTCGAGGATGACCATCTGGAACAGATTACTGCCCTGATCGGTGATGGTTTGATTTTTCCAGTTAGTTGGCGCTGAGCCCAGGTCGGACAGGGCAATTTTATACAGCCCGTTTTTTGCAAGGGCGATCACCGAGTCGTTCATCACTCCTCCGATTTCCCAGCAGTTCGTACCGGGATAGCAGTTCACCCAGCTGGCCCCGTTATTGGTGGATACCAGCGAGTTAGAGGAGGTTCCCAGGACCATGATGATTCCAGTTCCCGGAACGGTCACGGCAATTCCACCGGCTGGTGCATTCGTACCTTCGAGTTTACTGATTGTTGCTCCTGCATCGTCTGAAAAGTAGAGTCCGTCGGTGGTAGTAATCAGGTAAAAAGTCCGGTCGTCGAGCAGTTCAATATCATTGATGAAGATATTCTCGTCACCGTTGTTGGCCGCGACCAGTGCCGGAAAAAGGTCGGTGATTTCGTCTCCCGTTTTTCGCAGGAAGGTATTATCGCCACCGAAGTAGGTGTTTTTTCCTGAGCTGTGGATCGATTTCACGATATTGTTTCCAAGATCCCCTGAAATGGCGTTCCAGGAAGTTCCCCCGTCGGCGGTCATAAACAATGCGCCACAGTTCACGTTCGTCCGGGTGAGAATGTCATACCAGCCCACATAGGCATAGGAAGTATCGGCATTCACACATTCGACGGCATAAGGGTCGAGGGCATAGGCGGCCAGACGGTTGGGATTTGTTGCCAGTACAGAGGAGCTGAAGCTGGAGAGGCTCACCGGGGTCCAGCTTGTCCCGTAATCGGTGGTTTTCAACAGTTTGCCATCGGTCACAGCATCATTGATATCGGTATAGTCGATGAATCTGGCGCGCCGGGAGGAGAGCCAGCCGATCCCTTCTTCATTGATGCTGAGGGAAATAAAATCGAAGGTGGCATCCACGGCTTTCACCGGGAACCAGGTTTTTCCGCGGTCTGACGATTTCTGAAAGACCCCGTTGGCCCCGATCACAATCACCGAAGAATCGGGCATGATGGCCATACGCTGCAGGTTATTGCCATCGCTGATCATCCGCGGTACCCAGTTAAAGGTGGTCTGAGCTGTCAGTATAACTGCCAGGTGAGTCAGAACAAGAACTGCCCATGCTTTTCTCATGTTAACCGTATTATGTTTTACAATCCGTTTACGGAAAATTACATCAGCCAAATGATCAGCTCAGGACCTTTGTTCCGCCTTACTCTTCCTGAGCCTCGCCCTCCTCTTTAAAATCGAACATATTGACCACTTTCCCGGAGGTGCCGTTGGTATAGGTAACCGTAAGGCTGTCGCTCTTCAGCAGTTTTAAAATATCCTCACTGCTGGCCAGGCTGTCGACATACTGGATATCGAGCACCTGAGTATAGTTGCTGTCAAGTCCGGTCCGGAATTCGATGATACCTTTATTATTTGAAAGGTGGCTCACCATATATTGGTATTTTTTCTGCTGGGCGGTATTTTTGCCAAGTGGGATCCGGAAAGTGCTGATAACGGCACTGTCGTATTGTTCGTAATTATTGAAGCGTGATACGTAGGGAGAGAAAAGATGGGTAATATAGTCGCCCCTGGACATTAGCTCCACCTCGGGATCGGCAGCCACTTTATACCCCAGTTTGGCCACCTGTTCCTTGCCGCCGGCTTCATAGCTCACCGATTTAGATTCAAGCAGGGTGATCAGATCCTCCATATTGAGTTCCGTACTGCCGGGGAAGTAGATGAATACGTTTACCGGGCAGCCGAACTCGATCTGCAGGCCCACAGCTTCCGATTTCTGCCTGAGAAGGATCGTCAGATAATTATAATCGAAGGCGTCGAAGAAATTATCCAGCAGGACCGATACTTTCTGAACGCTTTCCTCTTCTTTGGGAAGTGGTTTTATGGGCGCTTTCATCGGGGTGAAAATGGCCATCTGGATTTTTTCCGTATTCAGTTTTGTCGAGTCGTAGGTGATTTTGATCTTGTGAGTTCCAACATAGGTAGCCACGCCATAGACCCCGTCGACACGTTTCATTTTTGCTGCGAAGGCCATACTTGAGCCATAGCATTTGATACTTCGCAGTCCTTCCTGGGTATAAACTGCCGCATTGGTCATTTCTTCGGGAGCCGTCCATTTCTGGTCGATAGTCGGAACTTCCACTACTTCACCGAGGGAGAGACCGAGTATGGCAAGCGCCAGTACGGCGATAACCGGGAGCCAACGAAGCCTCGTTTTCCTGTTGATCTGAACGGTATTATCCACCGGACAGGCGCTTATGCATTCGCCGCAGAGGTTACAATCGGCTTCTTTAACCACTTTCAGGTTGGCAACATCGATAGCCTGCGGGCATTTTTTTGTACAGAGATTGCAGTTGATGCAGGTGTCTTCGTTCCGCGTGATCTTTGTCACCGGGAAAACCCTTCTGCCGAACCTGGTGATCTCGAGAACATAACCTCCGGCACAGGCAATGGCCAGGGGCCATACGTAGCTAAGTTCCACACCTGCCACCAGCAGGATGATGTAGATCCCCAGCACGGCCACAAAGAAGATGGATGATTTCAGGATATTGGCCAGTGCCCCGAAGGGACAGATATATTTACAGAAGAAAAGCCTGATAAAAACCGAGCCCAGGACCACGAGTGCAATGGCGATGGCGGCATAAAGCACGACAACATCAATGCTGAATCCAGTAGTTACAGCATAGTAGGGGTCAAATTTTTTGCAGAAGAGCTCGTTAGACTTCAGCGTGAAATAGAAAGTGATGAACAGCAGGATGTATTTCAGGGAGCGAAGGGCCAGATCAGCAACGCCTTTGATGGTGAATCTGACTTTGAGCTTATCGCCCAGTTTGCCAAGCCATTCACTGATGGTGCCGATCGGGCAGATGTAGGCACAAAACAGTTTGCTGAACAGCAGCACACCGATCATCATCAGGATCCCCATGACGATCTGGGCACTGGTCATGGTGCAGGCCAGTGACTGGTTGAGCAGGTAACTCCCCAGGGCCTGCACGCCGCCGAAGGGACAATACGCTTCGAAATCGGGAGTGAAGGCTTTGTTGATCAGCGGTAAAGCTGCAATAACGATAACGGCAAGGATAACAGCCCACTGGATCGCTGTCCTGGGCCAGTTGGAAGTGAATAGCTTCTTTTTCATGTGATGTTGGTTAATGACCTGCGGTCCTCACGGTATTAATAAAATAATTCTTTTCCCACGTTGAAATAGTGATCGTTCCGGAATTCGACCAGGGACTGGTGCTTCCGGCTTTCCTTACTCATCAGCAGGTTTGGATTCGAATGTTTTCCGAGGGTGATGCCCAGAAAGATGCCGGCTACGAGCACGGCAGCAACCTGGGTGATGAGAGAGAAGTCGATCCTCCGGATTTTTGAGGGTGTCATTTCTCTTCTGGCTGCCATGATCCTTTCAGCAAGTCCTGCTGGTACCTCCAAAGAAAGGTCAAGTTCAGACCAGGCTGTTTCAAAACGTGAATTTAATTTACGGCAGTGAGCACATTCGCGGGTATGGAGTTCAAATTCCTCTCCGCTGATCCTGTCGTTCATATATTCTTCAATAACAGTGCAGTGCATTGTTGATGTTTTAGCGGTAAAATTTTTCAGTTTACATCCGGTCTGATCCGGCAATCAAAGCTGATACCTGAAAGACGCTGTGTATAAAAAAAACTGGCGGCTGGCCCTGAATTATTTAGAGATACTGCTGCGGCGCTCGCAGTCCTTTTTGTTGCAATACTTGCACTGATCGCCCAGTTCCATCATATCTTTCAGGAGATTATCGAGCAATTTCACCTGCTCGGGAGTACAGAGGCTTCTGATATTGGTGAAGTGCCGTATCGTCTGTTTTTTCAAAAGGGTCTGGTAGTGGCCTATCCTTTCGGCAATGGAATCGAGGTTGGATTTCGAAGGATTCTCCGAAGAGAGTTCATACAGGAGGCCGAAATTCAGTTCGCACTGTTTATCGAGGAGCAGCTGATAGCTTCTGAAGACATCGCCGTCGAGCTTAGTCAGCGCGGCATACTGCTCATCCGTCAGTTTGAGTTCTTCTTTCAGAAAAGTGTCTGAACTGTAGCTGGTACCTGAGGCATTTGACTGGCTGGTTTCCCTGTTCATCAGCAAAATGGTGATAAAGGCCGAGATGTTTATGACCAGTAGAAAGATGTTAAGCCACTTTACGGTATTCTGCTGCGTTTTCATAATCCCTGTTTATAATGCGTATTAAAATAGGCGAAAAGAGCTTTCCTAAGATTGGACTTAGCCCTGTATATCAGGGATTCGACGGAAGCTTTCGTAAGATCAAGCATTCCGGCGATCTCCTGGTGGGAGCGGTTTTCAAATTTATGGAGGAGGAGTACCCGTCGCTGCAGGTCGGGCAGTGTGTCGATGGCACGGAATAATTCTTCGGAGAGCTCCTTGTCTTCGAGTTCACTCACCGGCGTGCCTTCAGCCACGGGTTCCAGGCAGGGTTGCGGGTCGTCGCTGTCCTGCAGGGCCTGACTGATCTGCAGATCGGAAAGGGGGCGTTTCTTTCGCAGATGGCTCAGGGCCTTATTGCTGGCAATGCGGAAAAGCCAGCCCGAAAGATCGTCCTTGTTCCTGATCTGATGAAGACAGCGATAGACGGAGAGGAAGACATCCTGGCAGATATCCTCCGCATCGTGAGCATTCCGGACCAGTTTATAGGCAGTATTGAACACCAGCCTTTCGTACTTCTTAATCAAAGCACTGAAAGCCAAATCATTATCCTTCTCGATCTCCTTTAATAACTGCCGGTCATCCATCCGGTGACTCTGATTATAACCTTTTAATACAGGCCTTTTTCCTTCAGAAAGTTTTCAGCTTCTTCGCGGGTTTTAAAAAGGTCCCCCTCCGTTTCCACCCAGGTCTCGCCCTGTGAAATACCCATTTTGGAGCAGCCCGATTTTTCTCCTTCTGCAACCGATACGCTTTCAAGTGCCTTCATCTTGATCCCGTCGCTCTTGATCAGGAGGACTTTGGCTTTCACCGGTTTGCCGATGATCGGGTTCCGATCGGCATCCACAGAAACCACCACGCCATAGCATATGACACCCTGCTCCACCCAGTCGCCGATCCGGGCCTTTACTTCCGGACTGAGCTGGGCCACTTCCTCATTGTACTCATAGATCACTTTATTCCCGTCTTTCTTGCTGTTCCCGCAGGACAGCACGGTGAGCAGTGCAAAAAAAAGGAAGGCGAATTTCAGATTTTTCATAATACAGCATTTTAACGTTTTGAATCCGTTCCGAAACAGACAGGTGAAGTCATCATTCCCGCAGGAAACCAGGTTACCTGCAGGGCTCCTTCACCCGTGAACGAAAAGTAAAGTTTAGTTAGTGATACCCCCATTCCGGCATGGCCGGAAAACCGGTATTCTTCCGTCTCTACTATTAGACGCTGCTGAAGAAAAATACCAGCGCTCTCCACTGCAAATTTATTGAATAAGGCAATAAATGGCGGGGAGGACTATAATTTAGAATGGGTTAAAATAGGGGGGAGAGTGAGGAGTGAGGAGTGACGAGTAACGGGTGGTAAGTGTCTGGAATTCAAGGTGTACTCAGGAAGAATAAGCGAGAAGCCAGGAGGGTACTAAGGTACACTACGTAAAAAAAATTTGTGATTCTTTGTGTTTTGGTGCATTTGTGGCGAAAAGACGTAAAGGGATCCCGGGGCCTTTTTTCTTACTTTCCGCAGTTAGCGTTGTAATCGTCTATGGCCATCAGCCTTACTTCCACGCGGAAAGCCAGGTTATTGAGAAGTTTGTTTCCACCGGAGCTTTTGCCCTCCTGACCGATGACCTTATACTCTCCGTTGGCCTGCTTTTCCGTAACCAGGGGACAGTCGGCAAGTTCCTTCTCGATATTCATGTCGTTCACCAGTTTAAGTTTGCCTTCGGATCCGATACGATATACCCACTGCACTTCCGCACATTCCTCATAACAGGCGGCAAAGGTCTCTTCCCCGGAAACAACAGAGGGAGGAGTGTTGAAATAGTTATAGAGGGAGATCTTGTCTTCAAGGATCCGGAGCATGAATACTTTCTGGGCGATCATATTCAGCCCCACTGCCGACATATCGGCATATTTTACGGATTCGTAGTAAAGGGTGTCATAGAGATAGCCCTCACAGTCCTTCGGTTCGTAGGTTTCGAAGTATTTGTTCTTAATTTTTTCGTTGTTTTCAAATACATCCTTCGGGATGAATTTTATCCCCGACTGGAATTCCCACGGTGCCGGGTAGGCTGTTCCTTCGGTCCAGGCGGTACCTGTTTTTTTGATATAGCCTTCAATTTTCCCTCCGTTCTTAAAAATAGTTCCGGAAACTACGCCTTCCTTCTCCATTTTGTCGGATAGCTGCGAAATAGCCGGAAAAGAAAAGAAAACAACAGCAAGCATGCAGAAAAAAATACGTTTCATGATAGACAATTTGTTGAGGATTTAACGGGGTTGAAGATAGGAAGAAAAAGAGAAAGAGGAGGGGGTGGTGATTGAGTATCGTAGGGGTTGATCGAATGTCTTTGGTTTCGGAGCGGGATAGTACTCAGTAAAATAAAAAACATCCTGATTTCAGTCGACAAGCTTATCATCCCTTTTCAGCAGGGAGAGCAGGCGGGGGTCGTTCCGTTTGTCGGGGATCTCATCCGCTGCGAAACCGGCGGGATAGCCCAGTGTCACTGGCAGGGAGTTGTCGCCGGTGTAATCGAGGGGATCGATGGTGATCCAGTCGACTGTGCGTGAGGAAAAGCCCGCCCAGAAATAACCGGTGTAGATGATTTCCCCGCCGATCACCAGAGCAAAAGGAGTGCCATGAACGGATGTGCTGCTGACATCGTTCAACCGTTCGGAAATACTGTCGCTGACAATGAAAGTGCAGGTAAGCGGGGAATAGGAAAGGATATCGTTATAGCCGATGATTTTTTCAGAACCGGCAAGGGCTGTACCTTCCAGGATGGCCATACTGTTTTCTTGTGTACGGAATTCTTCAAGGATGTAAAAATCGGCGGTGTCACCTTCCCCGATCAGGCTTTGCCTTTCACAGCCGGAAAGCACAAATAAAATAGCTACCGAAAAAATCTTCCACGTCATGTTCCTTCGTATTGCTGCAGGATGAATACAAGCCTTTCCGGGTTGCGTGTGCCCCCGGTGGTTTTCTGTTAAGCGGGGGTCAGGTGGTTCAGACAGACCGATCAGCTGCCTTATTTTTGTTCGGCCCACTTCATCTGTTCAATCTCATCCCAGATCTTCCGGTTCCACGATACCTGGGCTTCCCTGTTCTTCCCGTATTGTGTTTCCAGCATATACAGTTCCTGTTCTGATTTTAACCGGGAATAATAGCTGTTCAGAATTTCCTTAACCTTTAGATCCCGTTTGCCCTTTTGTGCCGATGAGTTCAATTGATTCGCCAGGCGGCCGGCATAGATCTGTGTCAGAAGGTAAAGGCCATTGATATGGTCCAGCCCGGCAGCGGTCATATAAGAGGGTTTTACCCTGGCCAGGTCGCGGTAGAACACGGCTTCTGCTGTAAAATCCCGGTAGTTACCGGTCCAGGCATCGGCCCCGCCCGAGGTCAGAACGATATCCCAGTCCAGTACAAAGGGCAGTGGCGATGTTTCAGAAAGGGTATCTTCAATATCGAACCAGGTGATGGCATCGCGCTCGGAATACCGGATAATTTCCCGGTCGGGCCTGTCAAGGATAAGCCGGACGGTATTATCCATCGGGATAGAATAGAAATCGGCGATGCATCGATAACAGTTGCTGTTGAAACCCGGCTTCGCTTCCTGGGTGATATTGATCAGATTGGCGCCCAGGAGATAGGCTTCCCCGGTAAGTTTCTCGATCGCCGAAAATTCAGAACAATTGATGGTGAAGCCCGAATCGTCAAGCTTAATCGTTCCAAGGTAGGTGGCATTCAGGCCCGAAAGATTCTTGTTCTTTACCACGCGTGGTTTGTAATCGTAACTCACCTGCTTTTCCGGTCTCACATGGTAGGATCGTGTAACCGTATAGGCGCAGCTGCTCAGGAGCAAGGGGACTACGAAGAAGATCAGGGTCTTTTTCATCGGGAAATGAATTTTATACAAGTTAGGAAAAAAGTGTGAAGGGGGTGAGGAAGGTGAGGAAAGTGAGGAAAGTGAGGAAAGTGAGGAAAGTGAGAAG
>JBMOLL010000060.1:0-11630 GCA_049325415.1 Bacteroidota bacterium | reverse complement strand
CGGGTGGCAAAGCCCTTTCCCCTCATCGCCGGAACCGTATACATCCGTTTGATTTCCACTGTATATCCGTTAAGCGGCCTGATTGCCCCGCATCCGGCCGGCTTCCCGTCAACCAGTAACACGAGGCAATATTTTATACCGGTGATCTTGTTGAACTGCGCATAGAAAGAATGATCCTCACCATCCCGCAGAGCCAGATCGGCATCCAGCCTGCCGACCAGTTCAATGAAATCACTGTCTTCTGAGTCTGTCCTTCGGATCACAATCACAGTCTGCTGAATTATAAAGTTTTATGATTTCAAAGATAAATCAAAACGCTTTCTTAACTTTGGATAATTGAAACTGTTTTACAGAAAATATTGTCCGGTCCTGCCTGAAATTTAGACTATTCTGCCCCGGCAGGATTTCCGATGCGGGTATTTGCCCACGTCCATCACAATATTTTTCACCTATTACAAAACAGTTATGACTAATCAAATCAAAGTTGCCGTTGTCGGCGCAAGTGGAAAATCCGGAAAGTACCTTACAGAAGAACTTCTAAGGAGAAAATTCAATGTCAGGGCACTTGTCAGGGTTCCTGAAAAGCAGGGCCTTACCGGCGACCTCCTGGAGGTGGTAACCGGAAATGTCCTGGATTACGGTTCTGTATTGAACCTGTTACAGGGTTGCCAGGCAGTCATCTCCACCCTTGGTCAGCGAAAGGGAGAACCCCCTGTTTTTGCAGCTGCTACCGGGAATATCCTGAAAGCCATGGGCGAACTGGAGATCAGGAGATATATTCTTCTTACCGGTATGAGCCTGGATGTACCCGGCGACAGGAAGAAGTTTATAAACAGGTTTTTATCCTGGATGATGAGAACAGCTTTTACGGAAGTCCTGAAAGATAAACAGGAGGAATATGCCCTGCTCCCAGACAGTCGGGCCGACTGGACAGTGGTACGGGTCCCCATGATCGTACCGGAGGATATAACCGGTACCTGCCGAACGTCACTGGTTGACTGTCAGGGAAAAAGGATCGGGACAAGAGACCTGGCAGGCTTCCTGTGCGATCAGCTCCTGGATGAGTCGTTCATCCGTAAAGCACCGTTTTTATCCAATTAAACAGGAACGGCAGGCATTTCAGCCTGCCGTTTGCCTTCCACATACAAAACCGTTCATTGTCCGAAACTATCTCAGGCCGGTTGGCCGACAGGCAGCGTAACTATTACAGTAGTGCCTTTGCCTGGTTCCGACTCAAACTCCAGGGAACCACGATGTTCCTGGATGATATTGAAAGTTATGGAAAGTCCCAGCCCGGTCCCCTCTCCCGGATCCTTGGTCGTAAAAAACGGATCGGTGATCCGCGAAAGGTTCTCCTCAGGAATGCCACAGCCGGTATCCGTAATCCGGATTTGCAATTCTTTATCCGTCTCCTGCATGCTGATGGTAACCCGGCCCTTTTCCGCAATGGCCTGGGAGGCATTCAGCAGGATATTGGTAAAGGCCTGGTGCATCTTACCGACATTTCCCCTGACGATCACCTCGTGGTCGAGGTAATTCTTTTCCACGACAACCCGGTGCTTGAACTGGTTATGGAGCATAACCAGGCAGTTGTCGAGGATCAGGGCGACATGACATTCTTCGTTATACACCTTACTGTCGCGACTGAACTGGTTCAGTCCGCTGACGATCTCGGAAGCCCTGCTCAACCCTGTTTTCAGTCCGTTAAGGAGTACGGCCACCTCGTTTTTATATTCGGGCAGGGAAGTGCTAAAGAAATCATCGAGTCCCAGGTAGGCTCCCATGATAAAATTCAGCGGGTTATTGATTTCATGCGCAACCCCGGCTGTAAGGATGCCCAGCGAAGCCATCTTTTCCGCCTGGATCAGCCGAACCTGTACTGCCTTCAGGTTATTTAAGGTGCTGTTAAGTTCTTCTTTTTGCTGGGACACGAGTTCATTGGTGGCATGCAGCTCTTCATTGATGGTCACCAGTTCCTCATTCGCCGTCTCCAGGTCATAGGTTCTTTCAGCAACCAGTTTCTCCAGGTTGTCTTTGTAATTGTTGAGATCCTGATGTAAACGGGAATTCTCGATGGCTATCGCCAGCTGGTTGGCAAGGGTCTGCCCAAGTTCCACATCATGCTCCTCGAAAGTTTTTTGCTTATTGCAGGTCCCGAGGATCAGTACGCCGGACACCCTTTGTTCTCCCACAAAAGGGAAATACAACAGGCTTCTAAGCTGCCTCATTTCCACGATATTCCGCTCGGCCGGGGACAGATCCGCCGAAAGGGTATCTGCCAGAAGCTGAGGCTTCCGCTCCGAAATGGCCTTTTGAATATGGGGATGATCAGGCAGGGTGGCACGTCGGAGGAAATCGGGCATACCCGGGTCCAGGGGCGGGGTCGTGGCACTGAGCAATAACTGATCCTCCTCTTCCAGCATGTAAATTGCAGCCGACTCAATGTCGAGCAATTCCGCCATCCCGTCGCTGATAATCTGCAGAACCTTCTGATAATCGAGCGTGCCAATGATGCTCTGGCTGATGCGGATGATGATGTTTAATTCCCTGAAGCTGCGGGAGGATGCACTATCTGAAAATAGATCGGAGACTGTCATAACGACAAGATACAAATATCACTTAATGCCACAAAAATGCAAGGGGAATTTTTGACGAGAGAAAAACCTTCATCTGTTCCCCGGGCTTATGCCCGGCTTATGTAACTGCTCACTCGGCGCTGATCACCTGATCCCCTTTCGAAATCCCGTTTTCATTGAAACTGTCGACCGTGAAAAAGTAAGGCGAGGCTGCATCCAGACTGCGGATCGTCAGAACAGTATCCCCGTAAACCATTGATGAACTGTACATCTTCTCAGGGGAGAGGCCATAACGGACCAGGTAGCCCACGGCACCGTCCGGTTTATCCCAGCTCAGTTCAACCGTCCTCCTGTCGGACGAATTACGAACTGCCTGGAAATGACCTGCTGACCCGGGCAAAGGACCAGCTCCCTTACCAAAGACCCTGAAACCGCTGATGGCAAAACTGCCACCGGGAACCTCCACATTGGTCACCTTTAAATAGCGGCAAGACACTTTTTCACCGGAAACGATATAGGGATGAGAACGGTCATCGGCATTCTCCGACCGGTCGGCCAGCATGAACCAGTCCTTTCCGTCTGTCGAGCCTTCCAGGGTAAAACGCTGGTAAAGACCCTTTTGCCTGCCGAAGATCCGCGTTCCATGTTCGGCGAAAGAAAGCTGGATGGCGTAAACATCCGATGGCTTCCCGAGATCAAGTACAGCATACTCGCCTTTGTCCCCGCTTTCCGCTGCCCAGTAAGTGCGTATGTCCTCGTCGGTCATGTTCGAAGCCGGCAGCGAATCGACCGATGACGACACGCTGACCTCCTTCCCGAAGGAGAGCAGCATCCATCCCGGAAAAAGCTCTTCCGCACTTTCGATCTTCCTGTCGGGGATGATCATCGGGTAATCGCCGAAAGCCGTCTCAGTAAAAAGGATCCCGTCGGCATCCATAAAAGAAGGGTACAGCGCCAGCCTTCTTTCAAAAATATGTTTCTGCGAAATGGTGACGGTGCCAATGTGCCAGAGATTGCCGTGACGGTCGGTGAAGGTACTGCCATGACCGGCACCGGTGGCAAAGCCCCCGGGTTTGGCGGCAAACGGATTATGATCCTGGTATACAAAGGGACCGAGAGGATGATCCGACACCGCTACCCCGTCGGCATAGCTTTTAAACTCGGTGCCGGGACCGGCAAACTGCAGGTAATACTTTCCGTTGATCTTATTCATCCACGAACCTTCGATCCATGGAGCCTGGTTCACCAGTGTATTGTAATCGCCAGGAACTTCCCAGCCATAGCGTTCGGTGTCGGCCCGGATCAGTTCGGCGGGTTTGCCTATGAAGGAGAAATGGTTCCTGTAATCGAGCTCCACCCCGTAGGTTGGAGTCACATTGGAACAGCCCCAGTAAAGGTAAAGCCGTCCGTCATCGTCGAGCAGGAAGGCCGGGTCCCAGACAGCCACTTCCAGGTTCTCGCGTGCCAGGCTCCATTTCCCGCCCAGGGGATCAACCGACTTGTAGATATTGCTTTGTTCGGCCGAGGAAGCCAGAAAGTACAGCGTGTCGCCGATGGCCACCACGGTCGGGGCATATTCTTCGGTGGGGATTTCCGTGGTCTCCACAAAGGTCCAGGAAGCCAGGTCCGGAGAATGCCAGTAACCGCTCGATTTGGAAGCAAAAAGGAAGTAGCGGTCCCGGAAAAAGATCACGGTCGGATCGGCGGCTTCCCTTCTGGAGGGCTCATCGATGCAGAAACGGTAGGAAAGGTCCATGGGATTGCAGACTGTTACGGGAACAGGGGCTTCGTCCTTCTGAACACGGTTGCAGGCGAACAGTCCGAATGCCAGAAGCAGCATAATGCCGGAGTATTTCATCATTTTCATCTGAATTAAGTGGTGTATTTTCCAGCGATACAAAAACGCCGGGGCATTCAATCCCGGTTACGGGAATGATGTCCCTAATATACAAAGGAATTTTTCCGGAATTTCAATCAGTGCCTGCAAATGTGGGGTCAGGCAAGCTTCTTATTCACAGATGACTGTAAAACAGGCCCTGTAGTCACCGGGCGTAATGGTAGCAAATATCCTGGGATATGGCGTTATCCACAACAGTTTAACCCGGTATCCGTTAACAAGAGTATCCATTGGAAACCGGTGGTTTGTGTGCAGACTGAGAGTGGCAAAAACCGTATCCACGGAAAAATCAAAGACAGCCGTGGCATCCCCTTCCCAAAAACATACGGCCCCTTCCGGACAGCGGGAATCATTGATTACAGAATCGAGGCACAAAAACAACTTTTCTTCCTGGTTGACGATGCATTCGCCCTCCCGGAGGACCAGGGTGTCGTTCAGGGGGAATTCATCCAGGGGGTCGATCCGGGTCACCTCGATGTCGCGGTAAGCGATATCGGCATACTGCCCGGTACAGGCCCCCGTATCGCCCTGATCCGTTTCCCTGATCTTTACCAGGAGCAGCTGCCCGAGGTAGTAATCGTTCATATCCAGGTTGACAGCCCGGTAGCGTCCGTCGGGGCTCTCCCCCAGCTCCCCGGCAACTGCCTCAGCCTCACCCGGGAAATCCAGAATACAGACGGAGCAGTTCTCATCGTAAGCAACCACTCGGGCTTCCAGGAAGCCCCGGTGCTCACCACCGATCTTATTGCAGGCCACCGGTATGATTACCAGGAGGATGGGGATAATACGAGTTCTCATTATCAGTTTTATGTAAAGATATTGACCGGTAAAAAGAGGTTGCGTCCGCCGAAAATTTATATCCTGCGTCCCTACTTTTCCATAGCCAGTGTCCTTAGGTCGGGAGGCATCTTTTCAATGGCATATCGCAGGGCGGTGCGGGGCATAACCGCTTTGTTCGCCATGACAAAGTCAAAGATCTCCTGCTGATGGGCCTGGCTGGCGGCCTTCAGCATCCAGCCATAACCTTTCTGCACCATATCGTCGCTGTCGGTGAGCAGGATCGTGGCCAGATCCCGGATGTCATCGGGGAACAGTCCCTTCCTGGCCGGGACGATCAGGGATACCGCCGAAGCGCGGCGCATCCAGCGGTTCTCCGAACGGGCCATAGCTTTCAGGTTTTCAAGAAAGGCAGGATATTTCATGATAAAATCGCCCACTGTATGATTGCAGAAGGTGTCGCAGGTTGCCCAGTTATTTACATAGGAGGAGATCCATCTTTCAAAGGTTGTAAAATCACTCTCCACATAGAGCCTGCCGATGGCCTCCGTCCAGTGGCACACGATGATCGACTCTTCCAGGTATCCCGATTGCCAGAGCGGCTCACAAAGGCCGAGGATCTCCGCTTTTGGCAAAACCCTGATCTCCCTGAAATACTCCCTGGCAATCCGCTTCACCACCGGCATCTTTACCCCGTGGAAAAGGATCTTTTCCCGGAAGTAATTCTGACTGGAAAGCCTGGTTTTTTCATCGCTGTTTTTCCGGAGGTCCTCCCTGACCATTAAAATTATATCGTTCATGACACCTGTTTATTTTGCGTTGTTTTCCTGTTGCCGGCTTTCTCAGATCAGTCCGGCAATACTGTCGGCCTTCGCTTTCAGGCGCTGCTCCTCCCCCATATTCCTCAGCTTACCGAAAGCTTTTGCGGCATAGCGCAGGTCCCACTCATCGTGGTTCCCGTACGAAAAGGAGAGCATGAAATTTTCAGCCGATTTCTGAAAATCACCGGTCATATAATATGCCCAGCCCAGCATCTGGTTGGCACGCGGGAACACGGGCGAGATCGCCAGGCAACGCTGATACTGTTCAATGGCTTTATTGAAATGACCCGCCCAGAGGTAGGCCTGTCCCAGGCACCAGCTGGCGGTATGACTGTTGGGGTAGCGGTCGTAGACCTCCTTAAACTTACGTATAGCTGTGGCCGTGTCGCCGTTGACCCAGTAAGCGTAGTCGGCTTCCAGGACGAGGCGGTGCACACTGGTATCGGACCGGGCAAGGGCCATGGCCCGGTTCAGGTAAGTGAGGTTCAGGGGAACCCAGGCTTTGAAGGAAAGGGCCTGGTGGCAGGTAGAGTCGATCGACAGCATGACATCGCAAAGGCTGTCCGACTGATCCGTTTTAAACAGGTACCAGCTCTTCTCCGCCCTGATGAACAGCAGGTTGATACTGTCGTTGGAAGAAGGCATGGGCAGGACATAATTCCAGTCGCGGGCAGTTTCAGCCAGTTCCTTTTTCAGGGGAGAGGTACACTGGGACATGGACAGGGTGAGGCACAGGATGGCCAGGGGAACTAAGAATCCGTTTTTCATAAGTACAGCAGGGTCTGGTTTGCTAGGCGATATGAAGATAAGCGCCCGGGGCAAGAATTGCAAGAGCTCAGGCTATGATCCCCCGAAAAAAAAATGCAAAACATTTGGAAATCCGAAATTAGTATTACCTTTGTATTATTCATTTTGTATAATACCTATTGATCAGTTATGAAAAAAGACGATCTGCTGGCCGAGCTCCTGGAAGCCTGGGAGGACACGTACAAGAAGGGACAACTGACCTTATGGATCTTCCTGGCCCTGAAAGAAGGAAAAAAGTACGTCGACGAAATCAGGGTCTTCGTGGAGGAGCGCTCGAACGGATCAATGAGCTGTGAGACCCAGAGCCTTTACCGGAACCTGCGTAAATTCCAGCACGTGGGAGTGGTTGATTTTGAATCCGGAGAGGGGAACAAGGGACCGGAACGGAAGTATTATTTCCTGACGGGCCTGGGAAGCCAGCTCCTGGAGAGTTTCCTGGAAAGGAATATCCACCTGTTTTTCAATGAACCCATCAGCAACTTAATTATGAAGGAGGATAGCAAATGAAAATGTTCACCAAAAACCTGGTTTACTTTGCTCTTGTTTTTGCCGCAGGAGCGGTATTGTTCCGGCTTGGACTGAGTTCTTCCCTGGAGACCGGTCATACCGGCCGCATATGGGTCTTTGCCGTGGCTTATTTCTTTTACAATTTTGCCGCCGGATGGTATTTCGGAAAGAGGGATCATGAATCGCTGCCCCTGTTCGACATCGGTTTCCGCTTTCATTTCACCTCCTACCTCCTGTTTATCCTCATCTCGGAAGGCTGGTTCCTGCTCGGTTTCGGAGCGAAGTATGAAAACATCCGCATGATTCACCTCATGGCACTTTACTGGGGATTTTTGGTGGTCTTCCATTTTGTCATGTTCCTGCTGGCAAAAAGGAGATCCATCCGGGGGATCAGCAAAGCGGAACTATTTGAATAAAGCTCAGGCCGGCTTGCCTTTTTTCATAAAACGGGAAAAGGTGAACAGTAGAAAGAGCAGGAAGGCGACCTGCAGAATCAATCCATAGCTCTCTGTCAGAGGCTGTTTCCAGTATTTTATCTCTGCAAATAGATTGATCGTTACATCCGACAGCATGATGGCCAGGTAGAACAGGCAGCCCCGGCGCACATGCAGCAGAAGTACCAATATGGCCAGGGGATCCAGCAGGGTGAGAGCGGTCCAGTAGATATTCATGAACGCCGGTACGCCGTACATTGCCGAATAAGGAAAAAAACCGAACTCCACCAGGTCGGAAACATGATTGAAGGTGGCACCGGCAAAAGCCAGGATGTAGATCACCAGGATGATCCTGTCGGCCGGTGAGGATTCTTTCCACGTAACCCTGATATTCATGTTCGTTTTTGGTATTAAAGGGTGTCTAATCGCGGCCCTGATCAAACCCGGGCCATTCTCTGCCGCTCCTTCATCCACCGATCCGAAAAAGGCAGGTCCTGCTCCGGGAAGCGGATGGATTAAGCCCCCTGTTTTTGCAGAGACTGAGCGTCAGCATCTCCATTAGCCACAAGGTATAAAATTTTCTTACCGGTTCTCTGGTTTCTTTGGTGTACAACTATGAAATCTCTGGCGAAATACATCAAATGCAATGAATGCATTCAAATTTCCCGGTCGGCATTCAGCTCACTTATAGACCCTGTAATAGCTGGCAAAGAAATTAGATCCTGTCGATCCTCTCCGGTATATGATCGGTTCTATCAACTGGAAACTGATCTGTCAATTTACCGGATCATTTATTGCCAAGATGTTCAAATTGAAGCGAATACAGACGTGGGGGTTTCTGAGAGTCATTCGTATTGCCTTCCTTATTTTCAAAGGTAAGCCTGTATTCCTGCTCTATTCCACCAACCAGTATGGTATGAATAACCGGTCGGAAATTGTTAATTCTCCCCGATGCACCGGTTAACAACACATTCGTTACTTTTCCATTATCAAGTAAATAAAAATAGGTATCGTCATCTGTAACCGTCACTACTTCCTGACAGGGGAAGCAGGCTGCAGGCTCATCGGAATAGTTTCCCATGAAACATACTTCTCCGTCTTTCCAGCCCAGATAACTGCCTTCCCAGGTCGACCCTCCAAGGAACAGGATACTGTCATACTCAGGTTCGGTCATCCAGTTTAGACCAATATAATCAGAAATGCTGTAATTTCCTGCTCCCCAGAGATTTCCGTTCCTGAAAAGACAAATAATCCCGTCGTCTCCAAGGTATTCAATTTTCACCTCTTCGTAGCCTGAAGGAAAACAGGATCGGTTTTCGGGATCTTTTACATTATGGTCATAAAAGCTGAAATGTGGAAACATCCGGCCATTTCTGAATCCCATATAACAGGATTGATAGCTGTATACCTCACTTAACAGGTGCAGACTATCATATTGTGGGTAAATGGGAATCCCCCTTTCATTTCCAATCCCCCATTTCGTTCCTTCTCTTACCATAAACTGTATGGGCTCTGTTTCAACCGGAACCGGGAGAATCTCATCAAACCCACGTTCATAAACAGAAAGTAGTTTCTTACTTTTGCCCTTTTTAAATTTGAGTTCTGATAATAAGTGCACCTTGCCTTTTTGCCAGCCAAGGTAAAACAAGGTCTTTTCCGATCCGGCTGTAAACGCATGCAGACTGTCGTAGGTGAATTCCAGGCAGATTCCCTCGGTAGAAGCCGCCCCCCATTTCTGATCTTTTCTGATAAAAAAAATCAATCTTTCATCCGTGATTAGCCCTGTACGGATCTCATTATACTTGGCCGGGATAAATAAATCGGGCATTTCATAGGAGATCATGCATCCGTATTTTCCTTTGGATGTAACTTCAAAATACTGAATACCCTGAAGCGTATCAGCATACAATAAATCCAGGTGTTCGTAATATCCACCTTCTGTAAGAATCTCATATACGCCATCTTCTGTTTCATAGGGATATCCTAAGAAAAAACCACCTTCATCCTGAAATAAAAAATTGGGTGAGATCCACCGGATATCTGAAAACACGGGATCAAATACCTTTGCAGGTTTGTGAGGATCAATCATACCATACCTGTTAAGATGGCGGTATACAAGAAAACCATCCAGATCATCAAAAAACAGGGTATCTGCTTCAAACTGCACTTTCAGTCCGTTGAAAACGTGTTGCAGCAGATAGCTGTTACCATTTTTTGAAAAGGAAACAGATGGTTGATTCACATATTCCATTTCCTGGGCACGGACACCGTTAACCAGGAGAAATAAAAGCAGAAAGAGTGTAATCGTTTTCAATTGCTCAGATATTGGTTTATATACTCACTTTATAAACAATCCGCTAAAGGATTTGTTAAATCTCCTCCTTTGAAAGTAGCTTGACTTTTCAAAAGGGTAAAATCGAATACTCACCCAAAGTAAGTTTCGAGGAACTACTCTAAAGCGCCCGGAGAATTCTATATTTTTTCCAACTTTCATTTCCCCTCAAATAATCTGGTAGTCGACAACGATTATCACCCAGTAAAAAAGCCTCACCGATCTGAACCATTACCGGTCCTTCTAACAGCATAACATACTGACCTGAAAGCATCTGCAACAATAACAACAAACTGATACAGGGGCATTCCTGCACTGTGCGTAAGGACATGCACATTTATCAACCGGTTTCCCAATTATTGCCATGGCAGATCTTTCAGGATCAGGCTCCATCCTTTACCAATAAGTATCCTTTCCGGAATTTCTTATGTCAAAAAAACTTCAGATCATTTTTATATCCGTTGATCCAGTCCCTGAAACCGGGATCAGTGGTGTGCTTTTAACCAAGTCATTCAATTAGGCTTTTCCTGACTGTTTCGTTCATAGAGGTCTCTTTATTACAGCGTACATTTTGAACCTGCCTTGCATCCACCTGGAAACATCCGCGCAGGAACCAAGGTCCCCTGAACCACAGAAAACCACTTTCTGTTGTGTGTCATTCACAGCCTTCACTTTTTTGCTTATTTTGGTTGGATCATCGCCCAGTCTTTTTCAATCAAAGCATAAATCAAATCGTCAACCCATTGACCATTAACCAGTATGCTTTCGACAAAATGAGCCTCTTTCCGAAATCCAATCCGTTCCACGAGCATGATGGAGTTTATATTATCCGGATCAATAGAGGCAATAATCCTATGCTTATTCAGTCCGGTAAATAAATAGTCAATCACCTCCCTTAAACCTTCAGTTGCATAACCTTTTTTTTGAAAATCCCTATTCAGCGTACATCCTATTGCTACCTGCCTGTTTTCAGCATCAATGAAGTGTATCCCCAGATCCCCAATTATTTTTTTTGCTTCTTTTTCGATAAGTACAAATTGAAACCATGTTTCCGGAACATTAATCTGTGGGGAGATCTTACCTATAAAAAATTCAACATCTTCTATTGTTTCCGGAATCCATCCCTGGTATCGGTTCGATACCTTATCCCGGCGATATTCAAATATTTCATCTCTATCATCAATAGTGATTGGCCTGAGAATTAACCGTTCTGTTTCAAGTTTCATGTATCCATTTTTTTAAATCATCATTTTCATACCTTAATAAGGGATAAGGTAAAAGAAGGCCTGACAATGGAGCTGTTTTAACCTAAGCAGAGCCTTTAGAAAGTCACTGCTTAGGTTATTTTTCAATCCCGATAAATCCTAAAATCCGCAATTCGGATTTTAGGATTAATAAAATTAGCACATTGGTTAAATTTTTTAAGTTTCGGACTGATTTTTTGGACTTTTTAAAGCAGGGAGCAAACTTTCTGAGGTA
>JBMOLL010000059.1:0-11828 GCA_049325415.1 Bacteroidota bacterium | reverse complement strand
CCACCAGGCAGCAGGACGGGTTTTTCGTCAATAGTGCCAGCAGCTATGCCCAGCATGATTTCAGGGCAAACATCGATCATCAGTTCACCGATAATATTTCGCTATCGCTGGATGCCAGTGCACGCCTGGAGGATCGTGAAGCACCAACGGTCTCTTCGGCAGCCATCTTCCGCGACCTGATCAATGCCCTGCCGCTGCAGCGGGCATACTGGCCAAACGGACTGCCCGGCCCGGTTCTCAACCCGACCAGTCAGAATAACCCCGCCGTGCAATCAACTCCCGATGCCGGAGTGAGCCAGGGGGAAAACTATGTCTTTAATCTGAACGCAAAACTGAATATAAAGATCCCACACGTGGAAGGCCTTTCACTGACTTTCACAGGAGCGCTGGATCGCGGACTGAATTACAGCAAGTACTTCTCACGGAAATACACCCTTTATTCCTGGGATGGATCGACACTGGGGAGCGATAACCTCCCCCTGCTCACCGGGAATACCTATGGTACTTCCGATATGAAGCAGCAGTTGGATATTGCAAGGGAATACCTTGTGAGCGCTATTGTTTCATATCAGCGGGTATTCAATGAGGTTCACAGCCTAAACCTGCTGGCAGGTACCGAGGCCATTGAGATGACATCCAACTGGTTCTCGGCCATGCGTAAGAACTTCGCAAACAACTTCCCGGAAGAACTTGATTTTGGGGATTCCAACCAGCAATTTGCCGACGGATCGAACCCGGGGGTGAACCGCTGGCAGAACTATTTCGGCCGGGTGAATTACAGTTACGCCGGTAAATATATTGCCGAGTTTGTCTGGCGTTACCAGGGATCGAGCAAGTTTGCACCGGAAACACGCTGGGGCTTTTTCCCCGGTGTTTCGGTCGCATACCGGATCTCCGAAGAAGAGTTCTGGAAGGCGGGTAAGGCAGGAGAGCTGTTCAGGAATATGAAGATCAGGGCCTCCTGGGGCAAAACGGGGAACGACCTGATCGATCCCTACCAGTTCTACTCTCTCTATGAACTTAACTGGCAGTATTTTGTAACCGGTAACGGGGTTACCCACCCGGTTTATTACGAGAGTCTGGCCAGCAATTATAAAGCACAATGGGAAGAAGCCAGGCAGGCCAACGTGGGGATCGACCTGACGCTGATGAAGGACCGGCTTACCTTCACAGCCGATTATTTCAATAACCTGAGAACAAAGATCCTTATCACCCAGTCGGCTTCTGTGCCGGCAACGTCGGGTCTGGCAGGTATCCTGCCCGATATCAACCTGGGCGAGGTCAGGAACTACGGATTCGATTTTGAAGCCACCTGGCGGGAAAAAGCCGGTGAATTGTTGTATTCTCTCTCCCTCAACGGCTGTTATGCAGAGAACCGGGTTCTGTTTTTTGACGAGGCCGAAGGGGCGCCGGAATGGCAGAAACAGACCGGTTATCCGATGCAGTCGGGCCTTTATTATGAGGCAATCGGCATCTTCAAGACCCAGGACGACCTGGATAATTATCCCCACCTGGCGGAAGCACGAACCGGGGATGTCATCTTCCGGGATGTGAATGAAGACGGGGAGATTACCGGGGATGATATGCGCCGGATCTATAAGAACATTGTTCCGAAATTTACCGCAGGGCTAAACCTGACAGCTTCGTGGAAAGGTTTTGACCTCACGATGCTGTTCCAGGGACAGGCCGGGGCTGTGCGTTATGTTCAGTACCTGGGCGGTAAAAACACCTCTAATTATTTCACCGATTTTTATGAAAACCGGTGGACGGAGGAGAATCCGGATGCAGTCTATCCAAGGACCTTCAACCGCAATGACGAGTACTGGGTAAGTTCCGACAATCCGAACACCTTCTGGCTCAGAAAAACTGATTTCATCCGCTTGAAAAATCTTGAACTGGGCTACAGCCTTCCTGCAGACCTGACCAGGAAAATCGGACTGGAAGGGGCCAGGTTGCACGCAGGGGGGATGAACCTCCTGACCTGGGCGCCTGATATGAAGGATTTTGATCCCGAACTGGAGCCCAAGGGCGATGGCTTTGCCGGGCAGGGCTATCCTCTGCAGAAAATTGTAACAGTTGGTTTATCCATTAACTTCTAACAGGACAACGATGAAGAGCAGAAGATATATCCCGCTAATATGCCTGGCGCTGTTTATGGCATCCTGCCAGGATTACCTCGATACTAAGCCGGGCGACAAGTACGACGATGCCACGATCTGGAGCAACACCAATCTGATCGACAGTTATGTTTTCGGAATCTATAAGGAGATCCCCTATCCCTTTCAATGGTATGCCTGTGCCGCCCTGGTTGATGAAGCCGTTCCGGTCCAGAACGACGGGGTGGTTGGCAGGGTGCTTACCGGCACCATGACACCGGAAGAGCCGGCAGCCTTTAAGGACAACTGGGCAGCTGCCATGGAGAACTGGTGGTGGAAATCGGTCTATTCCCATATCAGGGGCTGCAACCTATACTTTGAAAAGGTTGCTCTGGCCGACAATACCGATCCGGCCTACCTTGAGCAACTCACCGGCGAGGTGCATTTTCTACGGGCTTATTTTTATTACCTGCTTATGGCACAATATGGCGGCGTACCTCTGGTGAGCAATGTGGTCAACATCGGCGACGATTACAATGTGCCCCGCAGTTCCTTTGCCGGGACCATTGCCTTCATTCTCGCCGATCTTGACGAAGCGGTAAAGGACCAGCGGCTGAAAAACCAGTCGGATAAGACCCGGGCCACGGAAGGTGCCGTTTATGCGCTGAGATCAAGGGTTTTGCTCTATGCCGCCAGCGATCTGCACCACCGGGTATCGGAATGGGCCCCGGGCTTTGAACAACCCGAACTTTTGGGTTATACAGATGCCGACCGGAATGAGCTATACCGGCAGGCAAAAGAAGCAGCAGAAGAGGTGATGGGACTTGGAGTTTACTCTCTTTATGATGAAAATGCCGATCCGGCGGAGAACTACACCGAGTTGTTCCTGGCCATGGAATCCGATGAGCAGATCTTTATTACAAAGTACGACAAGGATAACGATCCCTACTGGGCCACCGACTGGCCTGCCTGGGTGTACGGTACACCAACCTACGGCGGTTTCGCACTTAACCAGGTAACGGGCAACCTTGCCGATGCGTTTGAAAATGCAGACGGTACTCCGTTCGATTTTGCAGCGCAGAAAGCTGATCCCTATACAGGCCGTGATCCGCGTTTTTATGCCACCATCCTGTATGATAGTGCCGACTGGTATGCCAATGCCAACGGGGAGCATGCCCCGGCAAAGATCGACATTGCCGGTAATGACGGAAAGAACCTCGGAACAGGCTATTACATCCGGAAATTCATTTCTCCCCTGGAAAATGATGCCTATTTCGGAACCAGGCAGCCGCAGCCATACATGCAGATTCGCTATGCCGAGGTACTGCTGAACTATGCCGAGGCCTGTCTCGGACTGAGCGATGAAGAAGGCGCCCGCGATGCCCTGAACGAGATCAGGGAACGGGCCGGAATGCCCGATATTCCCGACAGCGAGACCGGAGAGGATCTGCTCGAGCGCTACCGCAACGAGAGAAGGGTTGAACTGGCCTGGGAATGCCACCGCTTTTTTGATGTAAGAAGATGGATGACCGCACCTGCTGCCTATGCCGAAGCCACCGGCGTTACCCGACAGGCAGGGGGGTATGAATCGTTTGTCTATGAATCGAGGGCCTGGAATAACAGCCATTATCTGATCCCGATCCTTTTTGAAGAATTGCAGAAAAATACGGCGCTGGTGCAGAACCCGGGGTATTAGGGTGAGAGGTGAGGAGTGAGGAGTGAGAGAAGGAATGACAGGGAAAAGAGAATGATTTTTTCTTCGGATGGTAAGCCGGAAAGATAAAATACGGAAAAACAAGTAAACAAAACTGAAAGATAACGGATGAGGAATAGAAATTTATTAGCCTGCAGTTTTTTATTTCCGCTGCTGATCGTCTGCCTGGGTTCCTGTGCATCTCGGACTGAAAAGGGCCTGGTCAACGGGGAAGTTTGGACTGATACGGAAGGGAACACGATAAACGCACATGGCGGGGGGCTGCTGTTTCATGACGGAACCTGGTACTGGTATGGCGAGAGTAAGGGAGATACCACGATCAGGTTGGAATATGTGAAGACCTGGGAGTGCTGGCGAACCGAGGCGGGCGGAGTATCCTGCTATTCCTCGGCCGACCTGCTGCACTGGAAATTCGAAGGTGTGGTGCTGCCTCCCGATAGCACCGATCCGGCCGGCGATCTGCACCCATCCCAGGTGATTGAGCGCCCAAAGGTGATCTATAACAAGCTTACCGGCAAGTTTGTAATGTGGATGCATATCGAAAATCCGGAATACGAAAAAGCTCATGCAGGTGTGGCTGTAAGCGAAAGTCCCACCGGCCCGTTTACTTACCTGGGTTCTTTAAAGCCCAATGGTATGGACAGCCGGGATCAGACGATCTTTCTCGATGACGATGGCAGAGCATACCAGATTGCATCTACCGATTGGAACAAAAGCCTGTGCATCAGTCTTCTTGATTCAAGTTATACCAAGCCATCCGGGGTGTATTCGCTGGCCCTTGTGGGCGAGTCGAGGGAAGCACCGGCTGTGGTCAGGTACGGCGGAAAATACTACATGCTCACTTCGGGTTGTACCGGCTGGGATCCGAATGCAGCCCGCTATGCCGTAGCCGACTCCATGCTCGGTGAATGGACGCTGTATGGTAATCCCTGCCTTGGGGATGGATCTGATTCCACTTTTGGTGCGCAGGGAACTTATATTTTCAGGATCAATAGTAATCCTGAATGTTATGTGGCCATGTTCGATCGATGGAACAAGAGGGATCTGTATAACTCGGGTTATCTCTGGCTCCCCGTTCGTTTCAGCGAAGGCCGGATGGAGATTCCCTTTACAGAAAACTGGAAGGCTGGTACACAGAATTAATAAACCCGGTATAATGAAAGTAATAAAGACATATCTCCTGCTCTGCTGTTTGTTGCAACTTCTCCAGGTGAAAGGCCAGCAGCTGATCCGTTTCGATCTCAACCGGAAATTTCCTGTCCTTGAGGAGAGCCGCTTGAGAATGGGCGATGCAGGACCTGCCGGTAAAGAAATCCGCATCAACAACCGGTACATGACCGAAGGAGGAAAGCCGGTTCTTCCTGTCATGGGAGAACTGCATTATTCCAGGATCAGACCCGAACTCTGGGAGAATGTTATCCTGAAAATGAAAGCAGGCGGTGTAAGCGTTATTTCAACCTACCTTTTCTGGAACCAGCATGAGGAGATCGAAGGAGAGTTCGACTGGGAAGGGGAGAAGAACCTGCGTTCCTTTCTGAAGCTTTGTGCCGCCCATGACATGCAGGTGGTGGTGAGAATGGGTCCGTGGTCGCATGGTGAAGCACGTAACGGAGGCACACCCGACTGGATCCTCAGGAAAAGATATATCAGGGAGCGTTCGGAGGATGTGGTTTACCTGTCTTATGTCGAAAGATATTTCGGGGAGATTGCCCGGCAACTCGAAGGATTGCTCTATAAAGACGGTGGCCCTGTGATCGGGATCCAACTGGAAAATGAATACTGGTACGGCAGGGATGGCGAGTCGTATATCAGCCGGCTGAAAGAACTGGCCCTTGCACTGGGGATCGATGTCCCGTTATACACGGTTACCGGCTGGGGCAATGGCTCCGTTCCTCCTTTTGAAGTGATACCGCTTTGGGGCGCCTATCCCGACGCTCCATGGATAGAAAGCACCGAGAAGCTTTTACAGCCGGGTAATTATCAGTTCGATGATTTCCGCGATAACCGCAATATCGGGAACGACCGGAAAGAAGAGGACACCTATATGACCTATGAATCCTATCCTTATTTCACCTGCGAGGTGGGAGCCGGAGTGCAGAATACCTGGCACCGGCGGACAGTTATCCCGCCGATCGACGGGCTGGCTGTCATGACAGCCAAACTGGGTTCGGGCAGTAACATGCTGGGTTATTACATGTTTGCCGGGGGTACCCAGTTCAGGGGAATCCTGCACTCCACGGAAGAGGAACAGGATGAAACCGGCTACTGGAGCAGAGTGCCATTGAAATCCTATGATTTTCAAGCACCTATAAGGGAATCGGGCGAAGTCTCAGAAGCTTTTCGGAAAATCAAAGGCCTTCATTATTTCGTTAACGGGGAACAGGAAAAACTGGCAACCATGAATACGGTACTGTACCAGGGGAACAGCAACGAATTGCAGTTTTCGGTACGCTGCAACCGTGAGGAGGCCTTCCTGTTCGGTATAAACTATGCCCGTTTCATCCCGAAGAAAACCATCAGGAACTGCCGTTTCGAAATAGAATTCAGGAACGAGACGATCTGTTTTCCTTCTGAAGGGATTGATATTCCCGACAGCTCCGTCTTCATCTGGCCGGTAAATTACCGCATGGAGAAATTAACCCTTAAATATGCAACCGCCCAGCTAATCGGAGTTCTGGGTGACACAAGGTTTCTGACCCAGACCAGGGATATTCCCGTTGAGCTGGCATTCGACAAGAACGAGGTAAGTGAAGTGAGCGGAAGCCCGTGCAAGACCGATCGTTCTGGAAAATACCTGATAATAAGCGGAATTGTACCGGGTCGCGATTGTGTGTTGAGTTTAAAGGGTAAGGATGGATCGGTGAGCCGCTTTATAATTCTTACCGAGAAGGAAGCCGACATGCTCTGGTTTCCCGGCGGAATCAACAGTATAGAATGTTTCCTCTCTCCCGATCCTGTGTTTTCCGATGGTCAAAACACTTTTGTCGAGACCAGTAAAGATGAATTAATCGTATACCGGTTCGGTCGGAACGGGTCTGATTCCTTTCTGCCTGTCAGGATCAGATCGCAATTCAGGATTAACCCGGTAATGCACTGTTCTGCCGAACCGATTCTTAATCAGGCACAATGGCTCGAAACAGCGGTAAGTGGCACCCTGTCGCCCGACCGAATGCGTTACCACCGTTTCTTTTTCAAGGAATTCAGTCTGGATAATCCCGCTGAGATAAGAAAGGCTGTACTGTATCTTTTTGCCGAAACACCCTGCCGGATCGGGGTGAATGGCCGTTGGGTCAACCAGCTGCCGGATACAGCCACGGTCGACCAGCCTGACCTCACTGCCTACCTGATGCATGGTGAGAACAGGTTAATACTTGATTTTCCATACATCTCAGGCAGTAAGGCTTTTGCAGCGAGGCTGGATGTTGTTTACAGCAACTACGATCGTTTCACAATGGTATCCGGACCGTCCTGGCTCACTGCCGATGGCTATATGCTCCCGACGGATCTGAAACCGTCCGAATATCATCCCGCAGCGCCACTAACTGGCGTGACACCCGATATTGCCACCGGAGCGGAGATTACCGGGAGGAGGGAATATCGGATCATTGTGCCGAATTCTGTCATGGACAGTGTATACAACATCCTTCTCCGGATTAGTTATCATGGCGACAGGGCAGAGTTGTATAACGGCCATGTGCTGGTTGCCGACAATTTTAACAGCAACACGCCCTGGACCATCGCGCTGAACCGCCTGGAACGAACTGCATCAGGAAACGAACTACGTTTGATCCTTTATGGCCTCGACCCGCAGAGCCAGGTCTATTTTGACAATCCACCCGACAGGGAGGAATTTGCTGCTCCGGTGGTAACCGCTTTCAACGTAATCCCTGTTTTCCGGATAAAAATTGAATGAGATGAGAAAGATCCTGTTATGCCTTTTATTCGCCTGTTTGACTGTTGCTGTTTCCAAAGCCAGTGAACTCAGACCCGCCTCTGTTTTCGGGGATCACATGGTCGTGCAGCAGAAAAGCGATTGCCCTGTCTGGGGTACGGCAGGGGCTGGAGAAAGACTGAAAATATACACATCCTGGGATCAGCGGAGCTACAGTACAAGCGCAGATGCCACCGGAAATTGGAAGGTTGTGGTGCATACTCCCGGGGCAGGAGGGCCTTTTGAGATCAGGATCACCGGTAATGCTTCCCTTACTCTGAAAGATGTTTTTTCGGGCGAAGTATGGCTCGCAAGCGGACAATCGAATATGTACATGCCGCTGAAAGGTTATTCCGGCCAGCCGGTTTACGGATCCACGGAGGCAATACTTGGTGCTGGGGAAAGGCAGATACGGTTTATCAATGTCCCAGTATGTGCCGCTTACCGTCCGCAGGATTCATTTCATGCCGACTGGCAGATTGCCTCCGCAGAAACAGCAGGAGACTGCAGTGCGCCTGCCTGGTTTTTTGCCGCTCTCCTCGAGGAACAGCTCGGGGTTCCTGTGGGGATCATTCATGCCAGCTACGGAGGCTCGAATGTGGAGACCTGGATGCCGGCCAGCGCCTGTGGGGCCTTCCCTGCAATTCATGTTCCTCCCCTGAGTGATGAAACTTCCGACCGGATAAACAACGTTCCGACCCTCCTTTTCAACGGAATGATCTCCCCGCTGGCTGGCTTCACTATCAGGGGCCTTATCTGGTACCAGGGTGAGAGCAACGTTTTTGGCGTCAGGGAATATAAACCCCGCTTTAAAGCCATGGTGGACGCGTGGAGAGAGTTGTGGGGAACAAACTTCCCTGTCTGTTTTGTGCAGATCGCTCCCTACGACTATTCCGAATGGAACTTTTTTACCCCCGAGTATCCCGAAATATCCGCCTATATCAGGGAAGCTCAGCTTGAAGCTTCAGAGGAGGTCCCCGACTGCTGGATGGCCGTTACCATGGATGTTGGAGATGCCCATGCAATCCATCCGCCGGAAAAGGAAGCCGTGGGGAAAAGGCTGGGACTCCTGGCACTGTCAAAGGTATATGGCTGGTCGGGTTTCGAAGCCGAGAGCCCGGAGTTCGACAGTATGATCGTAAGGGATAACATGGCAATACTGAGTTTCAGGAAGGCTACCAACGGACTGACTACCTATGGAAAAGAGCTTACAGGATTTGAAATTGCTGGAGAAAACAGGGTGTTTGTGTCTGCAGAAGCCTGGTATGACGAAAGCAATGGTACCGTAGTAGTCTCAAACAGGCTGGTACAGAAACCGGTGGCTGTTCGTTACCTGTTCAGAAACTATGCCGAAGCGGTCCTATACGGAACAGGCGGATTGCCAGTCTCTTCCTTCAGGACCGATCGCTGGTGGTAAACAAAAATAACTGACCTCATGAAAAAAGTAAAGAACACCCTGCAAAAAGCAAGTGCAATCTCAGGAATGATCCTGTTGCTGGGACTCAGTGCCTGCATTGACCGATTTTCGGCGCAATGTGAGCGATCTGAATTTAACGAAGGCTGGTTTTTTTTGAGAAGCGGTCAGGCCGATTCCCTGATGCCGCCGGCATCTGATTCTGCCTGGCGAGAGGTAGTGCTTCCCCACGACTGGAGCGTGGAAGCATTGGAACCCGGTGAAGGCATCAGCGGTCCGTTTTCAAAAGCCAGTGATGGAGGAACAGCCACAGGCAACACGGTGGGAGGTACCGGCTGGTATCGAAAGACCATTGGTCCTGCCAGAGCAGGTAGGATCTGCAGACTTTATTTCGAAGGGGTTTATATGGAAAGCGAACTTTGGGTCAATGGGAAAAAAGCCGGCGGGCAGCCTTATGGCTACACATCCTGGTACTGCGATCTCACACCATACCTTTCGACGGATCATGATAACGAAATTCTGCTCAGGGCAGTAAACCGGGGAAAGAACAGCCGCTGGTATGCCGGCTCGGGGATTTACCGGAACGTTTGGATGCTGGAATCGGGTCCGGTACACCTGACTGATTATGGCGTTCAGATCAGCACTCTCAAAGTCGTGAACGGGGATGCTGAGATTGAAATAAACAGTAACATACTTAATGAGGGAAGGGAGAAATCAGGAGCAAAGGTGACTGTCACGGTTTTTGATCCTAAGGGCCATATTGTCGGTAAAGCGATGAAGCGGATTTCCCTCGGGCCCGACAGTACCTTAACCGTACACCACCGGATAAAAATTCCCGGGGCCCTGCTCTGGTCAGTTGATGATCCTGAACTTTACAGGGCGATGGTCACGATTAACAGCAGTCAGCAACTGAGCGACAAGACCGATATACCTTTTGGTATCCGTACGCTGGACTGGAAGGCGGAAGAAGGATTTTTGCTTAACGGGGAAGCTATTGAATTCAGGGGGGGATGCGTGCATCATGATAATGGTCTGCTTGGGGCGGCAGCCATCGCCAGGGCAGAGGAACGAAAAGTTGAGTTGCTCAGGGCCAATGGTTTCAATGCCGTACGCTGTTCACACAACCCGCCTTCGGAAGCCTTTCTGAATGCCTGTGACCGCCTTGGGATACTGGTGATCGATGAGATTTTTGATCAGTGGCAAAAAGGCAAAAACTCCGATGACTACCACCGGTTTTTTAATGAATGGCATGAAAAAGACCTTTCATCGATGGTGCTGCGCGACCGGAATCATCCTTCGGTGATTATGTGGAGCATCGGGAATGAGATTCCCGAACGGGCCGATAGTTCAGGAATGGCTACCGCACTCGCACTCCGGGAAATCATCCTGAAGCATGATACCACCCGTCCTGTTACGGCAGCAGTAAACACTTTCTGGGACAATCCGGGGCTGACCTGGAAGGACTCTGAAAGGGCTTTTGCCGCGCTCGATATCTCCGGCTATAACTATGCATGGTGGGAATACGGGAATGATCATCGTTTATTCCCCGGCAGGGTAATGTATGGCAGCGAATCGGTGCCATCGGAGAGGGCCGTCAACTGGGACCTGGTGCAGAAATACCCCTGGGTATGCGGAGATTTTGTATGGACTGCCATGGACTACCTGGGAGAAGCAGGGATCGGTCATGCCGTTCCCGTGAAGGCAGGTCTGCCCGATCCTCCCCTGATGCAGGAATGGCCCTGGTTCAACGGGTGGTGCGGCGATATCGACCTGCTGGGCAACCGGAAGCCCCAGGCCCTCATCAGGGATGTTCTCTGGGAGCGGAGCAGGATTGAAATGAGTGTACATGTACCCTTGCCCGCCGGCTATACCGAAAGGATCAGCTACTGGGGCTGGCCCGATGAGATACAATCCTGGACCTGGCCGGGCCATGAAAATAAGGCCATGGATGTGCGTGTGTTTACCCGATACCCGGCTGTGAGGATCTTCGTGAACGACCTGTTTGTAGCCGAAAAATTCACCGATACGGCAGGAATCGGTAAATATACAGCAGTGTTCAGTGTACCCTATCATCCCGGTGTACTCAGGGCTACTGCAGTGGAAAACGGCGAGGAACGTGAAAGCTGTATTATTCAGACTACCGGTGAGCCGGTAAAAATCATACTTCAACCCGACCGTAGCAAGCTGAGCAGCGATCCGGACGACCTGCTGTACGTAATGATCAGCCTGGCAGATGAGCAGGACAGGGAAGTGAATTTTAAAGACATCCCCCTGCGTATCGCTGTTGATGGACCTGCAACAATAGCGGGCTCCGGAAACGCTTCCCCTACCGATATAATGAGCTTCCGATCACTCCACCCCTCAACATACAGGGGGAAGGCGATGGTTATCCTCCGTCCGACTGGTGAGCCGGGAAACATTGTGCTTACAGTTACAGCGGATAATGGTGCAATAGAAGGTGCCTTCCTGGAAATTGAAGCAGGACGTGGCGAGAAAACGGATGAACGTCTTGTGAAAAACTGAAAAATATGACCGCTAAAATGAATCTGATCCGGAGTCTGGCAGGAGTGTTGAGCCTGTTCTGCCTGCTTTTATGCATTTCATGCAGTACAGGTGACAGGCAGGGTGTAACATACTATTTCGATGCGGAGAACGGCTCGGATGCAAATCCGG
>JBMOLL010000058.1:0-74765 GCA_049325415.1 Bacteroidota bacterium | reverse complement strand
ACCTTCGGTAACCAGGTCGATCCCCTCCATGAAACTGAGCGGCGGGAGGTCGGGATCATCAAAGATCAGACTGTCCTCGATCTGTACGCCGAGTTCTCGCGCAATAATATCTGCCGTGGTGGCTCCACAGACAATTTTCTTTCCTTTGAATTCCTTAACGGCCATTCCCAGTTTACTGTCATTTTCCTCTTCATACGGAGGGCCGGTGGTTATCAGAAGTTTCCTCGGATTCCTGAAATACAGGGAAGCGCAGCTGGTATCATCCCTGGAGATATAACCATCGTTGCGAAAAGCCAGGTTGACGATCTTGGAAGCCAGGCGGGCAGCGGAGATATCCGGGTTATTCCCGGATAGTTCCATAGCGTAGCGTTCGATATTCTCCCTCCCCCAGCCCAGCGGGTATTTATCGGTACCCATTCCCGACTGGCTTACCCCGTCGGAGCAGAGCAGGATCCGATCACCTTTTTTAGGGCTGAACCGGCAGGTTCGTATTTCCTTTCCGGCATTTTTTTCACTTTCCATGATCACGCATTGCCATTCGGGGACAAAGGGCTTGTTGTTCCGGAGGATAATAGCCTGGGGGTTATCGTATTCCAGCAGGGTAATATCACCGTTCTCCTCAATGTCGACAATGGTGAAGGTGGAGTAGCTCATCTGTCTCTCGGAGCAAACCGGAAGGGTATTCATGATGATCTCTGCAATGGTCTCCGGATTTTTGTGTTCGATGGTGAAGTTAATGGCCATGGTGGCAGTGAGGGTGGCCAGCACATTGGCCTTGACCCCGTGTCCCATTCCATCGGACAGAACCACGATGGTGCGGCTTTCCTCTTTAATCCTCCTGCTCAGAAACACGTCGCCGCAGATCCTTTCCTCGCCGCAGTTTCGCTGTTCGGAGGCCACCTCAATGTAAAACCTTCCTTCCATTCGTCGCTCAGTGTTTTTTCCTGGGTTTGTACGACTCAATGATCGCATTCAGCATCCTTTCGGTCTCGGCAGCACCTTCTCCCAGGATAAAACCGATCTGCTGGACCAGGTGAAGGTTCTTATCCACTACTTCAGTCAGCCTCTTCACCACCTCTTCCTTCTGCACCGCCGGTATCGACATGTCGCGGATTACTGCTCCGACAATTTTTGCCTTTCTTATCACAAATACCGAAATGTTCAGCATCCTTTCATCAAAAGTGACATCGCGGTTGGTGATATCCTCATTGTTCGAAAGGACAAAGGTGAAAAGATTGTAAAGGTTATAGGGTAGCAGGGTTTTCAGGTCGGCGCCGGTAAGCCCGGGCACAACCTCATTGATCTCCCTTGCTTCGTCGCCGAGCAGTTCGATAAAGCTCTGGTTGGCCTGGATGATCTTCAGGTTCTCATCTACGATCAGTACACTTGAATGAAGTTTCTGCAGCATGGCTTTGATGATCTCCGAAGATTCCCGTGCAGATTCCTTCTCCCGCCGCGAATTCTTTTCCGATTCCCGCAGTGCCTCCTGAGCCTGGGCCAGCTTTTCATTGGAAATTTTTAAGGCCTGAATATGGTTCTGCCGGTTCAGGGTCGCGTAATTGTTGCACATTTCCGGGATGGCCAGGCCCTGGGCAATGGCAACGGCAAAATCGTGGCAGGAACGGTAACCACAGGCACCACAACCCACTTTATTATCGCCCCTCTGGTGAAGTTCTTTGAGAATTTCTTCAAGCTTGTCTTCCGGTGGTTCCGGCAATCTCTGTTCATCCGCAGTGTAATGGCGATCAAAGCCGATGGAGGAAAATTTTTCCATGGCTTTCTCCCATTCCTGGTGATCGAACTTCTTCAATCGTTTGTTCACATAACTGATCATCTGGCTTCTTCTGAGACTGCGTTTGCCTCCCATGCTGGTTCCGCGTCCCATAAGGAATTCCTTGTAAAAAAGGTTGAAATGAAGCTTGATAATATTGATGCTATCAGCAAACTCATCGATGGCATCAAAGATCTGGTTCCCTTCGATGGTAACCACTTTGGAGTCCAGGCGGCCTGTGAACAGATCGGCAGCCTCCAGGATCCCTCCCGCCAGCGGGAACAACGCACCGCGATAACCAAGGGGTGGGTCGAAATCGCTGTATTCCAACTCCTTTTCGTCGATGCGGTATTCTTCAAAAAGTTCACGGAGTTCAACAAAGGTGATCACGCAGTCGATCTTTTCCTTATCTGAGAAAGATACAGCTTCTTCCTTGCTGGCAATCAACGGACTGATGTAAACGATCCTGGTGGCAGGGCCATACAGTTCCCGGGCCACTTTGGCCGTTGCCACCGAAGGCGGAATGATGGGGGCAAGGTTGGGGATCAGCTCCGGACGGTATTTGGCAATATAGGAAACCGTTATGGGGCAATTGGCCATGATGTAATATTTCCCCCTGCTTGCAGCAAACAGATCGCGATAACGGGCAGCAACAAGATCAACCCCGAAGGAAACCTCATTGACATAGGAAAACCCCAGCCTGCGCATCATCTGTACAAATTTCCGGTAATCGGTAATGTCAGGGAATTCACCGGCAATGGACGGATCCACGATGGCGGCAACTTTTTCCTTTCCGGAAAGCAATAGTTTCAGCTCTGTGCGGGAATCACGGATCTCTATAGCTCCAGGACTACAGGTGGCCAGACAGTTTCCACAACCGATACAGCGGTTCGGAAGTATCTCCGGTTTCTCCCTGTCGCTCCTGACCTGGATGGCTTTTACCGGGCAGGCCCTGACACAGGCATAGCAAGCAATGCACTTTTCATCCCTGATTTTCAGCAGTGGTTCCATTTTCTGTTTTTATCCATTTAACAGCAAGGCATTCCTCAGTATGCTGATGACATTTTCTTCATCAACCTTCTCATGCAGTACTCCGTCGACCTCCAGTATCGGCCCTTTTGCACAATCGGAAAAGCAATGATTCCCCCTGAGAATGACCCGGTCCTCCAGCCCGTTTTCCCTGATGTATTGCTGAATGATCTGCAACGTCTTTTTGTTTCCCCTGCTGAAACAGGAACTTCCCAGGCAGATCTTGATCTCTGTTTTTGCTGACACTTTTGGAATCGATTAAAGTCCAAAGTTAATAATTTCACAACAGTTCCCCTTAATCCACCAGCTGCATGTGATAAATGTAATTTAAACCGGGTATAAACAAGGACATTACTTTAAAAAGACGCTGGTAAATAATATCTTACACGGATTCCTCCAGCTACGTAACGAAAAAATGTTGTGAAGCAGTGTTATTTTGATAACAATGTTTACAAAATAACAATACAAATATATATCTTTGTTTGTTATTACAGAACAGGCTGAAAACTAAGATATTCCTGCTTTCATGAATCGTATTGATGAATTACTCAGCGAGTTTCCTCATGTTACCACTGATTCCCTGATCCCTGTTTTACAGCGCATCCAGGACGAATTTGGCTTTCTTTCAGAGGATGCGGTTGCCCAGGTCGGAAGTTACATGAAACTGCCCGCCAGCAGAATTTATGGTCTTGCTACTTTTTACAACCAGTTCAGGTTCATTCCGAAAGGTAAGTACCATTTCACCGTTTGCAACGGTTCAGGCTGCCACCTCGGCGGTTCAAGGGAACTGCTTCGTTCGCTGAACAAATACCTGGGAATTGCCGAAGGGGAGACCAGCCGGGATGGATTATTCAGTCTTGAGGTGCTCTCCTGCATTGGTGCCTGCGGGAAAGCGCCGGTATTTGCCGTGAACGGGTTCTTTTATCCTTCGGCCGATGAAAAAACTGTCCGGCAGGTCGTGGAAAACTGTCGTGCCGATGAGCTATAACCATCAGAAGTAAATGATGATGAACATTGAACAGATCAGCATTCTGGCTGGCAAGGACGCCAGAGACTATACTACAGAAGAAAAACATCTGGTGGAACTGCTTACCCGTCAGCGGGTGGTCAGACCTCTGATCACTGTGGGAATGGGCAGTGCGGGTATTGTCGCAGGGGCAGAGAAGACCATGAAAGCGATAGAGAGCTACCTGCAGGAGCGGGGGCTGGAAGCCGATGTTTGCGGAACAGGTACTATCGGACTCATCGCAGCCGAACCCATAGTAGGAGTTCAGCTTCCCGGAAGGAACAGGCTGCTGTTCAGCAATGTGACGGAGGAGGATATTCCGGCTTTGATGGATGATGTCTTTCATCATACCCTGCCGGAGAGCCTGTTACTTGCCCAGTTGAGGAATCACGGTTCGGATCCCTGGAAGAAGGTGCCTTACCTGGATGAGCTGCCTTTTTTTTCGATGCAAACAAGGAGGATCCTGCAATATTGCGGAATCATCGATCCCATGTCGATCGAAGAATATATCGCCAATAATGGCTATAAGGCTTTCCTGAGTTGCATCCGCTTCAAGACCTACAGGGAAATTTGCGCCATTGTGGAGTCAAGCGGTTTACGGGGCAGGTCGGGCAGCGGATTCCCCGCCGGACGGAAATGGCAGGTGGCCAATGCCACTCCTTCAGATCAGAAATACCTGATATGCAATGCTGAAGAGAGCGATCCGGGTGCTTTTATGGACCGGACGCTGATGGAAGGGAACCCGCATCAGGTGATTGAAGGAATTGCCATTGCCTCCTATGCCATCGGAGCCACCAAGGCAATGATCTATATCAGGTCGGAATATACCAATGCCATTCTGAAACTGGAGAATGCCATCAGTCAGGTGAGGGAACTCGGATTAATCGGACATAATATTTTTCAGAGCGGCTATAACCTGGATATTTCCATCAGAAAAGGACCCGGAGCCTTTGTCTGTGGCGAGGAAACAGCCCTGATCGCAAGCCTTGAGGGAAAAAGAGGGATGCCGCGCTCCAAACCTCCCTTCCCTGCCGAAAGCGGGTATCATGGCAAACCTACGGTGATCAATAACGTGGAAACCCTGTCGAACGTTCCCTTTATCGTGTCGTCCGGAGCCGGTGAGTTCAGAAAGACCGGTTTGCCTGAAAATCCCGGTACCAAAGTGTTTTCCATATCCGGCCGCGTACGCTTTCCCGGTCTGATTGAAGTACCCATGGGCACTTCTCTGAAAGACATCGTTACAAAGATCGCCGGTGGTGTCCCTGAAGAGGGAATCCTGAAAGCGGTCCATATAGGTGGTCCGTCGGGATGCATGATCCCTGAAAAAGAAACCGATCTTCCACTGGATTACGACCGGATGAAGGAGAAGGGTTATTCGCTGGGAGCAGGAGGGATCCTTGTGCTGGATGAAAAAAGCTGTATCATCGATATGGTCCGGTATTTTATGGATTTCTCCCAGAAGCAGAGCTGTGGAAAATGCATTCCCTGCCGCGAGGGGACCAAAAGGATGTCGGAGATCCTTGACGGGATCTCCCGAAAACCGGTCGATGAAAACAGCCATACGACCCTGGAACGCTTCAAGGGCGTGATGCAGCTGGAAAGCCTGGCAGGGGTTATGAAGGACACTTCCCTTTGCGGACTCGGCCAGACGGCTCCCAATCCGGTGCTGACCAGCCTGAAGCATTTCAGAAACGAATATGAGGAACATATTTTCGACCGTGCCTGCCGCGCCAATGTCTGCACCGAACTGCGTACTTTTTACATTGATGTGGGACTTTGCACAGGCTGCGGGATCTGTGAAAAGAAATGTCCGGCGGAAGCGATCATCGGAGCCCAGAGGCATCCGTATTTCATTGTGGCGAATAAATGTACAGGCTGTGGGATCTGTTATGAAACCTGCAAATTCAGTGCAGTTTACTTTAATTAACCCTGGAGGCAGTTGCTATGCTGATTAATCTTGAAGTCAATAACAGGCAGATTCAGGCCCAGTCGGGCGAGACCATCCTGTCTGCGCTCAACAGGAACGGGATCCGTGTTCCAACGATCTGCAGCATGGAGTCTTTTTCCCCGACCGGAGCTTGCCGGATGTGTGTGGTGGAAGCCGAAGGTCATGAGCACCTCATTACCGCATGTTCCTATCCCGTTGAGGAAGGGATGAAGTTACGCACCCATTCGCCCCGGGTGCTCAAAGCCCGGAAAACCAATGTGGAACTGCTGCTGTCGAATCATCCCGACGATTGCCTGTATTGCGAAAGGAACGGTAACTGCGAACTGCAGCATCTGGCAGAGGACCTGAACGTCAGAGAAAGAAGGATCCCAGGGCACAAAAGCCAGTATAAAGTGGATAAATCCAGCCCGGCCATATTTCACGACCCGGCAAAATGCATCCTGTGCGGCCGTTGTATCAGGGTCTGTGAAGAGACCACCGGTATTTCCGCCATCGACTTCACTTACCGTGGAAGCAACCTCCAGGTGATGGCCGCTATGGCCAAGCCCTTGAATTTCTCAAGCTGCATCAGTTGCGGCCAGTGCGTTATGGCCTGTCCGACCGGTGCCCTGACCGAAAAGGTACAGTTTCACGAACTGGACGGATCATTGCACGATCCCGATAAGGTGGTTGTTTTGCAGTATACCACCGCAGTGGCGGTTTCGATCGCCGAAGAGTTTCACCTGAAGCCCGGGTCGGATCTGAAGGGGCTCATCAATGCCGCGTTGAGAAAGTGTGGCTTTGCCTATATCTTTGAAACAGCCTTTGGTGCCGATGTGGCCATTATGGAACAGGCAGCGCTCTTTGCCGACGGGGTTGAAAGGGACGGGAAATTCCCGGTATTTACCAGTTCCTGCCCGGCCTGGGTGCGCTACGTTGAACAGTTCAGGCCCGATCTGCTCAGTTACCTTTCGCCGGTACGTTCTCCCCAGCAGATCACGGGAAGCCTGATCAGGAGGTGGTTCAGTGAAAAAGCCGGGATACCTGCAGACCGGATATATTCGGTGGCAGTTACATCCTGCACGGCAGCGAAGAGTGAGGCCCAGCGGGTTGAGATGACCTGGAAAGGGATCCAGGATATCGATTCGGTGCTCACAACCCGCGAGCTGGCACGACTGATCCGTCTGAACGGGATCGACCTGAATCATCTTGAACCCGAGCCGGCCGATGCTCCCCTGATTGCCGGTGATTCTGCCGGAAAGCTTTTCTATGTGGCAGGAGGGGAGGCGGAGGCAACCATCCGGACCATACACCGGCAGATCACCGGCGATGAGCTTCCGGTGATCCGTCTGAATAAATTCAGAGGTGCACGGATACTTAAGGAAACAAGTATCCTGACAGGGAAAAAAGTAGTACAGATGGCTGCCGTTAGCGGGCTGGCCAACGCTATCCGGCTGATTGAAGAAATCCAGGCTGGAAAAAGGCATTACGATTTTGTTGAAGTGATGGCCTGTCCGGATGGCTGCATCAACGGTGGCGGACAACCCCTTCCCTCCGACGAGAACCAGGTGAGGGTAAGGATGAAAACCATTTATGATATCGATAATAAAGCTGCGATAAAAGTGGCGCATAAAAGCCCGACCATTAACAGGCTATACGAGGAATTCCTGGAGAAACCGGGTAGCGGAAAGGCAAGGAATATGCTACATACCGTATACAGTGAGAAAGAGATACTGAAGTAAAAGTTATGCAAAAGCTGAACAGCCTGGTATATACGATCCCCGACCTTTGCAGGGTCTGCTATACCTGTGTGCGGGAGTGTCCGGTAAAAGCGATCCGGATCAATGAGGGACAGGCCGTTGTTATCCCGGAACGCTGCATTGCCTGTGGCAACTGTACCCGGGTTTGCCGACAGGGCGCCAAGCAATACCGGGAATCGATCGACAGGGCTTCGCTTCTGCTCCAGTCGCAAAGCCGCATTGTGGCGCTTGTGGCGCCAAGCTTTGTGGCTGAGTTCGAGGAGCTGCACGATTACCGTTCGCTTGTGGGGATGCTTCGCGCTCTGGGATTCAGTGCGGTGCATGAAGTGGCTTTTGGTGCCGACCTGGTGGCAAGGGAATATGAAAACCTGTTCCGGCTTGAGGATAAGAAGGGCTATATTTCATCCGATTGCCCGGCTATTGTCACCTATATCGAAAAATATGAACCTGAGCTGCTCGGCGATCTGGCCCCGATCGTGAGCCCTATGCTGGCCATGGTCCGTTACCTGCGCAGGAAATATGATGAAAGTGTAAAATATATTTTCATCGGTCCGTGCATCGCCAAGAAGGATGAATCGTCGGAAGTGGATGCGGTGATAACTTTTTCCGAACTGAGGAATATGTTCAGGGCCAAACGGATCAGGCAAACCAATGTGGATCCATCGGAATTCGATCCGCCTCTTGCCATGCGTGGTGCCGGTTTCCCGATCAGCAGGGGCCTGGTGCAGGCACTCGACATTGACCAGTCGCACCTTGACCATTCCGTGATCGTAGCCGAAGGACGGGTGAATTTTCAGGAGGCTATACGCGAATATAAAACCGGAACCCTGGGCAGCATGCACCTTGAGCTGCTCTGCTGCGACGGATGCACCATGGGGCCCGGAACCAGCCGCGACGGGAAAAAATTCCTGCGCAGAGCCATTGTGCTCAATTATCTCAATCACCGCATGCAGACAGCCGACCTGGCAGCGTGGGAACGCGCGATGGACGAGGGGATCGAACTGGATCTGACGGCATCTTTCAGGGGAGATGACCAGCGCCTGCCTGATCCTTCCCACAGCGAGATCAGGAAAGTTTTGCAGGCTATGGGAAAGTACACACCTCAGGATCATCTCGATTGCGGTGCCTGCGGATACGATACCTGCCGAAACCACGCGATAGCCATCATCAAGGGGCTGGCTGAGATTGAGATGTGCCTTCCTTATTCGATCGATCAGTTGCATAACAACATCAATAAACTGGCGGTATCCAATGACAAGCTGCAGTCGATCCAGCAGGCGCTTAAGCAGACTGAAAAGCTTGCACATATGGGCCAGCTTTCGGCGGGCATTGCACACGAACTCAATAATCCGCTCGGTGTGGTGATTATGTACAGCAATATCCTGCTCGAGGAATGTGCCCCCGATGCACCGGAACGCGAAGACCTCAAGCTGATCGCCGAGCAGGCCGAGCGTTGCAAGAACATTGTCGGAGGTCTTTTGAATTTTGCACGCAAAAACCAGGTCAACCACCGGGAGGTTGATCTCAATGAACTGGTACGAATCAGCCTTTCCTCGATCATTATTCCCGCAGGAATTGAGAAAAAAGTGCTTAACCGCCTGAATAATCCTTTTGCGGAGATCGACCAGGAGCAAATGGTCCAGGTACTGAGCAACCTGATGAAAAACAGTGTTGAAGCCATGCCCGGAGGCGGAGTGCTGGAAGTGACCCTGAAGGATGATGCCGACAATATCCGTATACTGGTGAGGGATAACGGAACCGGTATACGGGAAGAAGATCTCCACAAGGTATTCGAACCCTTCTTTACCACCAAAGGAATCGGAAAGGGTACCGGACTTGGTCTTGCCACAGCCTATGGCGTGGTCAAGATGCACAAGGGAAAGATTGAGGTAAGTTCGAACAGTGATCCGGCGAAAGGGGAAACCGGGACCACCTTTACCATTTCCCTGCCCAGGAGAAGACCATTATAAAAAAAACAAATATGAAGAAAGAGAAGCTTCAGATCCTTGTAGCGGATGACGATCCCGATTATCTTTTCCAGATGAGGCTCCATCTTGAAAGCTGGGGGTATCAGGTTATCACTACGGAAAGCCAGAAGGAGACGGAAAGGGTTATCGCGGGATTGAAACCGGATCTGGCTATTTTCGACCTGATGATGGAACAGGACGACAGCGGTTTCATTCTGGCCTATCGTTTCAAACAACGCTATCCGGATGTTCCCGTGATCATTTCAACGGCTGTGGCAGCCGAAACCGGAATCAGCTTCGGGCTGAACAGCCAGGAAGACAGAAACTGGATCAAGGCGGACCTGTACCTGGAAAAGGGTGTCCAGCCTGCAAGACTGCACCAGGAAATCGAAAACTTATTAAACAGGAAATGGAACGGCTGAAATTACTGGTAGTTGATGATGAGCCGGGTATACGCTCCGGTGTGGAAAGGATTTTGAGAAATCACACCGTAAGTTATCCGTTTATGGATGAGGACTATAATTTCCTGTGCCTGGAGGCGGGGTCTGGGGAGGAAGCACTGGAGATCATCGAAAAGGAGCAACCCGAGATTGTTCTTCTTGATAACAAACTTCCCGGGATGAAAGGAACAGAGGTGCTTGAAATCATCCGACAGAGGGGCTTTGATACCACGGTGGCCATGATCACTTCCTATGCCTCCCTCGAAATTGCCGTAAAGGCAACGGATGACGGGGCCTACGACTTCATTCCGAAGCCCTTTACCCCCCAGGAACTGAAGGCGTCGATCGACAATATTGTCAAGCAGTTATACCTTCGGCGCATCACCTCTCGGATGCAGCAGGAAGGAAAAAGAATCAGGTACCAGTTCCTGTCTATTGTCAGCCATGAGCTGAAAGCCCCCCTGAACGCCATTGAGGGCTATCTCCAGATCATGAAGGAGAAAAAGCTGGGCGACGAACTTGGCGCCTACGACCAGGTGATTGAAAGGACCCTGGGCAGGATCAGCGGGATGCGTGGACTGATCATGGATCTCCTGGATTTTACGAAAATCAGGCTGGAAAAAAAGGAAGACAGGATTGAAAGCGTCGACCTGTACCAGAGAGCCCGTCTGGCCGTTGCCACGGTGGGTCCGATGGCGATCCAGCGGAACGTGATCATTCACCTGGAAGCTGAGGGTGAACTGAAACTGGAAGCAAACCCCTCCGATATCGACATCGTGTTTAATAACCTGCTTTCCAATGCCGTCAAATATAATATTGAGGGCGGCGAGGTATGGCTTAAGGTGGAATCGGACGGAAAGTTGGTGTCCATAACAGTCAGGGATACCGGAATTGGTATGAATGAAGAGGAGATCTCAACCCTGTTCAGGGAGTTCGTGAGGATCAAAAATGTGAAGACCCGCGATATAACGGGATCCGGTCTGGGCTTATCCATCGTTAAGAAAATTGCGGATCTTTATGGAGGCCGTATCGATGTAAAAAGTGCACCGGACAAAGGAAGTGAATTTGGAGTATATCTTCCTGTAAAATAACTATTTAAATTGTATTTTTCGGTATAAAATAACTTATGTATATATGGAAATGATATAATATCTGAAACTATTTTCTTACTATTGTAAAAACATAAATAACAATGGTCCGGCTTTGCAGCATTCAGGCCGGAAAATGAAAGACGAATTTGAATAACGAAACCACATTATATGAAATTACCGGAAAGAACAGTTGAAAGGCTGAGTGCCTACCGCAGAACGCTCCTCCAGTGTCTTGCAAGTGGAAAAACCCACATATATTCGCATGAACTGGCCCAGCTTCACCATAACACCGCTGTTCAGGTCAGGCGCGACATCATGTTTATCGGCTATACCAGCATGCAGCGTAAAGGCTATGATGTTAAGGAGCTGATTTCCGTGATCGGTGAAATCCTTGATTCCGGCGAAGGGCTGAATGTTGCCGTTGTCGGTGTGGGTAACCTCGGAAGGGCTGTCACCACCTATTTCATGGGGAAGCGCTCAAAGCTCAATATCATTGCAGCCTTTGATGTGGATCCGAACAAGATCGACCGTGTAATATCCGGGGTAAAATGTTATCCGCTGAACCGGCTGGAAGAAATCGTGGCTTCGGAAAATATTGCGGTGGCCATTCTCACCGTTCCTGCCGACACGGCCTATGAAGTTGCGGAGAAACTTGTTGTGGCGGGGATCAAAGGAATCCTCAATTTTACAACCATGCCGCTGAATGTGGGACCGAACGTATATCTCGATGAGTATGACATGATCACTTCCCTTGAAAAAGTAGCTTATTTTGTGAAGATCGGAGGGGAATGAGAACCGGCAGGGAAATACGCCCCTGCTTTTCAGTTTCAGCAGCCGACCGGGATTCTGGTTTAATCGGGCTTCCCTTGCCCGGGGATTATTTTTCTGATAAAATTCTGTATTTTTGAGGGATAAACAGTTCACGTGAAGATCCATTACTCCCTCGATCCTCCCCTGTCTATCCGCCATCCCGTAGTTACTACCGGATCGTTTGATGGTGTGCATATCGGCCACCGGGTGATCATCGATCGCCTCAATAAGCTGGCAGCTACCATCGGCGGGGAATCCGTGCTGATTACCTTTCATCCCCACCCGAGGAGGGTGTTATACCCTGAAACCGAAGGCAGAAACCTGCTGCTGATCAACTCCCAGAAAGAAAAGATCGCCCTGCTTGAAAAAACCGGACTTGATCACCTGGTAATACTCACCTTTACAAAGGACTTCGCAAGGGTGACCTGCGATATGTTTGTGGAGGACTACCTTGTGAGCAGGCTGAAGGCTGAAGTCGTGGTGGTGGGATTCAACCATTATTTCGGTTTTAACCGGGAGGGGAATTTTGAGTTCCTTTATAAGCTCAGCACGAAACACGGCTTCCGGGTTGAGGAAATCCCCCATCAGGATATTCAGAATGAAACGGTTAGTTCAACAAAGATACGTAAGGCCCTGATAGAAGGAAATATTCAGCGTGCCAACGCCTATCTTGATCATTACTACATGGTGCGGGGTATTTTGCACCGGGAGCATGAAGTTTCGTACCGGCTTGAAAGGGAGGTTTTCAGGATGGAAATTGAGGAGGATGTGAAGATGATTCCGGCCGATGGGGTTTATGCCGTATCCCTCCACCTGAGGAATTCAATCAGGAAGGCCTGTTTCAAGGTTGCCGGATTCAGTATTGAGGAGAACCATCTGGGCCATAAGCTGTCTCTGCGCGTCATCCCCCTGGATTCCGATCTCCGGCCCGAAGGGGAAGAAGTGGTGGCTTATTTTCACAAAAGGATCCGTGATCCTCGTCCCGGGGAGGATCAGGAAAACAGTCAGCGCCTGCTGCAAACAGATCTGAAAGAGATTGAAGAGCTTATCTATTAAAACATTAGATATGGAAAAGCGTCTTGGAACCGTGATTATCCTTGTGTCGGAGGGAGCCGATACCGGAAAACTGAACAGTATTATCAGTCAGCACGGGGATATGGTGCTGGGTCGCCAGGGTATTCCTATGCGCGACAGGGGACTGAATGTGATCTCCCTGGTGCTGGAGGGAACAACCGATGAAATAGGGGCTCTCACGGGAAAAATAGGACGTATGGAAGGCATCAGGGTTAAAAGTGTTCTGGCGTCCTGAGGATTTTGTTAAAAAACCCGGGTATTGTGTTAAATGCGTTAGCGGTCGGCAACAAAATAAAATTATTGCTGTTTATTTGCATGGAAAGTAATTGTTGGGGTGCAGGCAGGCCGCGTATCTTTTGAGGGTTTTAGGGAGTGTTGCGGCCTGCCTCTTTTTTTTCTACAGGCTTATCCTTATCCCCGGTCCCAGTAAAATAAATCCCTTCTTCGATCCCAGGAAATATCCGCCGCCCATATACAGGGGGAAGGATAGTTTTGCATCCTTCCGGGTCGGGTAAACACTGCCCAGAACGACAAGGGCTACGTCGCGGTCGGCCGTTTCACTGAAATTAAAGGCATTCAGGGCGAGAAAGCCAGCTCCCACCTTATATGGCTTGAATTTTCCGATTCGCTCGGGATCATAAAAGCTGAACTGGGCGATCATGGCCATGCTTATCCCCCCGAAATTGCTGTAATCCCCCGAATTGTCGCCGAAGCGTTTAATGATCAGCCCGGCAGGGAAAGATACATCCACATCGAATCGGTACTGCTTTTGCACAATGATTTCCACCGTCTGCTCCAGTCCGCGTGATTCGTATTTTTCATTCTCATGTCTGAAGGTCAGCTGGATCCGAACCCAGTCGTCCATATCATAGGTTTTTCTTGAAAGATACTTATTCAGTGACACGCCGGTCTGGATACAATCCTTTTTGTAATAATAGGGATGCCTGGGTGATTGTTCTCCGGGACAGACGGCAATGGCCGGTATGGTCTTGAGTTCGATCAGTTCGTTGTTTTTACCGGTGATCTTAACATCAATGTCCATATACTGATTTCCGTAAAACTTATTCTCCGAATCAATTTTATTGGCAGAGAAATCGATGAGTATGTCCTTGATTACCTTATCGTAGATCACCGGTCCGCCCAGGTTGGTGATGGTCCGGTCCCCGGCGCCATAGTTTACCGTTACGAAATCAAAATTCCGCGGCTCCTGGTACTCTTTGATATTCAAACCCTTGCCTGTATTCTCCCCTTTATTGAAGAGGGGCACGGTACGGGTACTGATATTGTTGGGGATTTTAAGACGGAACAAGGCAACCTGTTCGGTATGCAGCACGGTGTCGGGGGTCAGGTCCGTCGCACCCATCCACATGAAACGGGCTTTATTAAGGCCTTCCCCCTCCAGTTTTACATCAACGGTTTCGCCCGGATACACGTTGAGATTTCCCGACCAGTCCTGCCCCTCCCGTGATACAGATATCCGGCTGATATTCATTTCCGGGGTGACATTGAAATTGGTCAGGCTGATGGCCTGGTCGTTATCCTTGATATAAAGATAGCCTTCAGCATTCCGGTGATAGTTGTACACACGGAGCAGGCAAAGGATCTTGTTGTTGGACAGACGGCTCCGGGTAAAAATCTCTGCAATCAGGGCTCCGCCCGGTTCTTCCTGGTTCTCAATCCTGTAGGTTTTAGAGAGCTCAAACTTCGGATCGTCGGTCAGCTGGAACTCGATGCCCGTTTTCCTGTTGGCGTCATTATAGGTGATTTCCTGTTCGGAGGCCTGGAGGAAGCGCAGGCGGCTTCTCCTGACGTCAAAAGTGTGGGAAAGTACCGGGAGCCGGTCTGTTATCTCCCCTTTTTCACCTGCCACGGGTGAAAGGGTCTGCAGCGAGACATTCAGTTGTTGTAAACCGGCCATTTTGGGCACTACATGCAGGTATAGCTGGTCAAATTTCTTCTCCACGCGATAGTCGAAGGTGGCATTGCTGACCCAATCGGTGTTTATCCTGATGTTTCCCGGATTATTGGAAACCAGCTCGAAGATCTTTTCCTCACCAAGGAACATTTCATCGCTCTGGACAAAAAAGTTGGCTGAAGTCCTGGAGAGCGGGAGGAGCGGGATGGTGTAACTGACGGCAGAGTCAGCCGGCGAACTCATGCTGATTACAAAACGGAGAAAGCCGGCTTCATTCAGGTTGGTGAACCGGACCTTCGCCCTGAAATAGCCTCCTTCGGGCAGAAGAGGATCAACGATCTCATAATCCCCTGAAGGCAGCAGGGTCCAGACCCTGCCTCCAAGTGTGTCCACCGGAGTCTTAATAAGAAGTTCCGCAACTTCATCCGGATTCTCGTAAATGAAAGTCATCCGGGGATTCTCGCCGGTCGTCATATCCTGCAGGGATGATGAATTTCCCAGCGGTGTGCGGAGGATCACTTCATCAAAAGTCCCGGTGAAAGGATTCTGGGCAGCCAGAATTCCGGTAAACAGGGCTACGGAAATAAGTATCAGGATTCTCTTCATCGGATTTGTAGTATTTGGGCAAAATTAATAAAAAAGGGTGGATGCTTCAGGAACCAGCCGGAGGTTTGAATGGTTTACCTTTATATTACGTAATGATCTGAAAAATATTTCAGATTTCACCGGGTTCTGTTTTTGATTTTTGTCAAATGCTTTTTACGCGCCGGAGGCATAATTTTGCTGTAAACCTTCAAAAAATTCATATGGAAAATTTAAGTACAGGCATGAAACTCTTTCTGGCAGGAACAGCCCTGGTTCTCACCATAGTCCTCGGTATGATACTGAACAGGACAGGTAAGCCTTACCACACTGCTCTGTTCACCTTTCATAAACTTATTGCCCTGGCTGGCTTTATCCTGTTGCTTCTCATGGTCATTCAGAGTATCCGTACCGCGGGAGCCGGTACTTTGATGATTGTCCTGGTGTTTGCCACAGGTATAGCCTTTGCCGGAATCCTCCTTTCAGGGGCCATGATGAGTCTGGATAAACAGTTCCGGATGATGCAGGTGCTGCACCAGGTGTGCACCGTAGTTTATTTTTTCGCTTCCGGCGGGATTCTCTGGAAAATATTCGCCTGAATTCACTAATTTGCTTTCCGGATCAGGCTTCTTCTCCAGAATGTTCCTATGAAAAACATCCATTTTACTTCTGTTTCGGAAACACTTTTTCTACCGCTCTACGCCAGGGCAAGAGAATCACAGTCTCTTAACCCGATCATCTCCGACCCCCTGGCAGAGGATCTTGTAAATAAACTTTCCGACCAGTTCCGGGAATCAGACAGCAGGCTGCTTAATGCCATGAATGAAGGCCGGATCCCACGGAAACTCCCTGTTTCCATGGGGCTGAGATCGAGAGCTTTTGACAGGTACGTGGAAGATTTTGCCCGGAGGAATCCCTCCCCGGTGATCATTAATCTTGGTTGCGGGCTCGACACCAGAATGAGCCGTGTAAAAGCTGCCGGACTGGACTGGTACCAGATTGATCTCCCGGCGGTTATAGAACTGAGGAAGGAAATCCTTCCTCCCCGGTCCGACGAGCATCTGATTGCTTCGTCGGCGCTTGATTTCACCTGGATGGAAAAAGTCAGGCCCGAAAACCGTCCGGTGCTGGTCTGCGCCGAGGGCCTGTTCATGTACCTGGATGCTGAAGGGGTGCGTGCCCTGCTTCTGGAACTTGGACGTATCTATCCCGGTTGCGAACTGATCGCAGAGGTGTTCAGCCTGAAATGGGTGAAACGGCTTCAGAGCCGCTACATGCAGTGGAAATTCAGGAAACAGCTGCATATGGACCGTTCCTCTACATTCACCTATGGTATTAAAGATAGCCACGAGTTTGAGGCCTTTGCGCCGGGTTTTAGCCTGCTTGGCGAATGGAGTTATTTCGACGATAGAGAACCGAAGCTTCGACCGGTAAATTTTCTTGGCCGATTCAGATCGTTCCGGATGATACAGTGGACGGTTATGTACAGGCTCGGGGGGAAATAAAGAAAAAGGAGCCGTCGCAGCAGGACAGCTCCCTTTACTTATAAGGCCCTGGTTATCATTCTTCAGCAGGCCGGTTCCAGTCGTATAGTCCGGGTTAAAAACCTCAGGCTATCAGCCTTTTAGTTTCAGCTGCTTCAATCAGGTAGTGTGGCAATGATATCCCTCAGGAATTCATTCATATTGAGATTGGCCATGCTATAGCCCATCCTTACCACAACCAGCTTTTTAGAAGGGATAATATAGATCCGCTGGCCCTGGAAACCGTCGGCAAAATAGACATCAGACGGTACATCTTTCAGTTCCTGCAGCGGATTGGATTCCTTTAGCCAGAAGGTGCCGGCATAATTGCCTCCGGAGGCTGGTGCCGGCGTCCGGCAGAAGTCGACCCAGGACGGTTGCAAAATAGTGTCTCCCTCAAAAATCCCGTTATTCAGGAAGAGAAGCCCGAAACGGGCCCAGTCACGCGTGGTGGCATAACAGTAGGACGAGGCGACGAAGAGGCCGCTGGCATCGGTTTCCATAAGGGTGCTGACCATCCCTATCGGATGAAGCAGACGCTCGTAGGGAAAACGGTGGTAAGCCTCATCATTCCCTATGGCCGTACGGATGAGTCCCGACAGGAGGTTGGCATCTCCGGATGAATAGTTCCAGTAGGTGCCCGGCTTGTATTTGGCAGGGCATTTTATGACGGAGGCAAACATGTCGTCGCTTTGCATCAGCATGACGGTGGCGTCGGAGATGGTGAAATAGTTTTCGAACCAGTCGAGTCCGCTGCTCATATGCAGGATCTGCTCTGTGGTGATGTCTTTTCTTTCATCACCGGTCCATTCCGGTACGGCGGCAGGAGCATTGAGATCCAGCAAGCCTTCCTCAACAAGAATGCCGGTCATGGCACCAGTGATACTCTTGGTCATCGACCAGCCCAGGAAAGGAGTGGTGGCATCGTAGCCATCAAGGTATTTTTCGCCTATCAGCTGGTTGTCGTAAACCACAGCAACCCCCAGGCTTTTCCTGAACGGTTCTTCGCCGGGCTTGTCGAAGGCTGCATCCAGAATGGCTGTCAGCTTATCATAGTCAATACCTGCAGGTTTCTGATCTGGGAGGATATTTCCTTTCGGCCAGGGCAGCGTATCGGGATCAAAGCCCGGATCGGGTATGTTGAACATCGCTGCCTTAAGCTCGTTTTCAGGTTTCTTAAGCACCAGCACTGAACCAAGCCCGTCGCGGTACACTGCTTTTCTTTTTGCGAGTCCGAATACCTTTGAAGTCACACTCTTCTCTTCATAATTGATCTCGCTTTTAGCAAGGCTGATGGGGAAGAAGGAGAGGTCTTCCGCCGCCACCCTTTCAGGCGCTTTCTCGGCATAAAAAACACTGGAGCACATTCCTTTGGCGGTAAAAGCCGTGATTATGGGCAGGCGGGGCCATGCAAACCAGGTGGCGAAGGCCAGAACTGCAATGAGCAGGACCAGCAACACCCTTTTGATCAGTCGTTTCATCAGTTTGTGGATTTGGAGATTCAGTCACTAAAAGTAGGATTTTTTATTGAGATTCCAGCTTTCATTCCCTGCAAACAAACAGTGTTCCGGTTACGTCCGGCAGAAACAAGCCGGAGAATGATAACGGGGGATGGGCACAGAAAAATGCCGGAGAGGCAAAACAAAAGCCTTGCGCAAAGGTTATACCTTATAAATTCAGGAAGGAATCCGGGGCAGCAATAATTTCGACCGGATCAGCCTGAATCTCCGGATTTGTAAAAGAAAACTCCCCGGACATGGATAAACCCCTGATAGAGAAAGAATTTGAAAAAACAGTTAAGAAGAAATTCAATCTGTTTAACAGTCTGTTTTTAAACCTGCCTTACAGCAATATCGAAAGTATCGGTTTACTGATCCCGATCCTTCAGCACGAGAGCAGGATCGGTCTCGAAGCCGGCAGATCTCCGGCAGAGATCCTGGAAGAGTTTTTTAAAGGAAGTGCCGGGTTAAGCACCGAACAGGAGAAAATTGATTTCATGTTCAGGGTGGTCCAGTATGTAGAGCGCCAGGTGGTGCTTTACGACAGTGTGGAGGATGCTTCCTTCAACCACATGAAGGGCTTCAGCAATGATGTCAGTCTGAACGATTTTTTTCACGTGGCAGAAAAGAAGAACAGCCAGGAACTGCTGGCCTGGAAACTCTCGGAGTTCAGTGCCCGTATCGTTTTTACAGCTCATCCCACCCAGTTCTATCCTCCCAGGGTGCTGGAAATTATCAGTCGCCTCCGAAGGCTGATCAATGAAAACAATATCAATGAGATTGACCTGGCGCTGCAGCAACTCGGTCTGACCTCGCTGCTGAATACGGAGAAACCCACACCCCTGGAGGAAGCCCGCAATATCATCTATTTCTTCAAGGCGGTTTATTACGACGGACTGGGCGAACTGTACAACTACATCAGGAGCCATGTCAGGAACAGGGAATTCGACAATCCCGGCATCCTTAAACTTGGATTCTGGCCCGGAGGCGACCGCGACGGCAATCCGTTTGTGACCCCGGAAACCACTTCGGCAGTGGCCGATGAGCTGCGAATGGCTTTGATGAACTGTTATTTCAGGGATGTGAAAAACCTGGAACAGAAAATGACCTTCAGGGAGGTGGAGGAGGAACTGAAAAAGCTGGATGACTTGCTTTATGCCGCCACTTTTGACAGGACCTGCACACCGGGGTACAGCGAAATCATGAGTCCCCTGCTCAGGGTGAGGGAACTGATCCGGGAGCGCTATAACAACCTTTACCTGGAGGATCTGGAAAACCTGATCACCCGTGTGAAGATCTTCAGGACACATTTTGCCTCGCTCGATATCCGCCAGGATCACAGCATCCATCGTCAGACTGTCGAAGCTGTCCTCAAATACCGGGGGATCATCCGATCCGGATTGGATGAACTGACGGAAAAGGACCTGATCAGGATCCTCACTGCCGAAAAGATAGAACCGGGTCCGGATTTCAGTGCGGAGGGGATTGTCATGGAAACGCTGCGGACCATACAGGTAATGGGGGATATTCAGCTCCGCAACGGGGAAGAAGGTTGCAACCGCTATATCATCAGCAATTCGGAAGATATCTGGTCGGTACTTTTTGTTTTTGCCTTGTTGCGCTGGGGAGGAGCCACCGGAGATCCCCGGGTGGACATTATTCCCCTGTTTGAGTCGATTGAGGGAATGGAACATTCGGGATCCATCATGAGACAGCTCTTTGAAACGGAAGCCTACCGGAATCACCTGGCAGCCAGGGGAAACCGGCAAACCATCATGCTGGGCTTCTCCGACGGAACCAAGGACGGGGGTTACCTCAAGGCCAACTGGTCGATTTACCGGACAAAGGAGGAGCTGACGGAGATCTGCGAGGAATACGGGATCAGGGCCATTTTCTTTGATGGCAGGGGCGGACCACCGGCCAGGGGCGGGGGAAAGACTCATCGCTTTTATGCTGCCCAGGGACCAAGGATCGCCGACCATGAGATCCAGCTCACCATCCAGGGACAGACCATCAGCAGCCGTTACGGAACGCGTGAGCATTTCCTGCATAACTGTGAACAGTTGCTGACTGCCGGTCTTACCAACAGTATTATTACCGACGAGAACAGCATTCCGGATGACTCCAGGGAGATCATCGAACGACTGGCACAGATCAGTTACGAGAAATATTCCGCCCTGAAAAGTCACCCGAAGTTCATCTCCTACCTTGAAAAAAGAAGCCCGCTCCGCTTTTACGGTGACACGAACATCGGCAGCCGGCCCTCCCGAAGGGGAAAAATGGCCGAACTCGAATTATCCGACCTGAGGGCCATCCCGTATGTGGGTTCGTGGAGTCAGCTCAAGCAAAATGTTCCGGGTTATTTCGGGATCGGGACCGCACTGAAAACAGTGGCAGGGGAAGGCTACCTCGAAGAACTGAAATTCCTTTTTCATCACGTGCTGTATTTCAAGGCTTTAATTCTGAACAGCATGATGTCGCTTTCGAAATGCTATTTCAATCTGACGGCCTATATGGGAAAGGACCCTGAGTTCGGGGAGTTCTGGAGAATACTTTACGACGAGTATCTGTTGTCAAAAGAGATGGTACTGAAGATTTCCGGATACTCGAGGCTGATGGAGGAAGAACATATATCCCGTAATTCGATTGAGATCAGGGAGCAGATCGTACTTCCCCTGCTGATGATCCAGCAGTATGCGCTGCAGAAGATCGAACAGGAAGTGCCCGAAAAGCATCTGTATGAAAAGATTGTGAGGCGTTCGATGTACGGTAACATCAATGCAAGCAGGAACAGCGCCTGAACTTTTTTCCTTATATTCATGTCAGAATTAAACCTGTGAAAACGCGACGCTTTCATTTCATCCAGCATGTACCTTTTGAAGGACCGGGAGTGATCCTGACCTGGGCCGTCAGAAATGGCTATCAGATCAGCTCAACAAGGGTGTGGATGGGAGAGCCATTCCCTGAAACCGGTGATTTCGACTGGCTGCTTATCATGGGTGGTCCGATGAGTGTGAATGATGAAAGGGAATTTCCGTGGCTCATCCGGGAAAAAGAACTGGTTCGCCGGTCCGTCGGAGAAGGTAAACGGGTACTGGGGATCTGCCTCGGGGCCCAGCTCATCGCCTCGGCACTGGGAGCTGAGGTACTTCCAAATCCCGAAAGGGAGATTGGCTGGTTTCCGCTCTTTTCGGAAGTTGAAGATGAAACCGGATTCGCAGGACTGACGGCATTTCACTGGCATGGGGAGACATTCCGGCTTCCGGAGGGAGCAGTGCATCTCTGTCGTTCGGAAGGATGCCTTAACCAGGCCTTCCGACTGGGTAAACATACCGTTGCGCTGCAGTTTCACCTTGAGGTGGATGAGCTATCGGTGCGCGGCATGACCGATGAAATGAAACATGAACTTATTCCCAGCCGTTATGTCATGGGGCCGGAAACGATCCTCGCAAATCTTCATAATATCCGCGACAACCAGAGGGCCATGTTCTCCCTGCTCGACAGGATGGATGAAGGGGCATGAGCCTTAAAAACATGTTTCAGGGCATTGGGACCGGAGGGATTAAATCCTTCCCCTTTCCTAAATTTGCAGCATCAATTCAGAGAAAATGATCAACCAGCAGTTACTGGCACCGGCAAGTATTGCCGTGATTGGTGCCTCAAACAACATCCATAAGCCGGGAGGAAAGGTTCTTCAGAACCTGCTTCAGGGCACCTTCGAAGGGGAGATCTACCCGGTTAATCCGAAGGAAGAGGAGATCCAGGGGCTTGCCGCCTATAAGGGCGCCGTCGACCTTCCGCAGGCTGATCTGGCGATCCTGGCCATCCCAGCCCGCTTTTGTCCCGAAACGGTTGAGACCCTTGCCCGGGATAAACAGACCAGGGCCTTTATCATTATTTCTGCCGGTTTCAGTGAGGAGAACGAAGAAGGTGCGAAGATCGAAAAGCAGATCGTGGAGATCTGCAACAGCTACGATGCTGTGCTTATCGGCCCGAACTGTATCGGTGTACTGAATTCACATTACCAGGGGGTGTTTACTTCTCCTATCCCAAAAATCAATCCCCGTGGCTGTGATTTTATTTCAGGTAGCGGTGCCACGGCGGTCTTTATTATGGAATCGGGCCTGCCCAAGGGGCTGACTTTTAACTCGGTGTTTTCGGTGGGTAACTCGGCACAGACCGGGGTGGAAGATGTGCTTCAGTACCTTGATGAGTCGTTTAACGATACCACCAGTTCGAAGATCAAGATCCTTTATATTGAAACCATCAAGGATCCCGATCGCCTCCTCAGGCATGCCAGCAGCCTGATCCGGAAAGGCTGTAAGATCGCAGCGATCAAGTCGGGCACCTCCGAGGCCGGGAGCCGCGCTGCTTCCTCGCATACGGGAGCCCTGGCCAGTTCCGATCTTGCTGTTGAGGCCCTGTTCCGTAAAGCTGGCATTGTTCGCTGCCACGGGAGAGAAGAACTCACCACGGTTGCTTCCGTACTGATGCATCCCGAACTGAACGGAAGGCGGGTTGCCATTATTACTCATGCCGGAGGTCCTGCTGTAATGCTTACCGATGCCCTCTCGGAAGGCGGACTGGAGATCCCTTCCATTACCGGAGAAACTGCCGACGAGTTGCTGTCCAAATTGTCGCCAGGTGCCTCGGTAGCCAATCCGATCGATATGCTGGCTACTGCCAGTGCCGAGCAACTGGGGATTGTCATTGATTACTGCGACAAGCGGCTGGACAATATTGATGCCATGATGGTCATCTTCGGCACTCCCGGTCTTACCACTGTCTTTGATACTTATGAGGTGCTGCATGAAAAAATGAAAACCTGCAGAAAGCCGATTTTTGCCATCCTGCCATCGGTGGTTACCGCGAAGGAAGAGGTGGAATTCTTTCTATCGAAGGGACATATCAATTTTCCCGACGAGGTCACCCTTGGAAAAGCAATTACCAAGGTTTTCAACACACCCAAACCGGCGCAGGAAAAGATCTTTCTTTCGGGAGTGGACATTGCCGCCATGCGCAGGATCATTGAAAACTGTGAAAACGGTTATATCTCCCCCGAAAATGTTCAGGCCCTTCTGGACACAGCCGGAATTCCGCGGGTGAAGGAACTGGTTGTAAACACAAAGGAAGCTGTGCTTGAGGCTGCCCGTGAAATCGGCTTTCCCATGGTGGTCAAGGTCGTCGGACCCTTGCACAAGTCGGATGTGGGAGGGGTGGTTCTCAATGTGAAATCGGAGGAGCACCTGCTGGCGGAATTTAGCCGGATGAGTCGCATCAAAGGGTACAAGGGCATTATGCTCCAGCCCATGCTGACAGGTCTGGAACTCTTCATTGGAGCCAAGTATGAGCCAACCTTCGGTCACGTGGTCCTATGCGGCCTTGGCGGGATCTTTATCGAGGTGATCAGGGATGTGTCGTCAGGCCTTGCCCCGCTGACCATGGAGGAGGCATTGTCGATGATCAGGTCCTTGCGTACCTATAAAATTATCCAGGGGGCCCGTGGAAGGGAAGGTGTCAATGAAACTCTCTTCGCAGAGATCATCGTAAGGCTTTCAACCCTGCTCCGTTTTGCTACCGAGATCAAGGAGATGGACCTGAATCCCCTGGTTGGACTGGGGAACCGGCTGGCCGTGGTGGATGCCAGGATCAGGGTGGAGAAAAAGTGAGGGAAGAAAATCAGTCGGCCTCAGCTTTAGTTCCAGTCAACTTAAACAGATGATCCGTTTCCCGGACTGTATCTGCATTTCCCGGACTGATTTCTTTACAAACTTCTAAAGTATTATGGCTGGATTTTGTTATTTTTGTAACAAATAATCCGATCCGGATAATAATTTTCAAAAAAATACATCAGGAAGATTCCGGATTGTAAACATCCAGCCGATGACTATACAACAGCTTTCCATTTTTCTCGAGAACAAATCGGGTCGCCTTACCGAAGTGCTGGAGGTGCTCGGAAGGGAAAAGATCAATGTGACCGCCATGACGATTGCAGACACTTCGGAATATGGTATCCTGCGGATGATTCTGTCGCACCCCGAAGAGGCCTATCGTTTGCTAAAGGAGCGGGGATTTTCCGTAAATCTCACGGAAGTGATTTCACTCAGGACCCCCACCGAGGCCGGATCATTCGCAAAAGTCCTGAGCATTTTCTCCGAGCAGGACATCAGCATTGAATATATGTATGCATTTTCTCTTGGAGATAAAGCGGCCATGGTGATGCGTACTACCGACACCCAGAAAGCAAGGAAGGTTATAGAGAAGCATGGCCTGGAAATCATCCGGCCGGAGATGCTCTATGATCTCTGAAACCGGTTGTTTCCCAGCTGAGTTTTTTAAACACAACGAACCGGGGTTTTGTCTCCCCGAATGAATCAAAAGAGATATGATCTGGAATGAATCAAGAGAGTCTTTGAGCCGTGAAGACCTGGAGAAGCTGCAAAGTCAGCAGTTAAGAGAAATGGTGGAACGGGTATATTACAATGTACCTTTTTACCGGAAGAAAATGCAGGAAGCCGGTCTCTCACCCGAGGACATCAGGGGGATGGAGGATCTGCACCGCCTGCCCTTTACCACCAAGCAGGATCTCAGGGATAATTACCCCTTCGGCCTGTTTGCCGTACCCATGAGTGAAATTGTGAGGTTGCACGCCTCCTCGGGTACAACAGGGAAGCCAACGGTTGTGGGCTATTCGCGCCGCGACCTGAGTACCTGGTCGGAAGTGGTGGCCAGGACCCTGGCTGCTGCCGGGGTTGGCAGGAACGACGTTATTCAGATCGCCTATGGATATGGCTTGTTCACCGGGGGGCTGGGTTTGCACTACGGGGCAGAAAAAATCGGGGCGATTGCCATACCCATTTCAGGCGGAAATACAAAAAGACAGATCCAGCTCATGCAGGATTTCGGCAGTACGGTGCTGGCCTGTACCCCGTCCTATGCGCTTCATCTGGCCGAGGCCCTCAGGGAAGAGGGGATCGATCCGTCGACGCTCCGACTAAAAACCGGGATCTTTGGGGCGGAATTCTGGACCGAGCAGATGCGGCGGGAGATTGAGGAAAAGCTTTCGATAAAGGCCATCGACATTTACGGCCTCAGCGAGGTGATCGGTCCGGGAGTGGCCAGTGAGTGTCTTGAGCAGAGCGGACTGCATATTTTCGAGGATCATTTCATCCCGGAGATTATTCATCCGGAGACTGGAGCTGTACTTCCGGAGGGAAGCGAAGGCGAGCTGGTTTTTACCACCGTGAGCAAGGAGGCCCTGCCCCTGATCCGCTATCGCACCCGGGATCTTACGACCCTGAATTATGAACCCTGCCGTTGCGGAAGGACACTGGTTCGCATGAAGAAATGCCTGGGTAGGAGCGATGACATGCTCATTATTCGCGGTGTGAATATCTTCCCCTCCCAGATCGAGACTGTCCTGCTCGAGATCAGTGAAGCCATGCCCCATTACCGGATTATTGTCGACCGGGAGGATAATCTCGATCGCCTGACGGTAGAGGTGGAAGTGGATGAGTCGTTTTTCTTCGATAAGATCAGCCAGATCCAGGAACTCCGCGACCGGATCCGCAGGGCGATGGAGAGTGCACTCGGCATTGGCGTGGGGGTAAGGCTGCTGGAGCCCAAAACTATTGAGCGCAGTGAGGGAAAGGCGAAGCGGGTGAGCGATAACCGCATTTACTGAAAGGACTAAAGTGTTTTAGAATATCAACGGGGTTCGATCCACCGTTCTCTTTTTCTCTAACTTTGGCGCTTGAATTCTTTAGCCGAAGGTATGAAAAAAGCTGATCTGTATGTTGCTGCGGGGGTAATCCTCTTCTTTCTTCCATTTTTTATTTTTCCTGCGCTGTATGAGTGGTATGAAACCACGAACCGGGAGCATGGTCTGCTGATGAGCTTTGTCAAGTTCGCCCTGCTTGCCCCGCTGGGAGAAGTGATCGGACTGAGAATCCGCACAGGCCGCTATAACACGAAAGGCTTTGGTATCCTGGCCCGCGCCGTGGTCTGGGGTTTCCTGGGGATGACCGTTAAAATGGCCTTTGTGATATTTGGCGAAGGGGCACCGGTTCTGATGGAAGTTGCCGGCATAAAAGGGGCGGCAGTTTCAATGCAGGGGGATTTTTCATGGCTGAAACTGTTCACCGCCTTCACGATCAGTACTTCGCTGAATCTGTTCTATGCACCTGTTCTGATGACTGTTCACCGAATTACCGACACCCATATTATGGATCACGGCGGTAAATTCTCCGCCCTCTTCATCCCCATCCGCTTCGGTGAGATCATGGGTAAAATGGACTGGCATACGATGTGGCATTTCGTATTTAAAAAGACCATACCCCTGTTCTGGATCCCGGCTCAGACCCTTAACTTCATGCTCCCGCCGGATGTGCGCATCCTGGTGGCAGCCCTGTACAGCGTGGTGCTTGGCATTCTGCTTGCCGTCGCCTCCCAGCTGAGCAAAAAAGGCTGAGATTTTCTACTCTGTCAGCATCACCGGGTTCACGACATAGCCGGCTTCACGAAATAGGCGGATCAGGCCGTTGTCTCCCGCCAGGTGACCGGCTCCGACGGCAATAAATGATGGATTCTGTCTCATCCAGTCGCTCAAAAGGACAACCCAGTTGTGATTGCGCTGGGTAATAAGTTTGAATTCCATTTCGTCCGACGAGGCATTTTCCTCTTCCAGGGCTTCCGCCATTCCATAAATATCCTGATCTTCATACATGCGGATCATCTCAGCAAATTCCTTTTTCATATCCACCTGCTCTCCAAAAAACAGTTCTACCTGTTCGTTCATCGGGATGGAATCGAAAATTGCCAGCTGGTACTCAAAGGTTTCGAGCCCGAGGACCGGAAGTTCGGCATCCCTCGCAATTTTGGTATAATGCATTTCGTAGCTTTCCAGTTTTCGGCCAATTACATCGGGGATAAGAGCCGAGTAAAAGGCAAAAGGCTTGAATATCAGGTATCTTTCAAATTTCTTCTCTTTCACTCCCAGCGAATCCACAACATAGGTCCGGAGCCGGCCGAACTGGTCTTCCGGGATCAGGTTCCGTAAATTGCCACCATCCGGAAGCATCATCTTTTTTGCCCATTCAACCTGGGTGGCAAGCGGAACATCCATGACCATCTCCAGAACAAGTTGTTGACTTTCTTTCAGTTTCTGGTCGGCCAGAGGAAAACTCCTGAAGATTTCGGCGGGCATCACATGGATCGTGCCGAACAGATAAGAGGGTCCGGGAAGGTCTTTTCCGCTGATTTCCCAGAGGACGGTTTTTTCACCATCGTTCTGCGCATGTAGGATCGAACCGGTAAAAAGCACAAGCATACCGGTCAGGAAAAGGAAAGCTCTGAAATTTTTCATTGTTTTTGAATCGGGTTTCAAATGTAAAGATAGAAAAAGGATGGAGAAAAAGGCTGGTCAGGATAATTGGACCAGGCGGGCGAAATCGTCTTGCCCGGAGCCGGTAAACGCCCCCTGCTTCCAACTGAATCCGGTCCTACATGTTATCCGGCACCTGCAGGAAGGAATCCCTTTATTAACTTCGCCGCAAATCAGAAAAAAATGAAAGATACTCCTGTAAATGCCCGAGTGGTATCCGAAGTACTGGAGGAGGTGGGTATTCGTCCTGCCGGCCGCGCATCGATACGCGAACTTGTCCGCATCGTCAATCTCATTGAAGAGCGAACGGGCGACAGGTTTGTGAGAATGGAAATGGGAGTCCCGGGGCTGATGCCACCTTCTGTGGGTGTGGAAGCCGAGATTGCGGCACTGAAGAACGGCGTGGCATCGAAATATCCGAATATAGAAGGCGTCGCGTCGCTCAAGGAAGAAGCCTCACGTTTTATAAAGCTTTTCCTGGATATCGATCTCAGAAAGGAAGGCTGCATCCCCACGGTGGGTTCGATGATGGGCGGCATGGCCGTTTTCATGGTCGCCAACCGGTCGGATGCTGCCCGCAGGGGAACACTTTTCCTGGATCCCGGCTTCCCGGTGCAGAAACAGCAATGCCGGATACTGGGTCATGAGTACGGAACCTTCGACGTATATGATTACAGGGGAGAAAAGCTACGTGAAAAGCTCGACAGGGAGTTGAGTGAAGGCAGGTATTCCTCCATGATCTATTCCAACCCGAATAATCCCTCCTGGATCTGTTTCACCGAAGAGGAACTGCAGATCATCGGGGAGATGGCCAACAAGTACGATGTAACCGTCATTGAGGATCTGGCCTATTTCGGAATGGATTTCCGGAAGGATTATTCCAGGCCCGGTGAACCTCCTTTTCAGCCAACGGTTGCCCGGTATACCGATAACTATGTGCTGCTGATCTCCAGTTCCAAAGTATTCAGCTATGCCGGTCAGCGTATCGGTATCCTCGCCATATCTGACAAGCTTTTTGGCCGTCAGTATCCCGGGCTGAAAAGGTATTTTTCAAGCGATAAATTTGGTTACGCCCTGATCTTCGGAGCCCTCTATGCCCTTTCGGCAGGAGCCTCTCATGCCCCGCAGTATGGTCTTGCCGCCATGCTTAAGGAGGTGAATGACGGAAAATATGATTTCCTGAATAGTGTGAAGGAATACGGTGAAAAAGCCGCCATTATGAAAAAGATCTTTACCGATAACGGGTTCAGGATCGTCTATGATTATGACCTCGGTGAGCCTATAGCCGATGGCTTTTACTTTACCATTGCTTATCCGGGAATGAGTGGTGTTGAACTGGTGGAAGAACTGCTTTATTATGGCGTCAGTGCTATCTCCCTCGATATTACCGGGAGCACACGCAGCGAAGGCCTGAGGGCCTGTGTTTCGCTCGTTGACCGTGCCCAGTTCCCCGATCTTGAACAACGGCTTGCACGTTTCCGGAGTGACCATCCCGTGAAATGATGCAATTTATATCGGGTTTAAAGAAGAGGGAGAAATGGTAATAAAATGGAAGTTAATAACCGATTATTTAATCAAATCGTTAACTTTTCGGCCTTATTGAAAGAAAATTTGTCATTGTTATTCATCGTTAAACTGCTGTCAAACAGGTCGATACCTGTCATTTATCATGTCTGTTCCGGGATAACCTGGGGACAGAATGGTTAATTTTGTTGTGACATAAAAAAACTACTGATATGGGAAAAGTACAGGGAGCCATTGTAGTCGATATTGAAAGGTGCAAAGGTTGCGAGGTTTGCGTGGTCAACTGCCCCTCCGATACCATCGGGATTTCGGAGCAGGTGAACGGGAAAGGATACAATTACGCATACATGGTGGCACCGGAGACCTGCACGGGCTGCACGAACTGCGCCATTGTTTGTCCGGATGGTGTAATCACAGTTTACAGAGTAAAAAACGATTAAATAGCCGTTTTTCATGAAGGAATTACAGTTAATGAAAGGAAATGAAGCGATAGCCGAAGCTGCGATCAGGGCCGGTGTGGATGCCTATTTCGGTTATCCCATCACCCCGCAGTCGGAGGTGCTTGAGTACCTTACCGCCCAGCGACCGGAAGAACGTACCGGGATGGTCGTGCTTCAGGCCGAGAGCGAGATCGCGGCCATCAATATGGTATATGGTGCAGCCGGCACCGGGAAGAAGGTGATGACCTCTTCCTCAAGTCCCGGCATCAGCCTGAAACAGGAAGGGATCAGTTATATTGCAGGTGCAGAGCTGCCCTGCCTGATCGTAAATGTGGTCCGCGGCGGTCCGGGACTGGGTACGATCCAGCCTTCACAGGCCGATTATTTCCAGTCGACAAAGGGTGGCGGTCATGGCGATTACCGCCTGATTGTGCTTGCTCCCGCTTCCGTGCAGGAGATGGCCGATTTTGTTGACCTGGCGTTCGACCTGGCCTTCAAATACAGAAACCCGGCTTTGATCCTTTCCGACGGACTCATCGGCCAGATGATGGAAAAAGTCGAACTTCCGGAACAGAAGGCCCGGGTCAGCACCTTTGACCCTTCGTGGACAACCACCGGAAAAACACCCGACCGTAAACGGAACATCATTACTTCACTGAACCTTGATCCGGAACTGCAATATCATCATAATATCAAGCTCCAGGCCAAGTACGAGAGCATGAAAAAGGAAGTTCGGTTCGAGCATTTTGATACCGACGATGCCGAATATCTGCTGGTGGCCTACGGTTCGAGTGCCAGGATCTGTCAGAAAGCTGTTAAGCTGGCCCGAAGCAAAGGGAAAAAGGTGGGGCTGCTCCGTCCGATCACCCTGTTCCCTTTCCCAACAGAGGAAATCAGCAGGCTTGCCGGACAGGTGAAAGGCATGTTGTCGGTTGAACTGAGTGCCGGACAGATGGTGGAGGATGTTAGGCTTGCTGTGAACGGTCGTGTACCTGTTGACTTTTACGGCACCTTCGGCGGGAAGATCTTTTCCCCGGAAGATGTGGTTCATGCAATTGAAGAAAAATTTATGGGAGGTTACTGATGGAACTGAAAGAAATCATAAAACCGGAAAATCTGGTCTACAAACGGACCAGCCTGATGACCGATGCCACACTTTCCTATTGTCCGGGCTGCGGCCACGGAACAGCCCACAGGCTTGTGATGGAAGTGATCGAGGAAATGGGGATCCAGGCCGATACGATCGGTGTAGCACCGGTCGGCTGTTCGGTGCTGGCTTACGACTTTATGGATATCGACATGACCCAGGCGGCACATGGACGTGCTCCTGCCGTGGCGACAGGCATCAAGCGGCTCTGGCCGGAAAAATTCGTATTCACCTATCAGGGCGATGGTGACCTGGCAGCTATCGGAACGGCAGAAACGATCCATGCCTGCAACAGGGGAGAACAGATCGTGATCATCTTCGTGAATAACGGGATTTACGGGATGACAGGTGGCCAGATGGCGCCCACGACCCTCGAAGGGATGAAATCGTCCACCACACCCTATGGCAGGAATGTACAGCAGATGGGATCCCCGATAAAGATTACCGAGTTGATTGCCCAGCTCCCGGGAACCCATTTTGTCACCCGGCAGGCCGTGCACAAACCCGCCCATGTCAGGAAAGCCAAGAAAGCCATCCGAATGGCCTTCGAGGTGCAGAAGGAGAAAAAGGGTCTGGCTTTTATTGAAATCGTATCCAATTGCAATTCAGGCTGGAAGATGACCCCCAATGATGCGAATATCTGGATGGAGGAAAACATGTTCCCCTTTTACCCGCTGGGTGACATCAAGGTCGACGGCAAGCTGGTGAAGGATGTCTGCAAGGAACTCATGTAAACCGGTAGAAAATATAAAACTGAGATCATGACAGAAGAAATTATTATAGCCGGGTTCGGCGGACAGGGTGTCCTGTCGATGGGTAAAATACTGGCCTATTCAGGGATCATGCAGGAACAGGAGGTAAGCTGGATGCCCTCCTACGGACCGGAGATGAGGGGCGGGACTGCCAATGTTACCGTTATTTTGAGCGACGAGCGGGTTAGTTCACCTGTGCTTCAGAAATACGACACTGCCATTATTCTGAATCAGCAGGCCCTGGATAAGTTTGAGTCGAGGGTTAAGCCCGGCGGACTCCTTCTTTACGATCCGAACGGGATCACCCGGCACCCGGAACGGAAGGATATCCGCATATTCCAGGTTGAGGCTGCGTCTGAGGCATCAAAGATGTCATCGGCAAAGACCTTTAATATGATCGTCCTCGGAGCCTATTTGAAGGTCAATCCCGTAGTGGAGATGAAGAATGTTCACAAGGGGCTTGAAAAATCCCTTCCCCCGCGACATCATCACCTGATCCCCGCCAATGAGGAGGCAATCCGACGGGGAATGGCCATTGTTCACGAAATGTAAAATAAACGGGGAACGGGCTTCCCTTGTCAGTCAAGGGTAACTGTCCTTCAGTTTACCGGAATAGATATTCAGCACAGGTTATTGAAAATTTCCCTTCAATAACCTGTGTTTTTTAATCCCGCATTCATACCGATCGCTTTTACTGATATCGGAAAAAAGCTCATTTTCGGCTTCAACAGAATAATCATGGTTTAAACGAACCTCTTTGTTACTATTTTTTATCAAAACCCGTAATTATACTCATTGACATTCGGGGGGGAATTTCGTAAAATGCATGATGTCAAATTGTAAGGATGGATAAAAAGTCTGAAGCCATCGGAAAGGACAAGCACCGCCCGGATAGTTCCGCAGAAATAAAGGATGGGATGCCGGCTTCGCTGTATGAACATCTGTTGCAGTCGGTTCAGGACGGTATTATTGTGACCGACCGGAAAGAACGGATCATCTTTGTCAACAAAGTAGTTGAGCGGATCTCGGGCCTGAATGCAGCACAGTTGATGAACAGGAATCTTCTCCGGGATTTCGACAGGAAGGTCCTGAAGGAGTTTGCACCCTCGTACCGGGCATCACGTTCCGACCTTCAGGAAAGGAGCTTCACGGCCCGTGTCATCACACCGGTCGGGCGCCGTGCCATACAGGAATTCCGGCTGATACCCCGGGTAAGGGAGGAGCGTTATGATGGGATGATCTGTACCATAATCGACCAGACCGAAAAGCTTATTGCTGAAGAAGCTTTGCAGGAAAGCCGGCGTTTTCTGCAGAATATTATTGAACATAGCCGGGAGATGCATTACGTTCATGATACACGGAATGTGATCACCTTTGTCAGTCCACAGTGCCGGCAGATCCTGGGTTATTCACCGGATGAACTGATGAATATCCGGTGGACCAGCCTGGCTACCCGGAATGAGCTGAACAGGGAAGCGGCCTTATACACAAAAAGGGCACTGGAAACTGGAAAGAAGCAGCCGCTTTATCCGCTGGAGCTAAAGCGAAAAGATGGAAGGCCGATCTGGGTGGAAGTGGCTGAATCGCCCCTCGTGGATGAGAACGGTAAGGTGGTGGGGATCGTCGGGTCGCTTTACGATATCACCAAGCGGAGGAACAACCAGGAGACAATCCGCCTCGAACGGGACCGGGCACAGACCTATTTCGATCTGGCAGGGAATTTTTTCCTTGTACTCGACCGGGAAGGAAGGGTGGATATCATGAACCGCAGGGGCCAGGAAATTCTGGGCTATACGGCATCGGAGTTAAAGGGCGTCGTCTGGACCGGTAAGTTTGTTCCCCGCGGGGAAAGACAGGATCTTAAAAAGAGGCTCGCTGATCTGAAGAAGAATGAGCAGGGAACTATTACTGCATTTGAGGGCAGGGTGATCACCCGAAAAAGAGCGCAGCGGTTGATTCTGTGGAGGATAACCTTGATCAGGGATCCCAAGAGCAGAAATATCTCTTTTCTTTTTAACGGAATGGATATCACGGAGAGGAAAGCCGCGGAGCAGGAACTACTGAGGAAGAGCGAGATCATTGAGCAGCAGAACAGGAAGTATCAGCAGGTTAACCGGGAACTGAAGAATACACTGAAGGAACTTAAGGAGAGTAATAAAAAGCTCGAAGAAGCGAGGACAAGAGCGGAGGAAAGCGATAAGCTGAAAAGTGCATTCCTCGCGAATATGAGCCATGAGATCCGCACTCCGATGAATAGCATCATGGGCTTTTCCGATCTCCTGATGAACGATTCCATTCCCCCGGAAGATGCCCGTAAATATTTATCGCTGGTGCGAAGAAGCAGTGAATATCTGCTGAGGATCATAAATGATATCCTGGACATATCGAGGATCGAATCGGGATCGCTTGAGATTGAAAAGCGACCGGTGGATATCACCCGGCATCTGCATGAACTGCACGCCCTGTATACCGCCCGGCTAAAAACCCTTGGCAAGGAAAATATTACCCTGATCCTGCATCCTGTTCCTGATGGGCTGATCCTGGAAACCGACGAAGTCCGTTTCCGGCAGATCCTGGGTAATCTGCTTGAGAACGCTATGAAATTCACGGCTTCGGGAATGATTGAGATCAGGATGGAAGCCGAGCCCGGTTTCCTGCGCTTCAGTGTTGCCGATACGGGTAGAGGCATTCCGGAAGACTTTCGCAACAGGATCTTCGACAGGTTCTCGAAATCGGGCTCTGTGGCGAACAGCGCCCTTACGGGTACCGGACTGGGGCTTGCCATCAGCCGTAATCTTGTGGAACTCATGGGCGGTAGAATCTGGTTTGATTCCATCGAGGAGAAAGGCACTACTTTTTTCTTTACACTGCCTTGCCGGAAAAGTTTTAGAGACTTTGTAAAGGAGGTTAACGATTTCCAGTCATCACCCAAACCTAAACGTATTCTTATTGTTGAGGATGATCAGCCCAGCATGGTCCTGCTCTCCATGATCCTGGAAGAGGAGAATATCACCTATGAAACAGCATCTTCCTGCCGTGAAGCACTGGATCAGCTCCGCAGGGAACATTTCGACATCATTCTCCTGGATATCCAGTTGCCCGACTGCAGCGGGCTGAGCCTCGTCAGCGAAGCACGAAGGATCAACGAAAATATGGTGGTCATTGCACAATCGGCCTATGCCATGAGTCAGGACATACAAAGGTGCAGGGATGAGGGTTGCAATGACTTCATTTCCAAACCGATCCTTCCGGGAGTGTTGTTGAAAATATTACATCCCTATCTTAAACAATAGATGGTTTTAATTGTCGTTATTTTCATCGGTATAATGTTCGTTCGATGAAAAATTTCATTCTTTTCTTAAATTTTTCCTTTTCCTTTCTTATCCTGTTCCAGGGCTGCAGACCCGGGAATGAGGCTTCTGCCGAACCGGCGGATGGAAAGGGTGAAGGGACGGCCGTGGTGATAACCGGTGCTGCAGCCAAGATCACCCAGGAATCAGCTTTGCTGGAGACGCTTTACCGTCAGGGTAAGCTCAATGATGTGGTGTTCATTTCCGGGGCCAGTTCGGGTTCGCTGAACAGCGTGATTCTGAATGGAATTCTTTCAGGAAAATATAGCTGGGAAAGGTATCATCGTCTGGTCGACAGCCTGGATAACGGCGATATATTCAGGCAGGAAGGACATAAGATACCGGTAGATACAGAACCACTGCGCGAGTTGCTCAAACGGGTGGTCAACGACACCCTTGGTTATTACAGGATGTCGGACCTACCCATTCCGACTTCTATTTCCATCGTCAGCCTGCGTCCCTTGCCCGATGCCGACCGGACATACCGGATGAGCAGCCTGAAAATAAACTCCGAAAGCGATCCTGATCTGGATCTTGTAGAAGTGCTCATGGCATCCATTGCCTTTCCTGTCGCCTTCCCCCCGGTAAGCATTTCCAATGCCAGCACCCTGCCGCGGGGTAATTTTATGGACGGGGGAGTGGGCGCCGATCATGTTCCATACAGGGCCGTTCTTGATTATGAAGAATTTACGGGAAAGCCGGTAAGGGAGATGCTGGTGATCAGCCGTAAAACCGATACCATACCCAACCTGGCTGAAGAATTGAATGTGCTGGGAGTGGATCGCGGGCAATTGCTGGATAAAATGGGAGTGTCGCTGGAAGACCTCACGGAAGACGGCTTTATGCGTAATTACCGGGTATTGATGAAGGACTATCCGGAACTGGCGCGTAAAACTAAAATCTATGTACCCGATTTCAAGGAGGTTTTTCTGATGTTTGACTTCTCTTCTGTCGGAGCACAGTACCGTACCACACTCAAATGGGCTGCCGGACATGAACCCGAACCGCTTGCCGAGTACCTGGCCAGGAAGGAGGCGGAACGGCTTAATGCCCAGGAAAGACTCAGGGAGGTATTAAGGAAATGATCCGCATTGTGAACGCAGTGTTCATAAAAATCACTTCATTTCTCACATACTCTGTTCCGATTTCATACCTTTGCTTCGTATCGGTTCCCCTAACCGGGATGAAAAGGGAATGCCGTGAAAGTCGGCAACAGTTCCCGCTGCTGTAAGCTCATTAATGTTCTGGTATTGAGCCACTTTTTTCGCATCAACCGGCGCCCGCCGGAGCCGGTGCGGAGATGGGAAGGCACCAGATCGGAGTAAGTCAGAAGACCTGCCTGTACATTCGGTTTTGACAGCTTTCGGAGAAAGAGCTTGTGACCAGCATCAGGAGGCCTTACCAGAAGCCCAGGCAAAACCGGAAATCAAAATGGAAAGTCAGGTTCTGCAATGAGGCACAGTTCAAATACCGTATCCGGAATATCCCGAAGGCTTATTTGTCTTCTTGCATCTGCTTTGCTGCTGGCCCCGTCCCAGGTTCTTGAGGGGCAGGAAAACAATCCATGTACCCTGATCAGCTATACCCCGGCTCCCGGACAATTCATCAACCTGCCGGCTTCGGGAACACCCGGAGCTGCCGCCGCCATATGTTCGGGGAGCAATGCCCTGGTGAGTCTCGGGGCCTTCGGCGGTTCGGTGATCTATAAATTCAGCAGGCCGGTTATCAATGATGCGGAAAATCCCTACGGGATCGACCTGACAATCTTCGGTAATCCGCTTACCGATGCGGAAGGAAAGGTCAGATGGGCGGAACCCGGCATAGTCAGTGTCATGAAGGATGAGAACGGGAATGGTCTGCCAGATGATACCTGGTATGAGATTGCAGGAAGCGATCATTATTTCCTGGGGCTCAGCAAGCGATTCACGGTGACCTACTACAATCCTTCCGTGCCGTTTGCAAGTGATATTGCCTGGATCGCAGACGACGGATCAGCCGGTATGATCCGTGCAAATTCCTTTTATACCCAGCCCTATTATCCGCTCGCAAGTCTGTTCGAAGGTTATGGACAGGACAGTGTGACATTCAGCGGAAGCCGGATCCGGCCACTTGTTTATACAGGCAATGCAGGTGAGCTGATCTGCCGGAACAGGGCCTTTGGCTATGCCGATAATATGCGCACAGCAGACCCGGGGGCCGGGCTTCCCGACAATCCTTATACAAGCGAAACAGAAGGGTGCGGGGGCGACGCCATCGATATCTCCTGGGCCGTTGATGAAGACGGGAACAGTGTTGAACTCGAAAGCATTGATTTTATTAAGATCACTACAGCCGTTCTGGAAGATGCCCGATGGCTTGGAGAGCTCTCCACCGAGGTTCGGATGATCCGTGACGAAGCCCCCAGTGCCCGGCCGGGCTTCAACTCTTCCATGATGGTCATCGGCGAACTGCCGGTCCTTCTGCCTGCCGGAACCCGGATCGTCCCCGAAGCCAGGTATTTCGAAATGGGCAGGCCGGTCGAAACAACTGTAAACTGGAGCATCAGCGATGCTGCAGTGGCAGGTTTCAGCGGTGAGGCTCTTGTGCTGAAAAAATCAGGGTTTGTGAACCTTACTGCCACCTCAGCTGATCATCCTGATGTAAAGGCGTCTGTGTCTTTTGAGGTAAGTGAACCGGCTGCTATAATGATAGAAAAGGATGTGGTCTCCCTGCGCACCGGTGAAGAGGCACTGTTTAAAGTGTTTGTTCTGGATGCGGAGAAACGTGAGATCCAGGGTGTTCCTCTGGTTTTTAGCTGCAGCGATACCACCGTGGCAGGTATCATTCCTGCCTCCGGAGGTGTTCTCCTTTTCGGCAGGAAGCCCGGAACGGCTCTGCTCTCTGTCAGTGCCGGGGGATATCCGCTCTTTGCTTCGGCCAGTATAACGGTTACCGCAGCGCCCGAAACCGTGTCCGTCTTTTTCGGATGCAGCACCCGCGACCGTTGCCTGTTGCCCGGGCAGGAATTTCAGGTGGAAAATTTTGATCTTGAACCTTTTGTCGATGATATTTCGGGTGCTTTCTCGCCGGCAACTCTTGAAGGGGTCACCCTGGCCCATGTACTGGCAGCCGGCCTGGAAAATGTTCCTTTTGAAAGCGATCTCCGGTTCAGGGAGACTGCCGGTGGAGAGGACCTGTACCTCTGGCGCTACCCTCATCGGCAGGACGGGTATACCGAGTACCTGTACGGCGAGAAAGCTTCGGTAGCGGCAAGTGAGGCTCAGCCGGTATGGGTTGTACTGCATAACGGGAAAATGGTGACCGGGGGCCTGGAGAAGATCCCGGTCCGGAACGGGGATGAGATCTGGCTTTACCGGGTTGAAAATGCGGCACTTCCCTGGACCTTCAGGCATATCGCCACAGATCGTTCTCAATACGAACAGGGCGAGCTTTGCAGGATAAAATTAAGTGCCTGTGCCGGAAGTCTTTCGGATGCAGGAATGATACAGTCGGCAACTGTAAGTCCCCTCGCAAGTGTAACAATAACCATCGAGAACCCGGGTGCCAAAGGTAGTTTTCCGGCCGGAGTCACCGATGAGAACGGTGAGGCGGTGATCAGGGTGGAGGAAAGCGGTGAGATCAGGTTTGCTGCCGGCATTCCGGAAGCGCTGGTAAGGGTCGGGACGACCGGGCTATCCCCCGAAAACCTCACCACGGCACCTGAGGCGGGACCCAATCCCTTTTCGGATATCATATATTTTCGTTCGGGATTTCCTTTAAGGGGCCTGTTAGTAATTTCTGACCCCGGTGGCAGGACCCTCAGCCAGGTCCCTCTGAACGGGGAGACGGAAGTAAAACTCGATGGAGGGGCCTTCCCTCCGGGTCTTTACCTCTACCGGATCGAAACAGGTGAGGGCGTTTTTACCGGTAAACTCATCGGCACAGGTTATGGGTTTTAAAAGAAAGCTCAGTTTTATAATTCTGATCCTGGTTCCGTCTGCCATTTTATGCGGGCAAACGGTCGGAGATACCCTCAGGATTGAGGAAGTCTCGGTGTATGCCGATCGTCCGCTGGAGGAAGCCGCAATAAACAAACTGAAGATCGACAGCCTGGTAATGGACATGGCCAGGGATGGCAGTATCGGGGAGCTGATAGCTGCGTTTACCCCTGTGTACGTCAAATCGGCCGGACCCGGTTCGGGTGCAGGGGCTTCGGTGAGGGGCACTTCGCCGACTCATACCATCGTATCATGGAATGGCCTCAGCATTAACTCTCCCATGCGCGGCGATGTGGACCTTTCTCTGCTCCCGGTTGGTTTCAGCGACCGGGTTGAACTGCTCTACGGGGCCGGCTCCCTGATGCAGTCGGCCGGTGGGCTGGGTGGCACACTGAGTCTGGAGAACAGGGCCGACTGGAACCGGATCGCCGGGATTTATCTGTCGGCCGATGCCGGTTCATTCGGTACCTTCGGAAACCGGGTTGAAGTATCGGGGGGAGGAAAAAAATGGTGGGGCCGGATTAGAACCGGAAATCTCCGTTCCGATAACAATTTTACTTTTTACAACTATGGTGTATTGCCAAACCGCAAAGACACCCTGGAAGGAGCTGCCTTCGGGTCCTTTAACGCCATGCAGGAATTTTACCTGAAGGCAGGGAAGGGGATCTTGTCTGTGCTTGCATGGGAACAGACAGCCAGGCGGGATCTTCCGCCTTTAATCACCAGCATGGGCAACGATCAGAAAGAGGAAAAGCAGAACGATCAGGGTTTGTACACACTTTCAGCCTACAGGCTCTACCGGGGACGGCATAAGTTTGAATTCAGCGCCGGGTATCATCTGCAGGGCATTCAGTACTTTTTGTCCTCCGGAAGCGATCAGATCACCGGGGAACGCTATATCAACAATAACTCGGAGGGAAAGGAACAGAGTATTTCTATTAAAGCAGCATACGGGTATGAGTTTTCAAAGACTTTCCGGCTGAATACTATGGCGGAGGCTTCGCGTACAACAGTCGAAACCTTCGACAGTGCCCTGACGGTTTTCACCGGTTACACGCGACGGCGTTCAGAATATGCTTTTCTGGCCGACCTGCATTTCAGACCCTGGCCCCAACTTTCGGGTTACCTCCTTAACCGGAGCGAGTTGGTCGACGGTAAACTGATCCCGCTGATCCCCGCTGCAGGTGTGGAATACAGGCCTTCGGACAAACTGCCTGTTTATCTGTCAGGCAGTATTAACCGCAACTACCGCTTCCCCGCCATGAACGACCTGTACTGGATACCGGGAGGGAACCCCGCGCTCCGGCCCGAAAGGGGTGTCGGGGTGGAAGGCAGTTTGAAGTTCATTCAGGATAAGAAACAAAACCAGGGGGCAGGGCGTAGAGGTAGCTTTGATCTTTCTTTAACTGGTTTCTACATGCTGATTCATGACTGGATCGAATGGCGGCCGGGATCCAGGGCCTATTACTGGGAACCCGCCAATATCGGGCTGGTCTGCACAAGGGGACTCGAATTTACAGGCAACTGGGTAAAAGACCTTGGAGGCGGTCAAAGTTTCCGCTTAAACGGCTATTATGCCTTTACCCGCAGCACCAATGAAGGAGAGGTGTCGCCGCTCGACGTGAGCAGGGGTCAGCAACTGATCTATATTCCTGTTCATAAGGGGGGGATTAACGGGGAAATCAGCGGGGAAAAACTGCGGTTCAGGTTCATTATTCCGGCAACAGGAAGAATCTCCACCTCAGGCAACTTAAGTGGAGATGAGGAGGGCTACCTCCCTGCTGCTTCATCGTATACCATGTTCATCCGGCCTGTTGTGCTGGTGAACCTTTCAGCCGGCACGAGAATAAAAGCCGGAAAAGGGATTGTCGACCTGGAGGTTTCGGTGAGGAACCTCCTGAACACGCCATACGTAGCCGTTCTGAACAGGCCGGCACCGGGCAGGTGGTTTACACTTAAGCTTTCGTATGAACTTGAAAAGCGAAGAGATGATTAAAAAGACTGCCATCCTGGTATTCTTCCTGTTTCTCTTCGGATGCAGTGAATCGCCCGTTGTGCTTGAAAGCCTGCACTTCGATTTTGAAGGGAAGGATGGTGTTTTCATCGTCAATGAGGGAAACTTCATGTTCGGGAACAGCTCCCTGAGTTTCTTTTCCATCGGTGATAAGGTGGTGTATAACGAGATATTTCTGCTGGCCAATGAAATACCGCTGGGAGATGTGGCGCAATCTGTTTGTCTTTACGGGGATACGGCATTCGTTGTCGTCAATAACTCGGGCAGGATATACCGCATCGATCAGCGTTCGGCCAGGCTTACCGGTGAGATCGGCGGTCTGGTCTCCCCCCGGAACATGCTTGTTCTCGGGCCCGGAAAGGCATATATCTCCGATCTGTATGAAAAGGCAATCACCATCGCCGATCCGGAAAATTGTAGTATAAAAGGCCGGATCAGCCTGGATAACAGCGATCCGGGATTCAATCATCATACCTCCGAGCAGTTGTTGCTCCTGCACGGACGCGTCTTTACCAATTCCTGGAACTACGACGCCATGATCCTGGCCATCGATCCTGAGACCGACCAGCTGACCGATTCGGTGGAGGTTATCGCTCAGCCCAACAGCATGGCTGCCGACAGGAATGGAGATCTGTGGGTTCTCTGTGACGGTGGTTTCCCGGGAAATCCTTTTCGCTATGAGGCGCCCGGACTGCTCAGGATTGATCCGGCAAGTTGTGAGGTAACAAGGATCTACCGCTTTGAGGAAGGAACACATCCCTTCTCGCTGAAGATCAACGGCCGTGGTGACACACTTTATTTCATCAACCGCGATGTTTGGCGCATGGAAATCAATGCGCCCGCTCTGCCGGAGGAACCTTTTGTTAAAAGTCCCTATAGCGGGTATTATCAGGGAGGTTTCTATGGCCTTGGCGTAGATCCGGTCAGTTCCATGGTCTATGTTTCCGATGCTGTGGATCACCTGCAGCGGGGAGTGGTATTCCGCTACCGACCCGACGGTGTGGCAGTAGATTCTTTCCGGGCAGGGATCAACCCGGGTGAGCTCGTCTTTCGCCGCAGTCTTACTTCTCGTAAAAATGCATTTCCCTGATGTAGCGGTGGACTTTCTCCGGTAGGAAATGGCGCACATCCCGGCCTTCCCTGATCGATTCACGGATAAAGCTCGAAGAAATCTCCATCAGCGGGGCGTCAACCAGGCTGACATTGGGATGAGCCAGGATCTCCTCCCTGCCGATGCCCGGACGGGGATATACGATCCGGTGGTAATTAGCTTCGATTACCTGGTAGTTCTTCCATTTTCTGAAGGTTTTCAGTCCGTCGGCTCCCATCACCAGGATGAACTCCCTGTCGGGATATTTTTCAGCCAGATAGCTCAGGGTATCAATGGTGTAGGATGGCTGTGGAAGGTGGAATTCTATGTCGGACACCCGGAAACGTTCATCATCTTCCGTGGCCAGCCTGACCAGTTCAAGCCGCTGGTAATCGTCGAGCAGGCTTTTTTTGTCTTTCAGGGGATTATGCGGACTCAGCACAAACCAGAGTTCATCAAGATCAGTAAAAGCAGTCATGTAACCGGCAATTGCCAGATGACCGATATGAATGGGATTGAAGGATCCGAAATAGAGTCCTGTTTTTTTCACAGTCAGTTGTTTTTCAGGAATACCATGGACGGATGCGGTTCAGCTCACTTCTGAGAATGACACCGGCTGTATTTACATTTTCCACGACCTGGAAATCAAACATTCCCACGCAAATAAAATCCGCTCCATTCTCAAAGGCATAGCGGAATCCTTCATCAGGGGGGATTGCTCCGGCAGCCAGCACTTTGAATGCGATCCAGGGTTTTTCGACGGTCCTGAAGAAATCAACAGTCTTTTCAGGGAAGAGGTCGAACATATTGTCATGAAACTTATTGTGATCAAGAAACCTTTCGCGGTCTACGCTGAACTCTTCCCTGAATTCCCGTGGGTGAGCCGACCAGTACCGGTCGTGATGGGCCGTCTTTACATAAAAATCTGCACCGCCCCCCTCTTTTTCGACAGCCATGGGCACAAGAATGGAGTGACCACCTACCCCGGCAGAAAAGCCCAGGGAACGGATATATTCAACCGATCGGAGAATGATATCAAGCCTGTTTTGCCTGAGCAGCGAATCGGCAACACCGCCCTGTACATACATGGCTGTTGCTCCGTTTTCTGCCGCCAGGTCGATGTCCTTTTTGTATTCGTCGGGCTTGAATTCCGTTTGTCCGTATTGTGCCGGGAAGATCTGGAAAATAGTTTTTATATCGCTCCCGTAGTATCTCCGGTAGAGTTTCAGGACCTCATTGTTCCCGTTTGTTACACAGATCGTATCGATCCCTGATGCCTCGCAGAGCTGAAGGGTCTCAAATACCTTACGGTTGGTATTGTAGGCTTTGAAAAGGGAATTGGCATAGCGGAGATCACGGGCGTGGGCATAGCCTGAGATCAGGTTGGCCCCCAGGATCATCCGGCTGAATTCGATTCCTTTGATCTTTCCTTTGGGAAGGGTTTCATTCAGGTCTTTCAGACCTTTGACATTCAGCGATATCGTTGCGCCGGTAACCGCGTCGACACTTTCCCACTGTTTTGATCTGAAGGCACCCCAGAGCAGTGCGCCGAAAAACGGGGCAGTTGCAAGGCTTTTCAGGATCTCGCGTCTGCCCGTAACGCCCTGTTGATTCCCGGTTTCGGCTGTTTCATGCTTCGGCGCGGAGGTGGTTTCTTTCTTTTTTCTGAACAATAGTCTGTCGAGACCGGTAAGCCGTTCTGTCGGGAAGAGGAGGAGCACAGCCAGCGCCAGGATCTCGATCAGGTTTTTATTGATCAGCAGGTAGCTGCCTTCTGCCGGGGCCAGGGAAAGGGAGGAACCGAAAGGGGGATAGGCGAAGTAATACAGGAATAATAAAACGATGCCCGACCATGCGGCTGCCCTGGAAAATAAACCGAGAATCAGCCCGGTGCCGATCAGCAGCAGGCCGAACTCGTTGGCGAGGTCCGTTGCGCGCAACAAAGTGTCGGAGGAGGCCAGGTGATGCAGGATACCCGACAGGGGTCCGCGGGCATTGGTTAGAAAGGAAAGGGAGGTCCAGGCAGGGTCCATCAGTTTGACCAGGCCTTCATAGAACAGGTGCCAGCCGATGGCGAAACGGAGACCCGTCAGCAACACAAGGGCCAGAGGGGAATAGCTTCTTTCTGTTTTCATGATCCCGTCTTTTGTCACTCAAAGATAACAAAAGTTAAACGCAACGGGGTGGTTAGCACTTCAATATGGCTGCCGGTCAGGGGATCAGTTGTCCATCTGAAGAAAGTCGCGGACGAGCTTCTCAGCGTTTATGAGGGTTTCTTTCAGGATATCGTTTACAAGAACCACATCGAATTCGCCGGCGTATGCCATTTCCTGTCCGGCTTTCCCGATCCGTTTTGCGACAGCTTCTTCCGAATCGGTACCCCGCTCGCGTAGTCTTTTTTCCAGAACTTCGAGAGAAGGCGGTGAAACAAACACAGCCAGTGAGCTCCCCGGGAACTGTTTCCTGAGGTTGAGACCTCCCATGACATCAATATCAAAAAGTATGTGTTTACCCCTGTTCCAGATCCTTTCTGCTTCACTTTTCAGGGTACCGTAAAACTGATCGGGATAGACCTCTTCCCATTCCATGAATTCGCCCAGTCGAACTTTTTCCCTGAATTCATCCGGTGAAAGGAAATAGTATTCCACCCCGTTCTTCTCCGAACCTCTGGGTTTCCTCGAAGTGGCACTGACGCTGAATTCAAGCGGGAGTCCGCATGACAGGAGATGTCTTACAATTGTTGATTTACCTGCACCGGAGGGCGCTGAAAAGATGATCAGTTTTCCCTTCATCACAGGAGATTGAGAATCTGTTCCTTTATTTTTTCCAGTTCATCCTTCATTTCCACAACCAGTTTCTGAATATCCGTCTGGTTTGCCTTTGATCCCAGGGTATTGATCTCCCGGCCGATTTCCTGGGAAATAAATCCGAGCTTTTTACCCGGCGCCTCCTCCACCTGCAGGGTTTCCAGGAAATACTCGCAGTGGGTTTTCAGCCTAACTTTTTCTTCGGTGATATCCAGTTTCTCCAGGTAGTAGATCAGTTCCTGCTCGAGCCGGTTGGTATCGATCCCGTCTTTACCCAGAAAATTCTCCAGGCTACCGCCAATCCTCTCCCTGATCTTTTGCATCCTGTCGTCTTCAAAAGCCGATACGGCAGCCAGTTTTTCAAGGATGATCCCTATGCGCATCCGGAGGTCTTTCTCCAGGGTACGTCCTTCCTGCATACGAAAACGGTCGAGTTCTTCGATCGCCTTTTCCAGGGTGCCAACAACGATTTTCCATTCCTCCTCGCCAAGTTCCTGCCGGGTGGTTTTTACCGTCTCGGGCATGCGAAGAACGGCTGCAAGAAGTTGTTCACCTCCCTGGATCCCAAGTTCACCCGCAACCTTTTGAAGCTGGTTAAAATAACTGATAACCAATGGTTTGTTTATTTCTCCTGCATGATCTTCGCCCAGTAGATCATAGTTGATATTCAGGTCGATCTTTCCCCGTTCCAGCCTGGCGGTGATCAATTGTCGGAGTTCTACTTCCTTTTCCCTGTAAAACTGGGGTATTCTAACGTTTATATCAGCCTGTTTGCTGTTCAGTGATCGCAGTTCAACGCTTATCTTTTTTTCGGGCAGAACACTTTCGGCCTTTCCGAAACCTGTCATGGATCGAATCATATGGAAAAGTTGGTTGCAGGCGGTAAATTTAAGTATTTCGGATGAGAAAACAGGTGTTATTACGTATGAGATCAGGAATTTCCCGGTTGACCCGTATCTGCTTTAGTCCGTACATTGCCGGAAATTAAATATTCTGATTCTGAGCAGGTAAAGATCATGGTGCAGCGGGGACAGGAAGAACTCATAAGAGGATTGAAGGAGGTTCTTAAGGCAGAATTGTCCGAAGGGGAATGTCTTTCCCTGTCGGCTGATGCTTCTGATGCAACACTGACAAAGCTTGCCTCGATCCTGGAAAAGGCTCAGGCCCGGCATGAGGCAGTCTACTACCCGGAGCGTGATCTTAGCCGCGATTATTCCGAAAGTATCATCGGGGCAGCCGTGATCCTGTATTATGTCAGGGCCGGCCTCATACTCATCGATGCCGAAAGCAGGAGCGTTTCGGAGATCAATCCCTATGCCCTTGATTTGATCGGTCTTCAGCGGGAGGAAGTGCTTGGCAGGGATTGCCATCATTTTATCTGCACCGATGAAGCCGCCGCCTGTCCGGAATGTTCCGGTGATGAAGCGGTCCATAATACCGAGGGCTGGATCCGGAATACCGATGGACGTAAAATCCCCATTTTGAATACCCTGACCCGGGTTTATATCAGGGGAAAAGAATATATGCTGTCCAGTTTTGTCGACATCTCCCGGCAGAAGGAGATTGAGAGCGATCTTATAAGGCAGAAGCTGCTTTCTGCTAAAAGTGAAGAATCTTACCGGGAACTCTTTGAGAACAGTCCGAATGGTATTGTCCATTTCAGATGGGACGAAGCGGCGGAGGATTTTATTTTTGAAGGTTTTAACAGGGCTGCAGAAGAGATCGAACGGATCAGGAGGCAGGAGGTGCTGGGGCAGCCGCTGAAAAAAATGTTTCCCGGGATAGTGGAATCAGGCTATTACAGGGTTCTTGAAGAGGTGCACCGGAAGGGCGGGGTACAAAAGCTTGATCCCTATCCCTATCAGGACCCGCGCATAAGTGGCTGGAGGGAAAGCTACCTGTATAAACTGTCATCAGGAAGCATCGTTTCCATATTTAATGACCTGACCGAATTTGTCAGAACCCAGGAGGATCTAAAATCCAGTATAGAACGTTTTCAGGTGGCAGTTCGAGGGGCAAATGACGGGATTTTTGATTACAACATACAGAAGAACAGCCTATATCTTTCACCGCAGTGGAAGGAACAACTGGGGTACCGGGATGATGAACTGGAAACCCGCATGGAGATATTCCGGGATCGTTTGCATCCCGACGACCGCCAGCGCGTGATGTCGGTCCTTGAAAGCTATCTTGAAGGGAAGTCGCTGAAGTATGAACAGGAGTTTCGTCTGCTACACAGGAACGGAACATACCGCTGGATACTTGCCCGGGCCGACTGTTTGCGCGATGAGCACGGTATTCCAGTAAGGATGGCCGGTTCACATACCGACATTACCCGCCTGAAACAGGCCACGGAAGAATTGCTGGAAGCCAAGGAACTGGCCGATTCGGCAAACCGTGCCAAAAGCGAGTTTCTGGCTAATATCAGCCATGAGATCCGTACCCCCATGAATTCTATCCTGGGATTTACCGAATTGCTCTCCAATCATCTTGAACAGAATGAATTAAGGCAGTATGTCAGTTCCATCACTTCCAGTGGTAAGGCATTACTGCAGCTGATCAACGACATTCTCGACCTGTCGAAGATAGAGGCTGGAAAAATGGAGATCTTCAAAGCACCTGTCGATCTGCAAAAGATCATGCAGGAGATGGAGAATATTTTCAGGTACAACGCGGAGAAGAAGGCCCTGTTCCTGACATTGGAAACGGGAAGCGACTTTCCGGGGGCACTTCTTCTTGATGAACTGCGAATCCGTCAGATCCTGTTGAACCTGGTGGGGAATGCCGTAAAATTCACCGAAACAGGGGGAATCATCCTCAGAGCCGCTGTGAAAGATTCAGAAAAGGAACCGGGAACCCTGCAACTCAGTATTGAGGTGGAAGATACCGGGATCGGAATTCCCGAAAGTGAGCAACAGCACATCTTTGATTCTTTCCGTCAGATGAAAGGGCAGGATCAGTTCAAATTCGGGGGAACCGGACTCGGGCTGGCGATTACCCGGCGACTTGTTGAAATGATGGGAGGTGAGATCATTCTGATCAGCCGGAGGGCTGAAGATTATCCCGGCAACAGCGGAAGCCTTTTTAAACTTGTTTTTGATGGCGTTCAGGAGGTAAGTGGTCCGGCAGAGGACGAGGAAATCAGTTTGATGGGGAAAGTCGACTTTGAGCCGGCAACCATCCTGGTGGCCGATGATGTTGCCATGAACAGGATCCTGCTCCGGGGCTATCTGGAGGATTTTCCATTCACAGTTCTTGAAGCAGTAAACGGAGAGGAAGCACTCAGGATATGCAGGGAAAGGAAACCGGATCTGGTCATCATGGATATCAAAATGCCCGTGATGGGAGGAGAAGAGGCAACTCAGATCCTTAAGACCGATCCGGCGACCAGCCATATCCCCGTCATTGCGCTCACCGCCTCCGTTGTTATTTCCGGTCGCGATATACATGAAAACTCTCTTTACGATAGTTTTCTTTTCAAACCCGTAAGTCTTGATCAACTACTTTCCACCCTGCTGAATTTCCTGAAAGGATCCATGAGCAGGAAAACGCTGAAAGAGACCGCGAAACTTCGGGAAATGGAAAAAGAAACACTTGGCCGCCTACCTGAGCTGAGCATGGAACTGGAATCGGTCTATCTGCCGGTTTATGAAAAACTCAAAAAAACCATGATCCTCGGTAAAATTGAGTCCTTTGCACATGAACTCTCGCTTTTCGGAATGGAACACCGAATCTATCCCCTGATTGACTGGGCCGAAAGGATCAAGGAAGAGTCGAAAAACATCGACCTGGAGAAACTGGTTCCTGATCTGGATTCATTCCCTTCATTGCTGGCTGAACTGAAGAATTCTCAGGAAAAAGAGACGCGAAATGACTGAAGAAAAAAGGAGACCTTTAATACTTGTGGCTGATGATGTTCCGAAGAACCTTCAGTTGCTGGGCAGTATTCTCAGGCAGGAGGTGGAAACAGAGATCGCTTTTGCTTCCAACGGTATCCAGGTTTTGGAGTTTGTAGAGGAAGCACTTCCGGACCTGATCCTTCTTGATGTGATGATGCCTGAAATGGATGGCTTTGAGACCTGCAGGAGGTTGAAGATGAAGGATGAAACCCGGAATATTCCTGTGATCTTCCTTACAGCCAGGGTGGACAAGGAGGACATTGTGAAGGGATTCAGTCTCGGGGCGGTCGACTATGTAACCAAGCCTTTTGAAAGTGTGGAACTGGTAGCCAGGGTTAAAACGCATCTGTCAATCAAACAGATGAGGGATGACCTGCTGGATCTGAATAGAACCAAGGATAAATTCTTTTCCATCATCTCCCATGATCTTAAGAACCCGATGGGTGCAATCCTGACGCTGGCCGAATTGCTGAACACCAGGTTCGGCACTTATTCCGAAGAAAGAAAGGAAATCCTGATTACCACCCTGTATGATTCTGCCCGTGCTGCCTATGCCCTGCTGGAAAACCTGCTGATCTGGTCGAGAGCCCAGGGTGGGAAGATCGATTTTGAACCCTCCGTCTTTGAGATACGTCCGGTGGTAGAGAGTGTAATTCAGTTGCTCAGGCAGGGGGCCGAGAAGAAGAATATACGGATCGACAACCAGATCGGCAACGGCCAGATGGTATTTGCCGACAGGAATATGCTGGAAACGGTAATCAGAAATCTGATTTCCAATGGTATCAAGTTTACCTCCGACGACGGGGGCATAACCATCGGGTCATCATTGGAGAACGAAGGCGGAAAGCAGATGGCCGTAATTTCGGTCAGTGACACAGGCCTCGGAATTCCGGCCAGCCGGCTTGATACGCTATTCCGGATCGGCCATGCCTATTCAACCCCCGGAACGCAGGAAGAGTCGGGCACAGGTCTTGGGCTGATCCTCTGCTCAGAGTTTGTTAAACTGAACGGAGGCCGGATCTCCGTGAGCAGTGAAGAAGGGGAGGGCAGTACCTTTTCCTTTTCGGTTCCGCAGGGCTAATCGGGTAAATCTTCTGCAAGTATTTCCGGTCTTACAACTGATTTGCGTTTCCAGAGGCCCATGCGGTAATATAGGATCTGCAGAACCATTCCCGCTCCCCAGCCTACCGGGATCGACCACCAGATCCCCGCTTCACCGATATGCCGTGAAAGGAAATAGGCTACCGGGATACGTATGATCCAGAGCGAGAAAAGAGAGAAAAACATCGGCACCAGCGTGTCGCCTGCACCGCGCATCACGCCGTTCAGGATAAACATAGTGGTGAAAAAGAGATAGAAAGAGGATACAATCGTCAGATATTCGCCGCCGATCCGGATTACATCGGCATCTTCCGTGAACATACCCATCAGGGGCTTTTTAAGTACAATTATAACCAGGGTCATGACCAGGGCAATGGCATATGACATTATCATGGTCTTCCACATCCCGGAACTGACCCTTTCAATGCGGTTGGCGCCGATATTCTGTCCGACAAAGGTCGAGAGGGCCTGTGAAAAGATCATGGAGGGGATCACGGCCAGACTATCGATCCGTCCGGCAGCGGTGTAAGCAGCCACCACGTCCGTTCCAAAAGTATTAACGATTCCCATCAGTGCCAGCATCCCAACGGCGACGAAGGTCTGTTGCAGGCCGGTTGGCAGTCCGATCCGGATGCTTTGCCGGAAAATTTCCCGGTCGAAAGAAAAATCCCTGATATTAAACTTGATTACCGGGTGATGTTTATTGAGATAGATCACTGCCACCACGAAGGCAACACCCTGTGAGATCACCGTTGCGATGGCTGCTCCCGCCACGCCCATTTTGAACACCAGGATGAACAGAAGATCAAGTCCGATATTCAGCACGGTGGCAATAATCAGGAACCAGAGAGGTGTCATGGAATCACCCATTCCCCTCAGAACTGAGGCAATGGCGTTATATCCGAAAAAAACGAAAAGCCCGGAAATATAGATCGTCAGGTAGGTGTTTGCCTGGGGAAGGATCTCTGGGGGAAGCTGGATCAGCGTGAATATCTGTTCGGAAAATGTGATGCCTATCGCGGTCAGGAGCACTGCCGCACCTGCCAGGATAATGAAAAGTGTATCAATGGCACGTTTGACCTTTTCAAAATTCTTTGCACCGAAAAACTGGGAGATCACTACTGTCCCTCCCGATGCTATACCCACGATCAAGGCGATCAGGGTGAAGATTATCGGAAAAGAAGCACCAACTGCAGCCAGGGCTTCCTTGCCAAGGAACCTGCCTACAATAATCTGGTCAACAAAGCTGTATAACTGCTGAAAAAGCTGTCCAATAAGCATGGGCATGGCGAAAGCCATGATCTGCTTTCCAATCTTTCCTTCTGTAAAATCCTTCATAATTATTTCCGGGGCGCAAAGATCGTGTTATTATCGGCAAATACGAATATTCTTAAAAATTCTTCTGTTCTTTTTAACCCAACTAATTCAGATAGTTCGCCTCAATCCTTCGGCACCTGCTGAATAACTTCGGTTTAACAAATGAACGTGTTAAATGTTAATCGTCAGGTCCGTATTTGCGACACGTCGGTAAGATAATCTGCCATCAGCCTTTTATGACTGAACCAGCTTACGGAACCGGTTCTGCCTGAATACTCCCGCTTTTTGAAATGCAGTTTACTTCATTAAAACCTTTGCTGTTTTCTTTCTTTATAATGAAAAAAGTCAAAAAAAATTAGCAAATTGCTTTCATCCGGCTTCGCCGGTTCTGAGGGACAGGTAAACCGGCCGGGAGTTAAGCAGAGCCGGGATTCGCAGGGTGTGATTAAAACTACTATGGTTAAAAGGGGTACAAACCTGGATAGTTATTCCATGACAGCATTTTCGAAAGATCAAAGTGCTGTTCAATTAATATTTGACCGGGAAACAGGACAGATTCTGGAGGTCAATCAGTCGGCACTCCAGTTCTATGGCTGGTCAAGGGAGGAGATGAGAACAATGCGCATTGAACAGATCAATACCCTTGATCCGCAAAAAATCAGAGAGATCATTAACTCCATCCGTCCCGACCGGAAAAGCCACTTTGAGTTCCGGCACCGCCGGGCCGATGGATCCGTAAGGGATGTGGAAGTGTTCTCTGCCACGGTTTATATGAATGACAGGGAGTACATCCATTCCATTATTTTTGATATAAGCGACAAGAAAAAAATGGAAAGGGAACTTCTCGAGACAGAAGCCGTTTACCGTTCCATTTTCAATGCATCACCCGATCTCATCATTTTCGCCGACCTCCAGCTGAACATCTATTTCGTTTCTCCGAAAACCTACGAAGCTTTTGGCTATAATAATGAGGACCAGATCCTTGGCCGTTCGATCCTGGACTTCATCCGGAGCAGTGAGCATGACACCGTGCGCCGGAGATTTGATCTTCTGATGAAATACGGTGTAAGTGGTCCGGCAGAATATACAGCCAGAAGGGTCGATGGCTCTGAATTCGACATGGAAGTGAATGTTGAATTTATCCGGAATCATAGCGAAGAACCCTCAGGTATCGTTATTATCGCAAGGGATATTTCTGCACGTAAGGACTCACTCCGCCAGACCAGACAGAGCGAGGAAAAGTACCGCTCAATTTTTGAGAATGCCCCCCTGGGCATCTTCCAGTTCAACAGCCAGGGGATCATTACCGAATGCAACGACATATTCATCGGGATCATCGGTTCATCGCGAAAGGCCCTGATAGGACTGGATATGCACCGGTTGCAGAACAAACAGATCGTTGCCAACCTTGCAGGAACCCTTGAGGGGAAAACCACAGTTTATGAAGGGGATTACACCTCGGTAACCGGGAATAAGACTACGCCGGTCAGGGTTATGTTTAACGCCGTCTTTAATGAAAACGGTGAGGTGGACGGCGGTATTGGGATTGTGGAAGATATTTCAGAACGGAGGGAAGCGGAAAGCGCACTTCAGCAGAGTGAACTTAAATTCAAATCACTGATCGATCTGGCTGTGGATGCCATCCTGCTGGGAGATCCGAACGGAGCCATCATCGGCGTCAATGAGCAGGCGGCAAGGCTCACAGGTTACAGCAAGGAAGAATTGCTCAGCTGCAATATCCGGGCGCTTTTCTCCGATGAAGAACTATCGAAAGTTCCCCTCAGATACGACCTGCTTCAACAGGGCGAAACCGTGAGAAACAACCGGCTGTTAAAGACCAGGGATGGCAGGCTGATCCCGATTGAAATGAACACAAAGCTGATGCCTGATTCAACCTATCAGACCTTCATAAGAGACATGACGGAGCGATACCGTGCCGAGGAGGAACTCCGCGTCGCCCTTGAAAAAGCCCAGGAGTCGGATCGGCTTAAATCGGCTTTCCTTGCTAATATGAGTCACGAGATCAGGACGCCCATGAACGGGATCCTGGGTTTTGCCGAACTACTGAAAAGGAGCGATCTGACCGGGGAGAAAAAAGATGAGTATCTCGATATCATCCGGAAGAGCGGCTTAAGAATGCTCAGTATCATCAACGATCTTATTGATATTTCGAAAGTTGAGTCGGGACAGATGGAGGTGGAACTGTCATCGGTGGATATCAATGAACAACTGGATTATGTACATGATTTCTTCGGTCCGGAAGTTTCCGGCAAGGGTTTGAGCATCTCCGTCAGCAAAACACTTGAGCCCCCGCATTCATACATTGAAACCGACAGGGAAAAACTGCTTGCCATCCTGATAAACCTGGTTAAAAATGCAGTGAAATTCACCTTTAAGGGATCCATACGCTTCGGTTATGAACTCAGGGACCAGGTGCTCGAATTTTTTGTCAGCGACAGCGGGACCGGAATACCTGAAGAGAAACTGGATTCCATTTTCGAGCGCTTTGTGCAGGCCGATCTTTCCATGACCAAAAACTATGAAGGTGCCGGCCTGGGTCTTTCAATTTCCCGGGCCTATGTGGAGATGCTGGGAGGAACCATACGGGTCGAGTCTGTAGTCAATCAGGGATCTGACTTTTATTTTACCATACCGTACATTGCTTCTGAAAAGGCAGAGCAAGACAAGGAGGAGAATGACAATGGCTTCCGGGAATCATCGCCTGCCGGAATCAGGGTATTGATTGCCGAGGATGAAGAGGTCTCGATGAACCTGCTCAGTATCATGGCCCAGGATTTTGCCAGCGCGGTCGTCTGTGCTTCTACCGGGGGAGAGGCTGTCCGCCGGTTTAAAGAACATCCCGGCTTTGACCTTGTGCTGATGGATATAAAAATGCCGGATATGGACGGCTATGAAGCCACAAGGCGGATCAGGGAGATGAACCCGGAAGTGGTGATCATAGCACAGTCGGCCTATGCCCTGTCAGGAGACCGTGAAAAAGCAATAAAAGCCGGATGCAATGATTATGTGGTAAAACCGGTAGCGCCGGAGGCTCTCAGGGCCAGGATTGCCCAGTACTTTGGAGACCGGATCGGTCTGACCCGGGGCGGGACAGAACAATAGGCAAAAAAAAGTGTTATTGACTTATATTTACTCCGTATCTTTGCTTAAGTTTTATTTAAAAAATGGATACAACAAGACATACCCGGAGCGCAGATATTTTACGCGCAAAAATTGAAAAGGCGATAGACGATGGTAAACTCACCAGGGCAGAGTATGATGAAATACTTCACCAGGCTACCGCTGATGGCCATATCGATCCGATGGAACAGTCGCTACTGAGCCAGTTGCAGGGAATGATCGAAGACCGTTCGGTAAAACTCGTTCCCTGATCCGGCCCCCAGGAGCCATTTTCAAGCTGCTTTTATGGCAGATCGTCAGACTTTCTCCAGTTCGATGGTGAAGTGCCTCATTATCGGGGCTTCGGAAATAATCCGGTAACCCTTCCTGATACTGTCTCTTCTTTCATATACATTACCCAGCACCACGGCTACATAATCCATATGATCCGAGGTATAAACCCGCCGGGGTATCGTCAGCCTGACCATCTCCAGAGCCGGATAGCGGTTTTCCCGGGTCTGCGGATCACGGTCGGCAAGCAGCGTCCCGATCTCCACTCCGCGCACTCCGCCTTCCCTGTATATCTCGATGGCGAGCGTCTGGGCAATAAATTCCTCTTTTCGTACATGGGGGAGAAACCTGATGGCATCAACAAAGATTGCATGACCGCCAAAGGGCTCAAGTACAGGCACATGAAAGGATTTTAGTTTTTCGCCCAGGTAGCGCACCTGCCCGATCCTGCTGTCGAGATAAGTTTCGGTGGTGCTCTCCATAAGGCCTCTGGCCAGTGCGGCCATATCCCTTCCTGCCATTCCACCATAGGTCAGGTATCCTTCGTACATGATATTAAAGGTGGAAGCCTCCCGGTAAAGTTTTTCATCCCGCAGAGCGATGAAACCCCCGATGTTCACCAGCCCGTCCTTCTTGCTGCTCATGGTCATGCCGTCGGCATAGCTGAACATCTCTTTTACGATCTCCCTGATGGAACGGTCCCGGTATCCCTCTTCACGTTGTTTGATAAACCAGGCGTTTTCTGCAAACCTTGCAGAGTCGAAGATAACGGGGATTTCGTACCGGTCGGCAAAAGCCCTGACCTGTTTCAGATTGGCCATGCTCACCGGTTGTCCGCCGGTCGAATTGCAGGTGATCGTCACGATGATCATGGGGATTTTTTTTCTTCCGTAAACCTCCACGAGGTTTTCCATTTTCCGGATGTCCACATTTCCTTTAAAGGGATGATCAATCCGTGAATCGGCGGCTTCATCGATCGTACAATCGAAAGCCACGGCTTTGCGAAACTCAATATGTCCCTTGGTGGTGTCGAAATGTGCATTTCCGGGCACAAGGTCTCCCTCCTTTATCATTACGGAAAACAGCACGTTTTCGGCGGCACGGCCCTGGTGTGTGGGGAGGACATGAGGGAAGCCCGTAAGCTCCGTGATCGTGTCCCTGAGTTCGAAAAAAGACCGGCTGCCTGCATAGGATTCATCTCCCGACATGATGGCTGACCATTGCTCCTGGCTCATGGCACCGGTCCCGCTGTCGGTGAGAAGATCGATGTACACCTGGTCGCTTTTCAGCCTGAACAGGTTATAACCGGCTGCGCGGATCCATTTTTCCCTCTCGGAAGGCTCCGAGCGGTAAATGGGTTCGGTCATTTTTATCTTATAGGGTTCTGCGAAGGGAAGTTCCATTTTTTCTCTGTTTTAGTTTGAAAAGTCTGGCGAAGGTATGAGTTCAGGTGCTGCAAGGCAACAGGCTGCAGGGTAAGAAAAGCAGCATGCTGGATCCGCAGGGTGAACCGGCAGAGAAGATGGGAAAGATCAGGTATCTCCCGACGACACTTAGTCGTCCTTTTCCTTTACATGGATGTAAAGGAGTTTAATGTTATAGGAGGGAAGTACCCAGTTCATGACCAGGTAAAATTATGCACTAAAGCTTTCAGGTGAAAGGTTTCAAGCCATGTTATTGGGCAGGGACCGGGCTGAATCTTTCCAGGTACCTGGCATAGAACTCTGAAACTATTCCGGCTTTTTTCCTGGCGGCACTTTCCATCCTCGATTCGTAATCGCCCTTCGACTCGCCCTTTCTTCTTTCATCAAACAGATGATTCTCAGCCAGGGTGGCCGAATATTCTTCGCCGAAATACCGTAGTACGAAGATCTCCGGATCAATGTCCCATTTCCTGAGACAGGCATCCATCGATGCAGTATAAAAGGCTTTTCCGTCGGGCAGCACCGAAAGGTCCATCACCGCTGCATCGTGGCCGATATAGCTGTAGATTTCCTCTCCCTGTGCCACATCCCAGAGCCTAACGGTCTGATCGGCAGAGGCTGATAAAAGATACCGTCCGTCGGGGGTAAAGGCTACTTCCATGACATAGTCGGTATGTCCTTTGAGGATATGCAAAAGATTACCGGTTTCCACATCCCATAGCCTGATGGTTTTATCTTTCGAAGCTGAGGCAAGGGTTCTGCCATCGGGACTGAATTTCAGATCATAGATCTCCAGGGCATGTCCGTTAAAGACCCGCATTACCTTCAGTGAATCACGGTCCCAGATTCTGATCGTTTTATCCACCGAACCCGAAGCAATCAGCCGGGTATCGGGGCTGAAAGTCACCGCGAGGGTTACATCGTCGTGTCCACGCATGTTTTCAATAACTTCTCCGCTGTATACATCCCAAAGCCTGAAGGTTTTGTTGAACTCCGCACTTACGGCGTACTTACCGTCAGGCGACAGGGAAGCAGTCCAGATCGTGGTGGCGTGAGGCTTCCACTGGGCTACCTGGTTACCGTCGGGGCGGTAAAGTTTGATCTGGTTTGCACCTGCCGCCAGGATAAAATCCATCCTGGGACTGAAAGAAAGGGCATTGACCGCCTTGGTGAATGCTTCTTTGTTTAAAAAGACAATGGCGCCGGTGCTGTCGCTGATCATCCCGAAGGAACCTTCATTCATGCCGAATAATACCAGGGATCCATCGGGAGACACAGCGACCGATGTGAGGGGGGCATTCATTTTCAGTTCCCTTTCCAGGTAGGGCTCGTCCTGCGAAGGGAGCGTCAGCATCAGGAAAGGGAGCAGTAAGGCGTACAGTAAACCGGACATAATTTTCGTTTTTGTGTGTTTAAAAATACAAGTTTTTTATCTTTTTCTCAGTCCCTGAGAATTCAGGCCGGTGAATGTCCTGAAATTTCAGGCTTATGCCAGGTGCACGCAAAGCGCTGTAGCGACTTGATTTGGATCCCGGATAGGGTAAAATACCAGTTATTAGGTATTGAGGCGGCAGCTATTCCCATTAATTTTGCATTCTGTTTCTGATGAAGTGGATTATTGCCGGCCAATTGATGCAGAAATATTTGCCGGCAGGAAACTCAGGGTGTTAGTCCGGACTTCTGCAGACTTATAGGAAGGAGGGGCTTTCAGGTTTTTTGGGGTAAGTATGGAAGGTTTCCAGAGAAAGATGGATTGGTAAGCGGAAAAGGTGGAGGAATTGGATTTTTTTCAATGGCAGCAATTTTAACAGGATGACTTTAAACGATCTTCATAACGGCGATTCAGCTGTCATAACGAAGATCCGGGGTCGCGGTGCTTTCCGGAAAAGGATTACCGAAATGGGCTTCGTGAAGGGGAGGTCTGTCAGGGTGGTAAAATCGGCTCCCCTGAAGGATCCTGTTGAATATGAGATTCTTGACAGTAAGATTTCCCTGCGTCGGAGTGAAGCAAGCCTAATTGAAGTAATTACCCACGAGGAAGCTTCAATGGAAGTGTTGCAGCAAACCCCCGGAGGGATCCCTGCCGAACGGATACTGAAGGATGTAGCGCGGGACAGGAGCCGGACCATTGAAGTCGCGCTTGTCGGAAATCCGAACTGCGGAAAGACCACGCTCTTCAACAGGGTCTCAGGTTCACATGAGCACGTGGGAAACTATCCCGGGGTAACGGTTGACATCAAAAGTGCCGTTTTCGACTACCGGGGTTACCATTTCAGGATCACCGACCTTCCGGGGACATACTCTCTTACAGCCTATAGTTTCGAAGAGATGGCCGTGCGGGAACATATTCTTGAGAAAAAGCCGGATATTGTTGTCAATGTGGTCGATGCCGCCAATCTCGAAAGGAACCTTTACCTGACCACCCAGTTGATCGACATGGATATCACGGTTATTATGGCCCTGAACATGTTCGATGACCTGAGGCTGAAGGGCGATGTTGTTAATACGGCCCTGCTGGGCGAGTTACTGGGTATTCCGGTGGTGCCGACCATCAGTACCAGGGGTAAAGGGATCTATCGTCTGCTGAACCGGATCATTTCGGTTTATGAAAGTACGGAACCGGTGATCCGGCATATTCACATCAATTACGGGGAGGAAGTGCAGGCTTCGGTTTTGCGGATTCAGCAGGAGATCAGGAAAAATCCCTCCTTTGCCGACAGGTATTCCACCCGTTATCTGGCTATAAAGCTGCTGGAAAAGGATGACCATGCAAAGCACCTGCTGTCGGAAGTTCCCAATTTCATTGAACTGCACCTGCTGGTTCAGGATGAGGTGGCAAGGCTGGAATCCCTGTACCGGGAGGAATCCGATACCTTGATCGCCGGTGCCCGCTACGGTTTTATTTCGGGAGCCATACGTGAAACCTGCGTTCGTTGCAAGGAAAGCAAGGGACTGTCCAGGTCTGAGAAAATAGACAGGATCCTTACCCATAAGTATCTCGGGTTCCCCATTTTTATTGCTTTCCTGTGGATCATGTTCCACTCAACTTTCACCCTGGGGCATTATCCCATGCAGTGGATCGAATCCGGCGTTGATGCGCTCGGACAACTAATCAGGTCCGTTATCCCTCCTGGAATGATCAGCGACCTGCTGGTCGACGGGGTCATCGGGGGTGTTGGCGGCGTCATTGTTTTTCTTCCCAACATACTGATCCTCTTCTTTTTCATTTCGCTGATGGAAGATACGGGTTACATGGCGCGCACCGCTTTTATCATGGACAAGGTCATGCACCTGTTCGGCTTGCATGGCAAGTCGTTTATTCCCCTCGTTATGGGCTTCGGATGCAACGTGCCGGCCATCATGGCCACCCGCACCCTTGAAAACCGGACCGACCGGCTGCTTACGATGCTGATTATTCCCTTTATGTCGTGCTCTGCCCGTCTGCCCGTTTATCTGGTTATTGCCGGCGCAGTGTTTCCGGGAAATGCGGGCAATATGATCTTTCTACTTTACATGATCGGAGTTCTCTTCTCGCTGATCATGGCTGTGTTGTTTAAAAGAATACTTTTCAGGGACCGCGAAGCCCCGTTTGTCATGGAACTGCCGGGCTACCGCAGACCTTCTGCCAGGATGATCACCCGTCATATGTGGATGAAAGGGGAGCACTATCTGAAAAAGATGGGAGGTGTGATCCTTGTGGGATCCCTCATTATCTGGGCACTTGGATATTTTCCGAGGGAAAATGAAGTGACACGGGAATACGATCAGCTTATTTCCAGGGAAAAAACCAGCCTTGCCATCCTCCAGAGTGAAAAGGGAGATGCCGGTGTCGCCATACTTTCTGCCGATTCCCTTGCAGGCAGGATCCGGCAGTTGGAATCGGAGCGGGAAGCCGAAAGGCAGAGCAGGTCTTATATTGGGCAGATCGGGAAAGCTATTGAACCGGTGTTCAGACCTCTGGGTTTCGACTGGAAGATTGGGGTAAGCCTGCTTACGGGTTTTGCAGCCAAGGAAGTGGTGGTGTCCACCATGGGCGTGCTTTATCAGTCGGGCGACACCGCGGAATCAACGGTTTCACTTCAGGAAAAGCTCAGGGAACAGCTCTGGTTATCGGGTCCGGATAAGGGAAAACCTGTATTTAATAAATTAACAGGTTTTTCACTTTTGCTGTTTGTTCTTCTGTATCTGCCTTGTGTTGCGGTGATTGCTGCGGTGAGACGGGAATCGGACAGCTGGTTATGGGCCGGATTTGTTCTTTTTTATACTACATTTATCGCCTGGTTCGTTAGTTTCGTATTTTACCAGGCCGGATCATTTTTGCTTGGAGTATAAGACCCGGCATTTTTTGTTGAATTAGTAAATATCCCTGCTGTGAAACGACTTTCTTTCCTTGTATCCATGCCTTTTTTCGGGCTGCTTTTCATAATTCTGATCCTTGTTCTGGCCACAGCCACCTTCATTGAAAGCGCTTATGGCACAGCAACAGCCTGGGCAGTAGTATACGGAACACGCTGGTTCGAAGTGCTGCTTTTCCTTATCGCGGTAAACCTGGCCGGAAACCTGGTGAGGAACCGTTTCTTTCTTCCAGGCCGCCTGACCGTACTGGTTTTCCATGTTGCATTTCTCCTCATCCTTGCCGGAGCAGCCATTACCCGGTACATTAGCACAGAAGGCACCATGAGGATCAGGGAAGGCTCTGCCACCGATCTGATGATCGGCAGCTCGACCCTTGTTGATATCAGTGCCACGACAGGGGGCGATACGGTTTATTATTCGCGCGCCGTGCGTCTCTCTCCGCTTACACCCCGTGCTTTCAGGGCAAGCCTGCGTCCGGGTGGTGAAAAGCTGACCGTGCGTTCAGTGGGCGTGATCAGTAATGCAGTGGAGCAATATACTGCTTTCCCGGGTGGCGATCCGCTGATGCAGCTGATCCTTGTGGCGGGAAGACAATACCAGCTCGCAATACCGGGTGGCGAGGCGAGATCGGTTCCGGGATTGACCGTGAGCCTGAATGCTCCGTCGGTCCCGGCGCAATTAAGGGTCTTTTCTTCAGGGGAAAATCTGTACGCGCTATGCGATGCTGAACTGAGTATCATGACCATGGGAGGTGGTGAATCCACCCTTTATCAGGCCGGGGATACGATCCCATTCCTGCCGGGAAAGCTCATGCAGACAGGTAACATCCGTTTTGTTCTGCAAAAATACCTGCCTTCTGCAAGAAGGGAATTTGTCGAAGCAGTGGATATGGAAAGGGGAAGCTATCCGGATGTCATTCAGTTTGAACTCGGGTACAGGGGGATGAAAGCCAGTTTGTACGCCCAGGGAATGCCGGGTATGGTGGGACAAGCCTCTTCAGTCAGAATTGGCGATCTTAACGTAAGCCTGAGCTACGGAGCCCGGATGGAAAGGCTGCCTTTTGCATTGATGCTCAGAGATTTTGAAGTATCCAGATATCCCGGATCGAACAGTCCTTCCTCTTTTGCCAGTGAAGTCACCCTGATCGATCAGGAAAAAGGGATCACGGATAACCGGCGCATCTTCATGAATAATGTGCTTAAGCATCGCGGTTATCGCTTTTACCAGTCGTCGTACGACAGCGATGAAAAAGGTACAGTGCTTTCCGTTAACAAAGATTTTCTCGGAACTTTCGTAACCTATACCGGCTATTTCTTCCTGATGCTCGGGATGTTCCTGGCGCTCTTCAGCCGTGGAACACGTTTTGCAGGACTGGTAAGACTGACCTCAAAGAAACCTGCAGCTGTGGTGACTCTCCTCCTTCTCCTTGGCTTACCGGCCATGCTTAATGCTCAGCATCCCGTTCCCCCGGCCAAACAATCGGCCGAATTCGGAAAACTCTGGGTCCAGGGTAAGGAAGGACGCTTTAAACCCGTCAACACCCTGTCGGGGGAGATGTTAAGAAAGATTGCCAAGCATTCTACTTTCGAAGGCTATTCTGCCGACCAGGTCATACTGGGTATGGCCCTCTATCCCGATGAATGGCGCCAGGCAGCACTCTTCAGTGTCGATAATCCACAACTGCAACAGATGCTTGGTTACAAAGGTGAGTTGGTCAGTTTCAATGATTTCTTCGATCTGAACGGTGATGGAGGTTATTTCCTCTCCGACCTCGTCAATCAGGCCTACAGCAAGCAGGTTCCCGAACGGAACGACCTTGATAAGGAAGTTATCAAGCTGGATGAGCGGATCAACGTGATGTATATGGTTCAGACCGGGGAATTGTGGAGGCTCTTTCCCGATCCTGCCGGTGAGAATAACACCTGGCTTTCTGTTTCCGACTTGATGGAAAAAAGCCGTGGAGGAGAGGAACATGCTTCAGCCGCCCTGTTTTTTAACCTGCTGCATGCTCTGCAGGAAGGAAATTACGCTTCTGCCGATTCAGCTATCTCCGCAATTGGTCACATGCAGCAGTCGGCAAGCGATATCCTTCCCTCGGATACTCACAGGAAAGCCGAAATTCTTTATAATAAACTGAATATCTTCGAAAGACTTGCCATTGTATACGGGCTCATGGGCTTTATACTCCTGGTACTTCAGTTTGTCATTACCTTCAAGCCGGGAATCGGGCTGAAAAAGATATACAGGGCAGGAGTGATCATCCTCAGCCTCACTTTTGTCGTTCATCTTGCGGCCTTCCTCCTGCGCTGGTATATCAGCGGTCATGCCCCGCTCAGCAACGGGTATGAATCCATGATCTTTGTCTCTCTGGTATCTCTGCTGGCCGGACTGCTTTTTGAACGTCGTTCGGGTTTTGCCATTGGGCTTACTGCCATCCTTGCTGCCAATGCCCTCCTTGTCGCGCACATGAGCTGGATGAACCCCGATATCACAAACCTTGTGCCGGTGCTCAAGTCCACCTGGCTCACCATCCACGTCACCGTCGTCATGGCGGGCTATGGTTTCCTCGGCTTAGGCGCCCTGCTCGGCATGACAGGTCTGATCTTCTATGCCCTGGTGAATGAGCAGAATGCAGCCGGTCTGAAAGAGGTGATTGCGCGGCTCACAAAGGTTAATCAGCTCACAATGATCGTTGGGCTTTATTTCATGACAGCCGGAGTATTCCTTGGCGGGGTATGGGCGAATGAATCATGGGGACGTTACTGGGGATGGGATCCGAAGGAGACCTGGGCGCTGATTACCGTTCTGGCATATGCCTTTGTGGCCCACCTGAACAACATCCCGGGTCTGAAAGGTTCCTATGCTCAGAACCTGGGATCGTTTGCTGCGTACACTACAGTTCTGATGACTTACTTCGGGGTCAATTATTTCCTGGGTGGGATCCACTCCTATGCGGGTGGGGCACCTTTCCGGATCCCTGTCATGGTCTATGTTGTTTTCGTATTGTTCGTAATCCTTGCCCTTGTGGCCTATAAAAAGTGGAAGCAGTACATTAGAGATTGAACTTATAGCCAATGAGTGAACTTAACCTTGTAACCCCGACACTTCTTTTTTCAGCTATCTCGCTGATCATGCTGGCGTATACGAACCGTTTTCTTGCCTATGCAGCGCTGGTAAGGGAGCTGCACGCCCGTTTTTTACAGTCGAGGGACCAGGTTCTGCTATGGCAGATCAGGAACCTCCGAAAGCGTCTTTCTCTTACCAGGGCTATGCAGATTCTGGGCATCGGCAGCCTCTTGCTCTGTGTGGTGACCATGTTCCTGGTCTACATCGGTACCCGGCAAATGGCGGTTATCGTCTTTGGTGTGGCCCTCTTGTTGCTTATTGCATCTCTTGCACTGCTTATCTGGGAAATACAGATATCTATCAAGGCGCTGGACCTGCATCTGGGCGATATGGAGGAAAACTGAGCGGGTTACCGGTCAGCGCATCTTTGACCCGAAGTCGGTCACACAGTTGTAACGATAGCTGGTATGCGGGCTGAAGCTTACTCCGGCGGAATTAAATGCCGGATTAAGAATGTTTTTTCTGTGTCCGACATCCTGGATGTCTTCATCGATCAACAGCGTTATAACCACTTCCATAGCCGTGTTATAGCCATAGGAACAGTTTTCGCCGACCTGGGAATACGGATTTCCGAGAACCGGTTTGAATCGTTTGTCGAAGTTTTTATGACCGACATGACCGGTCTGTCCTGAGGTACGTGCATGACCCTGGGCTATAAGGGTGAGGTCCTTTTCGGGATAGATCAGCGGAAGCTGGCTGCATTTGGCCAGATCGCGGTAGAGTGATCTGACATAGGAAGATTTCTCCGGACCGTTCATTTTGAGATATTCCTCCAGAAAGGTCTCTCCGAATAGCTTGCCATCGAGTCGGGCCAGGTTCATCAGGGTAATGACCTTTTTTTCTTCCGCGCTCATATAATCGACGCCCTCTGCTGTTGCCGCCTTTTTTACTACTGCGGGATCCCAACGGTCCCAAACCGATTCCTGTCCGGCCGCATCGAGCAGCGGGGCTATCAACAGGAGTAGCAAAAGTATTTTTTTCATGGATCAGGCTGTCAGGGATGATAATTTACCTCTTTAATATTACGGATCATGAAAATATCATAATCCTGGAAGTCAAAGAATCCGGCCGTTTTATACAGGTGGATGGCCGCATGGTTTTCAGAATGCACCTCCAGTTTTACCTGATGTCCCTTTTCCTTCAGATGCAAGAGGGTCGCCTCCAGCAATTTTTTCCCCAGGCCCCTGTTCTGAAGGTCGGGGGCAATCCCGAAGTGGTGAAGGAACATTCTTCTGCCGTCGAAGGTCATCCACGACGATCCCACGAGACGTCCCGAGGTTTCATCAACCATTACCAGCAGCCGTCCACCCATGGCATTGCAGCGATCGATCACCTCCTCGTTATCGCCTCTCTCCGGATTTCCCAGTCCGGTCGACTGCCACAAGCTGACGAGTCCCGGGTAATCATCCCGTCTGTAATCCCTGATCAGCATGGTATCAGACTTTGATTACATATACCTGTCCCGTTTCATAACGGATTACCTTCACTGTGCTTCCTTTTTCAATCATACCGTATTCGGCTTTGGCATCATACAGTTTATTTCCGATCATAATTTTTCCCGATGGCCGAAGTACCGTATGGGCCTTCCCTTCCATGCCCACAAGGGAACGTTGTTCCATACTTACCCCGATAAAGCCTTTCTCCGGATCCTGTTCGCTGTGAAGGGCAATATTCCCAAAGGTCGAGGACGTTAAAAGCTTCCTCGCTGCCCACAGGCTTCCCAGCAATCCGGCAAAAAGAGATACGAGGACCAGGCTGAAGGCCTTAAGTATTACAGTGAGACCCTCCCCGGTGAATTCTTTTCTTTCGAAAACGACATTATCCACCAAGCTCAGTGTCAATCCTGTGATAATGAGAATAATGCCGGTGATGCCCGCCACCCCGAAACCGGGAATGGCAAATATTTCAATACCGAGCAGAATAAGACCGGCAATGAAGATCAGGAGTTCCCACGATTCTGCCAGACCTTCAATATAGAGGGGGAAGAAATACAGCAGGGCGGCGGTGATGGCGGCCGCAAGCGGGAAACCTATCCCCGGTGTCTGCAGTTCAAAATAAATCCCGCCGATTATAACCATGATCAGGATACTGCTTACGATGGGGTGGATCAGGAAACCTATGACCTTGTCGAGGGAGGAGGCACGATATTCTTTGATCTCATACTGCCCGAGTTCGGCCAGGTCGAGGATCTCCTGCCGGCTGTTTACGATCCCCTCACAGTAGCCATGCAGCAGCGCTTCGGAAGCGGTAAAGGTGAGTACCTGTCCCGAGTCGCTAATGCCGGGAACCACAATCACCGGATCAACCATGGCCTCGGCAATATGCGGATCACGTCTCCAGCGATAGGTGGTGTCGCGGCCGTTTATCAGCGTGTCTTTACCGTGAGCCTCTGCCGTGGCTCTCATGGTAGCTCTCATATACGACTGGTATTTGTCGGGGACCTGTTCACCGGTCTGGTTAACCACCGTGGCGGCACCGATCTTTGCACTGGGCTTCATATAGATGCTGTCGCAGGCTATGGAGATGAGTGCTCCTGCTGAGGCGGCATTGTCGTTGATGAACACATAGACCGGAACAGGTGAATTCAGGATCCGCGTGCGGATGGAATCGGCTGCCGACACTTCACCTCCATAGGTATTCATATTGATGAGGATCAGATCCGCATTGATCTTTTCAGCTTCATCCATCGCTTCCTTTGTTGTGCGCCAGATAGGGGCAGCTATTTCCTCGCGGATTTCAAAGGTGTAGACAATCTTTTTCTTTTCCGGCTGGTTTTCCTCTGCCGGCAGGGGAGTCTGCAAGCTGTCCCTGAGCTGGGCATTTACCGACAGGCTGGCTGCGAGTAAGGCCAGAAGCAACATTCCGTTTTTCATCCTTCTAGACAAATTTAATTTACAGCCTCCGGCAAGCCGTAACAAATCACAGTCTGTCCGGAGTATGTTCAAAAATACTCAATAAATGAAAGGAATGAGGCTGTACAGGCTGAATTTTTTCGGTACAGGGCTTGCCGGGCTGCCCCGTCTCTGTGTTCCCGGGTATACAACACTTTACTTTCCGGCCGGGAAATTGGACTACAGGTGGTTTTATTGGGGCAAAAAACCTAAATTTGTGCTGCAATTACGCAATTATGGCAGACCTGAACAAAATTATGGCGATTTCTCCGGTCGATGGCCGGTACCGGGATAAAACCGCTGCGCTCGGGAACTATTTTTCCGAATATGCCCTGATGAAATACCGTGTAAGGGTGGAGGCAGAATATTTTCTTGCGCTCTGTAATGCTGGAATAGCAAACCTCAGCGATTTTCCGACAGGGAAAACCGAGTTGATCAGAGTCCTTTACAGGGATTTTACGCCGGATAATGCCCTGCGAATAAAGGAGATAGAGAAAATAACCAATCATGATGTCAAAGCCGTTGAATACTATCTCAAGGAGCAGTTCGTCAAACTGGGTCTGGAGCAGTTCAGCGAGTTTATTCATTTCGGTCTCACCTCCCAGGATATCAATAATACGGCAGTTCCCCTGTCCCTGAAGGAGGCCATGGAAGAAGAATACTATCCACTGCTGGAAAAGATCATCGGCGTTCTAAATGTTATGTCGGATGAATGGGACGGTATTGCCATGCTTGCCCGGACACACGGTCAGCCGGCCTCACCGACCCGGCTGGGGAAAGAGATCAGGGTATTTGTCACAAGGCTTGAAGTTCAGCTTAAACAGCTAAAGGCCATTCCAGTGCCGGCCAAGTTCGGCGGTGCCACAGGTAATTTCAATGCGCATGCAGTGGCGTACCCGGGGGTGGACTGGTATCGCTTTGGAGAGGAATTCGTTAACGGAACGCTGGGCCTGCACCGGTCGTGGCCCACCACGCAGATTGAACATTATGATAACCTCGCCGCCATCTTTCATGCCATGTTGAGGATTAACACAATCCTCACCGATCTGTCGAGGGATATGTGGAGTTATATTTCCATGGAATATTTTCGTCAGAAAATTGTAAAAGGTGAAATCGGATCTTCTGCAATGCCGCATAAGGTCAATCCGATCGATTTTGAAAATGCAGAGGGTAACCTCGGTATGGCCAATGCCCTGCTTGAATTTCTGGCAGCCAAGCTACCTGTCTCCCGTCTGCAGCGCGACCTTACCGATTCCACGGTCCTGCGCAATGTCGGAGTTCCTGTGGCACATTCACTTATTGCGTTTCACTCGCTGCTCAAAGGACTCGGGAAAGTCCTGGTTAACGAAGAGGCTATCAGTACCGATCTCGAAAAACACTGGGTTGTTGTGGCCGAAGCCCTGCAGACCATCCTTCGGAGAGAAGGCTATCCGAAACCTTATGAAGCCCTGCTGGAACTGACACGCACCCACGGAAAAATTGATCGCCGGCATATTCATGAATTTATTGACTCCCTGGCGATTAGTTCTGAAGTTAAAGATGAAATGAAAAAAATTACTCCCTGGAATTATACCGGAATCTGATCTTTATACGTTTTACTTGAATAGTTCCACCGGATGAACAGGTTTCTCAGGCTAGTACAATATCTTTTCCCCTATAAATGGTATGCCGTTCAGAATATTATCTATAATATTCTGGGTTCCTTCTTCGGTCTCTTTACCTTCACCATGGTCATTCCTTTCCTGCAGATCCTTTTCGATAAGCAGCAAATGGTGACCGATCCTTTGCCGTTTGAGCTTTCTGTTAGCTATGCACAGCATATGCTGTATTATGCCATGAGCAAACTCGTTGTTGCCTACGGCAAGCCGGCCGCACTGATCCTGGTGAGCGTTCTTGTGGTGGTGCTGAGCCTGCTGAAGAATGGTTTTGTTTTCCTGGCGAATCATGTTTTATCCCCGATAAGGGCCTATACGGTCCGGGATATCCGCAACCAGATCTACCGGAAGGTGCTGAGACTCCCGTTATCGTATTATACCGAAGCCAGAAAGGGTGATGTCATTGCCCGCATCTCAAGTGATGTGCAGGAGATTGAAACCTCCATCATGAGTTCCCTGCAGATCGTCTTCAGGGATCCGATCACCATCCTGATCTTCATGGGCTATCTCTTAAGCCGCAGTGGCAAACTGACACTGTTCGTGCTGATCCTGCTGCCCATCAGCGGCCTGCTGATCGGAAGGATCGGTCGCTCGCTGAGGAAAACTTCTTTTGAAGGACAACAACTGCTGGGAGTACTTCTGTCTCTCCTGGAGGAAACTCTTTCGGGACTGAGGATCATCAAGGCCTTTAACGGGGAAACTCGGATGGAGAACCGCTTCTCACAGACGAACAATCATTTCAGCCATATTCTCAAAAAAACCATGCGGCGCCGCTACCTGGCCAGTCCGGTCAGCGAGTTCCTGGGGACCATAGTACTGATGGTGCTTATGTCGTATGGAGGGTATATGGTACTCGGACAGTCGGCTGTGCTGTCGTCAGAAAGTCTCATTGCCTACCTGATCATCTTCTCGCAGGTCATTACCCCGGCGAAAAACTTCTCTTCAGCGTATTTCAACATCCTGAAAGGGATGGCCTCCATGGACCGGATCGATGAGCTGCTGGATGCCGATGAACAGATGAAGGAAAGCGAAAACGCCCTGGATATCCATGATTTCAGGGAAAGCATTGAATTCAGAAATGTGTCTTTCCGTTACGATAAGGAGATGGTGCTGCGTAATATTAATCTTACCATCAGGAAGGGACAGACCATTGCCCTTGTAGGAAAGTCAGGCAGCGGGAAATCGACCCTTGCCGATCTGCTGCCCCGCTTCATGGATGTTACGGAAGGGGAGATCCTGATTGATGGTCAACCCGTCACTGGCTATAAAGTCAAACAGCTGAGAAAACTGATGGGCATTGTCAGCCAGCAGTCCATCCTTTTCAATGACACCATTTACAATAATATTGCCTTCGGAGCCGACGACGCCGATGAGGAAAAAGTCCGCTATGCCGCGGGGGTGGCCAATGCCCTTTCGTTCATTGATGAATACCCTGATGGGCTGTATACCAACATCGGGGAAGGCGGCAGCAAACTCAGCGGCGGTCAGAGGCAACGGCTTAGCATCGCCAGGGCTGTGATGGCCAATCCACCTGTACTGATCCTCGACGAAGCCACTTCTGCCCTGGATACCGAGTCGGAAAAACTGGTGCAGGATGCCATACTGCGACTGATGGAAAACAGGACTTCGCTGGTGATAGCTCACCGGCTGTCGACGATCAAACATGCGGATCTGATCGTTGTGATCGACGACGGAAAGATCGTTGAAGCCGGGGTCCACGATGAACTGATCAACCGGAAAAGCGGCCTGTACCGGAAATTGCATAAACTGCAGATGTACTAAGATGAGGATCAGCGGGTTCACCATGGGCAAAAACGCCCACAAACTTTTCTACCCCATGCGGCCCTCGGTGGAATCCATCCTTCCGCTGGTGGATGAATTTGTTGTTGCGCTGGGCGACAGCGATCCTGACGACAGGACCCGGGAGGAGCTTCTGGCCATTGGCAGTAAAAAGATCAGGATCATTGATACCGTCTGGGATATAAAGAAGTATCCCAGGGGAATGGAACATGCACACCAGACGGATATTGCCAAAAGTTACTGCACCGGCGACTGGCTTTTTTATCTTCAGTCGGATGAAGTGGTACACGAAGACGATCTGCCCGTAATCAGGGCCCGCTGCGAGGAACTGCTTGATGACCGGGAAGTGGATGCACTGGTTTTCAACTACCGGCATTTCTGGGGAGATTATCAGCATATTCAGGACACACATTGCTGGTACAGAAAGGAAATCCGGATTATCCGAAACGAGCCCGAAATTCATTCCTGGGAGTCGGCACAATCGTTCAGGAGGATCCCTGACTTCGACGGCCTGAACTACCGGCAGCAGGAAGGTACGTATAAACTCAAAGCTGCTGAAGTGAATGCATGGATCTATCACTACGGTTGGGTCAGACCGCCTCGAATCATGCAGGAAAAGATCAAAGTGTTCAGCATGAACCACAAGGGTAGGGAAGTGATCGAAAAACAGATCAGGGAACACAAATATGACCGGCTTTATGATTACGGCAATCTTAAAAAGGTAACACTTTACCGGGGCTCTCACCCCGGTGCAATGCGGGAGTGGATGGCCAGGGAGGACTGGTCCGGGCAACTCCGCTTTACAGGGCCCGCCCGGAGTCTCAATCCGGTTAAAAACAAACATGATAAGTTTAAATACCGCGTGGTATCCTGGATGGAAAAGAACCTTCTGGGGGGAGCGCGACTGGGGGAATTCCGTAATTATATTCTTTTAAAGCGCTGAACATCTCCTCTTGCCGGATGCCGTTCCTGCATTGACCAAATAGTGTTTACTGTCGATATGCCAAGACAGTTCATACTATAACTTTTGTCGGCAAACACCACCCACGCAGACTTCAATCCTCTCTTTTTGCCTTCTTTTTATTTGCTCCTGTCAAAAATATAGTATACAAATCTTTAAATATATAAAGATATAAATATCTTTATGTCTGTAAATTCCCAATGGCCGGACAGGTGGATGGAAGGCTGAACTCTGTGTACTGATGAATGCAGATCCCGGCTTAAAGATTCTGCTTTAGTATGTTATGATTTAATAGTTAATGATTAGCATTTAGTCTGTTTACCTGCCGGAAAATATTCCGGACCGATTACCTGAAGATTACAATTCATTTATTGTATATGAAAAAGACAGCACTTCTTTTTTGGCTTGTACTGTATGCCTTATCCGGACAGTTCCTGTACGCGCAGGTTCCGGGAATGTTCAATTACCAGGGTGTGGCGAGGGATGCGGAAGGTAATCCGCTGGCTGACCGTCTTATTACTGTGCGTGTAGGCGTGGAACAGGGTATTTCTCCTGCTGCCTTATTATGGGAGGAGGAGCATAGTGTTCAGACCAGTCCCATGGGTCTCTTTACCCTGCGTATCGGAGATCCTTCGGCTACGAAAAGCGGGGGGACACTGGCAGACTTTGATCAGATCGACTGGGCAGCCGGAAATCTGTACCTGCACGTAAGGATCAACGATGGCTCGGGCTATGCCGATATGGGCACTGCACCTTTTCTTTCCGTGCCCTATGCTCTGCTGGCCGATAAGGTGGTCAATAATGATGATGCGGATGCTGATCCGTTGAACGAAATTCAGACCCTCGAACTGAACGGGAACCAGATCAGCATCTCGGGGGGAAATACAATTGTTCTTCCCACGGGCGAGATCGATCTCGACGCCGACCCGACGAATGAGTTGCAGTTGCTGACCTTAACCGGGGATCAGCTTGAAATATCAGGTACGAATAGTGTCACCATACCCGACGCCAGTGCCACCAATGAGATCCAGAGCCTGTCGCTCAGCGGCTCAAGTCTGTCAATTTCAGGTGCGAATTCGGTGGCCCTTCCCGATGTCAGCGCCACCAATGAGATCCAGAACCTGAGTCTGTCGGGCGCCAACCTGGGGATCAGCGGGGGCTCCGGTGTGACCCTGCCCGACGCGAGTGCCACCAACGAGATTCAGAGCCTGTCGCTCAGCGGCTCAAGTTTATCGATTTCAGGTGCGAATTCGGTGACGCTTCCCGATGCCAGTGCCACCAATGAAATCCAGAACCTGAGCCTGTCGGGTGCCAGCCTGGGGATCAGCGGGGGCTCAGGTGTGACCCTGCCCGATGCGAGTGCCACCAATGAATTAAACACCGCGGTGACCTTCAGCGGCACGACCCTGACGGTTACAGATGCCGGGGGAGCCAGATCGGCAGACCTTTCCTCCCTGGCTGATTACTGGCAGAAAAACGGGGACTCGATCTTTTATCTTCCCGGGAATGTGGGTATCGGTACCCCGGTTACGGGCAGCCGTTTGTCGGTGATGGGTTATGGCATGGAGCCGGAGGAGCCGCTTTTCGAGGTAAAGAGAAAGGACGGACAAACGGTTTTTGCCGTTTACAATGAGGGCGTCAGGGTTTATGTAGAAGATGTGCCCGGGAAAGGGACGAAGGGAGGATTCGCCGTGGGCGGCTACACCAGCAACAAGGGGGTCACCCAGGAATATCTCCGGGTAACTCCCGATAGTGTCAGGATTTATGTCGACGACGGGCTTCTGGCCAAGGGTACAAAGGGGGGCTTTGCCGTAGGCGGTTTTCACAGTAACAACAAGGCTCCCGGATACGAATATCTGAGAGTTACCCACGACAGTGTCAGGGTTTACATCAATCAGCCGCAGGCCAAAGGTGCGAAAGGTGGCTTTGCAGTCGGTGGCTACACAAATAATAAAGGAGCGGCGACCAATTACATGGATATGACACCCGATAACTACTTCATCGGTCATGAGGCAGGGAATGCCATCAGCGGGGGGCTGTACAATAATTTTATCGGTTACCAGTCAGGATACAGCAACACAATCGGCAACAACAACTCCTTTATCGGATATCAGTCGGGTAAATCGCATCAGACCGGTGATGTCAACACTTTTGTCGGGAACCTTACCGGTGCAGGTAATACCGGAGGTACCGGGAACGTGTTGATTGGTAACGCAGCCGGGCAGAATTTCACCAGCGGTTCGGCCAATACTTTTATGGGAACGGGAGCCGGGTCGAACTTCCAGAACGGGAACTACAACATCTTTATTGGTGCGCTGGCAGGTGCCGGCTATCAGTTCCCGGCGGCGGTAACAGGCGGACAGAACAACGCCGTTATCGGGACCTTTGCCGGATACCGGCTGAATACGGGGAGCGATAACCTCTTCCTCGGTAATTTTTCAGGGCTGTTTACGACCTCCGGCAGTAATAACGTATTTGAAGGCTATCAGAGCGGATATTCCAATTCGACCGGCAGTAATAACATCTTTATAGGTACCCAGGCCGGATATTCCAACACAACGGCTTACTATAATGTTTTTGTCGGAACCCGTTCAGGGCTCACCAATTCCACCGGTTTCGAAAATACCTTCATGGGTTATGAATCGGGCTATGCCAATTCAACCGGGGCTGCCAATACCTTTGTCGGTACAAATGCCGGGCGGTCCAACACCACCGGCTATTCCAATACTTTTCTGGGACGCGACGCCGGCAGGAATAACCAGGGCGGTTACTGGAACCTTTTTTCAGGGATCGGTGCCGGTCAGGCTAACTTAAGCGGCGCCTACAACACTTACCTGGGCTGGATAGCAGGATACGCCAACACCGGGGGCTTCGGCAATGTGATGGTGGGCGGCAGCAGCGGGGTGGCTATGACTACCGGGGATGACAACGTCCTCCTGGGTTCTTATTCAGGCTATGCGCTGACCTCCGGGAGCGGAAATGTCTTTCTCGGGAGCTATGCCGGCTCGTCCGAAACATCCACGAACAATAAGCTTTACGTGGAGAACAGTTCGGCGAACAGCAGTTCGGCACTGATTTACGGTGATTTTTCGACGGATTACCTCCGACTGAATGCCAATGTTGATATCCGCAACACCCTTCGTTTCCCCAATTCCGGGGCTGTGATCTGGGTGGGTGGCTCTGAAGCGCTCTGGTACAACGGCACCTATTTCAGCTGGGGCTTCGGGGGTACCTATAATTATTTTGGGAGCAGGGTCACCATCGGCAATACAGCCAATCCGGGCTATATGCTCTATGTTCAGGGCACCGGTGCTTCCAGCGGGGGATGGACGACGGTGTCGGATGCCCGGTTCAAGACCAATATCCGTTCACTCGGCGACGTTCTTCCTGATCTGGAAAAGGTAAGGGGCGTTTATTATAACTGGCGGAGAGAGGAACACCCGGAAATGGACTTCAATGATGCACGTCAGATCGGCTTTATTGCCCAGGAAGTGGAAAAGGTCTATCCGGAGATGGTCACCACTGATGAAAAAGGCTACAAGTCGGTCGATTATTCGAAGATGACCGTTGTACTTCTTGAAGCAGTAAAGGAGCAGCAGACCCTGATTGATGAACAGAATAAGCGGATTGAGAAACTGGAGTCGGATCAGAAGCAAATGCTTGAACTGCTGAAGAACTTATCTTCCGGAAACGAAAGCGCTAAGGTGCAGTAGGTTGATTCTGGTGACAGTTCGTGCTCTCCGCTGCCTTATCTCAGACGCATGATTCATACGGGAGACATCGCAGTACCACGAACCACGGTTAAAGCGGCAGTCAGTCCCCGAAAAGACTGAGGATAAGAATAACCCACCTTATCCTCATTCTAATCCTCATTCTAATCCTCATTCTCATCCTCATCCTCATTCTCATCCTTATCCTCATTCTCATCCTCATTCTCATCCTCATTC
>JBMOLL010000057.1:0-12095 GCA_049325415.1 Bacteroidota bacterium | reverse complement strand
TTTACTGCCACATTCAGCGAATCAATGGTCGACATAATGTCGAATTCCGTCCAGGGATAGGTGGTCCGGGTATCAATAAACACAAAATATAACAGTACATCGTTTTTCAGGTCCTTGCATACATTCTTGTACCGGGCAACCGAAAAATCGTTTCCGGCAGGCCCGGCTGAGACAGTGAGCATCAACAGGACAACTACCAGTAAAATACGTGATACGGTTCGGATAACTTTCATGTTTACAAAAATATCAAATTTCAGATCAGTAGCAAACCGGGTTATTAACCGCGGAGCGGGTTCTTCTTATAATAGGAGCAAACTCCGGTCAGACCACAGTCCTGGCACCTTGGTTTATGGGCCAGACAGGTATATCTGCCGTGAAGGATCAGCCAGTGATGTGCTTTCGGCAGCAGTTCTTCCGGAAAAAAGGTGATCAGCTGTTTCTCGGCTTCCTCCGGATTCCGGGCATTACGGGTCAGACCTATCCTCGATGAAACCCTGAATACATGGGTGTCTACAGCCATTGCAGGCTGATTAAAGGCTACAGATAAAATTACATTGGCTGTCTTGCGTCCAACTCCCGGGAGTGTCCTTAACTGCTCCATGTCGCCGGGAACAATACCATTGAACGAACGAACGAGTTCCTTCGCCATGCCGATCAGATGTCTGGTTTTATTATTCGGATAGGAGCAGCTCGATATGAACGAAAACACCTCCTTCTCATCAGCAGTTGCAAGGGAAAAAGGATCGGGAAAACGTCTGAAAAAGGCAGGCGTGAGCAGGTTCACACGCTTATCTGTGCACTGTGCCGAAAGGATCACGGCAACAGCCAGTTCATAGGGACTTCCATAGTTTAACTCGGTTTCGGCAACAGGCATGTGTTGCTCAAAATAGGAAATTACGTAACGGTATAGTTCCTCTCTTTTCATGTATTTCAGGCCATCCCGGTTCCTGACGGTAAATAAAAGCAAATTATTTTATCCCGCAAAGCCCCCTCACGGACAAAAGGTCCGGATAAAGGCCAGATCGGTGCTTTATTAACAAATCATTATTTTTTTCTGTGAAATTCTGACATCTTTTGTTTTTTTAACGAATAATTATTACGTTTACATCGCAATTGCGGAATATGTGCTGCAATTAATAAATTTAAGTACAAAACAGACCTGAACGAATGATTTCCAATTACTATTACAGCTTCTTTTATTTCTTCTTTTTTTGGAAAAAGAAGAACCGGGATATGTAAATAGGTGAAGTCCATTTATGCTCAGGTCCCGGTTTAAAACCGGGATTTTTTTTTGTTATGAAAACAGAAACAAAAACAGGAATGAAAAGAATCGCCATACAGGGAGGCTACGGAGCGTTCCATGAAATTGCCGCCGTTCATTATTTCGAGGGGGAGGATATCGAGATTATCCCTCGAAATACCTTCAGGGAAATGCTGTCCTCCCTTTCCGATCACAAATCCGACCTGGGGATCATGGCTATTGAGAATTCCCTGGCTGGAAGCATACTTCCGAATTATAATCTCCTGATGACAACCGGCATGCAGATTATCGGGGAGATTTACCTGAGGATCAACCAGAATCTGGTGGCCCTCCCCGGAACAAAGATTGCCGACCTGGTGGAGGTCTATTCCCATCCGATGGCCATACTGCAGTGTCAGCAGTTTTTTGACGACTATCCGCATATCCGGCTCATCGAGAGTATGGATACGGCATTAAGTGCCCGGGATATTGCAGAAAAAAGTCTGATCAACACCGGAGCCATTTCCAGCACACTGGCGGCAGGGAAATACGGATTGGAGATCCTTGCCGGAAATATCGAGACCAATAAAATGAACTATACCCGTTTTCTGATCCTGGAGGAATCCGGATCAGGTATATCGTCCGATCGGGTGAATAAGGCTTCGGTCTACTTCGCCCTGGCCCATAAGATCGGTTCCCTGTCAAAGATCCTCTCGATCTTCAGCTACTACGAGATCAACCTGGCCAAGATCCAGTCCATGCCAATCATCGGCAAAGACTGGGAGTATCTCTTTTTCGTCGATCTGGAAGTGAATAACTACGAGATGTACAAGAAATCCCTTGAAGCCATCAGACCATTTATTTCCCAGCTGGGGATTATGGGCGAGTATGTTAAGGGTAAAACAATTTTTGATCAGTAATTCATTCAACTATGGTTATAGATATGAACTTAATGCCGCTGGCCGGCGACACCCTGAGCCTGCAACGCCCGATCATAATAGCTGGTCCCTGCAGTGCCGAAACCGAAGAACAGGTCATGGAAACTGCGCGGCAGCTTTCTACAATGGGAATAAAGATTTACCGGGCAGGGATTTGGAAGCCCAGAACACGTCCGAATGCATTTGAGGGCGTCGGTTCGGAGGGGCTCAGATGGCTGCAGCGTGTCAGGCGGGAAACCGGAATGCTCGTCACCACCGAGGTGGCCAACGTGAAACATGTTTACGAAGCCCTGAAGTTTGGGGTGGATATACTCTGGATCGGAGCCCGTACTTCTGCCAATCCTTTTGCCATGCAGGACATCGCCGACAGTCTGCGCGGCGTGAATATCCCCGTACTGGTGAAGAACCCTGTCAATCCCGATGTGGACCTGTGGATCGGAGCCATCGAACGCCTCTACAACTCAGGCATCAATCAGCTGGCGGCTATTCACCGCGGCTTTTCCAGCTACGATCATTCCATCTTCCGCAATGTACCTCAATGGCAGATCCCCATCGAACTCAGAAGAAGGATCCCGGAGCTTCCGATTATTACCGATCCCAGCCATATCTGCGGAAACAGGGAACTTCTGTTTGATATCTCCCAGAAAGCGATGGACCTGAACTTCGATGGGCTGATCGTTGAAACCCATATCAATCCCGACAAGGCCCTGAGCGATGCCAAGCAGCAGATAACCCCGGAAACACTCGGGAAAATGCTTGGTCGTTTGGTGCTCAGGGATCCGGATGTCAACCAGCAGGTTATGCTCACCCTGGCTGAATTGCGGGATCAGATCGACAAGCTGGACGACAAGCTGATCAACATGCTGGAAGAACGTATGAAGGTCTCTGAAAAGATCGGTGAACATAAACTTGTTAATAATATCACTATTTTGCAGACTAAAAGGTGGGACGACATGCTGAAAAACCGGCTTAGCCTGGGTAACCGCAAAGGCCTTAGTGAGGAGTTTATCATCAAGATCTTCACCGCCATCCATCAGGAGTCGATTAACCACCAGACCTCGGTGATGAACAAGGACCAGTAAGAATGACGACAATTACGCTGAATACCGGAATAACGCAAACCACCATCAGAGTAGGGGAGAAACTCAGCCTTTTGAGAAATGAACTCCCGGCAGGACGGATTATCTTTATTGCCGATGAAAACGTATACCGCCTGCATAAGGATCTTTTCAGAAAAGACCCTGTATTAACGGTACCTTCCGGTGAAGCCTCGAAAACTCTTGGCACTGTGGAACGGCTCTGCAGGGAACTGCTCAGCCTTGAAGCCGACCGCAAGACTTTTATTGTTGGTGTAGGGGGAGGTCTCACCTGTGATGTCGCCGGATTTGCAGCATCGGTCTATATGAGGGGCCTTTCCTTCGGTTTTATCTCCAGTACACTTCTTGGACAGGTAGATGCCAGTGTCGGTGGGAAAAACGGTGTGAATCTTGACGGTTACAAGAACATGATCGGATCCTTTTCTCAGCCCTCCTTTGTCTGGTGTGACCTGTCGCTGCTGGATACCCTGCCCGGCCAGGAATATATCTCAGGACTGGCCGAAGTGATCAAATATGGTCTGATCAGCAGTCCGGAGTTATATGCCTTGCTGGAACAGCACAGCAAAAGCATCATGCAACGCGATAAACAGATCCTTGAAGACATTGTTAGCCAGTGCGTCAGAATTAAGGCCGCAATCGTGGAGGAGGATGAACTGGAGACCGGAAACAGGAAACTCCTGAATTACGGACACACAATTGGTCATGCTGTGGAGCGTTTAAGCGGGATGTTGCACGGACAGGCCATCAGTATTGGCATGGTACTGGCCGCCCGCCTGTCGGAAAGGAAAGGGATGCTGCCGTCTGCCGAGGTGGACAGGCTTGTCAGTCTGCTTTCGCTCTATCAGCTGCCTGTCAGCTGCGACATTGATCCCGGGCTCATTTTCGAGAGCATGAAAAAGGATAAGAAAAGGGATGGCAGGCAGATCAGCTTTGTCCTCCTTGAGGCTCCCGGAAAGCCCGTGATCACTCCTGTTGAGCTTGACAACTTTAAAAATGAACTCGATGATCTGTTTAAGCATCAGTAGCAGGGAGCAGCTCCTGAACATTCCTGAAGGCAGCCAGTATATGCTTGAGCTCAGGTTTGATCTTATCGGAGAGGACCCCGGACAGATCCTTCCGCTTACCCGCTCATCTGCCGGTGTGATCGCCACCTGCAGGCCTGATAAGCTATCCGGAGATGAGCAGGTACGAATTCTCGGACAGGCAGCAGCAGAAGGGGTAGACTATCTGGATATCGAACTTGATGCACCGGATGCACAGCGTGAACGTTTGCTGCAACTTGGCAGGAAATATCATACCGGTTTGATTATCAGCTGGCACGATTTTGAGAAGACTCCGGATACGCAGCGCTTGCTGGAGCTTCTTAATGAGTGTTACCACTACGGAGCCGATGTGGCCAAGATCGCCTGCATGGTCCGCTCACCTGAAGATGCCGCGCGACTGCTGGGGCTCTACCAGTATCCTGGTAAAAAAGTGGTACTGGGGATGGGCGACCTGGGCCGGATTACACGGATCGCAGCACCTCTACTCGGAGCACCGTTCACCTTTGCTTCTCCTGACCAGCATGGAGCTACAGCCCCCGGACAGATGACCCCGGGTGATATGGAAATTGTACAATCTTATCTTTCAGCACAATGAATTCTTTTGGCAGCATTTTCAGGGTAAGTATCTTTGGCGAATCTCACGGAAAATCAGTCGGAGTAGTGATCGATGGCTGCCCGGCCGGACTGCCGCTCTCGGAAGAGGATTTTACGGCAGATTTTGCCCGCCGGAAAAGCGGTGCCCCGGGGACCACACCAAGGCAGGAAGCCGACAAACCCGAGATCATGAGCGGCTGGTTCAACGGTTTTACCACCGGGGCGCCGATCATGATCCTGTTCAGGAATGAAAATACACGTTCGCGGGATTACACCGCACTGCGGGAGACACCCCGGCCGGGACATGCTGATTTTACCGCCTCGGTGAAGTTCGGAGGTTTTGAGGATTACCGGGGTGGAGGCCATTCTTCGGGACGGTTGACCCTGGGACTGGTCGCTGCAGGTGTGCTGGCCAAAAAACTCATCGATCCGGCAAAGGTAAATGCTGAGATCCTCGAGGTGGGCGGAAGCAGCGATATTGAGGCAGCCATTGAAAAAGCCGTTGCAGAGGGAGATTCCATCGGGGGTCTTATTAGCTGCACGGTTAAAGGAATACCGGCAGGGGTGGGTGAGCCTTTTTTCGATTCGGTGGAAGCCTTACTGAGTCACATGATCTTTTCAATACCTGCGATCAAAGGCATTGAGTTTGGGGCAGGTTTTGCCGCAGCCCGGATGAAGGGCAGTGAGCACAACGACCGTTTTGTGGCTTTGGATGGCCGCACGGAAAGCAATCATGCCGGGGGGATTAACGGGGGGATAAGTAATGGCAATGATCTGATATTCAGGGTTGCGGTGAAGCCTACTTCGTCGACACACCGCACCCAGAATACCATGAATTTTGTGACAGGCAGGATGCAGGACCTGACGGTGGAAGGCAGACACGACACCTGTATTGCCCTTCGTGTTCCGGTAGTCCTTGAAGCGGCCACCGCCATTGTTATCGCCGATCTGATGATGCAGGCCCGGTTAATTGACAGGATAATAAACAAATAAGCATAAAGATATGAGAATCGTTGTTGTTGGTGCAGGTAATATGGGGTCCTGGCTGGTGGAATCCCTCTGTCTTGAATACGAGGTCGGTGTATACGACCATGACAGGAACAGGCTCAAGTATTTTTTTAATTCCAGGAAATTCCTTTACCTGGAAGAGATCTACGATTTTTCTCCCGATCTTCTCATTAATGCTGTAAGTCTCGAACATACCGTGGAGGTTTTCAGAGAATTGCTACCCTACCTTCCGGCAAACTGTATACTTTCGGACATTACCTCGGTTAAAAACGGGCTTTTCGACTTTTACAGGGAAGCAGGCAAAAGGTTTGTTTCCACACACCCCATGTTCGGACCGACTTTCGGTAATGTCAAAGATCTGAGGAACGAAAATGCCATCATCATTACCGAATCGGATGAAGAAGGCAAGGCGTTTTTCCGGAAATTCTATGAATCCCTGAAGATCAGTGTGCACGATTATTCCTTTGTTGAGCACGATCAGACCATTGCCTATTCCCTCTCCCTCCCGTTTTCCTCCACCCTTGTTTTTGCCGCCTGCATGAAAAAGCAGGATGCTCCCGGAACCACTTTCCGAAAGCATCAGGCCATTGCAGAGGGATTGCTTTCTGAGGACGATTTTTTGCTGTCGGAGATCCTTCTCAGCCCATACAGCCTTGAACAGGTGGAAAAGGTAAGGGATCAGCTGACCCGACTTATTGGTCTGATTAAAAGCCGGGATACGGAACAGTTCAAGGATTTCTTCTCCATGTTGCGAAGCAATACAGGAGTGGCCTCAAAGCATCACTGATCCGTTGCCCATTATCCGGATGCGGCTCCATCACTATAAATGGTGAGCCGGAGAACTCTGCGCGTCTGTTCCGTGATTTTAAAACGGTTATCGATCCGATGACCCATGATCCATACTATTTTTTTACCGGAGGCAAGGATCCACGACCTTTCTTTTTCAGGAACCGACAGTTTTTCATCAATGAAAAAGTCGCTGATCTTTTTCATCTGTGTCATTCCCAGAGGAATGAAATAATCACCGTGTAACCAGCGTCTCACAGTCAGCGGGAAGGTCAGTGTGTCGAGGTCGAGGCAGGCCACCGAAGGGTCGCTCGGAATAGGACCGAGTTCGTTGATATCCATTTCCTCTACATCAACCGGGAAGGGCAGGGAAGCTGTATGCTGAGGCGAGTCGATATAATACCGGTCGAAATGTTCCTCACGGTTTTCAGCAAGGATCAGATCCTCGCGGTCTTTATACAGCCGGTGGGTAGGGGAGATAAACTGCTTCCCCGGTTCAGCCGAAAGCATGCTGCCTATTTTCTGACATTGGGTCTGCGTGAAATTATAAACCGAGAATAACTCATGCAGCAAGGTCTGGCGTGGTTCGAGTTTCCCCAGTACTCCGGCATTAATCCGCACCAGTTCTCCTTCCGGGCGAAAAAGCTCGCTCCTGATCTGCTCGACCTTATCCTGAAAAATACGGACCGATTCCCGGAACCGGCTCATATTTTCGTTCATAATACGGATGAACTGTGGAGAAACATCTTCAAGGGCGGGGATCACATCCAGCCGGATCCTGTTCCGGTGGTATTTTCTGGAGGCATTGCTCGAATCCTCACGGTATCGAAGGTGCCCCCAATCGGCATACTCCCTGATTTCCTGCCTGGATGCAAACAGCAAGGGTCTGATGATCCTTCCGTTCCTGGAAGGAATGCCTGTCAGTCCTTTAATCCCTGTTCCCCTTGCCAGGTTAAGGAAGAGAGTCTCCACATTGTCGTTGAGGTTGTGCGCCGTGGCAATCGATTGAAAATCATACTTTTGGGCGATACTTCCGAACCATTCGTACCGCAGCTGACGGGCTGCCATCTGAATGGAGATCCCGTGTTGTTCGGCGAACCGGGCGGTGTCGAATCTTTCAACGTAAACCGGCATTTCGTAGCCTGCAGCAAGGGTCCGGACGAAGGCTTCATCTCCCTCCGATTCCTCTCCCCTGAGCTGAAAATTACAATGCGCAATTGCACACTGGTAGCCGGCCCGGTAAAACAGATCGGCCATAACCACCGAATCGATCCCGCCACTGACGGTTAGCAGGACGCGGTCCTCTCTCCTGCAGAGTCGCTCCTTGCTGATGTAATCAAGAAACTGTTCTTTCATTTCAATGGCAAGTTACAACAATTGGCTGAAAAGCCGCCTGCCGGAAAAGAAGAAGCCCTGTGCTGCTTTTAATCAGGCACAGGGCTCTGTAAAATAATGATGAACTTAATTATTTTTTGGAGAGGAAGCTGGCAATTCCTTCCTGTGTGGCTTTCAGCCCATGGTCACCTTTGTGCCAGTCGGCCGGACAAACCTCACCATTCTCCTCATAAAACTGGAGCGCATCAACCATACGGAGTACTTCATCAACACTCCTTCCAAGCGGCATATCATTGACCACCTGGTGACGAACAACACCGTCTTTGTCGATCAGGAAAAGACCACGGTAGGCCTGGGGAATCCCTTCAAAGGCAACCTCGCCCTCATCGTCATATTCCCATGAACCGGCAAGCACGTCATAATTTTCAGAAATAGCGTATGCCTGGTCAGCAACGAGGGGGAATTTTACCCCTTTGATTCCACCGTCTTTCAATTCAGTCTGTAACCATTTCCAGTGGGAGAATTCAGAGTCAACCGAACAGCCAACCACAGCTACCTTGCGTGACTCGAATTCAGCAATTTTTTCCTGAAACGCGATGATTTCGGTAGGACAGACAAAGGTGAAGTCGGCAGGATAGAAGAAGAATACAACATATTTCTTGCCAAGGTATTGATCAAGTGAAAAACTCTTAACAATTTCACCACCGTTGACCACTGCGGGTGCAACAAATTTGGGAGCTTTTTTTCCAACTAATACAGCCATTTTATTTTCATTTTAAGTTTACACCTACAAAACAATCCGGAGCCGGAGAGGTTCAAGGGATTGTAAAAAAAAATCCTTCTGAAATTAACTTTTACAATCCGAGCACCTCAGGACCCTGTTCAAAAACGATGTCAACCGGGATATTCATGGTCTTCAGGCGGTCAAGGTCCTTCTGCAGGGCTTCCCGGATATACCCGTTCTCATCTACAAGGGCTTTTGCAGCGGCATAATCGCCGTTCCCCTGGATCGTTAGGATCAGGTTTGCCAAATTGTTGACCGCTTCTTTCATTTTCTCGAAGTTGATCCGGTAGGTCCCGCTGGCCTCATCCCGCGTAAAAGCGCCCTGTTCTTCGAAATAGTAAAAGCGGATCATATTTGCTTTGCCATGTGAACTTGAAGCGCCGAACCTTACGCTGCGAAAGATCCCCGCCATAAAAGTCACATAGTTATCCATCAGGTCCTTTTCACCAAGCTGGCCCATTTCTGCGAGTTTTGTAACCAGGTAGAGTCCCAGTACATCGGCCTTGCCTTCTTCCAGTGCAGAAGATTGTTCCAGCAAGGCTTCCCTCACGGTACCCTTGCCGTTGATGGTATGGTTCAGACCAAGTCCGTGTGCAACTTCATGAAACATGGTGTTCTCGAAGAAGGCATCAAACCTGACGTGGGAGCGCTGATCTTCAGCAATAAGGACATTGCTGATCGGAACCAGGATCTGTTCGAACTTGTAGCGGATGGCATTTTTTAGCTGGAGCTTGCGGCTTCCCTTCGCTGCCTGCACCTTTTCGTCGTTGGGCAGGTTAATGGCGATGGTCTTGCTACCTGCATTACAGTCGCCGGCATAAAACACCACATCATAGGCACCGAGGTCGGAATCGCTTCCGGGGACCTCTTTCTTGTATTCGTCGGGTACAGGCAAGCCTTTCTGCAGTTCGGGAAGGAGCCCGGCAATAAAGGCCAGTTTTTCACTCCATTCACGATCCCGGATAAGGATGAACGATTCGTGTGCCGCCTTGTAATTAAACAGGGCGTCCTCGTAGTTTTCGATCGGACCGGCGACGAAATCGATCATGTTATCCTTTACATCCATCCAGGCCATGTCGGAGGGATAGTAATCATCGGTAAGCAGAGCCTCCGCTCTTAATTCGAGGTAATGCGCAAAGCTTTTATTATCGGCCAGTGCGGCGGCTTCCCTGAGGAGGGCCGCAGCACGGGTCACTTCCTCGCTGTATGCTTCATGATAGGGCACGACCACCAGTTTCCCTGTTTCATCGCGCCGGATCAGGGTATATAAACTGGTTTTTGCCGGATCGGCAAGATCTTCAAATTCGCTGACTGTCATATCAACTGGATAAAAGCCGCTGCCGGAAGGTTTTGGTCCCACTTCCGGGATAAAGGGAAGATCATTGTTCAGCCTTTCCCAGGGGCCGTAGTTGATCATAAAGAACTGCTTGACCTGGTTGCTGCTCAGGCTTTCCAGCATGGATTCCCTGTCGGGGTAGGCCTGTTTCCAGTAGATCTGTTCCATGATCTCTGCTACCTGGAACAATTTGGTGAGCATCTCCAACTGGTTTTCCGAAAGACCCGACAGATCGCTGGTCAGTTGGACCGGGGCATATTCTGCTACTTTACGCGCAATCATCTCATCATATTTTTCAAGGGTAACCTGAGGCAACGGAGCCTCAAGGATCAGCTTTACAGTTTCTTTTTCCCGGTCGAATTCGGCAGAAATAACGCGGATCCCCTCGACCAGCTGAAAATCTGTTTTCAGGTACAGTGTACCTGCATCTTCTTTTTCAACAGTACAGGGAATTTCCTGTTGCCCGTAAACAATTTTATCCGGCATGAACTGCATAAAGACCTCAAAGGGGGCCATGGTTACGGATTGCTCACCGGAGACAAGTTCAAAACTGGGGGTCGATCCGGAGTAGAGACCGGAAGGTCCGTTTTCATTCTTACAGGAGGTAAAAAAGAAGGCCATCAGGGAAAGGGAAATAAGAACGGTTTTAATTTTCATGATGCAGTTTTTTTTGATCCTGAAAATTAGTCCATTTTTTAGAAGTATGAAAGCTTTTGCTTATGTTAAGGAATCAGTATCGGAGGCAAAAAAAACCGTTCCGGTAAATGAGGAACGGTTCGATACCTGATTCTGCTCCTTAGGCAGGAAGAAGAGAATGCAGACGGTTGATTAATAAGCTCTTGCAAACACAACCCTCTGCCTGGAAGGTTTTCCGGAGTAAACGCATTTTCCTTCTTCGAAGGGACCTTCGTGAGGAATGAGCCGGATAGTGGCTTTTGTTTTCTCCTTGATGGCCTGCTCGGTTGCCGGGTCGCCATCCCAGTGCGCGAGGACAAAGCCACCTTTGTTTTCGATCAGATCAACAAATTCATCCCAGCTGTCTGCTTTTCGTGTATTCTCCTCTCTGAATTTGAAAGCTTTCTGGTAGATATTGCTCTGGATCTCTTCCAGGAGTTCCTTCACATATGTAGCAATACCTTTCTGGGAGCGTGTTTCTTTGCTCAGGGTGTCGCGACGGGCCACTTCAACGGTTCCTTCTTCCACATCCCTGGGTCCCAGGGCGAGTCTGACAGGAATCCCTTTCAGTTCATATTCGGCAAATTTCCATCCGGGCTTATGGGTATCGCGATCGTCGTATTTAACAGAAAGACCCACAGCTTCCAGTTCCTTTTTAATCCGGAGTGCTGCTTCGTTCGTGGCGGGAAGCTGGTCGGCACCCTTATAGATCGGCACAATCACGACCTGGATCGGCGCGAGTGCAGGAGGAAGCACAAGTCCGTTATCATCGGAATGGGCCATGACCAGGGCGCCCATCAGGCGGGTGGATACCCCCCAGCTTGTAGCCCAGACATAATCCAGTTTGCCTTCCTTATTGGTGAACTGAACATCAAAGGCTTTGGCAAAATTCTGGCCAAGGAAGTGAGAGGTTCCCGATTGCAGGGCTTTTCCATCCTGCATAAGTGCTTCAATACAGAGGGTTTCCAGGGCTCCTGCGAATTTCTCCGATTCACTTTTCTTTCCGATAAGCACAGGAATACCCATGTACTTTTCTGCAAATTCGGCATAGACCCTAACCATTCGCCATGTTTCCTCAACGGCTTCTTCGCGCGTGGCGTGAGCAGTATGCCCTTCCTGCCAGAGGAACTCGGCGGTGCGGAGGAAAAGCCTTGTTCTCATTTCCCAGCGTACCACGTTGGCCCACTGGTTGATCAGGAGGGGGAGATCACGGTACGACTGGATCCAGTTTCTGTAGGTATTCCAGATGATGGTCTCCG
>JBMOLL010000056.1:0-12325 GCA_049325415.1 Bacteroidota bacterium | reverse complement strand
GATAAAATTGAGGACAGGACCGATACCGAGCCTTTCGGCAAGCTGAAAATCCCCTCTCTGGCCGTTACCACGGGCATGGAATCGCCTTACCATAAACCGGAGGATCAAGCCGACCTGATCGATTATGAGGGCATCAGCGTGGTGGCCGATGCCATGAGCGGACTGGTTCAGGAACTTTCGAACAATGAGGTGGTCAGGAATGAGGAGATCAACTGGGACAAGGCCGGAAAGACCGTGGCCAGTCAGCGCCTGAACATAGGAATGCGCTACAACTTCGGCTCCAGCCAGCAGCTTTACCTCGAGGAGTTCTACAACGGGCGCGGGATTTTCAATGCGGAGGCCGGTGTTTACCTGCGTGCCAGGCTGAGCGAATACCTGACGGTGATGCCCGAGGTGCATCTGGAACATAAGGGAAGCAGGTACAACGACGGCAAGACGACCATCGAGGCCCTGACGCTTCCGTTGAACCTGCTGCTTACCACACCCGACAGATCAGGTTACGGGATCAGGACCTATGCCCTCATCGGTGGCTATTACAGTCTCTTCCTTGACGGGGAAACGGAAGGGGTCCAGATCGATTTCACCAACGACTTCATGGACCATGAATACGGGATCACAGCCGGTTTCGGGCTGGAGTTCATGAATCTTCAGTATGGTTTTTACTACAAAAGAGGACTGAGTGGGATCCTGCGCGATGCGTCCGGCGGGAAAGTGGTACACCGCACCATCTCGCTTATGCTCGGCTGGACCTTCTGAACGGATCCACACAAGTGAAAAGCAACTTAACTGTCAGGTCCGGGCCCATTCCCGGCCCGAAACTCAAACCGGCATAGCAGGAAGGCTCCATCCCTCCCGGTAGCTGTGTTTAATATAGCCGGAGGCGGCCTCCAGCGCATTAAACGTGGCATACTCGGTGTTGAAGTGGGGATGGCCGTTGATCACTTTGAACTCGTCCAGGGTCACCACCTGCAGTTCTTCGGCCGGACCGATATTGGTAAAGTGCATGTTTTCCGCATCCCAATGCAGGGTCTTGTGCAAGCCCTGCAGCCTGACGGCCAGTACACCCAGCAGCACCATTTCGTTGAACGGACCGGAGTAGCCGAAGTGGGAAGTGCCTTCAATCCGGTTTTCGGGGGATTCCTTGCAGGCCCTGATCCAGTCCTGCTCGTGTGGACCGTCGAAATAGTCCGTCATTCCCGGTATCCTTCTCAGGTAAGGTTTCACCTCGGGTACCCTTCCCGACAGCAGTCGGGGATTAAAGCCTCCCGAGCCGCAGAGCAGGGTGTCCTCCGAGCCGACAAACAGCACGCCGCCCAGTCCGTCGCCCATCAGATCGGTACCGTTGGGCAGGAGGTCGGGGCGGTTGGGGAGGATCCCACCGTCGTACCAGTGAACCTTAACGGCCGGCAGCTTCAGTTTTTTCATATTTTTCCTTGCGGGGAAATCAAACTGCACCGTCTCGGCCTGCGGGGCGCTTTCGGTATTCATGAGGGTGGAGGAGCCATGGATCTTCTCCGGGTAGCCCAGCCTGAGGGCCTGGTATACGGGGTCGAGCACGTGGCAGGCCATATCACCGAAGGCACCGGTGCCGAAGTCCCACCAGCCGCGCCAGTTCCAGGGGGTATAAATCTCGTGGTAGGGGCGCAGGGGAGCCGGACCGATGAAAAGATCCCAGTTCAGCGTGTCGGGCGGGGTCATGAGCTGGGTCGGGCGCTGCAGACCCTGAGGCCAGATCGGGCGGTTGGTCCAGGCATGGACCTCGCGGACCTCACCGATCTCCCCGTTCCAGATCCATTCACAGATCTGCCGCACCCCGTCGCCGGAGTTGCCCTGGTTGCCCATCTGGGTGGCTACCCGGTGTTTTGCGGCCAGCTTAGTGAGCAGGCGTGACTCGTAAATGCTGTGCGTGAGCGGTTTCTGGCAGTACACGTGCTTGCCCATGGTCAGGGCGGTGGCGGCGATGATGGCGTGGGTGTGGTCGGCAGTGGAGATCATCACGGCGTCGAAATCCTTTTCCATCTCCTCAAACATGCGTCGCCAGTCCTGGTAGCGTCTGGCATCGGGGAACTCGTTGAAACATCCGGCGGCGTAGTTCCAGTCGACGTCGCACAGCCCGATGATGTTCTCGGTGGCCATGGCCATCAGGTTGGAGTAGCCCTTCCCCCCGATACCCACTCCCACGATATTCAATTTATCGCTGGGCATACGGTGCCCCAGTCCGCTTACCACATGGCTGGGCAGAATGGTGAGACCGGCGGTGAAAAAGGCGCTTTTCTTCAGGAAATCGCGACGGGAATTCGATGATTCAGACATAGTTAAGGCTTTTGAAATTACAGGGTCTTGAGTTTGATATTCCTGAACCACACGCGGGTGCCATGGTTCTGGAGGGCGATGCGGCCCTCGTCATATTTACCGTAATCGGGGAAAGAGGCCCATTTGCCGCTGTTGCGCAGTTGGGTCCATTCCTCCGAATATTTCTCGTATTCTGCTGTTTTTACGCCGTTGAGGAACTGGGTCACATGGTTCCCGTTCACGACGATAAAGGCTTTGTTCCATTCGCCCACTGGCAGGTTGGCATCGGCCAGCGGGGGATACATGGCATAGTTGGCGCCGCAGGTTTGCCAGTTTTCCAGTTTGTCGGGCCAGCCCTTGTCGTCGATCACCTGGTACTCCGGACCGGTCTCGTAGGGGTAGTGGTAGATCGTGTCTTCGGCCACCTGGAACATGATCCCGCTGTTTGCGCCGGGGGTAAGTTTAAATTCGGCATAGAGGGCAAAGTTGCTGTATACCTGATCAGTAACAATGTCCTGACTCTCGCTGCCCCCTTCGGTGTTCATGGTGAAGGCGCCGTCTTCAATGGTCCAGCAGTCGGGGATCCGTTCCATGTTAAAACCGTGCCAGCCGATGAAGCTTGTTCCGTCGGACAGGAGCGTCCAGCCGTCTTTGATTTCTTTGGGGGAGAGGGAGTTGATGGCTTCGGGATCAACTTCTTTGAGAAGGGTCAGGGGATCGTTGGGATCCGTGGTTTTGCACGCGCTGAGGGTCAGCAGGATCAGCAGGGGGAACATCAGTTTTTTCATAGGTCTTTTATCTGAAGGTTATGTATAGATAGCAGTTCCAGGGATGGTTTTCATTGGCCCGATCCGGTGAATAAATGTATGAAATCCGATAGTTTTTCGCCTGTTTTTTCCTGGGAATTCTCGGGCGGTACTGAAAAAATCCTTCATTGAAAAATTACGGTCTTTGTAACTTTCCTGAATGCCGCGCAACCCTGCAGCGGCCACCGGCATCTTTATGACACCTTGTACAGGGTAAGAGTGAGATAACCGTAAAGACTTTAAAAAAGATGAAAAACAAATTTTCCATACCCGCACTTGCACTGTTGCTGCTTGTTGCAGGGCTCACCTCGTGTGAGAAGAACAACCAGAAAGACGAACTCAGCGATGAGGTTCTGAACTTCCTTCAGGCACGCACCCGCATGAATGCCATGAATGCGGCCGGCGGACAGATGAACAACTTCATGACGGTGATCGCGGAGAGCCAGATCAAGGGAGGAGATGAGTATATCGACGGTGTGAACTACGACTCCTCCTGGTATGAAAACTACTGCGACACCTGCTATTGGGAGTATACCTCGTGTGCGGAAGTTACAGAAATCACGAACGACGATGGTACGGTGACCACCGTGTATGATTATGGCGACGGCTGTTACGAATACGGCTGGCTGACCAAAGGCAAGATCACCTATATCTGGAGTTCGGAGGGTAACAAGTATTACTCAAAGGTGATCTACGACAATTACTACAGCTACGGAATGACCATGAACGGCTATTCGGAGTACAGCTTCGAATCGGACGGCAATTCGTGGGTGTCGGTCGGGTATGAGACCGATGCCGGCGGTTCGGAGGGCGATTCGACGGTATATATCCCGGAGTATAATTTTGTCTGGTCGGGAACCTCTGCCGGCTCGGAAGATTACACGATGATCTTCGACAGTGGCGAGACCTATTCCTATTCCTCCGAGTATTCCAACAAATGGGATTCCCTGTCGTACACGGTGGAAGTGGGTTACTACCACTACAGCAGCGAATCGGAGGGCTACGAGTACACCTACGAAGTCACCGAGCCCCTGGTATCGAACTACAGCTGTCCCGACACCTGGGTACCCGTATCCGGTGTGGAGACAACCCGTTACACCAGCGACAGCACCACGGTCGACTTCACGATCGATTACGGTAACGGTAACTGCGACAACCTGGCCGAGGTGACCGAGAACGGGAACACGGTAACGATCGATTTTGCCGAATACTACCAGATCTGCTACGACGAGCCGGTAAGCGATGCCGTGCTCAAGTCGGCTGGATCAAGGCGATGAATGGAGAGTTGGTCCTTTCACGATCCCCGGGAGCCTGCTTCCGGGGATTTTTTTGATGATCAGCAAGTTAGCTTTGTCCGGTTCCGAAAAACACCATGTATTTTTAAAGTGAAACGGGCAAAACAACCTTGTATTTCTAAATTCTGACAGGATCGTCGGAAACTGCAACGGGAATTTTTGTCCAATTCCCTGCCGGTTTTTGAAAATTATTATCTTTGTGGCCGGAAAATGGCGTATCTTTGTTGAGATCGCGGAGTTCTTGACATGTTAGATACAGGAGTTTTGACAGGTTGGACCCGGTCCGACTTCGCTAAAGACAAAGTTTTGACTTAGTCCTTTAGTGAAGGTTTAGGAGTTCAAGGCCATCCTTCGCCAAGGCTACGGATGACAGGGCACTCCTTCGTTAAAACTTCGGAGTACAGGGTCGGTTTGCTGAGTGGCTAGGCACTGGTCTGCAAAACCAGGTACAGCGGTTCGAACCGAGCGACCAGAGGGAGCGAGCTCACGAGCCGACGTAAGGAGGCGAGTAATCCGCTACCTTTAAGATTAAAGTGTTCTTTAAGTGTTTTAGAAGTTTAATAGTAAGGCGGTTGACTTCGCTGAAACTACGATAAACATGGTCGGTTTGCCGAGTGGCTAGGCACTGGTCTGCAAAACCAGGTACAGCGGTTCGAATCCGCTACCGACCTCAGGGAAATCCCTGCAAACGCAAAGCGTTTGCAGGGATTTTTTATTTCCGCTTCGTCGCCATGCCCCGCATGAGCGTAAGAGGCGGAAATAAAAATACCCTGCCGGCTGAAAGCCGGCAATAAGGGATTTACTTGAAGAGCTCCCCCGACCGGATCACGCAAGTAATCCGCTACCGACCTCTTTTTAAACACAAAACCCGCTGAATTTCAGCGGGTTTGTTCTGTTAGCTATTCAAAAACTAAACCTTCACATCTAACATTATTGCCTTCAAAAACTATGGTACAGCTAAAAGATGTTCGTATCATTGCTCCGAAGGAGTTTTGACTATCAACCCAAGAATTAATAAAGTATTTTCCTCCTCCTAATTCTTTTACATGTTCATCTTTTTACATTACACCAGGAAATTTTGCTGTACTAGGCGCTTTCAGATTCTGTTTAACAAAGTCTTCAGCATAATTATATGCTAGGAATTTATTAGGTTGTGTGGTTTTATTATCTGTTGGTGAGCTTTCTTTCGTCGAAAAGATTATAGCTATAATTATGAAAATCAGAACACCTAAAATTAATAAGCCAATACAACCGTTTGATTTTTTTGATTTTATTTCAGTACTATACGGCTTATTCTTAATTGGTACAATAAGTTCAAATCCACAATGAGGACATGTTTTTGCAGAATTACTTACTTCTTTATTGCATTCAGGACAATTTATTAACGCCATGTTTATAAGGGATTAAATTCCAAGCATTTATAAAATTACGTCAATTTTATCGAAATAACCAAGAAATAAAGCCTATTTCTTTGCCTCAAGAAGCTCGCTAATCTTTTGATCCAGCTCCGCTATCCGGTTATCCAGGACATCAATTTTCTTCGAAATATCCTCCGTATTGTCACTCAACATGGCATCCACAAAAATGGAATTTACCAGGGAGAGACCGAAGATCCCTCCCGAGATCAGGATCAGTACAAAATAGACTTTTGTGAGTACGGCTATGGTAAGGGATGAGTTAGAAGCTATGATGTCCGGGATTTCTGCCCAGCCTTCCATGGTAAACACTTTGAATATGGAGTAAAACGAAAGTACCGGATCACCGAAATACTCCGGACAAATGTTCCTGTAAAGATAGCAGGAAAGTATACCTACGATAAAAATATAGATCCCAAAGCCCAGAAGGATAACAAAAGAGGTCTTTAAGGCTCTTCTTACCCCGGAGATCAATTCCTTAATTCCCGGAATGAACTTTATGAAACGGAATGACTTAAATACCCGGAGCACCCTGAACACCAGGAAAAAGCTCAAACCCGTAAGTGAAAGGTTGAAGATCCAGGAAACCAGGGCCGGAATGGAAATCACGATTAAGGCAAAATCCAGCTTGTTCCAGTTCGATTTGAGGTAACCGATAAATCCAAAGTGCCTGATTTTAATAATTAATTCAATGATGAACAGGGTGGTTATTACATTATCGATAACCAGTACCAGGTTTGCAGTTTTGAATGGAAGTGTTTCAAATGCGGAAAGCATAATCGTCACCGCATTAATCAGGATGATCGTCAGGATTAACTTATCATTCAGGAAAAGTCGTTTAAGCATCCTACCTATTATTTATTTGCCTCTTATCAGATTTGTATTACTCATTTAAATCTTGTATTTCAAAGTCATAGTTCTCATTAAGATACTTGTATTTTTCATAACTACCATTTGACTGATTATATTTATAAACCATTATCTCCCTGATTTTAAATCGAAAGTCATATGTGATTGTTGAACTACCTGTTTTCAAAGTTAAACCAATACCCAGATGGTTATTGTTAATAGTATTCTCCTTAAGTAAATTAAAAACTGAGTCCTCAATTGCTTTCAGAAATTCCGGATAAGTGTCAGCTATTTTATTATCAATTGGCCAATAATTAAAATGATAATAAAACTCATTATAGTCAACTGAGGTATTAGACAAATTTGAAGCAGGCAATTCAAAGTATAGCGTGTTTATTTCATGTAGAGTAGATAAATTCAGTGTAGATGTTGTAAATCGTGAGAAATTGGATTCTTTAGGAATAATTGATTCGTATTTTTCCTTTTCGGAAATTTTCGAATCTGAAATCAGAAGGTCTGTATTTAGAGCTTTATATGAATTACCGTCAGGATAAATTATATAGCTTTCGTCCCAGATGAGATATGCCGATGAACTGGTTTTGTTGTAGATATTAAAATAGATTCCATTTGGCTCAGGCATAAATTTAAAAGCAAAAAGCGAATCTTCATATTCAAGATTTTCATGACTTTGTGGGCTGGAAATATATGTTGAATAAATATAAAGATATTTATTTGAGCATGAGGTTAAAGTCTGGCCTATCAACATGCCCATTATTGAAAATATTACTAACTGCCTTTTCATTACCAATTGATTATTTATTTGATCGCCTTGATTATCCTATCAGCCTGGATAAGAACATCCCTCATCAACAACTTATAAGGCAGCTGTTTCATCTTTGACTCCTTAAAACCATCATAAATGGTTATAAGGGAGTTTGCTGTGATTAACGAGAGGTTCAGCTCATACTCCAGTTCACAGTCATTGACAAAGTCATCCGTAAATTCAGGAGCAATAAGGAGGGATTTTATCACTTTAAAACCTTTTTCCTGGGCCAGGTCCCGGTATGCTTTTAATTGCCGGTATACGGAGCTGAATTTGTTGTACCCGCTGTCCTTGTGGGACTTACATTCAACCACAATGATTTCATTGTTCCCCAGGTTCAGGATAATATCGATTTTATCTTTGGCGGTGTTTACCTTCTTCCTTAGCCCCTCATCGACATTAAATCCCAGTTTCATGAAAATTGTTTTGGTCAGTTCCTCGAACTTAATCCCGATATCCGCATCGGCAATCTGGATGCCGTTTTCCTTAAGGGCATTGTGATTCCGGAAGGCAATGTTCTCAAAGTTCTCCAGGTACAGGTTCTCCGAGTCCTTGTAGTGATCCAGGATGTTGGCCTTCAGTTCACCACGGGTTTTAATTCCCCTCGTTTCAACAAAGACTTTCAGGTCATCAGGCGGGATTATATCCAGGATATCCAGGGGCTTGAGGTTGTAATCCAGTAGGTATTTGCTGTCCATGACTTTTTCATCCTGGAATTCATAAACCGATCTGACTGTTTTATTGGCTCCGGGCAAGGATTCATTCAGTTCACGGATCAGTTTGTCATAACCGTCGAGGGAAATGGAAACAGCGTCATCGAGTTCCATTTCGTCAAAGTAACTGATCAGGTTCTGTACCTTTTCCTCAATGGTCGTGCCTTTCAAAGGAGGATTGATATTCAGCCCCTTCTCGCATAATTCATTGAAATATTTCTTTTTATCTGTTAGGGTAGTTCCTTCCTTATGTATCTCATTGATAAGTAGATTAGAGAAAGATATTCCGCTTGAAATGATAAGTTCTATTTTTTGTGCCAATGGCAATCGCCAGTCTAAATTATGTTTCCTGCAAGCAATGTTTATAAGAGGCTCCCGGATTTGTCCCAGGACTCTCCGGTAATATTTGTTGGCAATCTCGCTTCCCCGTATTTTTCTGAGCACCTTTACAATTTCCAGAGGAACATAGACCATTTTGTTTTTCTTTGAATCAAAGAGAACCCCAATCAGCCGGAGTTCATTGATCACCTCCTCTATATTCCTTTTTTCGACCGGAAGAACCGAATAATTGATCAGTTTGATCTCTTCCTGGGAAAGCTCCAGGCTTTTTGAAAGGGTATGCAATATCGATTGTTCGTCGCTGGTAATCCGGCGCTCCTGGTTTTTCTGTTCATCATTAATAAAGGCTTCATGAACACAGGCTCTGTAGATCTCGTAATCTCTTCTGCGCTGGGCATCAATTTCCGCACTTCCCTCTTTCAGGTCCTTATTGAATTTCTTCAGCCTTTTATCCAGCGAATTGACTTCATTTTCATAGAGCCTGGCGAACCATTCATGCCGGGCAATGCACCGACCGTCCCTGGTGAGGATGTCGGTCACGATATCCAGTTGAGAATCCAGGTTGACAAACTCCGCCTTGATCAGTTCCAGGTATTCATCTGCCACCAGGTTGAAAATCCTGGTTATATTGATACTATCCACATTCTTCAGATCCCTGGATTCATCGCTCAGGATCTTGTCGATCTCTTTAGCATTTTTGGGGTTGTTAGACAGGATGGTGTCAATGATTTTAAGAAAGGAATTCTTCTCAAGGGAATTCAGGTTGGATAGGACGGCTTCGAGTTTCATGCTATTGTAGTTGAATTCAATTAGTTTTAGAAAATTATTAAATTTTCTATTTGAAAGCAACAAGAATAGATGTTAAACTGGAAATCCCGAACCACCAGAACCCTCTACTCCCTTTCACCGCGAACCATTAAGACAGGCTTTTTAAACCGGCTTTACAAGTATTCGCAATGAGTGTACACCTGATATTACTATGTCCGATGGTTCAATCAGATGCGGAAACGGTGGTTCCCGTAAACCGTGTTTTCCACCAGCCACCCGTCTTTTCCCGGTAATGCTACAGTTCTCCCTTCATAGCCTTTTTAAAAAACTCTCCGCTCTCGGTCAGATCGTATTTATCCCAGGATTTTAACAGGTTTGGACCCCATTGCGGATCAAATACCCAGCATACCCAGCTGATACCTTTTGCTTCGAGGTATTCAATGATATGGTAGGCGTAATGATCTTCGGTGAGCTGTTGATTTCCCCACAGGCCGAATCCAAATTCAGTGACCATGACCGGGTACTGGCCGGCGGCAAATCCAAAGGCCTCTTCCCACTTGGGTTCCCAGGGTCTTGTCCGTTTGTGCTCATAGGGATGCGATACATAAGCAATGCCTTCAGCCTCAATCGGATCTGTTCTAATGGGATTAAGATCATATGCCCAGTCAAGCCCGGCTACCAGGGGTATGGGTTCCTCATCGTAGGCGCGGATCAGCCTGATCATATTTTCATTGATCTCCTTCCATTCCTTCCAGCTCATGGATCCCAGTTGTCCCCTGTAAATGGTTGGTTCATTGAACAGCTCATAAAAAGCCACGGTATTGTGTCCTTTGAAGTGGGCGGCAATCGTTCTCCAGAATTCGTACGTTTCTCTTTTCGTAGTGTTGTACATCGGATTCTGGAACAGCTCCATTTCAAGATTTCCAATGGAGTGCCAGTCAATAATCACGTACATTCCGAGTTCGGTACACCATGAAACGGCCTGGTCAAGCAATGTAAGATAGCCTTCAGGAGTGCGTTCCCTCCACGCAACTGGATGCACAGGGATGCGTACCACCGTGGCTCCCATTTCCTTCACCTTTTCAAAATGTGCCCTGTTCCAATGTCCCTGGTTCTCTATTTTATCCGGATCAGAAATGGACAAACCACGCAGGAGCAGGGTGTCACCTTTTTCGTTCACAAAGACGTTTCCTGAAACACGTATCAGGGGAAGAACCTTTAATTGCGGATTGGTCTGAGGCCTTTGCCAACCTTCCGATTCGTACCAGGCACGTACGGATTGCACTTTCTGGGCGCTAAGGCCTGTGGAGAGTAACAGCAGCAATGTGCTGATAATGAACAGACTTCGGGTTTTCATAATCTGGCAGTTGTTGGTTTATTTGTTTATTTTTTTATCCGTCTGGCGGTCTTTTGAAATTCAGGCAATAAACCTTATCTAATCGGTCCCGGCTATGCTAAAACACTTCAGGTCTGAAGCTTAGTTGAATTTTGTATAGACCAGGGTAGAGGTACTTCTTCCTCCACGGAATCCTTCAGCATCCTGGTAAATTTGCAGGATGCCGCCACCTTTTTCCTGCGTCCACTCTTCGATACTTTCCATAGTCCTCTTATTTCCATCCATTCCGATGGTCAGGGTGGAATGAATGACCATCTTTACCGGATCGCCCTTCCAGGAAGTAACAGAGATCCTGGGGGAATTAAAGAACATGGTTTTTGTCTCTCTGCCATCCAGATAAATTTCCTCCTCGGTGCTGCGGTCTGCTGCCCATTCCACGATGAAGCTTTTACGGACTACCATACGTTCGTGGTCCTGGTATATTTTTATGCGGTGAGGAACGGTACCTCCGGCACCACCCTTGCTTTTTCCTTCATCCAGTTGCCATTCTCCGGAAAAATTAAAGGGATAACCGTCTGAAAGAGGAAGCTTTTCCAGACCACAGGCTTTTCTGAAAGGATTCATTACTTCCCGGTAGGCCTGATCCTCTTTGCTCAGGATCCTCGGATCACCGGTGAGTATCCGATGCTCTTCCCTGCTTATATTTTGCGTCATCCCGGCCCATATCACCCAGGAGGCCCAGTTTGGCTGATCATCCAGTATATCCGGCATAGGAGGATTTCCTACCTCTCCAAACAGCAGTGGTTTACCGTTGGAAAGTACCATAAGACTGTCATAATAATCCTTGTTAAAATCACTGCCGTAAACATCCAAGGAAAGGATATCAAGGTACTCATTCCCCGGGTAGAAATTTCTGAATTTGCGAACAGGAGTGGAGGGCCGGTCCACGTTCCATACCCACACCAGGTTATTTAATTGATGGTAAATTACAAACCTGTCATACATCTGCCGGTAAAGGGCAATGGTACCATATTCACCCACCCGACCGCCCCACCAGAACCAGTCGCCGTTCATCTCGTGGTAGGGTCGCCAGAGAACAGGGACTTTCGCATCCCGGAGCATTTTAAGGTACACGGCGACGGAGTCGACCTGGTCAAGCCACTTTTTATAAAGCTCGGTTCCGGGTGTCAATACGTCACGGAACTGTTCATCCAGCAACTGGCCCTGGATGCTCTCCAGTTTTCCCGGTTCCATCGGTCCCGATGGGCGAAAAGTTACCGGTTCATTGGCTGTCGGAGGAACGGCATGCCAGCAAATGGTGATGATGGAGCCGTTTCTGTGCTGACGGATAGCTTCTTTCACAATATCCGGACGTGCCAGGTAACTATCCGTATTTCCGTCTTCGGCAAAGCCCATATCCGAGCTCCAGATAGCAGGGGTTTGTCCTGCATATTCAGCCGCAAAAAGGGTGTTGCGGTCTTTTGTATTGGGATAATTGTGCTGCCCGGTCAGTTGATATTTTCCGGATATGGAATAATAAAGATCGAGCAGGGCAACTGCTTCAGGTGATGCATCCGGATTTACATTTCGCTGACCGGACAAGTCAGGGGTAAACAGGCATACAAGTATCAATATGACTGATATGATTCTTTTCATTTTATTAGTTTCCGCTTAGTTGTTTAAAAAACT
>JBMOLL010000055.1:0-12378 GCA_049325415.1 Bacteroidota bacterium | reverse complement strand
TCTTGTTCCGCTGGATGAACTGACGTACGGCATGTATATCGTGACCGTTGAAGAGGAGGGAGTGGTCAGGGGAAGAAGTTGTCTGTTAAAGGCTGACTGACGGTTCCAAACCGTTGGCTTTAACTACCAGCTACTTTGAGAAGGCCAGACCGGGCTTGAAAACCGGTCTGGCCTTTTTCTTTTCTTATTCGGAAGCCAGTACGAGTTCCCCGAAATCTTTCCCGAAATCGGTGAATAAAACGGCTTTTTCTCCACCGGGATAGAACTTACTGGTCAGTCCTTCCATTACATTGAATTTCAGATTGCGGAGATGATCCTCAATCATCTTTACCGCCTCCCCGCTCCAGCCGTATGAGCCGAACGCTGCTGCGGGCTTTCCTTTATCCCTGATAGGGTTCATCACCGAAAACAACCGGTAGACGGGCAAAAGTGTATTCTGGTTGATGGTGGGAGATCCGATCAGAAGGGCATCAGCCCTGACCAGCTTTTCTTCAAGATCGCCAAGAAGCATTTTTTCGATGTCTACCAGGTCCACTTCTATATTGCCGGCCTGAAGTATCCCTTCAGCAATTTTCTGAGCCATCTCTTTGGTATATCCGTAAGCGGAAATATAGGCCACAAGTACGCGGTTCCTTTTCTCGGTTTCTTCGAGGTATTCCGAAGCAAGCCTGGCCGTTTCCTCCATTCTTTGCTTCCAGGTCGACCGCAGTACCGGCCCGTGTCCGGGACAGAGAATGTGGATATCGAGCGGCCGGATCTTTTCAATGGCCTTAAGCATGAACTTGCTGTAGGGCTTCAGGATCACATCAAAATAATAGGTGAAGGCTTCGTCGTAATTATCCGAGAGGTCATCAAAAACCCGTTCATCTGCGTAATGAGCACCAAAGGAGTCGCAGGTAAAAAGAATCCGGTCTTCTTCCAGGTAGGTGTAAATGCTGTCGGGCCAGTGCAGGTTTGGCGCACCGATTACCCGGAGGTGCTTGTTTCCGAGATCAATGATGTCACCGTCTTTCACTTTCAATGTTTTGAAAGGCTTTTCAATCATCTCGGCCAGATAATTCAGCGCCTGGCCACTTCCCACCACCGTTGCGTCTGGCGCAAGTTCCAGGAGGTAACCTACGGAACCGGAATGATCGGGTTCGGTATGATTGCAGATAATGTATTCGATTTCAGAGGGATCAGTCAGCGTTCTGAGCTTCTCCAGGTATTCACTCCAGAATGAAGCTTTGACGGTCTCAACGACGGCTTTACGTTCGGCATTGATAAAGTAGGAATTATAGGTGGTGCCATACTTGGTTTCCATGACGATATCAAAGGTCAAAATTTCACGGTCCAGCACTCCGACCCAGCTTACATCTTCGGAAATCATTGTTTTGGGATGAGCTTTCATTCAAATATTTTTTTTAGTACACAAAGATAAAAAGATCCGGCCTAAGTGAGGGAGATAAATCAGGGGAGGAAACAAAAAAAAGACTGTCCTCCGAAAAGGACAGTCCTGCAAAAACTCACAATCTAAATGAAACGGACCTACTTATTTCTTTTTATCCTCGCAGGATGATTTGCAGCAGCCTGAGGTGGTGGAAGTTTCACAACTTTTTTCCTTTGTTGCCTCCGGCTTGGTTTCTGTTGTTTTTTTGGTTTCTTTTTTCTTCGGTTCCTGCACGCTTACCGAGTACTGTGACTTAGCGTTAGAAACTGCAGAAGTTGCACTGAATGCAATGGATCCGGTGAAAAGGACCAGTGCACATATGGCTACGAATTTTTTCATGATCATGTGATTTTAACGTTTAGCGCAAGATAGGATAAAGTTGGCTGAACGGGTGTTAATCCCCTGTTAAAAAAAGATAAAAAGGTCTTTATTTTTTCAAAAGGGCAATACGGCTCACCCCTCCGCTTACCCGCTGACCGGGAACAACCAGGATTTCTGCATCGGTTGGAAGAAAGAGGTCGAGCCTGGATCCAAAGCGGATGAAGCCCATCTCCCTGCCGTAAAGCGCTTCATCTCCCTCCCTTGTAAAGGTGAGGATCCTCCTGGCCACGTAACCGGCAATCTGCCGTACCAGCACCGACTGGTTCCCGCCGGAAATGACGATGGAGGTATGTTCATTCAGTCTGGATGATTTCGGATGCCTTGCAAGCAGGTACTTGCCGGGATGATAACGGAAATACGTGACTTTCCCCCTGAAGGGGAACCAGTTGATATGAACGTTGTGTATACTCATGAAAATGGATACCTGGATCATTTCCTTTCCGAAAAACTCCTCTTCGAAGGTACGTTCGATAACGACAATTTTTCCGTCGGCCGGGGCAACCACCGTACCCTCTTCCTGTAAAAAGGTTCTTCTCGGAACTCTGAAAAACCTGAATACAAGGACGGCAGGTATCAGCGAAGCAATAAGAACAGGCAGATAAATCAGGGGTTTTTTAAAGAACAGTACCGACAATGTATTGATGGTCAGTAATAGTATCAGGGTATAGAAGAGGATTTTTTTGCCAGCCGGGTGAAGGATTTTCATTTCTCTGGAATTAAAAAAGGAGGAACAGTGCGTAGAGGGCAGGGGCGGTGAAGAACAGAGAATCAAAACGGTCGAGGATGCCTCCGTGACCGGGAATTACAGCTCCGCTGTCTTTTACACCATACTCCCTTTTAAACCGCGATTCGGCAAAGTCACCCAGGGTTGCTGTCACGGCAGTGACAATCCCGGCAAGTGCCCATTGCCAGTGGTTCAGATCAGAGGTAAGGGGGCCGGCAAATGCAGCAATTACGGAAGTAAGGACCAGGCCTCCTGCAAAACCTTCCCAGCTTTTTTTCGGCGACAGACTGGGGAACATCTTATGCCGGCCGGTGAGCATGCCTGTAAGGTAGGCTGTGGTGTCGAAAATCCAGATCAGTACGATAATGGCCAGGGGAAAAAACGGGTTGTAGTCATTTTCGTCAATCCACCCTGAAAGCAAAAATACTGTGAGCGGCAGACTGATCCAGAAAAGGGGGAGCAGACTTTTGCCCAGTAATTCAGTCATTCCCTGTCCCTTGCTGAAAAGTGCAGCTATAAAAACAAGCAGGATGAGCAAGGGAATGAGCACCAGCCATTCGTGGCTGAGGATTCGTCCGGCGACAAAAAAAACAGCTGTTAGAATGAGCCCGGAGCTCGCGGCAATGATGATCCAGAGCGTTTTCATATCGAGGGAGGAGATCCTTCGGAATTCACTGAAGGCAAGAAACTGAACAAGCAGCAGCAAGGCAAGGAAAGAATATTCGCTTAGTATTGTCGAAGCGACTACGATTCCGGCAAAGACGGCTCCGGCCAGTGTACGGGTTAATAATTCCTTCACGTTGCCTCAAATTCCGCGATGATCCTCTTGGCCCTGATCACATCATCCCTGTGTACATATACTTCAATATCGCCAAACTGATAAGAAGAATCCTGCTTATTGATGGCATAGGACTCTATGTCATTATCAGTAAGGATCTGCCTCAGTAGTGTAGAGAGGTAATCCTTACCGGTAATATATACGCAAACCAGTTCCTCGTTCATTCCTGGGCGCTTGGTGGCGTTGTCTTCTTTTTTCCTGCGGGTTTCTTTTTCGCTTCGGAATCAGGCGTTGATGCTTTTGTTGTCCTGGTTCTGGTACTTTTTTTCTTTTCCGGCACAGCGGCAGGAAGTGCTTTATCTTCTTCGACCGACCAGGGTCGTTGTCCAAAGATCTTTTCCAGGTCGTCGCTGAAGATAACTTCCCTTTCCAGCAGTTGTGTGGCCAGTTTGTGCAAGCCGTCCAGGTTATCTTTCAGGATCTTTTTAGCTTTCTCATACTGCTGATCAATGATAAGCTTGACCTCATCGTCGATCATTTCGGCCGTTTTCTCACTGTAAGGCTTACTGAAGGCAAATTCTCCCTGACCGGATGAATCGTAGTAACTCCTGTTTCCGATCTTTTCGCTCATGCCGAAAAAAGAGATCATGGCATAGGCCTGTTTTGTTACACGTTCAAGGTCGTTCAGAGCTCCCGTCGACACTTTACTGAAGATTATTTCTTCGGCAGCACGTCCGCCAAGCGTTGCACACATCTCATCGTAAAGCTGCTCGGTTGTGGTGATCTGCCGTTCTTCCGGCAGGTACCAGGCAGCACCCAGGGCACGTCCTCTCGGGATGATGGTTACCTTTACAAGCGGATTAGCGTATTCAAGCAGCCAGGATATCGTGGCATGACCGGCTTCGTGGTAGGCGATGGTTCTCTTTTCGTCTTTCTTGATAATCTTGTTCTTCTTTTCCAGTCCGCCGATGATGCGGTCCACGGCATCAAGAAAATCCTGTTTCTCCACCGATTTTTTGTCCTTCCTGGCTGCGATCAGTGCAGCTTCGTTGCAGACATTGGCAATATCGGCACCGGAAAATCCAGGGGTCTGCTTGCCAAGAAATTCTACGTCTACACTTTTGTCGATCTTGATGGGTTTAAGATGTACCTTAAAGATCTCTTTCCGTTCGTTCAGATCGGGAAGTTCCACATGGATCTGACGGTCGAACCGACCGGCGCGGAGCAGTGCTTTATCGAGCACGTCGGCCCGGTTGGTGGCAGCAAGGATGATCACCCCGCTGTTTGAGCTGAAACCGTCCATTTCGGTAAGCAACTGGTTCAGCGTATTTTCTCTCTCGTCGTTGGCTCCAAAATTCGGGTTCCTGCCCCGGGCACGACCGACGGCATCAATTTCATCGATAAAAACGATACATGGCGCTTTCTCCTTGGCCTGCTTGAAAAGGTCCCTGACCCTTGAAGCACCCACGCCGACGAACATTTCCACGAAATCGGAACCCGACATGGAAAAGAACGGAACATGTGCTTCACCTGCAACCGCTTTGGCAAGAAGTGTTTTCCCCGTTCCCGGAGGGCCTACGAGCAGGGCGCCTTTGGGGATCTTTCCACCCAGATCGGTGTATTTCTTCGGGTTTTTCAGGAATTCCACGATCTCCCTGATCTCAATCTTCGCTTCTTCAAGGCCTGCAACATCGCTGAAATCAACCTTGACATTGGTATCCTTATCAAAGATCTGTGCCCTCGACTTTCCGACACTGAAGATATTGTTGGGTCCACCACCGGCTCCTCCGCCCATGCGTCGAAGCATGAACATCCACACTCCGATCATCAGGAGGAAAAGCAACCCCCACATCAGGATCTCTCCCAGGTAACTCTTTTTTATGACTGTTGAATAGGAAGGTCGCTGATCAACCGGTAGCTCACTGATTATTTTATTGAAATCCTGGATGAATATCTCCTGCGAAATAATGGTGAAGTAATACTGGGGGATGCTCTGATTCAACCGCGCAAGCCCTTTATTTTCGCTAATATCCTTGTATTTGGGTTCTTTAAGCCGGTCTTCCCGGATGAAGATCTCAACCCTTTCCTTGTTAACTATTACTAACTTTTCGATGTCACCGTCTTTCAGCATCTGGTTAAAACTGTTCTGGTCGATCTCCTTGATCTGATTATTGGAGCTCAGGAGAGGGACCGCAAACAGCCCGACCAGGATCAGACCGATGATCCAGTATGAATTGAATTTCAGTTTCCCATCGGGCTTAAGGGGACCCTGCCGCTGGGGTTGTTTATTTTGCTCTGCCATTTTCTTCTCGTTATTTATTCGTCTTTCAGATGTTTCACTTTTCCATCAGCCCACAGTTCCTCCAGATTAAAGAATGAACGTTGTTCCTCCAGAAAAATATGTACCATACAATCGAAATAGTCCAGAAGTACCCACTGACTGTTCTGCAGTCCTTCGATATGATGAGGTCTTTCCCCGCTTTCACGCTTTACCTTCTCTTCCACCCAGTCGGCCAGTGCACCTACCTGGGTGGTTGATTCTCCATGACAAATGACAAAAGTGTCGCAGATCGCTTTTTCAACACCGGAAAGATCGATAATTACTATTTGTTTTCCTTTTTTTTCCCTGATTGCCTCAACAATCAGTTCCGTTCTATTTTGCTTTGTTTTATCGCTTGATTCTGACATTCCTTATATTTGATGCAAAGTTAGTGTTTTTTAGTTATTTCGGTTCCTTAAGGCGAACCAGCCAATACTGCAATTCAATAATTTTAACGCTTGTTTCCGCTACATTGAAATAAGGGCGTTTCAAAAACTATACCATGGGACTGAAGATTATTCATATTCCTGAGACCAATTCAACCAACCACGTTGTACATGATCTGCTTTCCTCGGGGAATTCCGGGGGAGAGTTGCTGGTAAGCACTGATTATCAGACATCGGGAAGGGGAAGAGGCGATCACTCCTGGTACAGCTCTCCGGGAAAGAACCTGCTTTTTTCCTGGCTCATCCACCCTGCATTTTTGTCAGCCTCCCGGCAGTTCTACCTGTCGAAAGTGGTAAGCATTGCCATGGCGGAACTGCTGGAACAATATACCGGCAGTATCTCGGTTAAATGGCCAAATGACCTGATGGCGGGCGACAGGAAGATCGGGGGGATCCTGATAGAGGTCACGGTTGCCGGAATGGAACTGAAGCATGCCATCTGCGGAATCGGCATCAATGTTAATGAGCCGGTCTTCCCGGATTTCCCGTATCCTGCAAGTTCACTCCTGCTAGAGACCGGCAGGGAATATAACCGGGAGGAGCTGCTCGGACAGGCTGTGGAACGGCTGACGGATAAATATCGCCTGCTTCATGAAGGGCGGGAAGCCATCCTGGACCGTCAGTATCTGAATCGTTTGTACAAAGCAGGTGATGATTCGCTTTTTAAGACGGACGAAGACCTGTTCAGAGGAAGGATCTGCGGAACGGATGAATATGGCAGACTGCAGATTGAAACAGAAAATGAAGGACTCAGGATTTTCGACTATGGCGATGTTCACATGGTCTTTGAGCGCTGAGAAAAATCTATCTCCTCTATTTTATCAACGATCCTGTCAAGAAATATTTTTACGGTTCCCTTTATCATCGACAGCATCATCTGGTTGATGTGCGGTTCGGCTGTCAGCCTTATGCGCGTATCACCGGGTCCCGCAGCCCTGATCTGTACCCATAGCGTCAGATTGTACTTGGAATAGTCCGGATCACTGGTCATCTTCACCAGTTTGAAAGGCTCTTTCTCCACGATCCTCAGGCCCGTTCTGCCCAGGGGCTGGATCTCGAAACTGCACCGGTCGGATGAGGACTCCCAGTTTCTTACCCGATCGGACGGGATCAGTTTCTTAAAATTATTAAAATCGCTGACAAACAGGTAGATATCTTTCTCTTCACAGGAGCTTTTGCCGATTCTGCTTTCAATCTTCATTGGATGCCTGATTACCGGGTCCTTTCCATCCTTCCGGATCCTTTCTCCATTCCTGTAATAATGGCAGATCGCCGGGCCTGATGGAACCACTGGCCAGAGCTTCCTTCAGCAGGGAATCATAATCGCTCAGGGTATCCAGGCTGATCCCGGCTTTCTCAAAGTTGGCCGCAGCTACCGGGAACCCGTAGGTGAATATGGCCACCATACCCAGTACCTCCACGCCAGCATTGCGCAGCGCCTCGGCTGCTTTGAGAGAACTCCCGCCTGTGGAAACAAGATCCTCAATGATCACGGCTTTCTGCCCCTTCTCATAACGGCCTTCAATCAGATTCTCCATCCCATGCCCCTTTGCACTGGAACGGATATAGATAAATGGAAGTCCAAGTACTTCGGCAACTAATACTCCCTGGGCAATAGCTCCCGTGGCAACGCCGGCAATCAGTTCACATTCAGGATATTTTTCCCTGATAATAGCGGCAAATTGCTCCTTGATCTCTGCCCGGGTATCGGGATAGGAGAGGGTCACTCTGTTATCGCAGTAAATAGGGGATTTCCAGCCGGAGGCCCAGGTAAATGGGTTTGCAGGATCTAATTTTATTGCTTTACTTTGCACTAGTATACGTGCAAATTTTTCCTTCTGTTTAACCATACAGCAAATGTATAAAGTTTTTTTCAAGGATCGAACGGTCTATTTTTGCGACAATTTTTCAAAAGTCTTTGAAAGGAACAAGGGGCTGTTTTACAAATACAACAACATCCAGGAACTTACGGAACTGATCGAGGTGTATTTTTCTCTTAAAACCATTGACCAGCTCTTTATTTTTCACCATGATATCCTCGCCCTTATCGATGAATTCAAAACCTGTTTCAAATTTGTTGAAGCAGCTGGCGGGCTTGTTTTTAACCAGTCCGGAGAATTCCTGGTCATTAAAAGAAACGGGATCTGGGATCTTCCAAAAGGAAAACTGGAGAAAAATGAAACCTTTGAAGATGCCGCCCTCCGGGAGGTAAGCGAGGAAGTGGGCCTGGAAGGGCTGAGCATCAGACAGCCCATCGTATCTACCTATCATACCTATCAGCTCTCGGATGACCGCGTACTGAAAAAAACCAAATGGTTCGAAATGTCCTTTCCCGGTGATCAGGTGCCCTCGCCCCAGAAAGAGGAGAATATAACCGAAACGAGATGGGTGAAACCCGGCCAGACCGGCTTTATCAGGGAAAATACTTTCCCCAGCATTCTGGATGTCCTTTTTATCAAGGACCTTCTCTGAAATCAGATATCCCCGCGGGAACGCATTATTTTAAACAGACTCTGCTCGAAACCTTCCGAGGGCAGTTTGGCGGGCGCCAGGATCAGTTTCCCATCGGGTCCGATCAGGTAACTGGCCGGAAAGATCCGGACATCATAATCAATCAGTACTTCCGGCTGGTCGCCATAAAACAGCGACGGCCAGCGATAACCGTTATTTTTCATAAAAGCGGTCATCTGATCGGAGTTATCGCAGATCATGATATTCACTACCTCCAGATACGCACTGTGTTTCTCAAAATAGGTCTTCAGGTAGGGATACTCGATCATGCAGGAGTAATTATCGGGCGTGCAGAAAAATAGATAGACATATTTTCCCCTGAAATCCTCAAGACTTTTCTTCTGTCCGTCCATCCCTGTCAGGCTGAAGTCAGGAGGCAGGTTACCGGGCACCAGTGTGGTAAGTTTTGTTTTGATCTCTCCGGCCATCCGGCCATAATCAGGTAAAGCGGGATGGTCAATCAGCGAATCCAGCAGCATGATGATGGACTCCCTGTAAAAAGTCTCTTTAAAGAACTGGCTGTACAGATCCTTTAGTATTACCAGGTCGGCGATCGTATCCGTCTTTACAGCCGGGTGCTTTCGCAGGCATTCCCTGAGCAGGCCGAGGTTATGGTACTTATTTACAGCAGCAACCAGATCGCGGCCCTCCGGAGTTCGTCCATAGAAAACCAGGAATTCATTGAACATCTTATCGAAAAGTTCCATGTATGCGGGTTCACGATAGCGGGGTACCGGTTCGGAAAGATAAAGATCACGAACTGCACCGAGCCCGCTGGTTCCTGCAGAAAGCTCAAGAAGACCGTAACGGTAATTGCGGTAACTTCTGAAGTACACAGAAGTATCACTATTGAATTGCAACTCAAAATCTCTGATCGAATCCGGCGTGCTCACCGGAAATCCGTCTCTTTTTCTGAGAAGAACCCTGTCGGACATTGAAAAGAAGAGTGTGTCGAAACGATACAGCCGGTCGTTGATTTCTTCATCACCGGGGATTATGGTGTTATTGCTTTTGTCGCTCCTTTTAAGGACCCTGAGGTGCACGGTGATCGGTTCAAAATATGGATTGAGTTTTTGCTGATCGCTTTTTTCCCTGAAAGGTGGCAGAACAACTTCGTAATCGTGTCCCGGTTCAGTGAAGAGCATCATTCGGTAGATCCCGATGTCGGAATAAAACCAGCAGGGAACTTCTGTTTTCAGAACGGCCTTGAAATGTCCGTCATCCCCGATCTCCAGTTTACCTGCTTCAAGCGTTTTCAGGCTTACCGGGTTCGTTACGGTATATACCGGATAGGATCCCTTTCCGTAGTCGTCCGCCATGCCCGATATGCGGCAATCCTGTGCCTCCGCAGGAGCCAGCGGCAGAATGAGCAGGAAAAGGAAAATGATCCGGATGATCTTCATTAAAGATATTTTTTTATATCCACACCCCCGGGAAGGAACTGCGATGCATCGCCGTTGTTCCTGATGATGTCCCGGATGATCGTTGAATTTATCGGGGTATGCTCAGGAAGCGTGAGAAGGAACACCGATTCGACATCGGGCAGCATGCTCTTGTTTATCTGCGCCATGGCCCTCTCATATTCAAAATCGGCAGCGGTCCGGATCCCGCGAAGCATGTAGGATGCGTTCACTTTTTTGCAGAAATCAACCGTCAGGCCTTCATAGGCTTCGGCAAATACATTATCAACACCGGCAAAAATATCATTGATCATCGCTACGCGTGCCTCCGCACTCAGCAGGGGCTGTTTACCGGAATGAATCCCGACAGCAACAATGATGGTTTCAAACAAATCCCTGGCTCTCAGTACAACCGATTCGTGACCGATCGTAAACGGATCAAAGGATCCGGGGAAAATGGCGATCTTCTTATTCGGTACTGCAATCATGGTGTATGTCTTCTAATTTGGATCAAATGTAAATTAATTTGTGGCATAATCCCAGCATACCTGGAAATTAGGTCTATCCCGATAACGTTCCGGCAAGGCTTTTAGTTGTGCGGAAAGGCCCTGTTTTAGACTGTTCCGGGACCGGCACTTCCGAACAGGTCTATGGTCAGCCCCGATTTGGCAACCATGGATTTCTTTCCCTGCCTGCACAAACAGCGTCAATTTTTTCCTTGTTAAAAAGAAATTTATAAATTGCGGCCGGAAGAGCCTGTAATACCGTCGGAATTTTATGCCAGATCTTATTTTAACGGCAATTCGACTCTGATCATCAACTGATAACAACAGTAGAATTATTCCGCTACGCGCTGCAAGGATGGAAAAGAAACTGAACATACTGATTGTTGACGATGAAGAAGAATCCAGGGACCTGCTCGGCTTCATGCTGGCAGAGTACCCGGGGGTGAAAGTCTGTGGCAAGGCGGCTGATGTGAACCAGGCGCTGAAAATGGTGGATGAGACCCGGCCCGACCTGGTCCTCCTCGATATTCATATGCCGGAAAAAGACGGGTTCCAGCTGATCACCGAGCTACACGACAGGGAGATCTTCCCGGGAATTATCTTTGTGACTGCCTTTGAGAATTATGCCCTGAAAGCCATCCGGAGTTCCGCTTTCGATTATATCCTTAAACCCGTAGGATCAACCGAACTTTTCAATGCCATTGAACGGTTTCGTAACGACAGAAACAGGCAAAAGGCCAACAGCCTGGCCGAACTGATCGATGTGCTCCAGCAAAGCAAACCCGGGAAAATAAGGCTGAATACCCGCACAGGATATTTCCTTATCGATCCCGAAGACCTGGTTTATTGCATGGCCGATGGTAACTATTGCCATCTTTATCTGACCAATGGCAAAACAGAAATCACCACTCAGAACCTCGGAAGTATTGAAAAAATGCTCGAGAGGCACAACTTTTTGAGAATAAGCCGGTCCTACCTCCTGAATATGAATTATCTGTCGAAAGTCGACCGGAAAGCAAATACCTGCGAATTGGAATACGACGACAAAATCTTCCGGATTAAGATCCCCCCTCAGAAAATCCGCCTGCTGGAAGAGTTTTTTTGAGCTTCATTTCCATTGTTTTCATGATGGATCTGGCTTTTTTTCGCCCGGTATTTATCGGGTTCATCCGTTATCTGCCCTAATTCATCCTCTCTCCACATAAGTTTACACAATAAGTAACCAGGGACTTTTTATTGTATTCCGGCAAATCTACTTTTATACCGATAAAGAGTTCTGTTATCACCTAAACCTAAACAGTAAGGCTATGATTGAAGTTTATAACCTCGAAGGCATGCCGGTATACAAATACCGCTCACTGGAACATGAACCTTTCGAGATAGAAGATCTTGAATCAAAGGGCCTGCCCTGTGGAGTCTATTTTGTGAAAATCAAAAGGTCGCATGGGGTGGAGACCGCTAAATTACTGATTTGTTAAACAATTAAAAGGATAAAAAAAAGGGGTCGGTGGGGACCCCTTTTTTTATTCTATATGCTGCGGGTTTTTAACCTTCTCTTTCAACAGGGCAAATTCCAGCAGATCCATTATTGTGCTGATATAGTGAAATTTAAGACCTTTTCTGTAGATTTCCTTGATTTCCTCCACATCCTTCCGGTTTTCTTCCGACAGGGCAATCTGAGTGATCCCGGCCCGTTTGGCAGCAAGTATTTTTTCCTTAATTCCTCCCACCGGCAGGACCTTACCTCTGAGCGTGATTTCTCCCGTCATGGCCAGCTGGTTCCTTACCTTGCGCTGGGTGAATGCCGAAGCAATGGAACTCGCCATGGTTACACCGGCCGAAGGACCGTCCTTGGGAATGGCGCCTTCAGGTACGTGGATGTA
>JBMOLL010000054.1:0-12534 GCA_049325415.1 Bacteroidota bacterium | reverse complement strand
TACCTCAGAAAGTTTGCTCCCTGCTTTAAAAAGTCCAAAAAATCAGTCCGAAACTTAAAAAATTTAACCAATGTGCTAATTTTATTAATCCTAAAATCCGAATTGCGGATTTTAGGGGCTATCGGGAAAGGGACCGCAACGTGTCAACTTGTTTTAATAGGTTCGGATAAATTCCTGATTTACAGTCCGAAATCGTCGATAAAGGGCAGGGGAAGCAGATCTTTTGTGCTTTTTACGACCTGGATCTTTTCACTTCCGTACAGGATCACCTGGATCGGTTGTTTCCCTCTCAGTTCATATTCCAGCATCACCTGCCGGCAGTCGCCGCAGGGATATACCGGATGGGTGAGGTATTTTTCCTTGTGAAAGGCGGCAATGGCCATTTTAACTACGGCTACCCCGGGAAATCTTGAACCGGCATAGAACAGGGCCACACGCTCGGCGCACAGGCCCGAAGGGTAGGCCGAATTTTCCTGGTTGTTACCTGTAATGATCTCACCGTTTTCAAGTTGCACGGCTGCACCGACCCGGAACTGGGAGTAAGGGGCATAGGCTCTGCGTGAAGCTTCCCTGGCCTGTTCGACCAGGTCCCGGCTATCTTCTGGCAATTCGCCGGCACTTGTATACTCGTGAACCAGTATTCTTATTTCTTCAACTTTCATGTCCGTTTTTTATCAGTTTTTCCGTTGAGAAACTGAACTGAATCCTGTCTGATCCTTCAGTACAGCCTACGTTCAGGGATGTAAAGGTAAAGTTTTCCCCGGATTTTCACATGTGGTGGGGCCAGAATACAGCCAGTGGTCCGATTCCTTGCCGGGACTGCGATACTCTTCTACCGGGAAAAGTAATGTAAAAATATGTAAATCAGGATAATGTAATGATTTATGCCGGTGGGGGCAAGAATTTGCCGGGACAGGTTGTTATTTCAACGCAAACCGTTTTTCCACGTAATGGCGGATCAGTTCAACGGTCTGGTCGATCCCGAAAACCGACGAATTGATGCAGAGATGGTAGGATGAGGCCTCTCCCCAGGTTTTATTGCTGTAAAAATTATAGTAGGCTGCTCTTCGCTTATCCATCTTCTCAAGGTATTCCAGTGCCTTGCTTTCGGTCAGCGACCTTCTTTCGCTGATCCTGCGGATACGGTCACCGGTGTCGGCGCAGATAAAAAGGTTCAGGCAGGCCGGGAACTCACTCAGGACATAATCGGCGCAGCGTCCGACGAATACGGCCGATTCTTTGCCGGCCAGGTCCCGGATCACATCGCTTTGTATCTTAAAAAGGTTTTCGTTGCCCAGGTAGCTGTTCACCGGAAACTCCTCCGCATTTCCTCCAAACCATGGGAAACCGGCCAGTAGCGAAAAGGATTTTTTCTCCTCGGCATCTTCGAAAGATTCTTTACCCAGGCCGCTTTGCTTTGCGGCGATGTTGATCAGTTCCCGGTCGTAGAAGGCAATCCCCAGTTCTCCGGCCAGTTTTTCCCCGATCTCATGTCCGCCGCTGCCGATCTGCCGGCCCACGGTGATGTGGAATTTGTCTTTCATAAGGTGGTATTTTTAAGTTCTGTCATTTCGAGCCGGCGGAAACTGCGGTAATGACTGTACAGCATTCCGGCAGCGATGAGCGACGACAGCAGATCGGCGGCAGGCATGCTGTACCAGACTCCGGGGAGCTGAAAAAAATGAGGCAGAATGAGCAGGCCCGGCAGAAGAAAGAACAGCTGCCGTGAAAGCGACATAAAAATGGCTTTCCCGGCCATGCCGATGCTCTGGAAGAAATTCGAGGTAACCATCTGGAACCCGACGATCGGGAAGAAGATGAATACGATCCTTACTGCAGGGATGGCAATACCGATCAATTCTTCATCCCGGGTGAAAAGCGAAACGATGGCCTGCGGAAAGATTTCAGCCAGTACGAATCCGAGACTGGTCACAGCCGTGGCAAGAAGGATGGTCTGCTTCAGGACGCTGTTCACCCTTCCGTAGAGTTTCGCCCCGAAATTATAGCCGGCGATGGGCTGCATCCCCTGGTTGATGCCGAAAACAATCATTGCAAAAAGGAAGGCAACCCGGTTAACGATCCCGAAGGCACCCACAGCCAGATCACCACCGTGCCGGAGCAGGGCGTGGTTTAGCACAATGACGATGCCGCTGGCTACGGCGTTCATCAGAAAAGGTGCCAGCCCGATGGAGAAAGTATCTTTGACGATGCGGGCTTTCAGACGGAAAATGCCTTTCTGCAGGTGGATAAAATGGCTTTTATTACTGAAAATGCTGATCTGCCAGGTCAGCATGAGCACCTGGGAGATGATCGTAGCAAGGGCAGCTCCTTTGATCCCCATCTTCAGGACGTAGATAAAGAATGGAGTGAGCACCAGGTTGATAATGACCGTGAGGATGGTGGCCAGCATGGCTTTCCTCGGACTGCCGGTGGCACGAAGCATGGCATTCAGCCCCAGGTACATATGCGTGACGACATTGCCGAGCAGGATCACCACCATGTATTCATGAGCGTAAGGGAGCGTGGCTTCACTGGCACCGAAAAAGAGCAGGATGGGATCCAGGAAGAGCAGTACCAGCAGGGTGAAGGCGCTGCCCAGGATAAGGTTCAGGGTGAATACATTGCCCAGGATCCGGTTGGCCATGGAGTAATCCTTCTGGCCCAGCCTGATCGACATCAGGGTCGCAGCTCCCGCACCCACCAGTGATCCGAAGGCGGCCGCCAGGTTCATCAGCGGGAAGGTGATCGTGAGACCGGAAATGGCCAGGGCACCCACTCCCAGACCAATGAATACGCTGTCGGTAATATTGTACAGCGAGGAAGCCGTCATGGCAATGACCGAAGGGATGGCATACTGCAGCAGCAGCCGGAAGATATCCCCGGTTCCCAGCGACAGCGGTGTTCCCTGCTGCTCTGTAAGTGTTCCCGATTTTTCTGTTGCGTCCATTTGTACTGCAAAAGTAGTCAGTATTTATTTAACCCTTGAACAATTTTTATATTCACATTCAGACGCTGGATCGCGCAGGCATTTTTTTTACCGGGATCACCGCCTTCCGACTGCAGAAACGACCGACAACCGGGGACAGTGCAATGAGAAAAATGAGGGCACGGACATGCTCTACACAATGTTAACAACTCAAATCGGGTTTAAATACATAGATCGCTATTTTAGCGGATATGAAAATGGATATGAAGCACGCCATCCTCCCTGTACTGTTCTTTCTTGTTGCCGGCACCCTGCTGCACGCTCAGGCACCGTCAAAGGCAACCCGTCAGGCCTATATCGAAAAATATGCGCCCATTGCCATGCGGGAGATGAAGCGCACGGGGATCCCGGCCAGCATCACCCTGGCGCAGGGCTGCCTGGAATCGGATAACGGCAACAGCCGACTGGCAACCGAAGGGAACAACCACTTCGGGATCAAATGCCACGACGACTGGCAGGGGAGGAAGATCTATCACGACGATGATGCGCTGAACGAATGTTTCCGGCAGTATAAATCGGCCGATCAGTCTTTTGTTGATCACTCCGATTTTCTCACCACCAAGCAGCGTTACGCAGAGCTTTTTGAACTGAGGCCGGATGATTACCGCGGCTGGGCCCATGGGCTGAAAAAGGCCGGCTATGCCACCAGTCCGACCTATGCCGAGAAACTCATCAAGATTATTGAAGAGAACGATTTGCATCGCTACGATCTCGAGGTACTGGCTTCCAACGGCGTTCCCACGAAGGAACAGCGGGCCGGACGCTCCTCACATAAGGCCGGTTTCACTGAAAGTGGCAGGGAAGTGCTGGTCAATAACCAGGTGGAATACATCATTGCCCGTACCGGCGATACGCCGCAAACGCTGCGCGACGAGATGAAGCTTTATCCCAACGAGATCTACCGCTATAACGAGTTGTCAAGGGACGATAACATCACTCCGGGAGATTATATCTATCTCCAGCCCAAGCGCAACAAGGCTGCCGCAGGCTTTGAGGTGCACAGGGTTCAGGAGGGAGAGAGCATGCGGTCGATCTCACAGAAGTATGCCATAAGGCTCGATAAGCTCCTGGAGCGCAACCAGATGATCGAAGGTGAGGAACCACGGCCCGGCGATGAGATCTACCTCCGCCATCCGCGCCGCGAGCCCCTGCTGAAACTTCGTCCGGAAGAGGAAGAAGAACCGGAGGATGTGGAGATGAGGTTTGAGTTTGGGGGGTGATCCGGACCCCTCTCACTTTTCTCACCTCACTCACCTTCACCACAGAGTCACAGAGAGCATGGAGAAACACAGAGAAAGCACCTCAGTGTAACTCAGTGTACTCCGTGTCTCCGTGGTTATTCCGTTTATCCATCACTCATCACCCATCACTCCCTCTTGTTCACAACTTGTTAATCATTTTGACATTCAAAACTTTACAATCATTGCGGCAGGTCGTAACTTTGATCAGACCTAATCCAAAATTCCATGCTTATGCAACCCGGGGTCTGTATAGGAAGGGAGGCGCCGCTGCCCGACGGACGGCAGACGAGGATTGATTTTGCTCCGGTCGGCATACCGGAGGTCCGGAAAAAGAAGCAGGCTCCTGCAGCGCGACAGCATTCCTTCGATTTCTTTGCGCTTTTGAGTTCCTGGCTGAAATCGGGGCAGAAAAAACCGGGGACAGCCGATCTGGAAGGATTCCGTACTTACCTGGTCGCTCATGACTACAGCAAGAAATCCTGTTCGAGTTATCTTTTCATGCTCCGTCGTTTTTTTGCCCATTTTGAGGGCCGTCGGCCTGAATCTCTCACCATGGGCGATATCGAAGACTATAATTACGAGTATTTTGTTTCGGGGAGATATTCCCGTCCCTACCAGCTGCAGTTCATATCCGCCGTAAGGCTTTATTACCTTTACAGCGCAGGTGTGGAGCTGAATCTGAAGCATCTCCGCAAGACCGACCGGGCCCGGAAAAAGAGAAACTGATCAGCTGAAATAATAGCCGTCGATCCCCTGGAAACCCCGCAGGAATTCCACCGTATCCAGTCTTTTTTTTCCGGCCTGTTGCAGGCTCAGGATGGCTATCTGATAGTCGGAAGTGTTGACGTGCAGGTAGGTCCGACCGTCGCTCTCAATGGTCCCGGGATGGTCGGATGAGCGCCTGGCCGTGACGGCAGCTTTGAAGATCTTGAAGTTTACCGGTTCCATCCCGTCCGTTACCAGTTCAGCGAAAGCGGCGGGGTAGGGACTGAGCCCCCGGATCTGGTTGAACACCTTTGCCGCGGGTCTTGCCCAGCGGATGTGACAGTCGTCGCGGAAGATCCTCGGAGCCTGTTTCAGCGGCTCTCCGGCTCCGGGCAGGCTCTCCTGACGGATCTTCTTCACATCACCGGCAGCGATCATCCTCACTGTTTTCCAGACGAGCTCCCCGCCCAGCGTCATCATCCGGTCGTGCAGCTCACCGGCCGTCTCATCCGGTCCGATCGCCAGGCGCTCCTGCAGAAGGACGGCCCCCGTATCGATCTCCTGATCGATCATAAAAGTCGTGAGCCCGGTCTCCTTCTCCCCGTTGATCACAGCATGGTTGATGGGGGCGGCACCCCGGTACTGCGGAAGGAGGGATGCATGCAGGTTAAACGTGCCCAGGGGCGGCATATTCCATACGACCTCGGGCAGCATACGAAAAGCCACCACGATGAAAAGGTCGGGTTTAAGGTCCCGAAGGCTCCGGATAAACTGTTCGTCGCGGAGCTTCTCCGGCTGAAGGATCACCGGGATACCGGCTTTTTGTGCGTATTCCTTTATGGCAGGGCTTTGCAGTTTTTTGCCCCTTCCGGCCGGCTTATTGGGTGCCGTCACCACGGCAGCAAGCCGGCAGCCTTCCTGAAGGAGTCGTTCGAGCGGGGCAATGGCGAACTCCGGCGTTCCCATGTAAACGATGCGAAGTTCTTTCGGGTCCATTATTCCCTGGATTTTTCGTAGCGGGCAATCTGCAGGAAATGCCCCATCTTGTCGCGTTTGGTCTCGAGATAGAACTGGTTATACTGATTGGGCTGGATCACCAGCGGAATGGTCTCCACGATCTCCATCCCATAGCCTTCCAGTCCGGCTTTTTTCACCGGGTTATTCGAGAGCAGCCTGATCTTTCCGATCCCCAGGGCATGGAGCATCCCGGCACCCACACCATAATCCCGCTCATCGTCTTTAAAGCCCAGTTCCAGGTTGGCCTCCACGGTGTCGCGTCCTTCCTCCTGGAGTTTGTAAGCCAGTATTTTATTATACAGGCCGATCCCCCTGCCTTCCTGGTTGAGGTAAATGATCACGCCCTGTCCTTTTTCGTCGATCATCCGCATGGCTTCGTGCAACTGGTCGCCGCAGTCGCACTTGTAACTGCCGAAGATGTCGCCCGTTACGCACGACGAATGCACCCTCACCAGCACCGGCTCGTCTCTGGTCCAGGTGCCTTTGTAGAGGGCTACATGTTCGAGTCCGTTCGATTTCTGGATAAAGGGGATCAGGTTGAACTCCCCGTAGGCAGTGGGCAGTTTAACCTCAACGCCTTTCACCAGGATCGAGTCGTAGCGGAGCCTGTACGAGATCAGGTCCTTGATGGTAACGATCTTCAGTCCGAATTTCCGGGCGATCTCTGCCAGCTGAGGCAGGCGGGCCATCGTCCCGTCTTCATTCATGATCTCCACCAGCACGCCACCGGCCTTCAGGTTGGCCAGAAGGGTCAGGTCGACGGCTGCTTCGGTATGACCTGCACGGCGGAGCACGCCGAGGCGTTTGGCACGAAGCGGGAAGATATGTCCGGGCCGTCCGAGTTCTTCGGGCCGGGTCGAGGGGTCGACCAGTGCGCGGACCGTCTTGGCCCGGTCGGAGGCCGAGATCCCCGTTGAGGTCCCGTGGCCCAGCAGGTCGACCGATACGGTGAAAGCCGTATTATGCGAACTGGTGTTATTGCCCACCATCATCGGCAGCTCCAGTTCATCGCAGCGTTCCTCGGTAAGCGCGGCACAGATGAGCCCGCGTCCGTGGGTGGCCATGAAATTTATAGTTTCAGAGGTGGTCAGCTCGGCGGCTGCAATAAAATCCCCCTCATTCTCGCGGTCCTCATCATCCACCACGATGATAATCCTGCCATCGCGGATATCTTCAATCGCTTCCTCAATCGTATTCAGTACAATCTTCACCACTGACTTATCTGTTTGTTGGTTTCCAGACATGTGCACGCCTTCCCCTGATATAATTTAAAAATCCGTTAAACAAAGCCACATTCATCGAGTAAAAGTGGCTGACGAAGCGCAAAAATACAATATGTATTCCGATTTTAACCAGATAAAAGTCAATAATCGGGATAATTAACAGGATGAGCTGGGTCCAGAGGGAGATCCGGTAGAGCGGGGAAAGAGGATAAAGAAACAGGTTCAGAATAAGAAGCCCTCCCAGGATAAAGGGGCCCGACCAGCGGATCACCTTGTGGGAAAAGAAGGCAAAACCTGCACCGGAAAAGAGATTCAGCCAGATCCGTTTAAAATACCACAGGTTCTGGAAGTTACCGGTGGCAATCCGCACTTTCCGGCGGTACTCCTCGCTGATCTGGTTGGGTACTTCCTCATAGGTGACGGCTTCCAGGTCGAGGATGGATTCATAGCCTTTCCCGATCACGCCCATGGTGATAAAAAAATCGTCGGTGGCATAGCCATCGGGCACGGGTGTAAAAAGCGATCGGCGGATGGCGTAGGCCGCCCCGTATACACCTATCGTGGCTCCCCAGATCTCGCCTTCCCGCTTTTTGATGATCATTTCCCTCGACATGAAGGCTTTTTCCTGCACCGAAATGCCATCGCTGCTTACGGTGGTATTGATGATATGTGCTCCCACGATCCCGATCCCGGGTTGCTTGAAGTGCCGGATCAGCTGATGCAGGGTGTCGGGCGTGAAAAGGACCTTGGCGTCGGTGAGCACCAGGTATTCCTCCTTTGTCGAGGCCACCAGCCGGTTGATGACGCCCGGCTTTCCCTGTCGTTCGGTAAAGATCCGGGGATGCAGATTGGGATATTTTCCGGCCAGTCCGAGGAGGATCTCATTGGTGCGGTCGTCGGAGGCATCCGATCCGATCTCGATCCGGATCCTGTCTGCAGGGTACCGGGTGTTCACAAGGGACAGGATCTTCTCACCGATGATCTTTTCCTCGTTATGCACCGACATCAGGATGGCGACCGGCGGCAGTTCGTCCTCCGAAAAAAATGCATTGCTCTCCCTTTTTTTATGCCGGGTAAACCGCAGGAAAAGAGGGAAAAGCAGGTACGATTGAGCCAGCAAGAGAAGGAGGAACCAGAAGACCAGCTGAACTATGATCATAATGTTTCGGTCAGGAATTGCGTCAGTCGTGTTGAGAGGGTAAAGGTATCAAAATTCCCGCGGATAAAGTTCCTTGCTTCCACGGCTGTCTCTTCCCTCAGCCGGGAATTGCCCAGCAGAAGGATCAGATCCTGTGCAAAGGTCTCCGGTTCGCCGGCAATGAACAGGTGTTTCCTGTCGGTGGCGGCGATCCCCTCGGCGCCGACGACGGAGGTGACGATGGCCTTCCCCATGGCCATCCCTTCAATGATCTTGATGCGGATCCCGCTCCCGGTGAGCAGGGGCACAGCCATAACCTCGTAGCGCTGCATGAAGGCGCGGGCATCCTCAACCTCACCATGGTAGACGATATGCGGATGCTGCAGTTTTTCCACCAGTTCCTGGGGAGCATTCCTTCCGGCGACATGAAAGGTATATCTTGTCTTTGTTTTTTCCAGATAGGGGATCACCTCATCGATGAACCAGACCAGGCCTTCCTGGTTCGGCATCCAGTCGAGCGAACCGATAAAAAAGATACTGTGTTCGATGGCCGGTGCCGCCATTTCATAATCTTCCAGGTTCAGTCCCGTAGGAACCGTCATGGCCGGACCGGTATAGCCCATCTTTCTCAGTTTGCCCAGATCGCGCTCAGAAATGGTCACCAGGACATCCACCTGTTTAAGCAGCTTTTTTTCCAGCCTTCTGATCCTTCCCGAAAGGTGCTGGAAATAGATTTTTTCGATCAGGCGTTTCTCATTACGGCTTTTACGCTGCCAGATCTCCGATTCGATATTATGGGAGCGGAGGATCACTCTTGCCTCGCTGTGCTTCCTGATCAGGGGGAGGAAGGCCGACAGGTAGGGTCCTTCCATCTGGACCACATCAAAGTGTTCACTCACCAGTAATTCGGTCAGTTTTTCAGCAAAGGCCGGCTGGTTAAAACGCTGGGCGATATAGGGCTCCGATGAAAAAACAAGGTTCTTCAACAGCGCGGCAGGATGCACCGATGTGTCGGCATCAACAAGCACCAGGCGGAGATGATCGCGCAGCTCCCGGGGGATCTTCCCGGCTTCAAAATAATGCTTTTGGGTATTCATGGCCAGCATGGTAACCGTGTTGCCGGCTTTTGCAAGACCCAGGGCCATATTCAGGGTTGCGATGGCCCCTCCGTCGCGGGGAGGGTAGGGGTTCTTCGTACTGAGGATCAGGATGTCCATATCAGCTACCAAATGATTTTTTCAGGCGTTCACCGATCTTCCGGAAGATACCGAAATAGGTTTCAATGTTCATGATCACGGAATCATTGGCTGCTTTATAGGTAAGGAAGATCCCCAGGGGGATAATGAGGTAGGTGGAGGCCCACATACCCAGGAACGGGGTGGTGATGCTTTCACGGACAAATTTCTCGCCCGTGATGGAGATCACGTAATAGATCAGGAAGAAAAGCACGCTTACGATCACCGGCATGCCCAGTCCACCCTTCCGGATGATCGCGCCCAGCGGTGCCCCGATAAAGAAAAAGATCAGGCAGGCCAGCGACAGGGTATATTTCCGGTTCTTTTCGATCTGGTAGCTCCGCATCCTGGCCACCTTGTGCACAGCCAGGTTGGCATTGGTGGAGATAAAGGTCTTCATGCTGCGGGCATTGTTGATGGCCTGCGATAAGGCTCTCCTTTTCTCCAGGAGGGTGAGTTTGCTGTACAGGGTATCGGTGTTCAGCCTTATCAGTTCCCTTACTGAGGTATCCGCTGCCAGGCCTGAGGTGTCGCGCACCGTCTGTATTTTTTTCAGATTATCCTTCGATTTGTAAATGGTTCCCTTGGTGATGGTATTGTCGAGGTTGACAGCCAGATCGCTGATCTGGGTCTTCATGGAGTCGGCATAATGACTGAGCTGGGAAAGGTTCATCATGGCGTTTGTATTCCGGAACAGATTTTCATCGGTACGGTTGAGGCCGAAGCCCACCATCTCAATGACGATTTCCTGTTCCGAAAAACGGTCGCGGCGTGCCGGGTAACTTTTCTGTCCGCGCTGCTTCTTCGAACTCTGCATCTCCATGTAATTGTAGCCGTGATAAAGGGTCAGGACGAGATGTTTCTTGTCGTTCGACATCTTCATATAACCCGAATCGGCGACGGTCACACTCACGTTCCCCATTTTTTCCGTATGGTCATAGATCCAGATGTCTTTCAGGAGGTTGGTTTTCTGATCCTTTTCCCCGATCCGGATGGAATAGCCTTCCAGGTTATTGTCGAAAACACCGGGTTTGATCTGTAGTTCGGGGCGTTGCCGCTGGATATCGTACAGCAGGGAGCGCATCTTCAGGTTGGCGACAGGCAGCACATTGTTCGAAAAGACAAAGGCGCCCGCGGTAAGAAAAGTCACGAGCACGGTGATGGGGGCCATGATCCTGAACAGGGAAACACCTGAAGATTTGAAGGCGAGGAGTTCGAGGTTCTCGGCCAGGTTCCCGAACGACATGAGGGAGGCCAGCAGCACGGCCAGGGGCATGGCCATGGGAACGAGGCTTGCACTGGTGTACAGGAGGAATTCGGCGATAACTTTCAGCTCCAGGCCTTTACCGATCAGGTCGTCGATATATCTCCAGAGGAACTGCATCAGGAGGATGAAGATCACAATGAAGAATGTGAGGACCAGAGGACCAATAAAGGATTTAATGACAAGCAGATATAGTTTTTTCACCCTGTTCTGTGTTAACCTCTAGGAGAACGCAAGCAAAGTTAAGTTATTTTCCGGAAGATTGGATTTCAGAGGCCGATTACATGTTTTAGTTCGGCCACCTGGGTATCCCAGAGGTCGATCGCATCGTTCTTTTCATTTTCCTCGGCAAAGTCTGTGATCAGTAGGGCCACATCACCGGTGAGTTCGTGGGTGTTGATCCGGAATTCGAAAAACTGGTCTTCCTCCTGGTCTTCTTCCTCCTCATCGATCCATTTAAAGCGGATGAAGGTGTTTTCTTTCAGCTGGACAATTTCTGCACTCATTTCGGTTCCGTCCCAGAAGAAGGTATAGGTACCATCGACAACATTCACATCATCGGCAAACCATTCAGAAAGACCGCTGGGAGTGCTTAACCGGTCGAACAACACCCTGGGGGAGGTGTTGAACGTATATTCTAGTTCATACTTCGTTTTCATCGTGAAAAAATTAACGGGCACGCTTGCTTTCGGCAAGATAGCAAAATTTGTCAGAAACAAAAATTTAAAATATTCTGCCTGTGACGATTATCTGAGACCGCCGGTGGCCGGTAGCGGAATCCCGGGTGTTTACTGGCTGCATATCTGTGATTTAATTCACATACGCCATCCGGAGTGAGTCAGGTGAGCGGAGCAGATTTTTTTTTAACGTATGTTTATTTTTTCCGGAAAGTATTATATTTGCACCCCGAACCGGGTGTGAGGCCCGGGGAGGTTAGTCAGCCTTCGCAAAAGCTTCGGCTGACAGAGAGCGTCCCGATCCATAGGATCGGGAAGGTCGGCGGGGCCAGGAGATAAAAAATAATGGCGAGGTAGCTCTCCCGATAGCTATCGGGAGGTTAGAGCGTAAAAAAAGAAATTCTGGCGAGGTAGCTCAGCTGGTTAGAGCGCATGATTCATAATCATGAGGTCGGCGGTTCAATCCCGCCTCTCGCTACAAAGCAAAAAGGTAAATCCCGGCACCGCCGGGATTTTTTGTTTTACGGGACCGGTAAATCAAGCGTGCTTGAATTTGCCTGTCCCGGAAAATAAAAAGCCGGAATGCAATGTAGGCACCTTTTGCTTTGTAAAGCCACTCTCCACAGGGATCACGTTAGTAATCCCGCCTCTCGCTACAAAGCAAAAAGGTAAATCCCGGCACCGCCGGGATTTTTTATTTTACGGGACCGGCAAAACAAGCGTGCTTGGATTTGCCGGTCTTGGAAAATAAAAAGCCGGAATGCAATGTAGGCACCTTTTGCTTTGTAAAGTCCCCCCTCCGGGGATCACGTTAGTAATCCCGCCTCTCGCTACAAGAAAGGGAAGGATGTATATCTTTCCCTTTTTGTTTTTCTCAACTATTATATTTTACTTGGCCGTTTATGCATTAAGACTTTTTTAATGCATAAAATGGGTTAATAGTATGGAAGAACCTAAAAATTAAAATCCTCTTATAACCAATTAATTAATTGTCAAGCAAGGCTGATATCCACTCTACCTCCCAATTATTTTCAACAAGTTTTAAATA
>JBMOLL010000053.1:0-78186 GCA_049325415.1 Bacteroidota bacterium | reverse complement strand
CTAAGAAGGAATTTCCATCTCAGGCACCCTACGAACTGTTTATAAGCAGGGTAAATGCCATATTGGGCAAATACAGGGCATTTCGCAGGGGCGATAATATTCACTTTGTCGATGACAGCCACGATGCCATTATTGCCGTGTACCGTGATGATCCTGGTCCGGATTACAATGGTTTCCTGGTGCTCTGTAATTTTGATACCGGAAACTTCCAGCACATTACGGTAAACCTTTCAGCGTTTTTACCCGCAGATAAGTCACTCGCCTTCCGCGAACTGCTGAGTAACGACAGCGGGTTTTTCCCCGGTCCGCACCTGGAACTGAACCTGCAACCCTATGCGGCACAGGTTTATATGCTAAGGGTAAAATAGCGGGATTACTGACTGACTGACAGGATATTGATCTATTCCATCAGGCCCATCTTCTTCATCAGGAAAGATGCGTTCATGTTTTTTGCGATACCGGGTCTTATGCGGTAATCGAAAACAAGGTCGAAATCTTCGATATAGCTTTCGAAACTGTAATTTACCACTTCACCGGGGTATTCCTTTTCCAGGTTGCCCAGGATCAGGTCGTGCGTGGCAATGAATTCAAGTACTTCGTGCCGGAGCGATTTTTTTATCAGGCCGATGGCTCCCTGCTGTTTATCGGTGGTGTTGGTGCCTTTCAGTACTTCATCAAGCAGGATCAGCATGGGGGTACCCTTTTCCATCAGCTCCACAACCTGTTTCAGCCGGCGGATCTCGGCAAGGAAGTAGGATTCCTCATCCTTGAGCGAGTCGGAGGTACGCATGCTGGAGAATAGCGTCAGCATTCCGGTTTTGAATTCCGCAGCGCAGACCGGGGCACCGGCATAGGCCAGTACCATATTCACACCGACGGCTCTCAGGAAGGTCGATTTTCCGGCCATGTTGGCTCCGGTGATCACGATCACTTTTTCTTTATCGACCGACAGATCATTAACCACCCGTTTACCGGTGGGGATCAGGGGATGGCCCAGGTTACGGCCAACAAGCAGCCGGCGGTCCTGCGCAAGTTCAGGATAGGCATAGTCCGGATTATTGAAGGCAAATCCGCCCAGCGTGATAAAAGCTTCCACCTCGCCGGTAAGAGCCACCCATTCCATGATTTCCGATCCGTTTTGTTTTTTCCAGCGCTCAAGCAGGAAGATTAGCTGGACATCGAACAGAAAGAGACTGTTCAGGATGGCACCGATAAACATATTCAACCGCTGGTCGAAAAGTCCGAGCAAGCGGGATAGATTTTTTATCCCCCGTGATCCCTTTAAAGCCAGTTCCCTGGCATTGCCCCAGGTTTCATTTTCCGGATCTTCCTGAGAAATGAGATGTAGCAGCCGGGCATATTGTTCCATCAGCTCGGCTTTTCGTGAAATCATCTCGTGGTAGCGGTTATTCCTTACAAGAAAAGGAGTTAGCACGCCCCAGTTTAAAAATACAACGGGCAACAGGTAGCGGAAGAACGATGCATCGATGATCCCTGCAATTACCAGTGCCAGCGAAAGGATGGAAATACCAATCGTATACGGGCGCAACCACCTGTTCGCGGTGGTGTAGCTTTCCGACTGTCGCCAGCGGTCAAGGGACGGTATGTCGTTTTCCTGCTCCTTCAGCAGCCGGGCTGTTGCTGTGTAATACTGCCTGAAATCGTTTTTAGCACTTAAGGAACGGACCCTCTGCTGCCTGACCGAGACTTCACCGGAAGAAGCCGCAGGGTTGGTGAGGAGGTCTGCCAGATGTTTCGAACCGGTGAGGGTGGCCGTGCGGTTGATATACTGGTAAAGCGAGCCTGGCCCGAACAGGTCCAGGTCGTGTGACCAGGGATGATGCGGATCACGGTATTGATTGCCGTCAGGGCGACCGGCATAGCTGAATTCCAGGGCTTCCAGTTCCTCCTTGTTGAGCTTTTTCAATTCATTTAGCAGATCAAAACGGTCTTTCTGCGTCTTATGGTAGGAGACCAGGGCAAAAAAGAGGATGACCAGGAGCGCGGAAGAAATATACAGGAGGGAATGCCCGGTACGTATGGCACTGACCAGGAAATATACCGCGGCGGCCACGGTAAAGAGCCGTAAAAGGCTGATATATCTTAATTTGCGTTGCTGATCCTTCAGAAGGATCTCCACATTTTCAAGTTTGGTCCGGTAGAAGGAGAGGGGGGTGGCTGAGCTCATCCGTTTGTTTTTTCAAATATAGAAAAACCGGAAGAATATTTCCCGCAGGAACATCTTCCGGTTCTTCCGGATTACTAACCTCAGTAATTTTTTCAGGGTCCGGGTTGCATCAATCGGTCATCCAATAGGTCAGCATGCTGATATACAGCTTGGTGATCTCCGCTTCACGAATGATGAGTTCTCCACCCTTGCGCGAATTCATGTACATGTCGATATAATAACCCCCTCCGGGCATTCTCACCATGTACAGGTAAGTCCCTGTTTCCATTCTTAATTCAAAAAATCCGTCGCTGTTCGATCTGACAATCTGCAGCGGTTCAAAGGGGAATCCTTCCCGGATGCTGCAGCCGTCGGCATCAAAGTAGTGATAAACGGAATCCATGATGTATCCGGGGAAGATATACAGGTCGGCCACTACCGGTACATCGGTGTACTGCATGTAATTGACCGAGTCGGTAAGCAGGGGGATGGTGATCCTCCCGAACACTCCCTGGTCGATATCGGGCTCATGCAATCCCTCCGGGGTGATAATGAGATTGCCTGTTCCGGGATGATCGCTGATGATCAGCGGATCATTCATATTGCACCGGTGTCGCAGCATTTCTTCCCTTGTGAGCGTCTCCCTGAAGACCGTATCCCGCTGGCAGTTCATCACCAGGATACTGTACTTTTCGTAGGTGTCGGGCAAGCGGAAGCTGTTCAGTTCAGGCATCAGGTAGGCAAAAAGGAGCTGATCACTACCACCGTATATTTCGATGGATGAAGCCAGTATGGGCATAACCGATCCCGACATGGTGATATATACCGAATCCTCCGGGTTCATTCCGCAGTAACTGTCATAAAACAGTTCCAGGCAGAAGGTTCCGACAAAATCCACATCGAAGGAAACATAGCCGAACTGCTCCGGAGTGTAATCGCCGATCCATACAACCTGCGGGCGTACGGTAGTAGTCTGTTGTTCAAGTATCGTAAACGTGAGTGGTAAGGGATGTTCCACCAGGTGCGAGAGCTCCGATCCGTCGAGCGGCGATGCCCACATTATTCTCCCTGACGAATCGATGAGGAAAAATTCGGTAAGCATGTAGGTCCCGACTTCCAGAGTGAGCGACTGTGTGATAAAAACGTCCCCGAAGCGGTAAAAGGAAATGGGTTCCTTGTCGTAGACAACACGACCCGAGGCATCGGTAATCGTTACAAGTGCAGCAGTGATTCCTTCCTCGCCGGGAACCGTTCCTTTAAGCCTGGAATCTTCCTGCAGGTTCATTCCGAATTCAAGCTTTCCAGTGGCACTGTTCTCAGCAGGCGAACATCCTTTCCACCCGGCAATCAGGGTCAGGGAAAGTAAGGCGAGAAAAATAAAACCTCTTTTCATATCCTTAATATTCTACTGGTTATTACAAAATTACACCAACAAACCGGACCTGTCAAGGATCATTTGACGAACATACAGACCCGGTAAGTGGAATTAAGATGGATTTGAAGGGCAAAAGGATGCGTGGCCCTCCGGATCAGTTTCCGGACGAGGTTCATCTCACCCTGGGGAGGGCACCGCACTTGTTTTTTCCTTTCTGGCCTAATTTGACGGGAATCTTCACACCGATATCCGCTCTCCACCCCGAACCTTTCCAGGAGATCTCTGAAACAGATGGGTTCTCAGGCAGGCTGGTGCTGATCTGGATCTGGTCAATCTCAGTAAATCCCTGGTTATAAACAATGTCCGCGCTAACAACCAGCGGGAATTTGATAGGGATCCGGTATTCGGCACCCGCCGAGAGGATCAACCGGCCACCGAACATGGAAGTGCGGTTTCCGGTATAGCTGAGGCTGCCGCTGGCACTTCCTCCAGACAGATCGGGATAGGTAAATGAGGCCTGTCCGGTGGCGTAGGCCGGTCCGGCAAACTGCAGCAGCATCGATCCGCCTGCTGAGAAAACAAGAAAAAGCTGCTGCCGGTACAGATCATGCAAATACCTGACCCGCAGCGGCACTTCCAGGAAAAACGGTGCAGGAACCTTTACTGCGGTGCTGTTTTCCTGATCATAGGCGGCTGAAAAGAACAGGCTGGAGGGCAGGTAGTAAGCCCCGATATCGGCCCCGATCCGGCCGGTGAACATATACCCGATATAGGCACCGGTCTCAAAACTGGCATAGCGGAAAATGCCCCGGTGTGAGGGTGGCCTTGCCGTGAGTGCAGTATTGGTATAGTTGAATGTTTTCCAGAATGATCCTGCTGTCGCCCCAAAATAGAGCGTATTCGCCTGATCGGTATCCTTGCCCCTGTACAGCGAATTTTCGATCTTTGAACGGATCCTGAAATCGCGGTTGGCCCATATATTGCTCAGCGGGATCATCAGTGCGGCATTCAGCTGGAAGTTGGACCCGCGGGAAGAATAACTGGCCAGTCCTGTTAAACCGTTTGTCGCTGTATAGTTCAATCCACTCCGGTTGAACTCTCTCAGGCCCAGGTGCCAGAGCATGCCAAGGCTCACTTCCCAGTTGTTCCCGATAAGGAATCCTCCTTTCAATCCGGCCTCCAGGTTGTTCATGAGGCTGAAGTAGGTGGCTGTACTGCTGTAACTGAAGCTAACCACATCCTGTTCTGAAGTGTTGAACTGGCTGTTTCCCGAAAGCAGGTTCATCGTATCAAGGGCGATACTGGCAAGGTATCCTATTTGGAAAGACAGGTAAAAAGGCCGGTCCTCCATCTGGTAACGAAATGCCAGCCGGAGCGGGATCTGCAGGGTGTTCAGCAGGGGTTGCCCGGCACTGCCCGGCCTGTGGTCCCTGACCCTGAAACCTTCATAAAGGGGCATCCAGTATGCGCCGGTACCTATTGAAACCACGCGGCCCAGTTCCTGCCAGAGGGCTATGCCAGCCGATGGACTGGCGTAATGACTGTTCAGGAAAACCGGATCAGCATTCTTTTCCTGGCTGTAATCCCATTTGGGCCCTCCCTCCAGCGACAGCCAGGTCCGGTGCTGGCCGCTCAGGGGGATGGTGACAATAAGGATCAGCAGGGTGCCGGCAATATTCTGGATTCTTCTGTTCATATTCGGTAGTATCATGCAAATATAACGGAAAATGACCGACAGTTTATTGCCGCCTCGCATCCACCTTCCTGCTCCATATCGGGTGCGGATCCTTCCGGCTTATTCTCGGGAAGTTTTTTTTTCTACATTTGCTGATAGTAAAAACCTGATCCCATGAAAAATCTTCTTTTATTTCTGCTGGCTCCTGCGGCCCTGTTCTGCTCCTGCAGCGCTACCAATCACCTGACCATCGGGCTCACCGTACCTGCAGCCGTTTATCTGCCAGGTTCAGTGCAGACTGTCGGGGTAATTGATCGGAGTCTTCCTTCAGAGGAGGGAAAAACCCTGGACGCCCTGGATAAGGTTCTGTCGGCTGAAGGGAAGGACCTTGACAGGGAAGGGGCAAATTCCGCAATGGCGGGACTCATGAATGAACTGGAAAGAAGCGGTCGTTTCAGTGCGGTGAAGAAGGTTGAACTCGACGGGGTTGTAAATCCGGGTTCGGGCATCTTTCCGGCTGCACTCGATTGGAATAAGGTGGAGGAGCTTTGCACGGAAAACAGGCTGGATGCCCTGTTCGTTCTCTCCTTTTATGATACCGATGCCCACGTGGAGACCTCTGCCAGGCCAGTGGATGTGGGAGGTATTGGCGGTGTTAAGGTAACCCTGCCGGAAACCGGGGTGAAAATAACCACACGGATCAGTACGGGATGGCGCATTTATGATAACACAGGAAAGATCATTCCCGACGAATTCATCATGGAGGATATCGTGATCTCCGAGGGGAAAGGGATCAACCCGATGAAGGCGGTTGAAGCGGTTCAGGGACGCAAACAGGCCGTGATTGATGTAAGCAACAGGGTCGGTCAGCGTTATGCCGGCAGGATCTTCCCGCAGAACATCCGGGTCGACAGGATTTATTATGTACGGGGAACGGGAAATTTCAAGATCGGAAAAAGAAGGGCCCAGACCGGGAACTGGAATGGTGCCGCCGAACTATGGGAAAAGGAGCTCGCTAATCCGAAACGCAAGATTGCCGGCAGAGCAAATTTCAATATGGCTGTTATCAATGAGATCAACGGCGACCTGAACAGCGCAGCCGATTTTGCCTCCCGTTCCTATACCGATTACCGGAATAAAAAGGCACTGCGGTACCTGGATATCCTGAAGATGAGGATGGCCAGTGATAATTAACTGAGAAGGCAACTCTCCGAATAGGAGGGCTTAAAGAAAGCGACTATCCGGTATTCCGGGCGGTTTCAGTGGCTGAACGACTACTGGTGCCCGGGTACAAGCCGCACCCTGTTTTTCTCTTCGAAGTACCTGAAATAATAGTATAGCCGGTAATTCAGGTCCAGGCCGTAATCCACATGCGGGTCATAATCGATCCGGGTCTCATAGTTCCCGCCGTAGGCGATGGGATTGGCATGACGGATATTCCACTCGGTCACATACCTGTAATTCCAGGTTTCGTAGTATTCCTTAGAAAAGAATGAAGCCGGTTTCTGGGTCGCAAGATAGGTTTCATAACCCGGATCAATAATAATCAGTTCATAGCTGACACTGTCCTGTTTTGCCAGCGAATCACTTTCAATCTGCAGCTTTCCCGGCTTCTGAGCCCACAGAACGGAAAAGGGGAGCAGCAGCAGGAAAACAAGGATGTATGAATTTCGGATCTTCATGGCTCAAACGATCAATAGTTCATTCATTCAGACAAAGATAAGGCATTATTGTTCAACCCAATTTATGCAATAGGAGGCTATATGATAGCCGAACTACTTGCATTAATTGGGATAACCCCGACTAATGAAAACCACCGGAAAGGTGAACGTAGTAAAACCTTTCCGGATGATTTTCTTAGTCGTAAACATCTCATATCCGACAATTTTCTAATGCAATGCAATAGAAAATGAAGAGACGAATAAACTCTAATGCATAAAATGGGTTCAATGGAAGATGGGTGGCATCTGCCCCTCATCTGCGGCTTCACTTCATGACCGCTTACTGAGCCCGGGGATCAACGAAAACTGCCAGAGAAAAATTTATTGTTTTTTGGGATAACCCGCTACCCGCCCGTCTCTCGTCTCTATAAATAAAGGCACAAAAGGGCAGCGCAAAGGCTCAAAGACTCAAAGGCACAAAGCATTGCACAAAAGATAAATTTTCCCGTCTCGCGTCTCCCTTCTCGTTCCACCCGCCGAAGTCCTCTGGCGAAGGTGGGCGTCACCCGTCTCCCGTCTCGCGTCTCGTTCCACCCGCCGAAGTCCTCTGGCGGAGGTGGGCGTCTCCCTTCTCCCGCAACCCGTAACCCGTAACCCGTAACCCGTAACCCGTAACCCGTAACCCGTAACCCGTCACTCCTCACTCCTCATCCCAACCCCCAACCTTTCACTCCTCTCAGAAAGTCATCGTAAAAATAGTCTCTTCCTTCGGTTTCGACTGGGCAGTGATGGTTCCGCCGTGCAGTCTCAGGATCTGCCTCGAAAGGCTCAGGCCGATGCCCGATCCGCTTCTCTTGGTCGTGAAGAAGGGGATGAAGATCTTATCGAGCACATCTTCCAGGATCCCCTGACCATTGTCGATCACCTGGATGGTTGGCCGGCCTCTTTTGTTATAGAATCCCCGGATCTGGATGAGCCCGTTCTCCATACCTTCCAGTGCGTGCATGGAGTTCTTGATCAGGTTGATCAATACCTGCTCGATCATCTGTTCATCGATGTAGAGTTCTATGTGTTCGGGTTCTGTCTTCAGCTCGATCCGTATATCCTGATCGGCAGCATCGTTCCTCATCAGGTTCGTAACATTGTCGACCAGGGTTTTCATATCCACGATACTGAAATTCGGATTGGGGATCTTGGTCAGGCTCCTGTAGGTCTCTACAAAATTCATGAGGCCCGTACTTCGTTTGTTGATGGTTTGCAGGGCCTGTTTGACCTCCCTGAGTGTTTCGACATCGATGGGCCGGGGCTGCCCTTCTTCGGAGGTAAACTCCTTGAGCATCATTTCCAGCGTGGAGGAGAGGGAGGAGATCGGGGCAATGGAGTTCATGATCTCATGTGTCAAAACCCGGATCAGCTTCTGCCAGGCTGCTGTTTCCTGTTCTTCCAGCACATTCTGGATGTTTTTGACCGTGGCCAGCAGGATCTCCTTTTCCTTTACCTTGAATTCCGTGGCATGAATGGCCAGCTGGAGAATATCCTCCTCATCCTGTACCTTCACCAGCCGGTTCTCCCCCGGACTGATTGTGAGCAGGGTATCGCTGAGATCACGGCTCAGGGCATCCAGTTTCCGGATATTACGGAGCGAATTGACCTGGAAAAGCTTCTTCGCAGCAGGGTTGAACATCTCTACCGTTCCGTCGCGCTGATAGGCAATGATACTGATATCGACGTTTTGAACAATGCTCTGGAGATAATGGAAATGTTCTTCCCTTTCCGAACGGACCTTCTGAAAGTCTAGCATCACCTCGTTAAAGGCATTGCTCAGTTCATCAAAGGAGGAGCCGGCATCTTTGAAGGAAAAGGTCCGCGTGAATTCGGAATAGCGGATCGATTCCAGAAAACCGGCAAGTTCCCGGTTGGTGCGGTCGACGTAACGGATCAGCGACCAGACCTGGTAAACGATCAGGCCAACGATCAGGATCGGAGCAAAGGTCAGCGAACTGTTGATCGTCACAAACAGGGCCAGGCAACTGGCGGTCAGGATAAAAACCCTGATGATGATGCTGATCCTGAATTGTTTATAAACCATGTTTTTCCATTCTTCGGTATAGAGAGGTGCGTGTAAGTCCCAGCTGGGTAGCTGCCTGGGTGACATTCCCCTGGTTTTGCTTCAGGACCTTTTCAATGACGTTCTTTTCGATATCATCCAGGTTGTAGGAATCGAGTTCGAAACCTCCCTGGCTCTTCATGCCGGGGGAGAGCATGAAATCGTCGGGACCGAGACTGCCGCCCTCACACATGATCACTGCGCGCTCAATGGCATGCTGCAGTTCCCGAACATTACCCGGCCAGTTGTACTGGTTCAGCTTTTTAATCGCCGACGACTGTATATTCCTGATCGGCTTGCGGTATTTTTTGCCGTAGATCTTCAGGAAATGTTCGGCAAGGACAGGGATGTCGCTGGTGCGCTCACGGAGGGGCGGAAGATGGATCTCCACGGTATTGATCCTGTAAAGAAGGTCCTGCCGGAAATTTCCTTCGGCAACTTCCTGGTGGATATTGTTGTTGGTGGCACAGATCAGCCGCACATCGATCGGCATCGCTTTGGTGGCGCCAACCCGCGTTATCTCCCGTCTCTCAAGGACAGTAAGGAGTTTCGACTGCATGGGCAGGCTCAGGTTCCCGATCTCATCAAGGAAAAGTGTCCCGCCCGAGGCAATCTCGAAGCGCCCCTGTTTCATTTTGTGTGCATCGGTGAAGGCACCTTTTTCATGACCGAACAACTCGCTTTCAAACAGCGTTTCGGCAATGGAGCCCAGGTCAACGCTGATGAAAATATCATCTTTACGAAGCGAATTCCGGTACAACGCCCTGGCTACAAGTTCTTTACCTGTGCCGTTCTCTCCAAGGATCAGGACGTTGGCATCGGTGGCCGCAACTTTTTTAATGGTGGCAAAAACCTTCATCATTTCCGGCGACTGACCGATAAAATCGGTAAAAGGCTGATCGAGCACAGCGCTTAATCCCTGCTGTTTCATTCGCAGGGTCTCGGTCTGCATCCGGCTCCGGCGCAGCTTGATGGCCGAGTTGATGGTCGCCAGCAGTTTTTCGTTCTGCCAGGGTTTCAGGATGAAATCGGTGGCTCCCGATTTGATGGCCCTGACGGCTTTCTCTGCATCCCCGTATGCCGTAATAAAGACCACCACCGCATTGGGATCCTTTTCCATGATCCGGTTCAGGCAATCAAAACCTTCCTGGCCGCTGATGGCATCCTTCGTAAAATTCATATCCAGGAGGATCACATCCCACGACTCCTTATCCATCATCTCCAGCACCCCGTCGGGAGAAGACAGGGTCTCAATCATTTCCACATGTTGTCTGAGCAGCAGTTTCAGGGCAAAGAGGATATCCTCATTGTCATCAACTGCCAGAATACGTCCGGTTTTCTGTTCCATATTTTAGTTTTGTTGTTTCAAGTTGTTGATCCTCAAAAAAAATGCCTTAGATCACAAAATACTTAGATCCAGCAGCTTCAGGAAAAAGCACCAATTCAAATATACAAAAAATGGTGTTCGGAAACGTACACCTGCTACACAATTTCGAACACTTTTTTAATTTTGACGATTCATATCTGAAAGGATTAAGTTTTTGAGATTCAAAAGAATATTCCATTTGGCATAATAAATGAACAATGGACTTGATGTAAATTTAAAATAAATCGAAATGGACGGAATGGATCGAATTATTGAAAAACGAAAGGGTTTATCACGGAAAACCTTGTGGTACATGGCCGGAGGGGCTGTTTTCCTTGCACTTCTCGCGACCATCATTTTCGGTGATAAATCATCGAAATACAACCTGGATGTCAGCCGGGTGACCATTGAAGAGGTCACAAAGGATATCTTCCAGGACTACATTACAGTTCAGGGTACCGTTGAACCCAGCACAACCATTTATCTCGATGCCGTTGAAGGCGGAAGGGTGGAGGAGATCCTCCGCGAGGAGGGGAGTGACCTGAAGAAGGGGGATGTGATCCTCCGGCTGAGCAACAATAACCTGCTCCTGGAGATCACAAACAGCGAAGCCCAGGTTTTCCGCACCGTGAATGAACTGCGTACAGCTCGTCTGCAGATGGACCAGCAGCGACTCAACTACCAGCAGCAGATCATTGAACTGACTAAAAGGGTTACCCAGGAACAGCGACTTTTTGAGAACAACAAGATCCTTTTTGGTGAGAACCATATTTCTAAGGAAGATTTTGAAAAATCCAAGGAGGCCTATAACTCATCGAAGCAGTTACTTGGACTTTTAAAGGAGAATTACAGGAACGACTCGATATACCGGTCAATTCAGATCAGTTCGCTTGAGGCTTCGGTCAACAGTATGGAAACCAGCATGAAGATTATCCGGCAGAGGCTGGAGAACCTGAATGTCAAATCACCTGTCGATGGTGAACTGGCCACGCTCACCCCTGAGATCGGTGAGGTGATCAACTACGGAAACCGCATCGGGACAATGAATATCCTCGATTCCTATAAGCTGCGGGTCCTGATCGACGAACATTATATTGCCCGGGTGCAGAAAGACCTGCTTGGCGACTGTGATTTTTCGGGCAGTTCCTTCCAGGGTGAGATCACCAAGGTGTATCCTGAAGTTGCCGGCGGACAATTTGCCGTTGATATGGTTTTCACGGGAGAAGTACCCCAGCACATCCGCATCGGTCAGACCTCTAGGATCAGGCTGCAATTGGGCGAGTCGAAAGAAGGCATCCTGCTTCCCAAGGGTGGCTTTTATCAGTCAACCGGCGGTCAGTGGGTGTTTGTCCTGGATCCGACAGGCGAGTACGCTGTAAAGAGGGATATCGTTATCGGTCGCCAGAATCCCCGCTACTACGAGGTGCTCGAAGGACTGGAGCCCGGTGAGAAGGTCATCATAAACCGCTACGACAACTTCTCCGAACACGATAAACTCATCTTAAAATACAAGAAGTGATGGGCGCACTGAAGAAATCCCTGCAAAGCCTGGTCCTGCTTTCACTCTCCTTCTCTCTTTTACAGGCTCAGGAGGGGGAATGGACCCTGCAGAACTGCATCGACTATGCCCTGGATCATAACATCGGGGTAAAACGTCAGGAACTGAATACCCAGCTTTCGCAGAAAGACCTGGTGCAAAGTAAAATGAATGTGCTGCCCGACCTGAACGGGGCCATCGAACACCAGCTGGGCTCCGGACGTGTGCTCGACAGGGGAACCTACGAATGGTACAATACCACGGTTAGCCAGGGGGATATGGGGGTGCAGAGTACTTTCAGCCTTTTCAACGGCTTGCAGGGCCTGAATTCCATACAGATGGAGAAGGCCAATTACATGAAGAGCCAGGCCGATCTGGAAACCTTCAGGGATAATATCACCCTCCAGGTAATGACGGGCTACCTGGAAGTACTCAGGAAAAGCGAACTGGAGGACATTGCTGCAAAAAAGGTTGAGGTTGTTGCCCTGCAAGTGGAGCGCATCCAGCGGATGGCCGACCTGGGGACCGTCTCCCCCGGTGAATTGCTGACGGTCAGGTCGCAGTATTCCAACGAAAAACTGAATCTTACCCGCGCAAGGAATGATGTCAGGACGGCCAGGCTCACCCTTATCCAGTTAATGAACCTGCCCCTGAGCGATACCTTCGACATTGTACACCCGGATCTTCAGACACCCGATGAACTGCTCGTACCCGGCCTGAACGAAGTCTATGCCACGGCACTCACAGAGCTTCCGAGTATCAAAAGCGCAGAGTATTATGTGGAAGCCCGGAAAAAGAATCTTGCCGTGCAGCAGGGGAAGAGGTCACCGTCGCTTTATGTGAGGGGCCTGTATTACACCAACTACAGTAACAAACTCCCGAATCCGATCGACGGGACCTACGATTATCCCTTATTCAGCCAGATCACCGACAACCAGTACAGGCAGGTCTCGGTGGGAGTGTCCTTCCCGTTTTTCAACAGGTGGCAGACGCAAACCTCCATCAGCAAGGCCAGGATCACTTACCAGGATGCAGATTACATGCTGCAGAATGAAAAACAGAACACCCTGAAGGAGATCCAGCAATACTACACCGAAGCGCTTGCCGCACGGGACAATTACCTGGCTGCCGTTGAACTGGTGACCAGCAGCGAGGAGGCTTTTAACTATGCTGAGGAGAAATATAAGGTCGGACTCGCCAATGCCCTTGAACTGGAAGAGGCCCGGAATAAATTGTTCGAATCCCGGTCGCAGATGGTCACTTCACGTTACGTGTTTATATTCTATACCAAGATCCTGGATTACTACCAGGGCAGGGAAATTACCCTATAACTATCCATATTGTTTTGAATAAGGAGGCTGTTCTGAAAGGACAGCCTCTTTTTTTTTTCGACAGAATTATTTGTTGCGGGCTGCAGGACCGGTGGCGGGTGAAATATTTTTGTCTTTGATTTGCAGCACTGTGCGACCGCCTTCGGGGTCGGAAAAAGAAGGAGGCTTTGCACGCATTATGATCCGGGGATGGGACCCCGGTTATCCTGTCTGAGACCTACGGCCTCAGGGAAAAACAGGGAGACTTAAGCTACCTGACTCTGTATTATTGGAGTATTCATCTGGAAGTCATTTAACCCGGATCAGGCCGATGGATTGGGATTCCCGGGTGTGCGGTTTATACCCAGGCCGGCGTTTAATAACTTTTATACAGGCATCCGAATTTATTTTTATATTGCAATGAAATTTCCCGTCGGGAAACACCCTGGTACAAAAGCTTTTATTTGAATTCTGATGAAAAGAATCCTGGTCCTGTTGCTGGTTATAATACCTGTGCTGGCTCATTCCCAGGCAGTTAGTTATCCAAAAACCCTTCCCCTCCGATCCTGGAGTATTGGTGTTTCGCCTACATTGAATGGTGGCAAATTCAATATGGATGAGGGTCCGGGTATTTTTATAAACGGCGGCGTTCCCATTAAGTACAGTGTGGATGTAAGTGCGCGCTATGGCTGGTTCCCCAATGGCCCCGATTATTTCGGTGCCGATGTGAAATGGCTCTTCCGTGAAATGCGCCGTCAGTATTTCACGCTCTCAACGGGTTTGCATTACTTTTATGATCTGGGTTTTGACCTCACCGGTGTTTATACCTATACGGTGAGCCATTCGCTGAACCTGGCCGCGGGACTCGATTTCGATCTGAGTTTTAATCCCGATATGGACCGGATGTTCTGGCTGCCGCTGAATATAGGCTACAATGCGGATGACAGGGTTTATTTTTACCTGGAATATGACCTCCCCGTTTCGGAAATGTCCTGGGACATCATCGCTGCAGGTATCACTTTTGTGATCCGCTGATCAGGCATTTCTCCAGGCCTGTAAAAGGGATTTCGAATCCCGGGAAATAAAAATCTTCCAGCTCCCGGTACCCCAGTTTCCGGTACAGGTTTCTTGCCGGTACATTGATGGAATAGACATCCATATGTATCGAATGGACCTGTAATTGTTGGGTTGTCTGCTCAGCGTATTCCATGATCCGGCCGGCGATCCCCCTGCGCTGAAAATCGGGGGATACCGCAAGTCGGTGAACTACCATGATCTTTCCCTTCACCGGGATCCAGCTCAGCCCTGAATATTCGGGGGGCTCATCTTCATTCAGTGTGACCGCGCCAAGCAGCCTGCCCTCACCGGGGCACAGATGCAGGCTCCTGTCCTTTATGTCTTTTTTTACGGTTTCCTGATCGGGATAGCCCTCGTGCCAGTTGAAGAATCCCATACGGTTCATCACCAGCGTGCAGCTGCGGTACAACTCCATGAGCGCTTCCAGGTCGCCGGGAACCGCAAGCCGGAACGACAGTTCGTTATTCTCCATATACCTGCTCCCCCTGTACCCAGGTCTGTAATACCCTGATCCCGGGCAGTTCAGATTCAGGTGCCGTCATCAGGTCCTCCCCGGTGACAATAAAGTCGGCCCATTTCCCTGCTTCGAGGCTGCCGCGGCTGTCTTCGTCAAATGAAGCCATAGCAGCCCAGATCGTCATGGCTCTCAGTGCTTCTTCCCTGCTCAGGGCATTCTCCGGTAGGAAACCTGCCCCGGGATTTCCTGCCCTGTCTTTCCGGGCAACGGCCGCGTAGAAGCCATACAACGGGTTGATATCCTCCACCGGGAAATCGCTCCCGTTCGGAAGCCAGCCGTTCTGCATCAGCAGGTCATGGTAAGCGTAGGCGCCCTTCATCCTTTCCGGACCGATCCTTTCCTCTGCCCAGCCCATATCGCTGGTGGCATGGGTTGTCTGCACAGAGGGGATGATATTGTATTTTCCGAAAAGGTCCATGTCCTGCGGATCAACGATCTGTGCATGTTCGATCCGCCAGCGAAGATCGTTCGGCCCTTCCAGGATGGAGGCATACAGATCGAGCACCGCCTTGTTGGCCTCGTCGCCGATACAGTGCGTGGCCACCTGGTACCCGTTTTGCCGGGCGATCCGGCAGATCTTTTCCATCCGGCCAGCCTCGGTCAGCCAGAGACCGCTGTTGCCCGGGTCATCGCTGTAAGGCTGTTTCATCTTTGCCCCACGGGAGCCCAGGGCTCCGTCGGCGTAAAGCTTGATGGTCCGTACGGTCAGCCGGTCGGTATGGTAGGGGCCTTTAAGTACGAAGCCTGCCATGTTATCGTCGTTAGGAGTGAGCATGGCAGCAATGCGGATCTTCAAACGTCCCGAGATCTGCAGGCTGTCCATCAGTGTTACGATCCCGTAGGGAAGGCCGGCATCCCCGACCATGGTGAGGCCCACGGCAAAACAGTTCCTTTCCGCTTGTGTCAGGGCCTCTTCCGTCTGTCGTTGTGAAGGCGGCGGAACCCGGTCGCCGATAAAATCCACCGCATTGTCGATGAGAATGCCGGTAAGCCGGCCATTCTTTTTCATGAAGGTCCCGCCTTCCACCTTCGTGGACGGGGTGACGCCTGCCCTGCGCAGCGCCTCACTGTTGACCCAGGCGGCATGTCCGTCGATTCGGCGCAGGAAGACCGGCCTGTCGGGAAAGATGGAATCGAGCAGTTCCAGGCCGGGGTATTCCTTTCCGGGCCAGAGGTTCTGATCCCAGCCCCTGCCGGTGATCCAGTCCTGGTCGTCAGGACCGGCATGCTTTTTCAGCCTTTCCACCACTTCTTCGGGGGAGAGAGAACCGCTCAGATCGGCTTCGCTCAGCGTGAGGCCATAGCCGTAAAAATGGCAGTGGGCATCAATAAGGCCCGGGTAGACAAATTTCCCTTTCAGATCGATGATCCTTTTCGCATGATATGCACGCAGTATATCCCGGTCGCTTCCGATAGCGAGGATCTTTCCGTCCTTCACGGCCATTGCCCCGGCTGTGCTGAAGACACTGTCGGCCGTGTAAATAGTGGCGTTCCTGATGATCAGGTCTGTCATGGTTTTTTTGTTTTTGCAGGCGGTGAAGAGCATGGCTGCAGCTGCGGTGATCATAAGAAGTTTCTTCATAAGCCTCGTTTATTCCTCCGGGGAGTTCGTTGCCCTGACAGTAAAAGTAGTGATTTTCTCTTTGAGTGAAAAGCGGAGGAGGGCGGGGGCTGACACCGGCAGAATGATCATCTAAGCCTTATGTAATATTGCCAGTCAGATGCAGTTACAAACATCCCTCCCACCCCTTGCTCCGCACGCTGCCGCTGAAGCTATAGCGTAAGCGTCCGTAGCTTCGCGAAGGCGAGTTCTATTCAGCCGTAGCTATGAAAAGGCGAGGCGGGGGAGGGACAGGAGGGCGGGGGCTGACACCGGCAGAACAACCAACTCAGCCTCCAGCATTATTGACAGTCAGATGAAGGAACAAACATCCCTCCCACCCCTTGCTCCGCCGTAGTTTCACGAAGGCGAGGCGGGGGAGGGACAGGAGGGCGGGGGCATACAGGAAGTGGAAAGATAATACCGAAAAAAACACATTTTTCATGTATCATTCCTCACCCCAACCCCTTCTCCACATGGAGAGGGGCGAAACGCGAGACGGGTGACGGGTTATCCCGAAAAACAACAAATTTTTCTTTGGTAGTTTTTCGAGGATCCTCGGGTTTCTGATAAAGCGTAGCTTTTGGAAACCCGGGACGGGTGACGGGTTGTCCCCTGAGTGGTCCCTGTCCCCATAGCCATCGGGATCGAAGGGCCTGTCGAAGGGCCAGATATCGGTAAATTGTAAAGGATTACGCGAGCCGGAAGAGAAGAATGTCTCCGGGGAAAGTAGAGGATATGGATCCGGTTTTCGCTGTTACTTTTCCCTGAAACACTGACTGCAGCGGAATTTCTGGCCTTATCCTTTATTAGATAATTCAGAGCATATTTCTGAGATATTCAAGATATTCCATGCCTGATTCCGAACGATAGGGTTCCGTTTGCGGATTCAGACGATCCTCCACCAGTTGCAACAGCTCCCTTGCATGATCGGTATCGCCGTTTTGGATCCCGTCGAAGACCCTGAGAAAGATGCTGTACCTGATATAATCGATAAAATCTTTCTCTCCCTGGCAGGCTGGATTCAGGGCTGGCAGGCAATTCAGCACCCCGTATACAAGATCGAGGAATTCTTCGTTACCCGGAGCAGGACGCTGATCATAGTTCACCCTGTCGACCAGCACCCTGTGTTCCGTATAGTTCCATAGTCCCAGCATAGACTCCCGGTTAAAGGCAGTGGTAAAACACACCTCACGCGAAAAACCATTCGCTGTCAGCAGGCTGAGAAGGAGCCGGTCACTCCGGAGCAGATAAGCATCGTAGTAACTGGGACCAACAACCCAGGAAAAATCGCGGCCCGGTGCATATTCAATGCTCACCGGTGTATCAGACCAATAGCTGTACGACATGCTGTGTACCGAATCTTCGGGTATTCCGAAGTTCAGGCCCTGCTTCCGTAGCAGAAAATCAGGATACCATTCGGAATCCAGCAGACTGACATCAATGACGCTCACATCGGTCCGGTAATTTTCCATCACCTGAAGATACAAGAGGATAAGCGTGAAATTATCCCCCGAGGATACAAGAATCGCATTTTGTGGGCATAGATCAAGCACCTTCCTGTTAATGCACAGGGAAAAATCGCTGAATCCTCCCCTTTGGCGACCCTGTTTAAAAGCCCAGAAAGCAGAATCGGCTTTGTCGTTATAAAGATAGCAAAGCGCCTGTGACGACCACTCTGCACTCAGTTTCGAATAGGGATCAAGTACGAGCTGTTCACCTTTGTACTCCGGCTCCAAACGGTTCACTATCTCAAATTGCTCACTGCATTTCAGGGTTAGTGAGATGTTCATGTCTGCAATCCCGCCACCATCGGCAGAATTGATCCTGCTGTAGGCGTATGCAAGAAAGTAATGCGCTTCGGCGTTTAACGGGTCAAGTTGAACAGCCTGCTCAAGATAGGCTGCAGATTGCCGGTGATTCTGTTCCGTGTAGGGCTTGTTAAACTCTTCCTTCCCAAGTTGAAGCAGTGAATCGGCTTCATTATGCTGTGCAAAACCAAAGACCGGGATACAGACCCCAAAGAGCAGGATAAATTTCTTCATGACTATACCATTATGTGTTTTTCCTGATGTCTTTCTTGTAGTTCTTCATCATCTTTCCGAAATCCTTATCTTTTTGCCTTCTCTCGGCAAGGGTCGCCTCGAAATGAGCCTTTTCGCGTTCCATCCGGAGGTAGTTTTCGTAAGATGCGCTGTCGAGTTCACCGTTTTCAACGGCTTCCCTTACCGCGCAGCCGGCCTCACCGGTATGGGTGCAGTTCTGGTACCTGCAGCTTTCCGCAAGGCGCAGCAGTTGATCGAAGGTGATGTCGAGGCCTTCACCCTGGTCGGCGATCCCCACTTCCTTCATCCCCGGGTTGTCGATGAGCAGGGCCCCGCTCTCCAGCACGATCAGCTCACGATGGGTGGTGGTATGTCTTCCTTTCAGGGTGCTGGCACTGATGCTGTCGGTCTTCATGACTTCCCGGCCCGAGAGCCGGTTCAGCAGGGTCGACTTGCCCGCGCCGGAGGAGCCCAGGAGACAGCAGGTCTGGCCTTTTTGCAGATAAGCGGCCAGGAGGTCGAGACCTTCTCCGCTTACATTACTTACCGCCAGCACCGGCACCTGGCTTATACGCCGTTCCAGCCTGTTTATCAGCTCCGGTAATTCCCCCGGACTCAAAAGGTCTGTTTTGGTGAGTACGATCACCGGCCGGATGCCGGAGGAATGGCAGATCGTGAGGTAGCGTTCGAGACGGTTGATATTGAAATCGCGGTCGGCCGACTGGACCAGGAAAGCCAGGTCGATATTGGCGGCAATTACCTGGATCTCGCCCTGGCGGCCGACAGCCTGTCTTGAAAGGAGGCTGGTCCGGGGCAGTACTTTATGGATGAGGGCCGATCCGCCGTCATAGACCATCAGTACAACCCAGTCGCCCACGGCAGGAAAAGTGCTGCGGTCCGAAGCAGTATAACGCATGTTGCCGGTGATCTCCGCATCCAGTTCGCCCTGTGCTGTAATGACCCGGTACCTTTCTCTGTGCTCGGCAAGGACCCGGCCCGGTTCGAAGCCTTCAGCCCCGTGTTCCTGCCAGAGACGTGCGATCTGGCTGTTATAGCCGTATTCTGTAAGATCGGTATGACTCATTGTGAAACTGTTAAGCTCAGGCCTCTTAACCCGTCCTCACGTGTATCCCCTGAAAAATCCATTCTATTCCGGATATAGGTAAAGGGACCGGGAAAAAGTTATCTGGCCTGAAAAATGAGTCTGAAGTTAACAAGTATGGCGGATAAAAGCAAGCTGTAGAGCGCTTAACAGCTTATTATCCAAAATTATTCACAGGCAAAACGCCTCTTCATCCGCAAAAGGGTTTTTGGGAGGAAGACGCACGGCATTTTTGCCGGAAACAGGCCGTATAGCGTCGGGTTCAGAAAAAGAAGCATGAAGCGACTGGGGAAAGCTATTCCACTCCCAGGATTTCCCGGAAGGCCCTTACAAAGGTCTCTTTGGGAAGTGCACCCATGGCCATCTGCGGCTGATCCCCCACAGGGACAAAAAGCAGGGAGGGAATGCTCTGGATACCGAAAATGGCAGCCAGTTCCTGCTGGTCCTCGGTATCGACCTTGTAGATGTTCATTTTGCCGCTGTATTCCCCGGCAAGTTCTTCAAGGATAGGAGCCACCATTTTGCATGGGCCACACCAGTCGGCATAGAAGTCGATCAGGCAGGGAAGCTCACCTTCGAACTTCCATTCACTGTTATTCTCGTAATCAAACACTTTCTGACGGAAGGTCTCGGCGGTAAGGAATTCAATCATAAGGCAGGTTATTTGGAAGTATTAACAATGAAGGGCGAAAAATGTTTTTTAGGGGGATAAGGGGGATAGCGACCTGCTTGCGGATCGCAGAATTAGAAAACGTAATCGTACTAATCTAAATTTGGTTTCAAGGAACTTTGAAAATTCTATCGATAAAGTTTATCGCTCACGGTACTTTCAATCAGGTTGAGCATTTCTTCTACTGGCTCAAAAAGGGGTTTAACTGATTCTGCATCATAATCAAAAATATTCTCATAATCGCCCTTCAGACGCCAATCGAAAAGCTCCGAAAGCAGCTGTCCGTATTTTTTTATCAAATATTCCGGTCTTAATAAAATGAAGGGAAAACTGGCTTTTTAAAGTTGAATGCTTTTTAGCCGGGATGTCGTACAAATATAACAGCGCACTTACGGAATAAAAAACTGCGTAATATAGGCGGTTGACTGAGGAATTCCAGTAGCCGTTTTCGGCCAGGACCTTTGCTGCTTCGTAAGTCTTTTTTGATGTCCCCAGCCTGTAACGGATATATTCACCTTTTTCTTCCGGATTCATAACAGTATGCCTTCCCGGGTAACATTATGAAAAAATGGGGTGACCCTTTGAATGCTTTCCCAGTCGCTCTTCGAATAGGCAAAAACAGAAAAAGACTCCCCTGTTTCCAACTCAAGATCATAAAGCCTGTTCCTGAATTTCCGCTCCATCTCAACATCGGGCTTATCTTCTGTTAATACAAGTATATCCCAGTCGGAATCCTTACGGGCATCTCCGTGCGCGCGTGATCCGTACAAAATTATTTCAGCAGCAGGATCAACGGAGGTGACTTGCTTCCTGATTAACAGAGCAATATGCCTTGTTTTTGAATTCATTATACTAAGATAGGGAAAAGTGAGATACAGTTATAGCAAATTACTCAGTTTCAGATTGCCGAACTAATATTAAAGTTCAAACAATTGGACCAACCGCCCGAAGAAGAGAAAAAATCCATCCTGCAAGTAATTATTGTGGATAAGCCGGGCCAGTTGACCATGACTAACTTTAACTTTTCTCATTTATTTCTTCCGTTTTAAGACAACAATGGTAGCTAGCGCCCAACATTCCCCGGAACTTGCTTTTCCATTATCGCAGGGAATATTTATTTTTGCAGCGTGATACTTCGAAACGGACCATACGATGCTTTCCTGACTCACCGTGTTTTCGGCATACTGCGTGATATCGCGGGCGAAGAGGACCGGGAGATCGCCGTGATCGGCGGTTATGTGCGCGATCTGCTGCTGGGAAACGACCCTTCCCTGGCAAAGGATATCGATATCGTTACCACGGGCAGCGGCATCGAACTGGCTAAGAAAGTCCAGAAACGCCTGGGAGGAAAGGCTCCCCTGAGTGTCTTCAAGAATTACGGGACGGCCATGCTGCGTTGCGGCGAACTGGATGTCGAGTTTGTCGGGGCCCGGAAAGAGTCGTACCGTGCCGATTCGCGCAAACCCGCCGTGGAGAACGGCAGTCTGGAAGATGACCAGCGACGGCGCGATTTCACCATCAACGCTCTGGCGCTCTCGCTCCATCCCGATCGCTTTGCCAGGCTTTCCGATCCCTTTAACGGGCTGTCGGACCTGGAGAAGGGGATCATCCGCACCCCGCTCGATCCGCACCTGACCTTTTCCGACGATCCCCTGCGGATGCTTCGGGGGATCCGCTTTGCCACCCGCCTGGGCTTTACCCTATCCCCCGAAACCCAGAAAGGCATGAAGGAGAAGCGGGACAGGATCCGGATCGTGTCGCAGGAACGGATCACCGATGAACTGAACAAGATCATCATGACCCCCAGGCCCTCGGAAGGTTTCCTCCTGCTCGACAAAACGGGGCTTCTGGAACTGATCCTTCCCGAGCTTCATGCCATGAAAGGGATCGAGAAAAAAGACGGCATCGCCCACAAGGACAATTTCCTGCATACGATCGAGGTGCTCGACAATGTCTGTAAAAACTCAGATAATCTCTGGCTGCGCTGGTCCGCTCTCCTGCACGATGTGGCCAAACCCGTCACCCGGCGTTTCGAGCCGGGCAATGGATGGACCTTTCACGCCCATGAGTTTATCGGGGCAAAAATGATCCCCGGTCTGTTTAAAAGGATGAAGCTGCCCCTGGGCGACCCGATGAAATACGTTCAGAAAATGGTGCTTCTTCATCTGCGGCCGATCGTGCTTTCGCAGGATGTGGTGACCGACTCCGCCATTCGCCGCCTGCTTTTCGATGCCGGCGATGAACTCGACGAACTGATGACCCTCTGCGAGGCCGACATCACCTCGAAGAATGAAAAGACCGTCAGGAAACACCTTGATAATTTTGCCCTGGTCAGGGAAAAACTCAGGGAACTGGAGGAACGCGATCATATCCGTAATTTCCAGCCACCGGTAACCGGCGACGATATCCAGCATATCTTTGGCATCCCGCCCTGCCGCGAGATCGGGATCATCAAGACCGCCATCAAGGATGCCATCCTCGACGGGATCATCCCCAACGACTACGATGCCGCGCTCGATCTTACACTGCAGAAAGCGGCCGAACTGGGCCTGAAACCGGTCAATCTGCCCGGTAAACACTGAGTCGCAGCGGGAGGTGATCACTGAATCCCCCGGAATATTCAAAACCGGTATAGGTCCGGAATGGCTTTTCCCCGTTGAACTTCTCATCCGGCACCAGCATCACGGGCAGGCAGAAAAGACTTGCCGCGAAGCGGTAGCCCTGTGTGTTCCCGCCGGTAAAGACATGATCGATCAGTTCCCACCTCCCCTGGTATTTATAGCTGCCCTCTGCACCTCCGGGCCACTGTTCCTGCAAGCGCGCCGGCCGCTCCACACCCCGCCCGCACGAAAGCAGTTCGTTCACCGGGCCCGAATCACTTCCATCGTTCAGATCGCCGCCGGCAATGATCAGATGGCCCGGCGACTGCGTTTCAAGCGAATCGATCCACGCTGCGAGCTGGCGGACAATGGCCATCCTTTTTTCATCCGTGACCGCCATTCCGCCGTAACGTGAGGTCCAGTGGTTAAAGAAGATCTCGGCAGTATCGCCGGTCGGGATCCGGACCGTCAGCCGGACGATCTCGCGGGTGCGGAGCACGGATCCCCCGTAAACAACCGGCCTGTGCTCCCAGGCAAGCACCTTCACCCGGTCGGGACGGTACAGCACACCGATATCGATCCCCCTCGGATCGGGACTGTCGTGGTGAAGGATCCTGAGCCCGGCGGGAAGCAGCAGCGGATGCCGGATCAGGTCTTCGAGCACCTGCCGGTTCTCCACTTCGCACAGACCGGTGATATCGGGCGGACCGCCGGAACCGGCGGCATAAATAATCTTCGCCAGCGCACTGCGTTTGGCATGGTAACGGGCAAAGGTCCAGTGCCGCTCCCCGCCGGGAGTGAACTCGTCATCGGCAGTCAGGGTGTCATCGGAGGGATGGAAATAATTCTCCGCGTTATAAAAAAGCACAGTCAGCACCGGTTTTTGTCCGGTAAGCTGCGCCGGCACCGCCCCGGCAAAAAGCGTGAATAACAGGGACAGGAATAAAAACGGGAACAGGTCGGTTTTCATGTTGGGCCTTTTCCTGTTAATGTGACAGGAAGGGAAAAAATCGCCCGCTAAAGGTCGTTTCTTTCAAAGGCGCCCAGGTCGGGCTTGCCGTCGGACACCCGCGAATTGCCGTTCAGGTCGAAGGGATGGGTGATGGCATAGTCGAGCAGTCCCTGGTCGATGGCCGGCGAGAGGCTGTCGAGCTCCAGGCTGACATGGACCGAGTCGAATTTCGGATCGTAGCTGTTAATGATGAACTTAAAGTCCGGGTCGAGGGTATAATCGAACTTCGAACGGTCGATCCGGGTCAGGCAGTGATCGAACAGGTAGTTTAGCTGCCCGTCGGGATGGCGGTCGACCACCAGTTCATTCAGGTTCTCCCCGTAGATGATGGAATTGCGGAACTCGGCTTTTTCAATATCACGTACTTCGTACCTGATCACCACCACATCTTCGGAGATCGTATCGTAATAGCCGTAATAGTTGGCGATATACAGGGCCGGGAACTGCCGCAGTGCAAAGCCCGAGCGCCAGTAGTTGCCGAAGGTGCAATGATCAAATTCGTAGGATCCGGAATAAAGCAGCTCGGCACAGGCATTGCCGCAGTCGCCGATGGCCAGGTTCCAGGCCTTCACCGAGGTTCCCCTCGCCAGCAGACCGTCGTAGCTCATCTGGTTGATGAAGGTGTTGGAGATGGTCAGCACCGGTTCGGTGGTACTCACCAGTGAATCGGCCCAGAGCCCCACGGTGCCGTTGAGGATACGGGCATTATCGATCCGGTTGGCACGGCTCCCGGTGATAAAATAGATCACTCCCCATTGTCCCGGGAGGTTATCGTACATAGCTTCGAAGCGGTCGCCGCGGAACTCGACGGGAGCCTCGGTCGTACCGGCTATTTCGAGCGTGCCCAGGACGTAAATGCTGGCGTTCCGGTGGAGATAGACCTGCACGCCGGGTTCCATGCGCAGGGTGTTCAGCGTATCGACCAGGATCCCGTCGATGATGAGGTAGGGCTTGTCGGCCGTCCATACGGCATTGTAATCCAGCACACTGTCGCGGAGGATATGCACATCCTGTCCCCAGGCTACGAGGTCGACATCCTGGGTGTTGCCGTTGGTGACAAACACGATGGAATCCTGGATCCGGAGGAATCCCGGCACACCGTTCTCGGCCGGTGTGGCTTCCACGAACACGTACATGCTGTCGTGCGGGGCCAGTTCCAGGTTTTCCTGCACCGGGCCGTTCAGTCCGTCGATATTGATCCGGAACAGGGATGAGCTCCCGCCGGCAAGACGGATCTCGCTGATCTTTACAAAGCGGTTATAGGGATTCTTTACCCGGAACGAACGTGTCACGGTCCCGAAGGTCGTCAGTACCGTATCGAAATAGACGGTATCCACGGTAAACTCGAGCCTTGCATCCTGCTCTTCCACATAAGCCCTTTCCGGGCGGCACTGGAAGAGAAGCAGGATAAATGCTGCAACAACAAAATAAACCAGGTAAGGGCTGTTCTTCATAAATAAGTCCGGCTCAAAGCGCCCGGCAAAGATAAAAACTACGGTCGTAGTAGTAACGATAATTTGGATGAAATAATATCTGGGGGAGAAATTTTTGGTGGAGTATGCCTTTTCACACGCCCCTCTCCATGTGGAGAGGAGTTGGGGGTGAGGAATTAACGTGAATTCTTTGCTTTTGTACTTTATTATTTTCCATCCCCTGTCAGCCCCCGCCCTCCAGTCCCTCCCCCGCCTCGCCTTCGCGAAGCTACGGCGGAGCAAGGGGTGGGAGGGATGTTTGTTCCTCCATCTGACTGTCAATAATGCTGGAGGTTGAGATGATCGTTCCGACGGGCTCTGCCCCCCTTGCTTTTTCCCTTTTCCCACCGTAACTTTCCTGTTCTTAACCGGAATGGCCGGAAAAAAAGGTAAATCAGTCCCACAGGGTGAAAAAGAAAGTTTTTCTTACCGGTGCCTCCGGAAAAATGGGGCATGAGGGTTTCCTGCAATTGCTGGAACGGCGCGACCTGTTCGATATTATTGTGCTCGTGCTGCCCACGAAGAGGGATCGGGCAATTATGTCGCCCTATGAGAATGAGCCCGGCGTGACGATCGTGTGGGGTGATCTGACCAGCTACGACGATGTCAGGCGCTGCGTGGAGCATGCCGACTTTGTCCTGCATGTGGGCGGCATGGTGTCGCCCTATGCCGATCACTATCCCGAGCTGACGACCCGGGTCAACCTCGGCGCCATCCGGAATATCCTGCAGGCCATTAAAGCACGGCCCGACCGCGACGAGGTGAGGCTGGTGTATATCGGCACCGTGGCGGAAACGGGCCACCGCAACCCGCCGGTGCACTGGGGCCGGACGGGCGACCCGATCAAGATCAGCTATTACGATAACTATGCCCTTACCAAGACCATCGCCGAGAGGGAGGTGGCGGAGTCGGGACTGCGCTACTGGGTGTCGCTGCGCCAGACCGGGATCCTGTACCCGGAGATCCTGGCGGGTCGCGATCCGATCATGTACCATGTCCCGGTGGAGGGTGTGTTCGAATGGGTCACGGCGCGCGATTCCGGAACCCTGCTGGCAAAAGTTTGCACCGAACAGCTGCCGGAACGGTTCTGGCGGAGGTTTTATAATATCGGGGGAGGGGAGAAGTACCGGGTCACCAATTACGAGTTCATGCAGAAAAGCTTCGGGGCCTTCGGGATCCGGGATGCGAAAAAGGTGACGGAGCTGAACTGGTTTGCCACCCATAATTTTCACGGGCAGTGGTACGAGGATTCGGATATCCTCGAGGAGTACCTGCATTTCCGGAGCGGCACTTTCGAAAATTTTATCGGGGAGATGACGGCTAAAGCACCTTCCTGGACCCGCCTGGTAAGGAGACTGCCCCCCTTCCTGATCCGGCATTTCTACCTGGGGCCCATTGCCAGGGGAAAGGGCGGGACCCTGCACTGGATCCGGCACAAAGAGACAGAAAAGATTGCCGCCTATTTCGGATCGCCGGAACAATGGAAGCGTATCCCCTCCTGGAAAAACTATTCCCTTCCCGAACCTTCCCGCGTTCCGCTGAGGCTCGACCACGGCTATGATGAAAACAAGCCGGAGGGAGAGCTGGAGCTCGGCGATGTCAGGCAGGCGGCGGCTTTCCGGGGCGGGGAATGCCTTTCGGCGGAGATGGGGCGGGGCGACCTGTATACCCGGCTGCGCTGGCGCTGTGCCTTCGGACATGAGTTTGAGGCGACACCGGCACTGATCCTGCTTGCCGGACACTGGTGCCCCGACTGTCTGCCTGCCCCCTGGAACTACGACGAAGAGGCCCGGCACAACCCCTTCTTTGCGCAGGTGTGGAAGCCGTTCCTGTAGTAAAGATCTTCCGTTTTCTGCCGGCGGACAGTTTTTCGTTTTTTTTTCGATAAACCCTGAATAATGACCGACAACAGCTACGCTTCCGATATTCAAAAGGTCCTGGACCATCGTTTCGACCAGGGGGCCGATCTGTGGACCACCCCCGACAAAAGGCTCGTCAAAGGCGGCGTTTTCTCCACCCTCGGCAGTGCCATGATCCTGACCGAACTGGGACAGACCGGCACGGCCCTCATGAAAGAAACCGCCGGACTGATCCTGGGCACCTGGCGTGACGACGGACGGTTCAGGCTCTCACCCGGCGGGGCCATCTACCCCTGTCATACCGCCGGGGCAGCCCGTGTGCTGTGCCGGCTGGGTTATGCCGATGATGACCGGCTGAAAAGGACCTTTCAGCACCTGCTCGATATTCAGCACGACGATGGGGGCTGGAAGTGCTCTACCTACAAATTCGGCCGGGGCCCGGAAACCGTATTCTCCAACCCCGGCACTACCCTGGAAGCGCTCGATGCCTTTCGCTATACGCCCTTGCTTCACAGTGAGCCCCGCCTCCGCCCGGCCGTGGAATTCCTGCTGGCCCACTGGGACACCCGTATCCCCCTGGGACCCTGTCATTACGGGATGGGCAGCCTCTTCATGAAGGTGGAATTCCCCTTCTTCCGGTATAACCTGTTTTACTATGTTTACACCCTGTCGTTTTATGAAACCGCCCGTTCCGACCGTCGTTTCCTGGAGGCTCTGGATCTTCTGAGATCCAGGATGAAAGAGGGACGGATCATCGTGGAAAATCCCAACCGGCAGTTGGAGGCGTTTTCATTTTGCAGGAAAATGGAAGCCAGCGATCTGGCAACAGCCAGGTATGCGGAAATCATCAAAAACCTGGAATAGGTTCAGGGATCGCCGGTTGCAGTTTGATTATGCTTTCAAACACCGGCTTCAGCAACCTGATTACCGGAATTTCATTTCATGGCAAGAAATAATTACGTAATTTGTTGATTGTTAATTAAATGCTTTTCGCAATGAAAACAACAAACTATCGAAGCTTCATGGTGCTCCTCGGTTTCCTTCTTTTAACCGGAGGATGTTCTTTGACGGAAATTGAAAGCGACCTGACGGATAGCAATCTTTTCGGCAAAGTCATGTCTGTCAGGGTAAGGTCGTTCTACCCAATAGATGATAATGGACAGATCAGCACAGGCGACCCGACTTCCCGGATGAACAGGCTTACTTCCTACAATACCGGGGGCTTCTCCACTGAAATTATATCCTACGACCGGAAAGACAATATTACCTGGTCGGCTACTATGGAATATGATGAGGAAAATCATCTGATCATTGAAAATAGTTACATGTCTGATGGTTCGCTCAATTATTCCAATCAGTATACCTATACCGAGGGTATACTGACCGAAGTTAACACCCTTGACCCGGATATGTTTCTCCTTCAACACAGTGACTATATTTATAACAAGGATAACCAGCTATCGGAGATACTTAAATATTCCTCGGACGAGACCCTGCTTAACCGGGTGGTGTATGAATACGAAAAAAGCGGCGGGTACAGGATCGAAACAGAATCTACCTATGACAGTACCGGTACCATGACGTTCTACTATAAGAGAAAATTCAGGAACGAACAACTGGTTACAATGGATATGGAAATACATAATGAACAGGGAGACTGGGTGACCGGTTATGTATACACCTATGATAGCGGGGGAAATGTGAGCAGCTGCGGGATCACCAACTCCTTCAGCGGGATGGAGGAGACCTATGTGTACAAGACTTATGTGTACGGGGATTTTGACGGGAACAATAACTGGACCATTAAGTATGAATTCACCGACGGAACTGCAGAGGCTGTATACACCCGGGAACTGGAGTATTACGATTGATCTATGACGGACAGGTGAAACAGCATTTTTCTTATGTTAAGCTCATCGTGCCGGGACTGGCACTGGCTTTTACCATTTTTGAAAAGAGCGGGAAGTAATTTACTTTTACAAAAAAACTACCATGGCCGCAAAAGAAAAGAAACAATCCCTGATCGGTTTTATCATCTTCCTGATCCTTCTCCTGGGCTGGTTTACCTTCAGCCTGGTGACTTCCCTGAAAGCCTATGAAACGAAAACCTGGCCAACGGCGGAGGGGACCATCGTGAGGTCGGAAATTAAAATACTCAACAGCACAAAGGGCACCGATAAGTACAAACCCCTGATCAGCTATTCCTTCCGGGTGGGCGATGCCCTGTATTCCTCCAGCCGGTACCGTGCCTCTCTCGGCTACGGGACCCGGGAATGGGCCGAAGAGGTGCTGGCCGGCTACCCGGTGGATAAGAAGGTCACGGTGTACTATAGCCCGGAAAACCCCACCTCGGCCGTTCTTGTGACCGGCCTTTCACCGCGCAATACCGGGATGCTCCTGATCTCCGGACTGTTGTTTGTCGCCCTGCTGGTACTGTTCTCCAGACAGCTGAAAAAGGTGAAGGCAAAAACCTGAAGTGAAGGTTGATCGGTAAACCCGGCCCATTTCGCTGGCTGACCTACCTGCCATTTACCAGGTACATCATAGCCGTGCCAAAATCGAGCACGCCGTGGAAGATCGCGAAATACACAAAGAGGGAGGGCCGGAAATAAACCGAGACCCCGATCAGCAGCGCAAAGGGCAGGAATACCAGTGCCCGGTACAGAATAAAGTGCAGATCGGGTATGAAGGGCAGGGTGCAGTGCTGCACCGACAGGAAAATTACCGGCAGGAGCACGGCGAGCCATTTCGCACGGAGGGTCTTCTGCAGCCGGGGCATGACATAGGCAAAATAAGTGGCCAGTTCGGCGAAAGCAATCGTCAGGGGAAAGGCCAGCAGCAGAATGTAAACCAGCCAGCTCTCCACCGGTCTGAACAGCAGCGCAGTCGGCACATCGGCATCCCCCCAGAGCAGCTTGCCGAGAAGGTAGCCGGGGGCAAAAACCACCGGCAGGGCAAGGACGATGATCCCCGCGAAGAGCAGCAGATCCTTCTTCACCTTCTCCCGCTGAAAGGAAAACACGCTGAGAAAGCGGATCCCCTCCCTCCTGAACAGGATGACCAGCAGGCCGATGCTCACCAGGTTGGTGAGGGTTGCACACAGCAGCCAGTAACGCTCCGAGCTTTCCCATGAATTCAGGAAAAGAGCTATAAGGACCTGGAAAAGAAGGAAAAGGATCAGCCTGCTGCCAAGCATGGCATAGACCGGGAACCCTGCGGATCCCGCGGCCGGTGGAGTCGGGGTGGATGTCATTTGCCGGTGAATATTTGTTGGTTCAAGATAAGGCAAGTTCAGCTTATTGATGCTGTTCCCGCGCATTTCTTACCCTGTTTTTTTTTAAAAAATCCGTCCCGCAGCCGAAGCAATGGCATCTTTTCCGGAACAGGGGAAAGGGGCTCATCAGCAGGATGAAACACAGCAGATAGGGGATCCACCATCCGGAATCCGTTGTATGGCCGAAGTAAACATTGCCTGACAGGCACTCCGGACAATTAAACCCGGATTCGTTGTCGCTCTGTTCTTCACAGCGTTCCGTCTCCTCCCTGCTGAGGTAATAAGCGGCCCGCCGTTGATGGGATGCCCTGAGCTTCATGAGCAGGGTGGCAAGCCGGACCTTCACGATATGACAGGCAGAGGGATTATCCGATACAAATACGGTTCTGAACATCATTTCCATTGGTGCCTGGCGGGATCCCGGATTGCTGAACCTTGCTCCCGGTTTAAAAATGCTTTCCTGACTTGAATGCAGGAATTTTCCCTTTAAAACGGACCAGGGTTTTGATTTATCAGGCAAACTTCTTAAATTCATGATCGGAGAAAGCCTGGGGGTTGGGAATCCGGAGCCTGCCATCCGGTGATCCCGGCAAACTGTCCTGTTACAAAGCGGGCGAAAGCAAGGATCGCTTCAGGGGAAGGATCTTTTATGTTTTAATGCTGGATACCTGTGAGGATATTTATGAGAAGTCGTTTTCCCTGTTCAGTGATTTCGTGGAGAAGCAGCTTTTTATTGAATGAGAATTATCATGGAGTTTAACCTTTAGTGTCGTTGTCAGACCTTTTGATACTGTGAAAATCATACTACTCTCGGTAATTTTTATCCTGTCATGCAGCATTGGCAGGGCGCAGGATGAACTCGTCATCCCCTTCCTGGCCTCGTGGAAAAAAGGGGAGGTGAAGAACTACCGGATCATTAAGCGATCGGTTCAGACCCGCGACAGTACCGAGGTTTCGCGGCAGGAAATGGGGTATGAAGCGCAACTGACGGTGATCAAAGCCAATGCAAAAGGCTATACCATGGAGTGGAAATATGTAGGCGGTTTAACGGATCTGCCGAACATTCCCGGACAGGCCGGAATCCTGGCAGACATACCCGATATATCAACAATCGTTTACCGGACCGACCGGACCGGGTCTTTCCTTGAAGTGGTTAACTGGAAGGAGATCAGCGAGATGGTTGATGCCGTATTTGCAAAACTGACCGTCAACATGGGCGACTCTTCCCCGGAGCTGATGTCGGTCATAAAAGACATCAAAGACGCCATCGCAGGAAGGGAGGGGATTGAGCAGTTGCTGCTGAAGGAGATCGTTGCTTTTCACAATCCCCTGGGACTGGAAATGAATGTGAAGGATACCCTGTATTACGTCAGCACCCTGCCGAATTTTTTCGGCGGTGCCCCGATCAACGGGATTGGTAGATTCTATATCGAAAGTGTGGATAAGGATAATTTCACCGGTACCCTTGCCAGTAAAATGGAGATCGATTCGGCCGATTTTGTACAAGCCATGCAGGATTTTGCCGCAAATATGCTGGCCAGAATGGAGAACAGTTCCCGGGAGGAGAGGGAGAAGGCCCGGCATAACCTGGACAGTATCTTCTCCGGTCTGAAAGTGGATATCCACGATGATGACAGCTATACGTGCTATTATTACCATTGCTGGCCGAAGTTCATCCATACCTGCAGGACATCGACGGTCGGCAATGCAGTCTTTTCCATGTGCAGGAAGGAAGAGATCATTATTGAGGAGATCGAATAGAGGGAAGGGGCGCCGTAACCGTTCACTTAAGTAACAGGCTTAAATAGTATTACCTGATAAACCGCTCCGACAATGAAAAAAGTGCTTTTTGTTTTAATGGGTCTGGCCGTGCTGAACAGCCTGCCGGCGCAGACGCTTGCCGAGAAACTGGCCACCATGGTTTGCGACTGCCTGGGCGCTCCCGAAGAGCTTTCGCAGCTTGAGGAAAGCCTCGACAGTTGTAAATCCCTCTCCCTCGCTGCCCTGATGGAAGGCGGCACGGAGGATGACTGGCTGATCCTGGGTAGCGTGAACGGCATCACCGGCCTTTCTTCCGAGGTGGATGAACTGCTGGTATCGGTGTGCTATCCCGTGCGCAGGGTGATCGTGAAGGAGAAAGAGGCGATCTATTATGTCGAATCTGCCTCGGAGAAGGCCAACGCGTATTACACATCCGGGAACGGCTACCTGGAAAAGGGCCATTACGCGATGGCCGCGAAGGAGTTCAGGAAGGCGGTGAAGGCCGACAGGGATTTTGTTTTTGCCTGGGACCACCTGGCGGTATCCTGGCGCCGGCAGGAGGACTTTAAAAAGGCCATCCGCTATTATAAAAAATCACTGGAGATCTTTCCCGAGGGCAAGGTGGCTCTGCAGAATATCGCCGTGATCTATGCTATCCTGGAGGATTACCCATCGGCGCTTGCGTATTACCGGACGCTGATCTTCCTGTACGAAGACGACCCGGAAGGCTACTTCGGGGCGGGCAAGATCGCCTTTATCATGGAGGATTACGAAATGGGCCTGTCGTACATGTTCATCGCCCACCGGATGTACGCCGTAGCGGGATCGGATTACATCCGTGATAGCGAAGAGCTGATCGGGATCATGTACAGGGAACTGCGAGATAAGGGTCAGCTTGAGCTGTTTACGACCCTGGCGGAAAAGTATTCGATCAGTTTCAATATAGCGGAGGGAGAGGAAGAAGGATCCGGTTCGGGGGAGTGAGCCGCGAACAGCCGCATGTGCTAAGGCGCTTACCCGACCCGCTATGTCGTATCCGGAGAACTGAAGAACAGGTTAACAGCCGGATACTACCCGGGCCGCTGAATACCCACTTGGCGGTTAAGAAAACCATCCGAAATGGATCGGAAGTCATCTTATGGCAATCGAAAAGTATCTTTTGGCATTGAGGAAGTATCTTTTAACGCCCGGGATCTGTCTTTTGACTCCCGTGCAGCCGCAGAAGCCTCCGGAGAAGGGCCGGCTGTCCGGCGAAGCCTTTCCGCCCTTACCCGGAGGGCATTTTCAGCCCCCTGCAGGCGGTCATTTCCCGCCCCGCTTCCATCCACGGCCCTCAAAACAGCCAAACCAGGTCGTAATTTTGCTGTAAAGGCTTGTTTTTGTTTTTGTTAAGTTCTAACTTGTATAGCCGCTTCAACCCGGCCAGCCAGAAAAGATCAGGAAGTGTTTGGGATATCGCCTTTGGGGGGTGGAGTGGGGAGTTGGGGGCACTTATAAATATAGGTTAGCGGTAATTTTGACACCACGATGATAATAAAAATAAGCTGATATGGAATCATATGATGAAATAATATATGAAGAAAGGTTAGTTGCATTCATTGATATTTTAGGTTTCAAAGAAGTTGTAAAGAAATCAGAAAGAAATGCAGACACAAGAAAATTAATTTATGATTCTTTAGTTTTTCTAAAAAAGAGAGAGTATGCTTCAAATTGGGATTTACAACTTATCGAAATAGAAGAGGATGCTCAAAAGAGAAATTTGGAAGATTTTGACATCTCAAATAGAACTGCTTGTACCTCTTTTTCAGATTCAATTGCGGTTTCAGTTGGCTATGATAAATCTACAATTAATGAAACATTATCAACATTGATTGCAAACCTTTCATTAGTTGGTGCTAGATTAATGACAAAGGGAATACTTTTTAGAGGTGGAATTACAACTGGAAGAACCATACATTTAGATAATGGGATAATATTTGGACAAGGATTAATTGATGCTTATGAGCTAGAATCTAAAGCAGCTAGTTTTCCAAGAATTCTTTTGTCAGATAAATTGCTTAAGCTTTTAAATTACCCAATTACAACAAAAAGAGACAGATACCCTTATCATCAATACATTAAGCGCTTTAGTGACGGTTGTGTTGGATTCCACCAAATGATTTATTTTGAGGTTCTTCAATCTTGGAAAAAGATGAGCGAAAGAAGACTAAAAATAGGTCTTACTAGAGTAAAAAAGACTATTATTAATGGACTAGATAATAGTTTTGAAAATCCCAACATCTACAATAAATATCTATGGCTGAAAAATGAATATGACAAGCTTTATATTGACGATAAGATAAAACCTAGATTATACAATTTAAATGAAGATATAGCAGGACAAAATATTCATTATTCTTATACTGATGATTTTTATGAAAGCAAGAAAACCAGCCACTAACACGGTCATAAGCAATGCGGGTGTCCTAGTGATCTTATAATTTTGTGAATTAATGAAGCAAATAGCAGTTTGAAAGGTAAGAGCTTTGAAACCAGCACTGCAAATACCGCTGGTACGTTTGCTGCAACCGTTGGAGAACACTGCTAACTTTATAATATTTGAAAGAAATGAAATGATTGTAACAAAAAATATGGACGGAATGAAGGTTTTAGTTTTTAACTTTGTTAAGTAATATATAAAACAATGACGACACCAGTAATTATAGCGATATGTGCAATTGTTGCAGGGCCAACGTCTGCCATGCTAGTTTCGTTAGTAATTAATAGTAGAAGGGAAAGGAAGAGACAAAAGACAGACCTATTTCTGACGCTTCTAACCCAAAGAAAAAAAATGAGAATGAATGATGAGATTTTGGACGCTCTAAATATAATGGATGTTATTTTTTATAACGATAAAAAAATAATGGATGCAAAGGAAAAGTTGTGGGAGAGTCAGAATTCAACACTTTTTGACCCTAAAGTATATGATATGCGTTTTCTAAATTTGCTGTATGAAATATCAAAACACTTGGGATACAAAGAAATTAAACAGACAGACCATCTTACTGGCTTCGTTAACCCAAACGAAGTAAGACAAATGACAAACAATTAATCACAATAAATATTTAACTACTCATGGCAACTTGGAATATTATAAGAATACTTGACGAAGGAGGATTCGGAAAGGTATATGAAGTTCAATCTGCGACGGGGCAAAGAGGCGCTTTAAAGGAATTGAAGCGCCCAGACCCTGAAAGGATAAAACGATTTGAAAGAGAAATTAAAATTATTCAATCTCTAAATCATACTCATGTTGTTAATATTTTCGAGTCAAATATAAACGGCAATCCACCAAATTATGGTCCATGGTATGTAATGGAATACATGGCTGGTGGGTCTTTAAAAGACAAAATGGTTAACATTATTGTTGAACAAAAAAAACTTTTTTCTCAAAAATGGACATTGGGAAATGTGATACTTCCTGTTGCAGAAGCTTTAAAATTGGCACATTCAGAAAATATTTATCATAGAGACATTAAGCCAGCTAATCTTTTATTTACTGAACAAAATCAAATTAAAGTTGCTGATTGGGGAATCGGTAAAGATGTTAACAGAGAATCAATCGCATTGACAGTTGCAGGAATGTGGAGAACTCCTGGCTATTGTTCTCCTGAGCAATGGTTTCATCCGTCTGCATTTGGCGAAGTAAACCAGCGAACGGACATTTATTCTTTAGGTGTATTATTTTATGAAATGATGACAGGAAAACTTCCTCAAGTTTTTAATGAAAATAACGGACAGAGTTATACAGTTCCAACTCCATCCTCTCAAAATCATTCATCTATTTCTTCCGAACTTGATACTGCAATTCTCAAGATGATTAAGATTAATGTAAACGAAAGATACCAAAATATGCAACAAGTAATAGACACACTAAAACCAATTTATCAAAAATTATCTTAGTGAAATTTCTAACAATAGGAGAATGCTACCAATTAGACTTTATACGAAAACAGACATTGGCAAGGAGAGAACTTCCAATCAAGATAGTGTTGCGTCATTAATTTTAAATTCACAAAGTTTTAGAAACGAAGTCAACTATGGAATTCTTGTTGTTGCTGACGGTATGGGTGGACTTAAAAAAGGAGAAGTTGCTTCTGAAGTTGCTGCAAAAAAATTTATTGAATCAGTTGCTGAAAGCATTTTTTATTACACATCAATTAATGACACAATAAAATTTGAAAATGTTCTGACTAAAGCCGTAAAAGATGCAAATAAAGAGGTTTGGGCAATATCAGAAAATCAACAAGGAAATATAGGAACAACTTTAGTTGGTGCAATTATTGTTGACAATCACATATATATTGTTAATGTTGGCGATTCAAGAGCATATATAATTAATCCTAATAAATCACTCCGACAAATTACCAAAGATCATTCAGCCGTTCAAGTAATGTTGGACAATAAAATAATCACTAAAGAACAAGCTATCAATCATCCACGAAGAAATATTTTGACTAAGGCACTTGGCCTATCCGAAACTGTTACACCTGATATTTTCGAGCAAGAAATAGATGATGAAACATTAATGCTTTGTAGTGATGGTTTATATGGTATGGTTGACGAGAAAGAGATTATAAAAACAGTAAAGGGCAATATTTACAAAACAGCGAACGACTTAATTTCACTTGCAAATAGGCGTGGTGGCATTGATAACATCAGCGTAGCAATTGCAAGATATAGTGCATCATGACTACCGCTTATGCAAGCAGCTGAGCAAACATGGAGCCCTATGTTTGCAGAGAAACAGCACGGCAGCAGCTAAAACTGTTCTATGGCAAAACCAAATTTTTTAGAAAAAATTATGCTGCAAATTTACTCAGACCGACATAAGGGGTCTGGCGTTTACCAACAGCAAAAGCTCTCCCGGTTAATTTATTCCGGATTACCTGGAGTGTACTCATTTTATTTTTCTCCTCTGCTGTCTGTAGGCCTTCGGCCTCCCGTGTTTTGTAAAAATCAAAACTAATCCAGGGTGTATTGGGGTAAATCCTGCATTCTCTGGATTTTGGCTGGTCAGAACCGCCCCCTCCCTCCTGTCCCTCCCCGTAATCCCCCGCATCGCCTCCTGCAGTTTTTCCCGGGAAGGCTTGTTTATATTTCCCTTAAAGATTAACTTGTATTGCGGTCTCAACCCGGTAAAAGTCAGTTGAGAGAAGGAGGCACTCAATATCGCCCCGTCGAGGGGGATAGCGATGCAGGTGGGAAGGGGGTGAGATCATATAAATAGGTTAGGTTCAAAAAATTGCACACCAGTTCGTTCAATATAAAAAACTAAAAGTTCGTTAATTCATAAAACCCAACAATGAGAATTAAGGTTCGTACATACATAATCTTCATTTTGTTATCTATAATTTCTTGCGAGAAATTAGAAGAGAAATGCACCGAAGGAACTGTATTTATCCCTGGATACCATGTGCCAATACCAGATGCAAATTTTAAAGAAAAACTGATTGCAGCTGGATACGATTCAGATTGCGATTGTGAAATCAGTTTCCAGGAAGCAGAAGTAGTTGACAGTTTGAATCTTTTCGATCACCAAAATGTACTTTCTAACTTCGGTAAAATTGAAGATTTGACAGGCATTGAGGCCTTTGTTAACCTAGTCTTCCTTGATTGCAGTAATAATAAGATCAATGGACCTTTAGATTTAAGTAGTAATCCCAAGTTGAAATATTTAAAGTGTTATGACAGTGGTATAAAAGGGACAATTGATCTATCTCATAATATCAAATTGGAATATATAAATTGTTGTTTGAATGAGATTGATACACTTAATATTATTGGCTTGAAGAATCTGCGAGATCTAAACATCGGATTTACAAATATTACCAACATTGATCTCTCGACAAATATAAACTTGTATAGTTTTGAAATGTTGACTTATGCATTAACTGAATTGGATATTACGAATAATATCAATTTAGAAATCCTAAAGATAGGTGCTCCACTTACAAATATTGATTTCTCAAGGAATATTCATTTAAAGGAATTATTAGTAGGTGGCACACAGGTCAATATCACCGAATTGGATTTGTCGAATTGTAGTGAATTAAAAGAATTGACTGTTTCATATTTTGATGTTAACGAAATAGATATCTCGCAGAGCAGAGATCTCGAGAAATTATCACTTTATTTCTTGCCGAGTCTTGTAACTATATGTGTATGGGAATTGCCTTTTCCTTCAAGTGTAGAAGTTGATAACAATTTGGCTGATTTCAGTTTTGTAATATGCAATTAATTTTCAGAACCTAAGCACGGTATAGCCAACGCCTGTTTTACCGATAAAAAGAAAGTAAATCGTATATTTATATATAACCCTAAATACAAAAGTATAATGCTTCAACGGTCGGCGCAGTCCATACCGTCGGACCGTTAGCGGTAAGCGATTGATACCATTACGAATTAAGTTACATAAGTATGAAAACGATTAAAATGCAAATTTTCAGCCCCCTGTTTAGCTTAATTGTAATATTGCTTTTTAGTTTTGGGTGTGATAAATATTCAAGCGAAATTCCTATAGGACTCGATCAATGGTATATCAGTAAAGTAATTGGAGATTCAACGGGTACTACAGGCAAAGTAATTTCATTCGATGTTTATTGTCCGGTACCAAATGATTGCAATTATATCACTGATTTTATGGTAGTAACCAATGGCAAAACAGTTAATATAAAAGCATTTGGAGCATTGGAAGAAGAGACAATATGTTTAACAGTTCCAACTGTAAAAGTATTATCATATGAATTTAAAACATGGGTGAAAGGTCAATACTCACTGAATTTTATTAGCAGGGATAGTTCAATCATTGAACACAAGGTCTTAATTGAATGATCCCGGAGTTCAAACGCCTGCCGATAACAATTGGTCCTGTGCAATGCCGGTGTACGGTCTATAATGAAATTTTGTTCTTTTAATGAAACAGACATGGGTATGAAAAGGTAAGCCCCAACTCATCCCGCAAAATGTCATTCGATGAAATATTAATATTCCAGGGGGAGTTAGGTGGGTAGGAGTTCTTTGATATTAAGTCGTTGATTTTGTATATTTGAGGAAACACAATGACAATGATTACAAAGACTCAATTGATAAATTCCATGGATAAACTACCTGAAAATCTTACAATTGATCAGGTAATTGACCATATTATCTTTGTTGAAAAAGTCCAAAAAGGTTTGTCGGATTCATTAAATGGAAATACAAATACCAAGGAAGAAGCTAAACAAAAGCTTGGAAAATGGTTAAAATAGTCTGGACCGACAACGCTATCAATGATTTAAATGATATTGGTGATTATATCGCTAAAGATTCTGTGCGTTATGCAGAGATAACTGTTCTTGAACTTTTCGAAAGTGTTGATATTCTTGAAGAACATCCAAAAGCAGGGCCTATGGTTCCTGAATTTGAGGATGAAGCATTCCGTCAAATAATCAGAGGGAGTTACAGGATAGTATATAGAATTGTTGACGAGAATTCGATTCATATTCTAACAGTTCATCATAGCTCACGGCTTCTTTCAAATTCCAAAGCTTTGAAGAAATAAATTAACCACCGGGAATAATAAATTGTCCTGTTCAATGCTGGTTTACAGTCTATAATGAAATTTCGTACATATAATGAAACAGACATGGGTATGAAAAGGTACGCCCCAACTCATCCCGCAACATGGCATTCGATGAAATATTAAAATTCCTTGGGGAGTTAGGTGGGGAGGAGATTATTAAAAAAGTAAACCGCCCGGCATATGAAAACAACGAATAGATCTCTGGCAGTTCTGATGATCCTTTTGCTGATTATTTCTGTTTCGTGTAAGAAAAGCCTGGAATTGCCATCTTCCGCACATGCCGAAAGGATTGGATCATATCTCTCGCTGCGATATGCCTTCGTGAAATACGAAAACGGGAGATTAAGTTGTAACGGTAAAGAAATTAAGGATTTAAAAAGTTTTCGCGCCGACATTTTTAACTACATCGAATGCTATAATGGAAGTAACTTTTTCAGGATAGCTTTTATTTGTCCGAAATCAGTGAATTATGCCACCATCGATTCCATTCTCAACGCCTTCAGGGATGGAGGATTTCCGGGGATAGTCTTTCTGACAAACGAAATTGACGACAGTGCCGGCATTGTATATACTCTTCCGCCTCTGGAGTTGCCCTCCTTTTTTTTTAAGTTTGATACCTTAAGCCCGGATATACTGGACTTTACAATCTGTGGTCAAAGCATATTCATTGATGACTCTGTATACAGCGGCAAGGCTTTACAGGAAAAACTGGGAGCGATCATCGGATCTGATTCCTTGTACCTGCAGATCCGGCTCAACAGCAAAAACAATTATCAGGATCTCATCAGCTTGCTGGACAGTTATTATGTGGAATATGAACGATATTTAAATGATCTGTCCTTTATTCATTTTCAAAAGGAATACCGTGATCTGAAATGGTACGAAAGGAGTCGTCTGAAAGAGCTCACAAAGCATAAAGGTATCGGGATTCGGTTGAAATTTGTAAATGAAGACACGAAAGAATCCAGCTACCGGTAACCGGTACTGCAGACGATTAAATGTTGGTATTTGCATTATGGTATAACAATTACTAAACCCGGGGCAGAAAATAGCCTGGCAAAAAATGCTGGCCTGGGGGGTATTTTCAGCTATACAGTTTGTTACCTTCGTTATTGTCCTTTACCAGGTGGGTTCAAAAGGCGTTTAGCCCGGAATCGCCAGCCGTTCCGCCCGTATATTTTACTGCAAAGTCTTGTTTATATTTCCCTTAAAGGTTAACTTGTATTGCGGTCTCAACCCGGTAAAAGCCAGTTAAGAGAATGAGGCACTCAATATCACCTCGGCGAGGGGGAGAGAGGTGCAGGTGGGAGGGGGGGTGAGATCATATAAAGGAGTTAGCGGCAAGCAAAACGGACACCCTGCAATAATGACAACAAGCTAATGATTGAGAAAATATTACAAAGACAAAACGATAATGGTGGACAATTTTGGTCAAGAGCAGATGGAGACATTCACGCTCCCTTTGGATTTTCGACCATTGATACTTTATCAGTTCTTGGAGAGATTGGTTATTCGATTAATGATAATTCAGAGATTGCAGATACCGTTGATTTTATCTTCTCGTACCAAACTCCGGAAGGTTGTTTTAAATATTCACCCAAAAGCTCAAAACTTCCTTGTTTGACAGCTCGGATAATAGCAGGATTAGGGAGACTTGGTTTAAAAAATGATATAAGGATTGAGACAAGCTACAAATGGATGCTTGACACTCAATGGAATGATGGTGGTTGGAGATGTGCGACTGTAAAACTTGGAAAATCTCCACTGACTGATGCAAGCAACCCTGGAACAACTTTATATGTATTGGATGCTTTTCGATTTAGAGATAATTCTGCTGACGACATAGACAAATTGAATAAAGGAGTAGATTTTTTATTGCAACATTGGGAAATTCGCCAGCCGATTGGCCCATGTAACTTCGGGATTGGTTCAACTTTTATGAAAATAGAGTACCCATTTTTACGATATAATCTGTTTTACTATGTTTATGTTTTGTCATTTTATGATATTGCAAAGAATGACAAGCGATTTCATGAAGCATATAATACACTTAAAGACAAAATAAAAAACGGTAAATTAATTCCTGAAAATCCACATAAAGCATGGATTGAATTTGATTTTGCCAAAAAAAGACAAATAAGTGAGATTGGGACAAAACGGTGGATAGAAATTAAAAACAAAATACATAAATGAATGATTGCCAGCCGATAACAGCCAATATAGGTAAGGCTGGAGCTAGTGGTCGCATTCAATGTTCCACCTCCATTTCAGCGTTTTCCACGGTGGATACGAACGAGCTCCGAGAACCACGCCTACCCATATTGGCAGACCGTTAACCACCATAAAAGGACATCCCAAAGCATTCAAAATTAACACTTTAAATTTCTATACATGAAAAAAATAGTTATTCTGATTACAATTGGATTAGTCTTGACTTTCAAACTTGAAGCTAAGAAGATTGAAGGCAAAATATTTTTTGCGGATGATACAATTGATGTGACTTTTAATATTCCGATAAATTTTTTCACACAGGAGCCAAACTATGAGAAATTACAGTATAAGGTAAAATATTTTGATTCAGCCGGGAGAAAAATCGTACTTAAACTAGATAATGCAAAAGAGATACAGTTCAAATATGAATATGAAAATGTACGGATGCTATCAAGGTTTAATTCGATCGGATTAGGGAATATTTTTTCAATGAGCACAAATATCTTTCTCAAATTGGAAATGGATGGCAAACTAAAATTGTTCAGTTATTATTATACACAACATTCGGGCGGAACATACAATTCTTTCACAGGGATGAGTACCGGTGGATATTCCTATAGCGTTGAGAAATATATTTTACAAAAAGAAAATGGAGAATTAATGAGACCTGTAGGATTGTCATTTAAAAAAGATATGATTGATTATTTCAGCGATTGTCCTTCACTTGTAGAAAAAATTGAAAGTAAAGAATTTCGCAAAAATGATTTGGAATCGATGGTTAGATACTATAATTTAAACTGCAGATAATAAATAATTTACAGTAACTAATAAACAGGACGCTGAGCGGCCTGAATTCCGATAGCAATCGAAACAGTGAGGGGTTGTAATACAATTCCGGCATTTATCCATGCGAACTGCTTATCTCAATAAATTGTAAAATCGGTAGATAGTATTCAATGATCTGTTATCTTTATTTTCGGATTGAGAATTATGCGTGCAAGCAATAAACACATAAACCCGACCAGAAATATGAAAACAGACCTGGCGCTGACTGTAATCCTGCTTGGTGGATTATTGTTCTCCTGTTCCGAACTGAGCAGACGGGAGCGGCAGGAATGTTTTGACGCTTTCTTCGCGGGATCTGTGGATTGCGGGGCGAAATATCTTGATACCTCCGGGGAACCGACCCTCCAGACCGATGCCCTTCGTTTTGATCTGAATGGAGACCAGGAAACGGATCTTACTTTTCAGCCGTCGTTAGCAGCCTCTCCCTATCGCGATTGGGAAACGTTTCCACAGACCACGTTTTATCTCGGCGTAAAAGTTATTCCCGGCAGTGGCTGCGAAATCTGCGTGAATGAAGAAGGGCTGCCAGATACGCTGTCGTACGGCCAGGCTTTTTCGTCGTGCGAAAACTGGGACTGTTCGGGCACGGACTACCGGTTAAGCTATTACGAGAGCATCGCAGAATTTGATGAAATAACGGGGCCGGGCGGGAGAATAGTTACCGAAGGATTGTTTTATAATGTACAGGATAAATACCTGCTGTGCCGGGTCGTTGATCAGGCCGACACCACCCTGGCCTGGTTCTGTATCAGTTGCAGCGAAACAGGCTATGTCCGCATCGGCGGCTATGCCTGCATCAGCTCTTACTGATTCACAGGGCGCACCGGGGATTTCACTGCCAGCTTCCTTTTATTCTCGGCCGTGTGTATGCTTCCCGGCTTTTTTTTACCGGAAACCCGGTAATTGAAAAATTTCATTGTAATTTGACGGGGGAGAACCAAGAACGAACCAGATTGAAATCTGCATTGCCGGGAATATGTTTTATTTGCCTGTTGCTGCCCATGGGATGGCACGGGACCCTTGGTGCTCAGTCTATTCCATTCATCGATCCTCCCGGGATCGTGTCTAATAACACTTCTACCGGCGATGGTGCAAATAGCTGGGGCGGTCATCAGTGCAGTATTGTCAGATCTACTTCCGGGGAAATCTTTACCGTCTACACGATTGCAGGCTCATCTGATCTGAACCGCATCTTCCGGCTTGCCGTAAAGGAAGGGGATGACTGGGTAGTAATTGCCGAGGGCGAATCAGGGCGTGAACCTGCACAGTTGCTGATAGCTCCGGATAACAGACTTTTTGTCGTATGCTGGCTGGATGGCTCCCCCAGGATTTGGATAAGTGATACGGCCGGTAGGAATTTTAGCTCTTCTGCGATCCCGGGTGACTGGAATCCGAATGATAACTGGCCCTACCTGAGTGCCGGGATAGATCAAACAGGCCGGCTGTTTGTGCTGGCCAGCGGAGGGGGGAAACCCGGTTATTTTAAAATAGCCTTCAGGGATCTGCAGACCGGGGAGTGGAGCGCAGTGAAAAAAATCCCGCTGGACTACCGTTACTGTTATACCTACCTCATTCCCCGGGATGATGATGGCCTCTATATGGCCTCACTTAGGGATGTCCTCTGGAGTGACCTGGGCTACGAACAACCGGCAGCTTCTTTCGACTATTGTTTTAATGCCGTGAAGTCCTGGTACTCGCCTCAAATAACTGATATGGAATTTGCTGAAATCCTGGTTCATGAAGAAGAGCCTGAGCCTCTGTACCCACAACCGGATATCAGTTTTAATTATAACGGGGATTTTTATGTCGATACGCACCATCGTACCCATGTCATTTGTCCTGTCACCGGGGCAAGTACGGGTGGAAAAATCTGCCTGGCTCATTATATCTACGACGGCAAAGATTTTATTATTTCGACGGATTTGCCAGCAGGAATTAAAAACTGCCGCCTGATCCAGAATGAAGACGGGAAATTCTTTTTAATCACTTTCAGCCAGGCTCAGCTTGCACTATATCCCGCTTCTGATGCAAATGGATTGGTACTTGAAAGCCCCTGGCTTTTCGACCTGGCGGGGCATGAGGTGCGATACTCAAATTTGCATCTGGCGGCTCCCCGTTGCGGCGTTCCCTTATCCGGAGAGGTGGATCTTGTCTATCCATCGGGTGTTTCATCAAACGAATGGATCCATGTAAGGCTTCATCTTTCGGAAGGAGGACCCTCAGATACCTTGCTTGTCACTAAAAAGGAAATCAGGATCTTTCCGGTTCCGGTTGATCAGACCTTACATATTCAGGGATTAGATGATAGTGGCGATATCGCTTTATATGATATGCGGGGAATTCGGGTTTTTTACAGGGAGAACGTTTCGGACCAGGTTGATATCGGCAGCCTGGCGCCGGGTAGCTATATCCTGCAACTTAAAAGCAAAAGGGAGCTTATTCATCGGCTGATCATCAAGCATTGAAAGCAGGTTGCAATCAACGTGAGTGCGTTCTGCCGGACGGTGCATTCTCTCCTTGCCGCTTTTTCCTATCTTTACTTCCGTTCCCTGCTGCAGGGGAACGCCTGAAACACCAGCCAATGAGTCAAAGTCAACAGATCGTCATCATCACCGGTGCCGGAAAGGGCATCGGAAGAGCCGTGGCCCTGGCCTATGCGGAGAAAGGTGCCACGGTGCTTATTGCCGAAAGGGATCCCGCGGCCGGTAAATCGACGGAGGAGGAGATCACCGGGGCAGGGGGGAAGGCCCTCTTCATACCCACCGACGTGCGGGAGCCGGCTCAGATCGTGAACCTTATGGAGAAAGCCGGCCGCCGCTTCGGCCGTGTCGATGTCCTCGTAAACAACGCCGGGCTGTCGGTCTGGAAATCGCCCTACGAGCTCAGCGTGGAGGAATGGGAGAACGTGATCCATACCAACCTGCGGAGCGTCTTTTTGTGTTCGAGGGAGGCGGCAAAGCTGATGCGGAGCGGCGGGGGTGGCGCCATCATCAATATCGCCTCCACCCGTGCCCTGCAGTCGGAGCCGCACTCCGAAGCCTACGCGGCCAGCAAGGGCGGCATCCTGGCCCTCACCCATGCCCTGGCCGCTTCGTTCGCACCGGATCACATCCGGGTCAACTGCATCAGTCCGGGCTGGATTGAGACCGGCGACCGGAACCGGCTTACGGAAGCCGACCACCGGCAGCACTGGGCACAACGTGTGGGTGAGCCCTCCGATATCGCCCGCGCCTGCCTCTACCTGTCGGAACCCGGCAACGATTTTATCACCGGCACCAATATCGTGATCGACGGGGGGATGACGAGGAAGATGATTTATGTGGAGTGAGGTCCCGAAGGACAGTGATCTGTGATCAGTAACGAGTGATCAGAACCGGATTACTCATTACTTATCACTGTTCACACATCACCCATCTCCCTGACCCGTCCTGAAAAACGGCTACATAACCCATAGCCCTTTACAATTTACCGATGGCTGGCCCTTCGACAGGCCCTTCGACAGGCTCAGGGACCGCTCAGGGACCGCTCAGGGACCCTACAGGAATCTCACCCGTTACCCGTCACCCGTCCCGGAGTTCTTTAAAGCTATGCTTCATTAGAAATCCGTGGGTCCTCGAAAAACTACCAAATTGAAAATTTATTGTTTTACGGGATAACCCGCAACCCGCAACCCGTAACCCGTCCCGGGTTTCCTAAAGCTACGCTTTATCAGAAACCCGAGGATCCTCGAAAAACTACCAAATAAAAATTTGTTGTTTTTCGGGATAACCCGTAACCCGTAACCCGTAACCCGTAACCCTCCCTTTTTCCGCCAAAATTCACTATCCTTGTACTATGAAAGACCCGTACCGCCTGAAAATCATCCCTGAATCAAGGATCGCCACCTTCGATACTTTTGCGGCGGGGATGCAGAAGCACCATGTGGCTGCCCTGCTGGAATTCGATGTAACGGAGATCCGGCGAAGGCTGCAGGAGTTGCGGCGGCAGGGCACGGAGGTTTCTTTCAATGGATGGCTGGTCGCAACGATCGCCGCCACCCTGAAGCAGCATCCGGAGGCTGCGGCCTTCCTGCGGGGGAGGAAGAAGCTGTTGCTGTTCGACGAGGTCCGCGTGGCCTTCCTGGTCGAGAAGGAGTTCGGGGGGGAGAAGGTGCCGCTTCCGCTGGTTATCCATGACGCGGGACGGAAAAGCGCCGTTGCCATCACCCGCGAGATCGCAGAGGCACTTGAAAGGGAACCGGGTCCCGGGGAAAAGGTCCTGCAGCGCCAGACGACCTTCGGCGAAAGGCTGTATTACCACCTTCCGGGCTTCCTCCGGCGGGCGGTATGGAACTACCTGCTCCGTCATCCCCGTGCGGCATACGGAAAGATGGGGAACGTGGCCATCACCTCGGTGGGGATGATGGGCCGGATCAACGGCTGGTTCATCCACCGCTCGGTCCACCCGCTGTCCTTCGGCATCGGCTCGGTGCTCCGCAAACCGGCGGTGGTGGGATCGGAGATCAGGATACGGGAGATCCTGAACATGACCGTTCTGATCGATCATGATGTGATCGACGGCGCCCCGATGGTACGGTTTTTAAATGAGCTGACAAAAGCTGTTGAATCCGGGAAATATGAGGTCTGACCGCCGAAAATACCTGCCTGCCTTATTGTTCCTTATTCTCATGTTGGCCGTAGCCGTCATATACGACTATCAGGGCATCCTGATGAAACGGCCCATGTCGGTGCACCGCTGGAGACAAGCAGACTGTGCTTCAATTGCCCTGAACTATTACCAGGGCGGAATGCGCTTTTTTGAACCGGAGACACATAATCTTACCTCCGACGGTGGAACCTCGGGTAAAGGCTGCACCAGTGAGGTCCCTTTGCTGTACTATGCCGTTGCCCTGTTGTACAAAGTGTTTGGCTATCATGAAGAGATCTACCGTATCCTGAATACGCTGCTTTTTTTCCTGGGCCTTTTCTACCTGTTCCGGATTATCAGTTACCTGATCAAAGATACCTTCTGGGCCCTTGCTGCACCGCTCCTTTTCTTTGCCTCACCGGTACTGGCGTACTACGGTAACAATTTCCTGAGCAATACGCCGGCTTTTGCCTTTTCAGTGGCGTCGTGGTTTTATTTTATCCGGTTTACACACGAAAGAAGCAGGCGGAATTTCCTGTTAAGCATGTTGTTTATCCTGATCGCCGGATCCTTCAAGATTACCGCGCTTTTTTCTTTTTTCGTTTTTGCGGGGATCTGGCTGACAGAAGCCACAGGGGTGTTGCGTTTCAGCGGAAATAACCGGCTGTTTACAAAGCCTGTAAGCTTTGTGTTACCGTTTTTCGCAGTACTCGTCCTGTCAGGACTCTGGATAGGGTACGCATCCTGGTATAATGCCCGTCACGACTGCAGCTATTTTTCCACCACCGTCTTTCCGCTCTGGAATACGGCACCTGACGAGGTTGCCCGTGTGGTCCACAATGTCAGGAAAATATGGTTCGATCAGTATTTCCATCCGGTATTACATCTGTTCTTCTTCATCGCCCTTTCAATATTGCTGATTTTCTTTCGCCGGACAAACCGGGTCTTCCTGGCAGCCCTCATCATCCTTATAACGGAGATGGCACTTTATATCCTGCTGCAGTTCTGGACCTTTGCCGATCACGATTACTATACTATCGACCTGTTCATCCTGCCGGTGATTATTCTGGTCGCCTTACTTGACCTGGGAAAACGCTGCCTTCCCTCAATTATGGATTCCTGGATTGTTCGCCTGCTTTTCGTGGCCCTGATTGTCTTTAACGTGATATATACCAGGGGAGAGCTCAACAACCGCTATAATGGTAAACCGGATCAATTCGGAGGATTGAAGGATATCTATACCCTTTCACCCTTTCTGGATCAGATCGGTGTATTGCCCGGCGATACCGTGATTTCTCTTCCCGATAACAGCAATGCCTCACTTTACCTGATGAACAGGAAAGGCTGGACCGCCTATACCGATGCCCGTTTTAACCGGGGTACTCCCGTACATTATAACCAGGATAGTGCCGGGATAGCCGGTTCACGCAGTAAAGGGGCAAAATACCTGATCCTGAACGGTATCGAATGGCTTTACCGCTATGATTACCTCCGGCCCTTTTGCACTCATCTTACTGCCCGCAGAGGCTCGGTGCTTATCTTCAACCTTAGAGACACTAACGTGAATTTTTCACTGCCGGAACGCATTCCGGTTGAAATTTTCCGTTGCGGGGCTGAAAGACTCTGCGAGGATAAAAAGTTTTTTCTGGGTGAGCCGGATAGCACCCTGTTCAGTGATGGGCAGACCCGCGATGGGGAAGAGGTGCATTCCGGCTTCTGGTCAAGCCGCCTGGCCGGTGAACAGCGCTTTGGTCTGACCTTACATAACCGGGACCTGATAAACGGAGAGAGCTTCCGGATAACGGTTTGGCGGAAAAACCCGGAGGGTGCTGCCGGCGGTCCGGTAGCTTCCTGTGCTTCAGGGGGATATTACAACAGTACCTTTCAGGTCCTGGAAAAAGAGGAATCGGGCTGGGAAAAGCTCGGGATGGAAGTATTTGTGACCGCCGAAATGTCGGGTAGTGAACTGATAAGCTATGTTTATAATCCTTCCGGTATCGCGGTCTGGTACGACGATCTGGAGATTATACGTTACGGAACGGTACTGGAAGAAGAACCGGCTCTACAGACTGGAAATTAAAATTTAATACGATGAAAAAAAATCTGCTCCTCCTCCTGCTCCTCCTCCTTATTCCGGGGGCATGCACAAACTCATCCTCCTACAGGATAAACGGTCATATCAACGGCGACCTCGCCGATGAATGGATCTACATGGTGAAATTCTACAGCGAGGAACCCAAAGTGGATTCGGTGCTGATCAGCGATGGAAAATTCACCTTTACCGGGACCTGCGGCTTTCCCGAGCTCTGGGTGATCCACAACAGCCGGGAGAACATCCGGGGCTTCTTCCCCTTTTTCCTTGAAGCCGGTCGCCTCGATATAACCATCGACGCGGAAAACTGGGAGCAGGGATCGGAGATCTCGGGAGGAACCGTGAACCGGGAATACAACGAACGGATCCGTTCCCGCGAAAAAGAGCTCATCGCCCTTCAGCTGGATACGGCCCTGGCCCGCACCCTTGGCCCGGTGGCCTTCGACAGTCTGGTGAACAGCCGGATGGATGAATTTGCCGCCTTTACCTATAACTTTGTGAAGGAGAACCCGGCTTCCCCGATCTCCCCCTTCCTCCTTGCACGCTATTTCGGAACGCTGCCGGTGGAAGAGATGGGCAGCATCCTGGGCTCTTTCTCCCCCGAGGTGAAACAGACCTCCGTTTGCCGGCAGTTGCAGGCACAATACGACATGCTCGTTAAATACAATACGTCCCGACCTTCCCTTCAGAGCGAGTAATCGACAGTGCTTAAAAGAATAAAGTCATACTGTTGCAGAATTCATTTTAATTTTTCTATTTTTAGATGGATAAAAATCAGGGAGTTAAATCCATCCTGATCAACAGGAACCTTAACTGACTGCCCCTAAGGCAGTCACACCTGCAGGAAAAAGGAAGTTAGCCCGATGAAAGGAATGAAGCACCGCATACTTTTAATTTCGGCCATCCTGGTGACCACTGCCTGCAACAGCATGACAGGCGGGGAGGATTCCGGACGGAAAGGCATCATCCCGCCCGGCGCCGTTCCTGTGATCTATTCCGATTATGTCCTGGTACAGGGAGAGGTGGAGAACGTGCCGGCCAGCCTGTTGCTGGATACCGGGGCGGATGAGCTTCTCCTCGACAGCCTTTTTAAAAGCAGCAACCGGATTGAATACGAAAATTTCTACCATGCCAATATCACAGGCATCGGTACAGGCAGTCAGCGTATCATCGTCATCACCGATTCCGTGCAGTTCACGCTTTCCGGAAAGGATTACAGGGCAAAGCCCGTTCCGGTACTTAACATCAAACCGGCCGGCGGCGACATCATCGACGGTCTGCTCGGGAAGGGCTTCTTCAGGAAAGAGGTGCTGGAAGTGAACTATGAGGACAGGTACATTGCGATTCACGAATCCATTGATTCGGCCGGTATCGGCGGGTGTGCCTCTTTGCCGGTCCACCGCATCGGGCACTATATCTGTGTCCAGGTGGAGATCGCCATCCGCGGGGGAGAGCTGGTTTCAGGGGATTTCATACTGGATACGGGTTCGCCGACCTCTTCGATCTCCGGAAAGGCCGCTGCCGATATGCACCTGGATTCACTGATCCGCGAGAAAGTACGGTACTATACCGAATACGGGGGTATCGGGGGAGAATCGTCGTCGTGGGATTTCATTGCCGACTCCCTGCGACTGGGCGACTGCCGGCTCCGGAATGTCAATATGTCGTTCAGCCTCGACGAATCGGGGATCCTGGCAGGAGGGGAGTACCTGGGTATTATCGGGAATGATGTGCTCGACCGCTTCGACCTGTATTTCGATTTTAAGGGCGACCGCCTCTATTTCCGTCCGAACGGAACCTTCACCGAAGCCTATGAATTCGACAGGATGGGCTTCACCTGGGTCGACCGCTGCCAGACCATGGGCGGCTGGATCGTTACCGGCCTTACCGAAAGCAGTGCTGCGGAAAAAGCCGGACTGATGATCAACGACCGGATCCTGACCGTTAACCGTAAACCCGTTGGTGAGATCCCCTTTGAAGACCAGGGCGATTATTTTAAAAATACCCGTTCCCTGGTGGTCTCTGTCGACCGGGAGGGAGAAACCCTTACTTTCCGCTTCAGGCTGGCCCCCATTCTCAGGCCGGGATAAGCGCACAGGGGAAATGTCCTATTCCGTTTCCGGATTCCTTCCAAAAAAGCTACATTTGATCTGACCTAAATTTCATTACCATGTTTAAAAGTTCCTCCTCCACCAACATCTACAAGTACCTTTACCCGGCCATGACCCTGGCCCTGATGGTTTATTTCATCTATGTTTTCGGGAATAAGGCAGGCGAACTGTCCCTCGAATACATGGTCGCCACCATCTTCCTGTTTGTCTGGATCTTTGTCTTCTCCCTGCAAATGCCTTTCCGGCTTAAAAGTATCGAAGCCGACGACAGCGGGGTCCACATCCTGAACAAGGACGGGAAGAAAACCATTGAATACGGGGACATTCTGTGGATTTCAAAATTCGATCTTTCCAGTCCTTCGCTGATCACCATCCGGTACAAGGACCGTTCCACGGGTCTTGAAAAAAAGCTGGGCTATCTTCCCGACCGCAAGACGAGGGCAATGATGGGCGACGATGAACTGACAGGTTTCATCAAGAACAAGGTTTTGCTACTCAACCCCGAGCTGGAAGACAGTATGAAAAAGATCCAGCGAAACAAATACCTGGCATTTATTACCCTCAGCATTATTTTTATTGCCATTTTCTACCTGCTGATTTCGGGGCGGATCCATATTTCCTGAGTTCAGGGCTGATCTGTTGATCATGTCCCGGTGCGGAACGATAGCGGAGTACAGCTCAGTCTTTTTTCGGTTTTACTTCCAGAGAGGTCGTTGTAAAGTTGGATCTGTTCATTTCAGTATATAAAACAGGATTGTTAATGACCAGACTTTTTGCGTTTGTTATTTTTCTGGCACTATCCACCGGCAGTTTGTTGGCCCAGGACTATTTCGGTCTGAAAATTGCGCGTCCGGGAAGCAGTGAGAACACTGCCTTGCTGAAACTGATGGAACAGAAACCCGAGGAAGTAATGCTTAGCATCCACTGTGATCTTAACGGACAAATCCTGTTCAGTCTGACCGATGCTTCCTGGTTCACGAAATTCTTTACTTCACCTGCCGACGGTCTTGCCGTGGATATACTCAGGAAGGAACAATACGATTGTGACAGTATTCCTGAATATTACAACACTCCGATAAAGGGCAGGCTTCTGGAACCGGTTTTTTTGCCGGATATGGAAGCGAATATGAAAATTCTGCCAGACAGTCAGCTTCTTATTCCGCTGGGAAGCATTCCGAAGGAACTCCTTCACAGTGAAATTGAGTTGAACCTTGCATTGATCAGGAATAATTCGATCAGTTATTATATTTCCTATTATCACCTGGAAAGCTATCGCTGGGATTTGCTTGATATGGGTTTCTATTTTGATACACTGACCTATGTCAGGAAAGCCTTTTCAAAGTGGGATGAAACTTATGGGACCGGCTTTTTATCAAAAACACTTCGCTTTGAGATCCCTTTTGAACAAAACAAATCCGATTACTCACCGGAAGATATCCGGCCGCTATATGATTCACTGAAGCTCACGGATTATGATATCAAAAAGATAACTGTCAGGGCGTATTCAAGCGTAGAAGGTACCACCGAAAGAAACAGGGAACTGCAGGAGGAGAGGGCGCAGAACATTGTTTCGGCCCTTCAGTCGTATCAGGATCCCTCCATCATTCAGGAGATTCATGCTTCGGAGAACTGGGTTGACTTTTTCAGCGATATCATATACACCAGGTATTCGTTTCTTGCCGATTGGGGCAAGGAGGAAATTAAAGCTGTACTGGCCGAGAAGAAGGTGGCGGAAGAACTGGAGCCCATCCTGAGAAAGCACCGGAAAGCGATCATCGTTCTGGACCTCCGGAAGAAAGAGCATAAGTTCAGTCGGGATACAGAAGAGCTCTTTCACTTATTCCCCCAGTCACTGGAGGAGAAAAACCTGGAACGGGCCGTTGAGATCCAGAAAGCGGTCTTTGAGAAGATCACCGATCACGAATTGCCGGCGTCAGCCATTGACAGGCTGGAAGTTCCACGGAGGTCGGAATACAGTCTGCTTCTGTTCAGGAATGCTGTTTTCAGATACCTGACTGATGTTTCGGATGTATTTCAGGCATACAGGGAACTGGAAGAGCTTCTTGACCTGATGCCCGGAGATTTTCATCTGCGATATAACCTGTGCTCACTGAAATTCAGAATGTGGATCATGAGGGAGGATCTTATAGATCTCTCTGCATTCAGAGAAGAGATCCAGGATCTTCAAAAGGGTGGGATACCTGAGGCCCTTGTGGACAGGATGCTCATTAATTATGAGATTCTGATGAGTGAGTACCACATGAGAAACAGGGACTATATCAGTAAGAACAAGGCACTCAATTATATTTACGTTGCCTATAAACATATTCCTTTAAGTGACGATGATTACCTGAATCTTGCCCAGTATTTTTCGTCCTATGCAAGAACCGACTGGGCGATCCGGATCATCGAAAAGCGGGCCGGTGAGATTGACGTGTCCGAAGACCTGCTTTTTTATTATCTCAATCTTACCCTTGTAGACGAAAGGATGTTTCAGGTTCAGGAGTTCAGGAAGATCCTTTTCAATGCCTGGAACATAAATCCCCAGCGCTTCTGCAGACTGTTCGATTCGAACATGTCAGGTGGTGTAACTTTTCAGTTACTCGAAAATCCGGAGTTGAAGGACAGCTATTGCGAGAATTGCCGCTGAAGGTTTTTTCTTTCCGGCTCTTTTTCCGGTATTCATTTTTTCGGTGGCATTCAGGTTTCATGTCAAAAATAGCGTAACTTTTATGCTTCTTTAAATGAGAAGATGATGACAACACGTCCGCTTTTTTTATGCCTGTTGATTCCGCTGATCCTTTTTTCCCTTTCCTGTGACAGAGAAAAGGGGACCCCGGCCGGGGCCGGCGATAAGGAAGCTGTTGAACAGGCCATCCGCAGCAGTATCGGCTGGGCCGCCACCAAGGACCTGGATCTGCTGTATTCCGTGATCTGCAACGATTCGACCTATCTGGAGGTCGACCCGGGCAAACGGGTGGTGAAAGGCTTCGATGAATTCAGGAAGGCTGAAGCATTCTGGATGCACGAAGACTTCAGGGCCATCCGGTACGCGATCAGCGACCTGGACATCCGTTTTTCTGCGTCGGGTGAGGTGGCCTGGTTCTACTGCCTCCTCGACGACATCAATGAGTGGAAGGGACAGCCGGCCAGCTGGGAGAATACGCGCTGGACTGGTGTGCTGGAGAAGCGCGACGGCCGCTGGATCATGATGCAGCAGCACTTTTCCTTTGCCTCGGAGTAAGGATAGGGAAGGGAATTCTTAAAAAATCCTAAAAGGCTCCGCCGGCAAAATATTTGCCTGCTGCCGGCGTATTAATGTAAAACACGGATAAATACACAACTCATACAATGAAATTCAGGCTCAGGGACAGAATTAAAAGCTTCAGGTATGCCTTTAACGGTCTGCATACCCTGTTTACCGAAGAGCCCAATGCCCTGATCCACCTGCTTGCGGCGGCAGTGGTCGTGACGGCAGGTCTTCTGTTCAGGGTAAGTGCGGTGGAATGGCTGGCGCTGAGCTTTGCCATCGGTTTTGTATTCGTCACCGAGATCCTGAATTCATCCATGGAACGACTGGCCGATCTCTATTCCACGCAGAAGGACGAGCGGATCAGGAAGATCAAGGACCTTGCTGCTGCCGGGGTTCTTGTCAGTGCGGTCACGGCAGTCATTATCGGTCTGTTGGTATTTATCCCCCACCTGCTTGCCTTATGTTACAGATACTGAAAGAACACAACCGTTATTACGAGACACTTTACCTGGGGATATCCACCGCACTCTGTTTTGCATTATCCCTCTTTCGTCTGTTTTATTCCGATACCACCCAGTTCCTTTTTCTCAACTGGAACCTTTTCCTGGCCTTCATTCCCTGGCTGCTCACCAGCCTGGTCATCATCCGGCCCGGACTGAGAAAGAGGAAGCTGGTCGTTGCGGGGATCATTGCGCTCTGGCTGTTGTTCTTTCCCAACGCACCCTATATCCTTACCGACCTGTTCCACCTCCGGCTGAAAAGCACCATGCCGCTGTGGTTCGACCTGGTCCTTATCCTCAGCTTTGCCTGGACCGGGCTGGTTTTCGGACTGTTCAGCCTGATGGATATTGAGAAGATGCTGTCGGGCGTGCTTTCCCGATTCTGGCTGATCCTGCTGTCTGTTTCCCTATTGTTTATAGGAAGTTTCGGGGTTTATGTCGGCCGTTACCTGCGCTGGAACAGCTGGGACATCCTCACCGAACCTTTTCAGCTGCTGTACGATATCGGCGATCGGGTCATCTCACCCATGAGCCACCCCGGCACCTGGGGGATGACCCTCTTCCTGGGGATCTTCCTGAACGTGGTGTACTGGTCGTTCAGGGTGATCAGGGCAAGATAGTTACCCGGGCCCGTAGCTGAATTTTGTTTCCGGAGGGATGAAAAATTCTGCCGGGATCCTTTGCAGATAAAAGAATTTCGTAAATTGAGTCAAACCGCGAGCCGGCTGATTTTAATATTTTTTTTCACCGGAAAAAAGACTTTGCTATGGTTGACCAGTTGATTTCCATTCCCGGACCACAGTTCCTGCTGTATTTTGCCCTGTATTCCGCAGGCCTGATCGTTTTGGCCCGCTTCCTCATGCTGCGCGATTATACCTCCGGCTATGAGGTCCCTGAACCCACGATGGTGTCTCCCTCTGAGATAGCCTATCTGAAAGAGGGGAGCAGGGGAGTGGTGCTCACCTCGGTTTTTAATCTATGGCGAAGCAAGGCTGTGGAAATCGACATAAATAAAAAACCGCATTTCATCAAAAAATCCGGAAACGGATTTTCCGAATCAGGCCCTGTTGAACTACTCATTTATAACTTTCTTGAGAAGCCAAGACTGTTGAGGCATTTGCTTAAACGTAACTCCCTGAAGACGGTGGAAGAGGTTTTTGCCCCGAATATTGAAAATCTTAAGCAGAAGAAGCTCCTTGCCGATCAGCAAATCCGCAACGGGCGTTACCTGTTGCTTCTTGTCACTTTTTTCCTGATTATGATCCCCGGCGGACTGAAACTCTACTTCGGTATTGTAAGGGATAAGCCTTTCAGTTACCTGATCCTTTTGCTGATTGCTCTGCTTGCGGCTCTTTTTATGGTTATAAAACCGGATAAGGAGAGAAGCTCTGCACTGGGCAGGAAGTTTCTGAAGAAATCGCAGACGCGCTTCGAATGGCTCAAGACCACCACAGCGACGGAGAACCTCCTTGCTGATCAGAATCTTCTTTACGGAATTGCCGTTTTTGGGGTAGCAGGTTTTCTGGGAACCGATATCGGCGTCCTGTTTGAGGACCAGATCGAATTAGCGAAGGATGCAGGTACGGGCTATTTCATGAGTTCGGGTTGCTCCGGTTCGGGCTGTTCCGGCTGCGGGGGAGGTGGAGGCTGTGGCGGCGGTGGTTGCGGTGGTTGTGGAAGCTGAGGAAAAATGGAAAGAATTTTACCCGACCGGATCACTTTTCAGTGGCATATTACGGATCAGTGTAACCTCCGATGCAGGCACTGTTACCAGGAGAGTTATGCCTCACCGGGACTTCCGGCAACCGAGCTGGAGAACCTGTTAGGGAACATGACCGATTTTGTGAAAGCATGCAGGCAGCAGCGGGGAAACGCCCGGGCAAGGATCAATATCACCGGGGGTGAACCCTTCCTGAAGGAAGAGCTTTTCCCCTTGCTGGACAGGATTGCCGGGTCGGGCCTGTTTACCTTTGGCATCCTCACCAACGGTTTTCTGCCTCCCCCGGAAAAACTGAAGCACCTGGCGGAACTGAAACCAGATTATATCCAGGTGAGTATGGAAGGCGAAAGGGAAACAAATGACCTGATCAGGGGAGAAGGCAGTTTCGACCGTACCCTGGAGGCGGTAAGGACCTACAGGAGGTACAATATTCCGGTTATGATCTCTTTCACGGCAAATGCTTTGAATCACCAAAAGTTTCCCGGAGTGGTAAGGATTGCACGGAGACTGGGGGCGTATAAAGTCTGGACCGACAGGTACCTTCCTTCTTCCCCGGATGATCCCCTGCAACTTTCGCCGGAGCAGACAAAAGCCTATTTTGAGTTGCTGGGAAGGGAAAAAAGGAAATTCAGTCTCTATGCCCACACCCGGACCGAAGTGGCGGCGAACAGGTCTTTACAGTTCCTGGTTGCAGGGGGAGTTCCGTACAGCTGTTCTGCCGGACGCAGCCTGCTGGCTGTTTTACCGGATGGAACGGTACTGCCCTGCAGAAGACTGCCCATAAATGTGGGAAATGCCTTACAGGAGAGTCTGGTGGATATTTATATGAATAACAGTGTCCTCAGGGAGCTTGATGATCCCGAAAAAACTGATGGTGCCTGTGCCAGCTGTTATTATCGTCAGCTTTGCCGTGGCGGACTGAAGTGCCTGTCGTGGGCGCTTACCGGCGATTTTCACCGTAAGGATCCGGGATGCCCGTTAAATTTCTGAAACTGTCCGGAATATGAAGCCAGTGTTTAGTTTCATAATCTTTCTTTTCGCAGCCGCGACCTTCAGCCGGGCCCAGGATCCGTTCTTCCGTCAGCTGGCCGATTCGGCCCTGCTGCTGACCCATCAACAGGTCAGTTATGATCCCTCCTACTATCGCATTCCCTATCCCAATGGCGATATCCCTGCGGGAAAGGGGGTATGTACCGATGTCCTCATCCGGGCCTACCGGATGTTCGGCATCGACCTGCAGAAAGAAGTACATGAAGATATGCTGGTCGCTTTTGATGCCTATCCAGATAGCTGGGGGGCCTCGCATCCCGACAGCAACATCGACCACCGGCGCGTTCCCAACCTCATGACCTATTTCGCGCGCCACGGGACTGTGCTGCCGCATACGACCGATCCTTCCCTCTACCTGCCGGGCGACATTGTCTGCTGGGACCTGGGCGGTGGCATAACGCATATCGGGCTGGTCTCGGCCATTCGCTCGGCGGATGGAAAGCGCTACCAGGTGATCCACAATATCGGTGCGGGTCAGGTGCTGGAGGACTGTCTTTTTGATTTCAGGGTGACCGGGCATTACCGTTATGGCGGAAGGCGTTCGGAGTAGGGCGTGAGGCCGGCCTTCGCCAATGGGCTTCGGCCGGTGGAACGAGAGACAACACAGGCAAAACAATGATCATAAAATCATACGGGCAGCCCGGATAAGTGCTGAGACAGCCGTCCCTCCCACCCCTTGCTCCGCCGCAGCTTCGCGAAGGCGAGGCGGGGGAGGGACAGGAGGGTGGGGCTGACACCGGCAGAACGATCATCTAAGCCTTGTGTAATATATTCATTCATATGTAGTTACAAACATCCCACTCCATGTGGAGAGGGACAGGAGGGTGAGGCCCGCCAGTGTTAAGAAGTATCCATCCGGTCTTTTGCAAACAGCAAAAACAGTTGCTGAGACAGCCGTCCCCCTTCCCCCAGACCGCCATCACAGCCGTTTTCTCCGGCTTCAGATAATTCACTAAATTAGCAGGGAATATCCAGCCTTTTATTCGACAACCCGATGAAGAAACACCATGTTCTGCTTATTCTTGGCGGCACACTCCTGCTCAGTGTCCTGATGCACCTTCCCCATTTCAGCAAGGACCTGATGAGTATCCATGTATGGCGGCAGACACAGACCCAGTCGACCATTAACAGTTTTTACGAGGAGGATATGAATATTTTCCATCCCCGCCGCAATGAGCGCGGGAACGGGGAGGGGATCTTCCGGATGGAATTCCCGCTGATGCAATGGCTGGTAGCGGCCACTTACCATATCACGGGAAAAAGCGTGCTGGTGACGCGGATCTTCATGTTCCTTACCGGATTGCTGACCCTGGCGGGCCTGTACCTGCTTTTGATCCGCCTGTTCAGGAAACGACTGCCGGCAGTCATCGGGGTCTGGACCCTTAGCTTCTCCCCGCTGTTCTTTTATTACACCATCAATCCCCTGCCCGACAATCTGTCGCTGTGCTGTGCGGTCTGGGGATTGGCTTTATTTATGATCTGGACGGAAAAGCGGAACTTTTATCTCCTGCCCCTCAGCGGATTTTTCATGGCACTGGCTGCTTTGTGCAAATTACCCTTTATCATTTATTTCATCGTACCCGGGATCTGGTTCCTCAGGGAGATCCTTCAGGAGGGCGGGATTTTCGAAAAAGCGGCAAAAGCCCTGTCTTTGTTTGTTTTTACAGTCCTGCCGGCCTGGTGGTACATCACTGTCATTCCCCACTGGGATGGCAACCGGGTGATCTTGGGGGTGATGGATAATAAGGAATCGCTGTCGGTGATACTGGATTACCTGCAATTCAATCTCCTGTCGAACCTCCCCGAAATGCTCCTGAATTACGGATCGGTCCCCCTCTTCCTGGCAGCGTTCTGGTTCCTGTTTAAGAGGAGAGCCTGGCGGAATAGTGCTTTTCTCCCGCTCCTCGCTCTTGCCCTGATGGCCCTTCTTTATTATTTCTTCGAGCTGAATGCCATTGCCAAAGTGCACGATTACTACCTCTTTCCTTTCATGCCCCTGCTGTTTATCATGGTTGCCTACGGGGCCTTTCGCCTCCTTACTTCAGGGAAAAAAATCCTGAAATACTCGGCCCTGGTCCTCCTGCTGGTCCTCCCGTTTACCTGCCATCTCCGGCTGAAGGGCCGCTGGAACCCGGAATCGCCGGGCTTTAACAAAGACCTGCTGGTTTACAAAACCGAACTGCGCGCAGCTGTTCCAGAAGATGCCCTGGTGGTGGTGGGAAACGACCGCTCTCATTTTATCTTCCTGTATTACATCGACAAGAAAGGCTGGGGCTTCGACCGCGATAACTTCAGCCCGGAGAAGCTGCAGGAGATGATCGGAAAAGGGGCCGCCTACCTCTATACCGATTCCGACATGGTGAAGAACAGTCCTGACTTTAACACCCTGTTCGATTCCACCGTCATGCAAAAGGGATCGGTCACCGTGTACTGTCTGAAAAGAGAAGTCGGGGATAATAGCTGATATTGAGGTGCGTATTAAGTGAGGAGTGACAGGTGAGGTTTTCGGGACCGGAACCGTTCCTCACACAGAATCCGTTACCCGTTCCAAAAAAGACACAAAGGTTTAACCCAAAGGCGCCAAGGCGCTAAGGCGCGAAGCATTGCACAAAAGATAGACTACCCCGTCACTCATCCCGTAACCCGCAACCCGTAACCCGTAACCCGTAACCCGTAACCCGTAACCTGAAAAAGACACAAAGGTTTAACCCAAAGGCGCCAAGGCGCTAAGGCGCGAAGCATTGCACAAAAGATACACTACCCCATCACTCATCACTCATCACTCATCACTCATCACTCGTCACTCATCCCGTAACCCGCAACCCGTAACCCGCAACCCGCAACCCGTAACCCGTAACCCGTAACCCGTAACCCGTAACCTAAAAAAGACACAAAGTTTTAACGCTAAGGCGCCAAGACGCCAAGGCGCGAAGCATTGCACAAAAGATAGACTACCCCGTCACTCATCACTCCTCACTCATCCCGCGTCTCGCGTCTCGCTTTACAATTTACCGATAACTGGCCCTTCGACAGGCTCAGGGACCGCTCAGGGGACAACCCTTCACTCGTCACCCTTCACTCCTCACTCATCCCGCCCAACCTCTTTCCTATCTCAAAAACTTTTCCTACCTTCGCCCCATACTTCTCTAAGGGGGTGCCTTAATACGACGGGCTGAGATTATACCCTTAGAACCTGATCCGGGTAATGCCGGTGGAGGGAAAATGAGAATCAAATGGCAAATTTTAATTCATAGGAAAATGAAAAAAGCTCTTCTGGGGCTGGTCTGGGTATTTCTATCCATACCGGTCCTGCCGCAGTACGTTATATCCGGCACCGTTATTGATAGCCGGCAAAAGCCCCTTCCCGGCGCCAATATCCTCCTTGCACCCGGCAACAGGGGAACAGTTTCAGCGAGGGACGGCAGTTTTTCGTTTCAGGAAGTGCCGGCGGGACAGTTTCGACTCCTTGTATCATTTATCGGGTACCGGACCGATACCCTCGAGCTGCCGGTAAGCGGCAACATCGCTTTGCCCCCTGTGGTCCTGAAGCCCTCCCCGGTACCTGGCGAGGAGGTGGTGGTGAGGGCCCTTCGGATGGGGGAGGATGCACCGGTAAGCGGGACAACCCTCACAGCGGAGGAACTTTCGCGCAATAACTATGGCCAGGATATTCCCTATCTGCTTTCCATGACCCCGTCGGTGGTTGTTTCTTCCGATGCCGGTAACGGGATCGGTTATACGGGGATGCGGATCCGGGGCACGGATGGAAACCGGATCAATGTTACGATCAACGGCGTTCCACTGAACGATGCCGAGTCCCATTCGGTGTACTGGGTCGACCTGCCCGATTTTGCTTCGTCGGTGGAAAATGTCCAGATCCAGCGCGGTGTTGGAAGCTCCACGAACGGTTCTGCTGCCTTCGGGGCCAGTCTGAATTTCAGGACCCTGGCCACGGAGCGTGATCCCTGGGTGCTGATCAGCGGAAATGCCGGATCGTTCAATACGCGCAGAACCTCCGTATCGGCCGGCACGGGGATCCTGAAGAACGGCCTGTCGGTCGATATGCGCCTTTCGGGACTGCATTCCGATGGTTTTATCGACCGTGCCCGGACCGACCTGGCCTCCTGGTACCTGGCCGGCGGCTATACCGGTGAACATACAAGTGTGAAGCTGATCGCCTTTTCAGGGACAGAGGAACTGTACCAGGCCTGGGATGGTGTTCCCTCCGGCATGCTCGATACGGCAGGAACCTATAACCCCCTGGGCGAATACACCACAACCGCGGGCAAGACAGCATATTACGACAATCAGATTGATCATTACCGACAGGACCATTACCAGCTTCTTGCAACCCATTCCTTCTCCTCCTCACTCTCCGCATCCGGCGTGCTCTTCTGGACCCGCGGAAGCGGTTATTACGAAGAGTACAAATCCGGTCAATCCTACGCTGCCTACCAGCTCCCCGAACCGGTTTTTGGCAGCGACACCATCCGGGAAACGGACCTGATCCGGCGCAAGTGGCTTGATAACGATTTTTACGGCATCACGGCTTCCCTGAACTACCTCAGGAACAGCCTGGAGGTGGTAGCCGGGGGAGGCTGGAACAGGTACCTCGGTGATCATTTCGGGACCATCATCTGGGCCGCGGTGCCGGGCGCAGCGGAGATCAATCACCGCTGGTATGAAGGGACCGGCGACAAGAGCGACTGGAATACCTATGTCAAAGCGCTTTATCCGGCCGGGAAGCTGGTCTTTTACGCCGATCTCCAGCTGAGAGGCATTCATTATGCGATCAGCGGAACCGACGATGACCTGCGGGATATATCCCGCGAACACGATTACCTCTTTTTTAATCCCAAAGGAGGGATAAGCTTCAAAATTCAGGATAAGGAGAAACTATATCTTTCGGTCGCCATCGCTCACCGGGAGCCCAACCGGAGCAATTTTACGGATGCCGATCCACTGGGACCGGAACCGAAGCCTGAGAAACTCACCGATCTGGAGTTTGGATATACCATGACAGCAAACAGCTTTACCCTGAATGCCGGTCTCTATGCCATGTACTACCGCGACCAGCTGGTACTTACCGGGGAGATCAATGATGTGGGAAGTGCCATCATGACAAACGTCGACCGGAGCTACCGCGCAGGGCTCGAACTGGCACTGACCTGGCAACTCTCCCGGCGTTTTAGCTGGGAAGGGAACCTAACCCTGAGCCGGAACCGGATCCTGGATTATACCGGATATGTGGATAACTGGAGCTACTGGGACGATCCGCTGAATGAACCCTACCAGGTCGAAGAAAACCTGGGTGAGACAAGCCTGGCCTTTTCACCTTCAGTTACGGGAAACAGCCGGCTGAGTTATATACCTTTCAAGGGTCTGACCGTCAGTGCACTTGGAAAATATGTGGGCAGTCAGTATATCGACAATACTTCCTCCCTGGAGAGGATGCTCGATCCGTATTTCACCTGCGACCTGGGGATCGACTGGTCGGTTCCGGTGTCTTTTGCCCGGGAACTGGTGTTTACACTGGCCCTCAGGAATATCTTCAATGAACAGTATTCCTCTTCAGCCTGGGTTTACAGGTATTATTACGGGGGAAGCGAATACCGCATGGACGGGTTTTATCCCCAGGCCGGAAGGAACATGATGGCCGGAATAAAGGTGCTTTTTTAAGCCATGTAGCAGGGAGCCAGGCGCTGTCTTTCCGTTCTGTCTCCTCCCCGTGCAAGGATTTTTCATTTACGAAGGAGCAATTAAACCTATTCTTACTCAGAAAACGGGATATTTTATTAATTTGGCAACCTAACTACTAAAATCAGGTAAATGACCGGTCGGTTATTAAAGGTTGTCTTTTGGTACCTTGAAGAGCAGCTTGGACAGGAAGTAACTGACATACTGAAATCCGGAGGATACAGCCCGGAGGTCAGATCGTTCACCGATCTCCACCAGTTGGAAGATGGCCTTCGAAGTGAAGCCCCCGACATCTTTATTACCGATTTCGACCTGCCCGGTCAGCTCACAGGAAAGGCTTTCAGCCTGTGCCGGCAGTACATTCCCGATGTTCATATCATCCTGCTGGCGGGCGACCGGAGCGAAGAGAAAGCAGCAAGGGCCCTGTCGGATGAAGTCTGGGATTATGTATTGAAATCCCGGCTGAAAAGGATCGTTTCCTCTGTCCATACATCATTGAGATACAGTAAAATACTTCGGACAAGCAAAGCCAGCGAACGTTCGAAGGTACAGCAGGAACTAATCAGTCAGGCCCTTATTTCGGGTCTGGATGATGCCCTCCTGGTGCTCAACGAAAAGCAGCTCCTGTTGTTTGCAAATAAGCGCGCCCGCGACCTCCTGGACATCGGTTCGGGTGATTCCTCCCCCGACCATCTGAACCTGGAGAAGAAAGTGTTTAATGAAGCCGGCGAGCCCTGTTCAGGGCTGAAGGATCTTCCGGCGAAACTGGAGAAAACCGGAAGCATCAAACAACTGGTCAGGATTAAAAAGGAGGGTGATTTTGTGCTTAACGGACTGATGAGTGTCCGGCAGGTACGCAACGAAAGTCTGGATGGTCCGGTTTACCTGGTGAGCATCCGGGATTCAGGCCAGATCTTCGCAGCCGAAGAGGCGGTATCGAAATACCGGAGCAGTTACAAGGCCATCTTTGATACCCTGTCCGACGGTATACTTATCCTGGGGCTGAATCCCTTTTCCGTGACCGATTACAACCCGAGGATCCTTGAAATGTTTGAAGCCTCGCCGGAGGAAATCGGGAAAATGGGCCTGGCCAATCTGCTTTCCGAGGAAGAAGGCTTCACTGCCGAACTGCTGCTGTCGTACCTGGATATGGAACCCGGATCCAACCCGGCGGAATTCGAATGGCTCTGCGCATCGCTTAAAGGGCGGCGTTTCTGGGTATCGGTGTCGGTGAATATGATCGAGCATAACGGCATGCCGCGCCTTGCCATGCTGATCAGGGATATTGATGAGCAGAAACAGATGGAAGCCGCCATCCGGAAATCGCAGCAGGAGTTCATGAACCTGGCCGAGAACTCCCCTGATGTGATCATGCGTTTCGATCGCAGTCACCGGCATCTCTATGTCAACCATTCCATCCAGGTGCAACTGGGCCTCAGCCCGGATATCTTCATGATGAAGACCCACCAGGAGATGGGGATCTTTCCGGAACACCTTTGCAGGTTCTGGGAAGAAAATATGGATAAGGTCTTTACTTCCGGGATCATCAATACCTGTGAATTCGAGATCGATACGGAACTCAGGAAGGTGGTCTACGAGTGGAGACTGATCCCCGAGGAGGTGAACGATCGCGGCGAAGTGGAAACCATTGTGGCCGTTGCCAGGGATGTAACCGAGAACCGGCAGGTCATCGAGCGGATCAATGAATCGAAACGGATGCTCTACCTGGTTATGGATAATATCCCCCAGGCTATTTTCTGGAAGGATATAAATCTGTGCTATATCGGAGGAAACCGTACCTTCTGTAATATTGCCGGTATTAAAAATCCCGAGGACCTGGTCGGTAAAAGCGATGAGGACCTGAACTGGGACGCTGATCAGATCAGCGTTTTAAGGGAAAAGCAGATGGAGGTGTTGAAATCGGGCGAACCTCTTCTGCAGCAGCACTTTACCCTTCGGTTTGGAGCAGACAGGGAGCTGAGCCTGATCTCCAATATCGTACCCCTTCATGATGCCGCAGGTTCCGTGATCGGGATCCTTGGTACCAATGAGGACATCACGCTGCGCACCGAAGCCGAACGGGCACTGATGGAAAGCGAGGACCGGCTTCAACTTGCGTTGCAGGCAACCAGCATGGGACTGTGGGACTGGAACCTGGTGACCGATGATATTTATTACTCCCCGGTGTATTTTTCCATGCTGGGATACGGCTATAACGAACTTCCCCATACCACAGCCACGTGGCGCGATCTGTTGCATCCCGAGGAAAGAGAAGAGGTGACGGCAAGGATCAAGCAGAGTCTGGAAGAAGGTGACGGAGTCTTCAATATCGATTTCCGGATGAGGAGGAAAAACGGCGAATATGCCTGGGTTCGGGGAAAAGGACGGCTCGTGGAGAAGGATGAGCACGGGAAACCCTACAGGCTCGTTGGGACGCATGAAGATATCTCCGACAGGAAACGGCAGGAGATCATCCAGCAGGTGATCTTCGATGTGTCCAATGCCGTGAACACTACCCTGAGCCTGGAAGCCCTGTATGAAGAGATCAGAGGCTTTCTGGGCAATATCGTCGATACGACCAACTGCTTCCTGGCGCTCTACAACCAGGAGAACAATACGCTCAGTCTGCCATTCCTGCGCGACGAAAAAGACTCGTTCTCCGAATTCCCCGCCGGAAAAACCCTCACCGGTTACGTGATCAAAACCGGTAAATCTCAGCTGGTCGATGCCGCCAGGGAAGAGGAGCTCATGCATATGGGCGAGATCGAACTGGTGGGTACGCCCTGTGTCAGCTGGCTGGGGGTGCCGCTGAAGATCGAGGAAAGGATCATCGGGGTTTTCGTGATCCAGTCGTACCAGGAAGACATCGTTTTCAGCGAGGAGGATGTGCACCTGCTTGAATTTGCCAGCGAACAGATCGCCCTCGCGATCGAACGCAAACGCGACCAGGATAATATCCGCAAAAACCAGGAAAAACAGCGACGGATCTTTGAAAGTTCTCCTGATGCGATGATCGTAGTCGACCTCACCGGAAGGATCAACGACTTCAATACCTCTTTCATCGAGATTTTCAAGGTGGAAAGGGATATCGCACTGAATGAGAACCTGTTCAATTTCTTTTTCCCCAATGACCGCAAGAAAGCCTTCACCGATTTTGAACGTACCTGGGCCGAGGGCTACCTGAAAAACATTGAGTACCGCATGATGCGCGGTGACGGCACCAGTTTCGAAGCCGAGATTTCCACGGGTGCCATCTTTGACAATAACGGCGATCCCGAATCGATGCTCTTCATTATGAAGAATATCGACCAGCGCAAAAACACCGAACGCAGTCTGCGCGATGCCAAAGAGAAAGCTGAAGAAGCCGACCGGCTTAAAACGGCCTTCCTCTCCAACATGTCGCACGAGATCCGCACCCCGATGAATGCCATTATCGGCTTTGCCGACCTGCTCTCGGATCCGGATGCGAGCCAGGAGGACAAGATGGAATACATTGCCCAGATCAATTACGGGGCCGACAACCTGATGCACCTGATCGACGATATAATTGATATCTCCAAGATCGAAGCCGGGCAGATCTCGGTACATTTTGCCGAGTGCAATATCTACGACCTGTTCCAGGAACTCAGGGTGATGAATTCGCAAACGCTGATCCGCCTTGATAAAAGTAACCTGCGCCTGAGACTGAACTGGGACTGGCCCTCCGAACAGCTCATCCTCCGCACCGATCCCTTCCGCCTGAAACAGGTACTCATCAACCTGATGAGCAACGCCATCAAGTTTACCGACGAAGGACATGTGGACCTGGGGATTGAAAAAGTCGACGGAATGGTCCGCATCTATGTTAGGGATACCGGCATCGGGATCGCCCGCGAAAAACATGAGATCATCTTCGACCGCTTCAGGCAGGGACATGAATCGAAAACCAGGCTCTATGGCGGCACAGGGCTCGGGCTGGCCATCTCCAAGAACCTGATCGAACTGCTGGGAGGACGGATCGGGCTTCATTCCACACCCGGCGAAGGATCGGAGTTCTGGATCCTGCTTCCTCTCGACGAAGTGAAAAAGAGCAGTATAAAGCAGGAGGAACAAAGGGTGGCACGGAATCCGCGACTGGCAGGAAAGAAGATCCTGGTGGCAGAAGACGACTATTCCAACTTCTACTTTATCAAGGAAGCGCTTAAATATGAGGATATTGAACTGGTCTGGGCGCGCGACGGACAGGAAGCCATCGACTTTTTCCATGAGATGAAGGATATCGACATTGTCCTGATGGATATCCAGATGCCTGTTATCGACGGCTATGAGTGTACGCGCATCATGAAAAAGGAGAAACCCGATATCCCGGTTATTGCGCAGACAGCCTATGCCATGGCCGGCGAAAGACAGCTCAGCAGGGATGCCGGCTGTGATAATCATCTCAGCAAGCCGATCAAGGTCTCGGAACTTCTCCAGGTACTGCAACTCCATCTGAAATAATCATGGTCGGGAAGGCTGTTGTTTTCCTCGTGCTGGCTGCCTGCGCAGTTTCCTGCGGCAGCCGGTCGGAAGGGGAGGACAGGACCGTTTTCCGCTACAACGAGTCCAAGGGGATCACCACACTCGATCCGGCTTTTGCCCGCAACCAGACGATCATCTGGCCGGTGAGCCAGATCTTCAACGGACTGGTCGAACTTGACGACAGCCTGAACGTAAGGCCTTCCATAGCGAAAGCGTGGGCGATCTCCGGTGACGGGCTGGAGTATGTCTTTCATCTGCGCACGGATGTCAGTTTTCATCCCTCCCCGTTTTTTCCCGATGGCACAAGGAAGGTCAGGGCCGCCGATGTGGAATACAGTTTCCGCAGGATCACCGATCCGGCGCTGGCCTCACCGGGCATCTGGATCTTTGATCTCATCAGCCGGCAGCTACCCTTTGAGGTGCCCGACGATTCGACCCTCATCATCCGCCTTGAAAAACCCTTCCCGCCCTTCCTCGCCATGCTTTCCATGCCTTACTGCTACATCGTTCCCAGAGAGGTGGTCGAAGGAAAGGGAAGCCTTTTTGCCCGCGAGCCTGTGGGCACGGGTCCTTTTATGTACAAAATGTGGAGGGAGGATGAGAAACTGGTGCTCGTAAGGAATCCCTCGTATTTCGAGACCGACAGCGTGGGCCATCACCTGCCTTACCTCGATGCGGTGGCGATCACCTTCATCAAGGACAAGCAGAGCGAGTTCCTGGAGTTTATGAAGGGGAACCTGGATTTCCTGAATGCCGTCCATCCTTCCTACAAGGATGAACTGCTCACACGCAGCGGCAGGCTCAACCCGAAGTACGAGGGCAGGCTTCTTCTGCTGACTCAGCCCTACCTGAATACCGAATACCTCGGTTTTATGCTCGACACAGTACATTTGCCACAACAGTCGCGGGTACTGGCCGACAGGCGGGTCAGACAGGCGATCAACCTGGGTTTCGACCGTGAACGAATGATGCTGTACCTCCGGAATAACCTTGGCACACCGGCAAGGGGAGGGTTTATTCCCCCGGGATTAAAAGGCGCTCTCGCACCGGGCGAAGGCTACGGATATGATCCGGGACGTGCCGCCCGCCTGCTGGCAGAAGCCGGTTACCCTGGCGGGAAAGGCCTGCCGGAACTGGAACTCACCACTACTTCCGACTATCTCGATCTGTGTGAATACATTCAGTTTGAACTGGGCTCGCTGGGTATACGGATCTCTATCTCTGTGGCCACCGGGGGCTCCTTCCGGAACATGGTCGCCAATTCCAACCTGGTTTTCTTCAGGGGATCATGGATTGCCGATTACGCGGATGCCGAAAACTACCTGGCCCTGTTCACCACGGCAAATTTCTCGCCGGAGGGCCCGAATACCACTCATTTCAGCTCGGGGGAGTATGACCGTCTTTACAGACTGGCTGCCGGTATAACCGACGATGAAAAAAGAGCTGAGGTCTACAGCCGGATGGACAGGATCCTCGTGGATGAGGCTCCCGTGGTTTTCCTGTATTACGACATGGTGGTGCGCTTCATTACGCCGGAAATATCAGGCTTTTCATCAAACCCGATGAACAGCCTGGTGTTGAAGAAAGTGAAGAAAAAGTCAGGAGCTAAGAGCTCTTAATCGTTTTCAAAGATCCCCGCGATATCCTTTTCGGCCTTCATCAGTTTGCCCCGGCAGATCTTCAGCAGTTCGGTGACCCGCCTCACCTGGGCCGTGAGTTCGTCGACATCAGGTTCTTCCTGTTCGATCCGCGACAGGATCTGTTCGATCTCTGCCACTGCCTGTTTGTAGGTGATTTCCTGTTTAGCCATTTTTATTTCCTTTTTTTTCGATTTTTTCAATGCGGCTTGTTGCGTTCCCGTCACGGAAAAGCGTTGTGATGTCCTCACCAACCTTGATCTCCTGCAGCCCCGTGATGATTTTCCCGTTCCTCAGGGTAAGGGTGTAGCCTCGTTTCAGGGTATTGACCGGATTCACCAGTTCGGCCTGTTTTTCAAACATCTGCAACTGCATTTTCCGGTTATTCAGCGAATGGTAAAGGGCTTTCTTCAGCCTCGATGCAGTATGATCCAGTGTTTTTGTGCCCGAGACCAGTGAATTCCGTGCGGCATAGCTCATACGGTTCTGCAGGGCTGTCAGTTTTTGTTCCTGCCTGTCCGACAGGTTCTTAATGGCCTTTCTGACCTGCACGTTCAGGTGGTCGAGCCCGATCATCTTTCCCTGGAGCAGTCCTTTTGCCCGATGCTGTGTTTCGTTCGACAGTTCCCTCAGCCGGGTCTGATTATCCTGGATGATCTGCCTGACGAGGATCGAAAAGTGATCCTCCAGTTGTCTCAGGTAGCTGTCGGACTCCAGGAGCTGGTCGATCAGGAATTCGGCCACCGCCGTTGGTGTTTTGAGCCGTGTATGGGCAACGAGGTCGGCAATGCTCTCATCTCTTTCATGGCCGATGCCGGTCAGCACCGGAAGCGGGAACTGGGCGATATGGCAGGCCATCTCATAGCTGTTAAAGCAATCGAGGTCGGCCTGTGAACCGCCACCGCGGATCAGGGCCACGCAATCGAACTGTTCCTGCTGGTCGAAGATCTGTTCAAGGGCTGAGATCACCGATGCCTCGGCACCGATACCCTGCATTATCGCGGGGAACAGCCGGGTTGTAAAGGCAAAGCCGTAGGGATTTTTCAGCAGGGTGTTCATGAAATCGCCGTAGCCGGCGGCACTTTCCGAGGAGATTACAGCAATACGCTGCGGAACAGGAGGGAGTTCGGTCTCCCGGTTCATATCGAAAATTCCTTCAGCTTTGAGTTGCCTGATGATCTCCTGCCGCCGCCGGGCGAGGTCGCCCATGGTGTAGTTCGGGTCGATATCGGTAATGTTGAGGCTCAGGCCATATTGCTCATGGAACTCAACCGTGCATTTGAAAAGGATCTTCAGCCCGGGTGCCAGGGTAATTCCCGTGGTGGTCTCGAAATAGGGCCGGAGCATCCTGTACTGGAAGGCCCAGATGGTTGCCCGGGCCCGTGCGGTGATATGGGCATCGTTATCGCCTTTCTCAACGAGTTCCATGTAGCAATGGCCGCTGCGGTTTGTGCTGAGTTCCATGATCTCGGCCACCACCCATACCGATACCGGGAAACCTTCAAGGACCACCTCGCGGATCCTTTTATTCAGTTGGCCCAGTGTCAGCTGTTCCTGGTTCATCGTTCAACGATTATCCTGCCATAATGGCTGCCGTTCCCGTTATGTATCCCGAGGAGGTAAAGACCCGGCGCCAGGTTTTCCGGCAGGCTGACGGGTGTCCCTGCCGTGGCTCTTGTTTCCATGACGATCCGTCCCTGCAGGTCGGTCAGGCTGAGCAGGTCGTCTTCCTGTTCCTCTCCGCCCGGAAGGACATAGGTGAAACTGTAGCGGCAGGGATTGGGATAGAAGAACAGGCTGTTACCGGCAGTAACCACCGGTACCGAAACGGTGAGCGGCCTGCTGAGGTCGGGGATCCCGAAGCCGTAGGTGATATCGGGGTCAGCGGAACGGTCGGCATAGCTGATCACCAGCCGTATCAGATCTTCGGCCGGCATTTCCGGGAAAACCTGCCACAGACAGGCCATGGCTCCGGCCATAACGGGCGATGAATAGGAGGTGCCGTTCCCCCGCCTGACAGTGCTGTCGGTGCTTTGAATGGCCGTCTGGTATCCCATGGCACACACATCGGGCTTGATCCGGTGATCCCAGGTCGGCCCGCGCGAACTGAAAGCAGCAATCACACCCAGGCTGTCGACCGCACCTACGGTAAGCACGTTTTCGGCATCAGCCGGCGCAGAGATATAGTACCACTCTTTCGCTCCCTCGTTCCCGGCGCTGACGCTCAGCACCATGCCTCTTCCGGCAAGCAGGGAGGCAGCCTGTGAGATCAGCGTGCTGTGTCCGTCAAGATCGCTGTAGCTGTAATTCATCTCCGGGTCGTCGAATACCGAATAGCCCAGGGAGGTATTCAGGACATCCGCACCGAGGCTGTCGGCCCATTCGGCGGCGGCGATCCAGTTGCTTTCTTCGATCTTCAGCTCGCTGTCGCCATCCTCTGTCCGGCAAAGAATAAAGGAAGCGTCCGGTGCGGTGCCGCACAGTTCCCCGGGGATGTAGCCCCCGATGATGGAGAGGACGCTCATCCCGTGGTAATGATAACCGTAAACACCGCCTCCCGGGTTAACAAAATCCCTAGTTTTCAGGATCCTGTCCGTTGCGAACAGCGAATCAAAGGCCGGCAGGATGTCTGCCCGGTCGAAACCTGCATCCATCACCGAGATCCATACCCCGCTGCCAGTATAGCCTGCTTCGTGCAGGCGCTCAAGCGCGATCTGCTTCACCTGGGCTGCCGACATGCCGTAATCCGGTTCCCGGGCGGGTAAGGTAGATGAGAATCGTTCTCCGGAAGGTTTCGGGGGATAATACAGGTCGTAGGGATCGGGCTCCCAGGGAAGGGCGGAGATAAAGGAATAGGTGCTGACTTCCTCCGGGGTGAGCGGCGCGGGAAGGACAACCGCCACACCGTTGAGCCAGCGTGATACGGACCGGATTACGATCCCTTTGGAGCGCAGGCTGTCGAGGTAAGCACTCCACACCGGGAGGTCGCGCTGGTCGACAGGCAGACCCTGCCAGGCCCGCCGGTCGATGGACCGCTGCGACAGGTAGTCGGCTGGATTTGAGGTGGAATAGCTGCCCTGTGGCTTATCTTTCAGGTAAAACCAGTAGGTCTGCGGCGCCAGTTTCTGGGAATACAGCAACTGGCAGGTCAGGATCGGGATCAGGATCAACAGTTTTTTCATCGTTTGGCCTTGAAAGGTACTGATCCGTTCAGCGGGCAATCAGAATTCGCCCAGTGCAGGATCGGGTATATTGCCGGTATTGTCTTCTATCTTTTTAAGCAGTTCCTCGTCTTTCCCGACCAGTTCGTCTTTGTTGAGGATTTTTCCCCGGTCGTATTCAAGGGTAAGGATCACTTCGCCGTTCTCATCATAATACTTCCAGCTTGCATGGAAAAGGTCGTTGAGGTACTGGCCTTCCAGTTCAATCTTGCCATCGGGAAAGTAAGCCGTGTAAGGTCCGTTCCGCAGTCCGGCCACATAGGTTCCGGAGAGTTTCTTCTCCCCGTTGTCAAAGAACTGCTCCCACTTACCTTCTTTCACCCCGCTGATCCATTCGGTGATTTCGGAAATCTGCCCGTTGGGATAATAGCTGATAACCGTGCCGTCCATCACTCCCTTTTTCCAGCTCTCCCTGATCCGGATCGCCCCGTCGTCTTCGGCATAGTAATTCCACACCGAGTCTTTGTCTTTGTTGATGAAGATCCCTTCGGCCGCTTTCTTCCCTTCGGGATAATAGAGGATGGCATCGCAGCGTCTCCCTTTCTCTGCAAAAAGCATCTCCGCCGTCAGCCTGCCCTCCTGGTCGTAACGCTTCATCAGCCCCACAGGATTCCCTTCTGCAAACTCAGCCTCATATTGTTTGTTTCCGTTAGGCCAGGTAACAAGCCAGTGGCCGGTTTTCCGTCCCTGCTTGTCGGTGAGGTTCTGGGCCTGCGCCCCGTCAGGGATCCAGAGCATGCTCAGTGCTGCAGCACATATGACCGTAGACCTGATAAAATTCATTGTCTTCATTTCCCGTGTTTTGCTTCCGGTTACAATAATCGAACCAAAGGTAATAAAAAGTGGAATGAGGAGATGAACGGATGCCCCCCTAATCCCGCATCCTCCACAACCGGTCTGCAGATTTACCCTTTCCGGGTCTCTTTGCAGGAACTCAAGGCACCATAAAAGACTCACCCCCGGTCCATTTCCGTCCGGAAAGGAACACGGGGGTGAGCGTAGTAAGGGTTTCCCGGATGATCGGGTTTGAGTTATGGTGTACGACGCTTTTTTTTCGCCGGAATAAGTTATTTCACTTCCTCAAAATCAACGTCGGTCACTTCCTGATCGTTACCGCCTGCTTTGCCGTTTCCGGCAGAGCCCTGGCTTCCGGCAGACTGCTCCTGCTGCTGTTGCTGGCCACCCTGCTGTCCGGAGTTGTACAGGTCCTGAGAAGCGGCCTGCCATGCGGTGTTCAGCTCGGCAGTGGCAGCGTCGATGGCACTGAAGTCTTCAGCCTTGTGAGCAGTTTTAAGCTTCCCGAGGGCATCCTCGATGGTCTTCTTTTTGTCGGCCGGCAGTTTGTCACCAAACTCCTTGATCTGTTTTTCCGACTGGAAGATCAGACTGTCGGCGGCATTCAGTTTGTCGATCCTTTCCTTCACTTCCTTATCGGCAGCCTCATTGGCTTTGGCTTCAGCCTTCATCTTTTCGATTTCCTGATCGGTCAGACCCGACGAAGCTTCGATACGGATGCTCTGTTCCTTGCCGGTGCCTTTATCTCTGGCAGAGACATTGAGGATCCCGTTGGCGTCGATGTCGAAGGTCACTTCGATCTGGGGTACGCCGCGGGGGGCAGGCGGTATGCCGTCGAGATGGAAACGTCCGATGGTCTTATTATCCTTTGCCATGGCCCTTTCACCCTGAAGGATATGGATCTCTACCGAGGGCTGGTTATCGGCAGCCGTGGTGAAGGTCTGGGTCTTCTTGGTGGGGATGGTGGTATTCGACTCGATCTGTTTGGTGAAGACACCGCCCATGGTTTCGATACCGAGCGACAGCGGGGTCACGTCGAGCAGAAGCACGTCCTTCACCTCACCGGTCAGTACACCGCCCTGGATGGCAGCGCCTACAGCAACAACCTCATCGGGATTCACCCCTTTTGAAGGGGTTTTGCCGAAGAAATCCTCCACGATCTTCTGGATAGCGGGGATACGGGTTGAACCGCCCACGAGGATTACCTCATTGATATCGGCAGCTTTCAGTCCGGCATCCTTGAGGGCCTTGCGGCAGGGCTCAATGGTAGCCTGGATCAGCTTGTCGGCCAGGCTTTCAAACTTGGCGCGGGTCAGCGTTTTTACCAGGTGTTTGGGTACACCGTCAACCGGCATGATATAGGGCAGGTTGATCTCGGTCTGGGTCGAGCTGGACAGTTCGATCTTGGCTTTCTCGGCGGCTTCTTTCAGACGCTGCAGGGCCATCGGGTCTTTCTTCAGGTTCACGCCTTCATCTTTCTGAAACTCTTCAGCCAGCCAGTCGATGATCACCTGGTCGAAATCGTCGCCACCCAGGTGGGTGTCGCCGTTGGTCGATTTAACTTCGAAAACGCCATCGCCCAGTTCGAGGATGGAAATATCGAAGGTACCACCGCCCAGGTCGAAAACAGCGATCTTAAGGTCGGAGGCTTTCTTGTCGAGCCCGTAAGCCAGTGAGGCTGCAGTAGGCTCGTTGATAATCCTTTTAACTTTCAGTCCGGCGATCTCTCCGGCTTCCTTCGTAGCCTGGCGCTGCGAATCGCTGAAATAGGCAGGCACGGTGATCACGGCTTCGGTCACTTCATGACCCAGGTAATCCTCAGCGGTTTTTTTCATTTTCTGAAGGATCATAGCCGAGATCTCCTGGGGAGAGAATTTCCTGTCGTCGATCTCCACGCGGGGCGTGTTATTATCCCCCTTGATCACTTTGTAAGTTACCCTTTCAATTTCCTTGCTTACCCTGTCGTGAGTCTCCCCCATGAAACGTTTGATCGAATAAACCGTTTTCTGCGGGTTCGTAATGGCCTGACGCTTGGCGGGGTCGCCCACCTTGCGTTCGCCGTTATTCACAAAGGCAACGATAGACGGGGTGGTCCGTTTCCCTTCGCTGTTGGGAATTACAACAGGCTCATTCCCCTCCATTACTGCCACACAGGAGTTCGTGGTTCCTAAATCAATACCAATTATTTTACTCATGATCTATTATGATTAAATGTTTTGTCGTTATTCACGGAAAAAAGGATGTCAATGATTATGCCATTCCGGGCATCTGGCTCTTTTGTGTAAAAATGGCACACCCCGTCGCCGGAACTCTGTCAGGGTGAAGCCCCGCTGCCAGATAACCCTGACAAATTGTCGCAGTATTTTTTCCGGAGGGTGGTGGCAATTCCGTGAATATTTCAGACCTTTGCCGAAATCAACACGAGAAACCATGTCAGTTCACAGCAGTGTTAAGAAGGTAACGACCCATGTGCTGAATGCCATGAAGCTGAAGGGAGAGAAGATCTCCATGCTCACCGCCTACGACTATTCCATGGCCCGGATCATCGATCAGGCCGGGATCGATGTGATCCTGGTAGGCGATTCGGCTTCGAATGTGATGGCCGGATACGAAACCACCCTGCCGATCACCCTGGATAATATGATTTACCATGCCGCTTCGGTGGTCAGGGGAGTGAAACGTGCACTGGTGGTGGTGGACCTGCCTTTCGGGACCTACCAGGGGAACTCCATGGGAGCCCTGGCCTCTGCCATACGGATCATGAAGGAGACCGGTGCCAGTGCCGTGAAGCTGGAAGGGGGCAAGGAAGTGGTGGAATCGGTGGAAAGGATCCTTTCAGCCGGTATCCCGGTGATGGGCCACCTCGGGCTCATGCCGCAGTCGATCCATAAATTCGGAACCTATGTTGTGCGGGCTACGGAGGATGATGAGGCGGAGAAGCTGATCTCCGACGCGCAGGAACTGGAAAAAGCCGGGGCCTTTGGCCTTGTGCTGGAAAAGATCCCGGCTACCCTGGCCGGGAAAGTGGCCTCCACGGTCAGGATCCCGGTGATCGGGATCGGTGCCGGTAACCAGGTCGACGGACAGGTGCTGGTGCTGCACGATATGCTGGGTATCACCCAGGAATTCTCCCCAAGGTTCCTGCGGCGTTACCATAACCTGCACACGGAGATCAAGGGCGCCGTGCAGAATTATATTGAAGATGTCAGGTCAGGGAGTTTCCCGAATGATAAAGAGCAGTACTGAGCCGCGTGAATTCACTGGATCCCTCACAGATACTCTACGAGGATAACCACCTCATTATCGTTAATAAGCGGGTGTCCGACATTGTACAGGGCGACCAGACGGGCGACCTGTCGCTGGACATGCAGATCCGCAATTTTATCCGCGAGCGTGATCACAAGCCCGGTGAGGTTTTCCTGGGGATACCCCACCGGATCGACCGTCCCGTAAGCGGGGTGGTGGTCTTTGCCAAGACCGGCAAGGCCCTTTCCAGGATGGCACAGATGTTCAAGGAAAAGAGCATACGAAAGATCTATTATGCCATTGTGGCGAACCGGCCCCCGAAGGACGAGGATACCCTCGAGCATTACCTGACACGCAACACGAAGCAGAACAAATCCTACACCCACGACAAAGAGGTGGATGACTCCAAGTTTGCCCGGCTGCATTACCGGATCCTGGGGTCTTCCGATAACTACCATCTCCTGGAAGTGGAACTGGAAACCGGACGTCATCACCAGATCAGGGCGCAGCTGGCTGCGATCGGCTGCCCGATCAAGGGTGACCGGAAATACGGTTCCCGGCGCACGAATAAAAACGGAGGGATCAGTCTGCATGCGCGCCGCATCTCCTTTATCCACCCGGTGAAGAAAGAAGCGGTGGAGGTATGTGCTCCTTTTCCGAAGTGGGATATCTTCCCGGTGTTCAAGGTTGAATAATTAAGGTTAAGGTTGAGGTTGAGGTTGAGGTTGAGTGCTGGCTGAGTCAGACACTCAAAGCCGGAGGCTGGCCCTTCGATCCCGATGGCTCCTAAAATCCGCAGGATTATGTTAAAAAAGGCTGTAAAACTTTAATAACTAAAGTTCTACAGCCAAGGAACTTTCACCTAAATTGGTGTTGCACAAAATCCCTGGG
>JBMOLL010000052.1:0-12720 GCA_049325415.1 Bacteroidota bacterium | reverse complement strand
ATTCATTACTTTTACTTGACATAAGCTTCATGTTTTTAGTTAGTTGTCTGTTCACAACCAAAATTAACTATTTACATAGAAGCTTATGTTCTTTTACAAACATAAGGCCTCTCCACATGGAGAGGGGAACAGATTCCTGCTGTTTTTATGTACTAAGCCGTAACAACCGTCCCTATCCGTGTGGGGAGGGAGACGAGGGTGGGGACAGTCTCCGCTAAGTGCTTGGAATTCTACCGCGATATGCCTACCTTGTTTCAGCACCATAGCCGATCCGTCTGATGAAAAGACGCCCCCTTGCACAATGGCTCCTGCTCCTGCTGCTGCTTTCAGCCTGCCAGGAAAAAAAAGAAGAGGCCGGTATCCCCGCGGGAGCCTGGCCCCTTACCTATATCCGGCATCTTTATATCGGGGGGATGGCCGACAGCGTTCCGGGAGCTTTTGTCTTCGACACCGGGGCCAACGGACTCTATCTCGACAGTACCTACTATGCCGGCGGTGCTTTCAGCCATGCAAACTTCCTGCCGGCGAGACTGCCGGGAGCCGGAACCTCCCTTCAGCACATCCGGATTATTAAAGATACGGTGAACTTCCGTTTTGCCGACTGTGATCGCCGCAGTTCCAGGGTCGCGGTCATGCAACTGAAGCCCATACTTGGCGATTATGCAGACGGAATCCTGGGGATGGACTTCTTTTTCGGGTCGGTGCTCGAAATCAACTACGAACGAGAGTATTACAGGCTTTATCCCTGTATCGATTCCGCCGACCTGTCAGGATTCACAAGGATCGGGCTGATAAAGCGGAACGGGCGCCTGTTCCTCCCCCTGGAGGTGCAGATCACCGATTCTCTCCTGATTCAGGGGGAGTTTGAGCTGGACCTGGGTTCCGCCGGCAGTGTGACCCTGACCAGTCCGACGGCAGCGAAATATGATCTCCTTAACCGGGTGAAGGATAAAATCCCCTATTACACCAGGTACGGCGGCGTCGGGGGCGAATCGTCGAACTATGATTTTTTTGCCGCTTCGGTGGGCCTCGGGGGATTCGTTTTCGACAGCGTATTTATGGAATTCAGCAATGACCGGGCCGGGGCCCTGTCGTCGGAAAAATATACCGGACTGCTCGGGAACCGGATCATGGAACGCTTCGATGTTGTGATCGACTTCATAAACAACGACCTGTACCTGAGGCCCAACCGGATGTATTCTGAGGCGTTCAGGATCAGCCGTCCGGGCTTTGCCTGGGCCGACCGCAGCCGGACACTGGGTTCATGGACCGTCACCGGCCTGTACCGTGACTCGCAGGCTGAGAAAAGCGGACTGATGATCGACGATCAGATCCTGGCGGTAAATGAGATCGGGGTGAAGCAGATCGGCTTCCGGCAACAGAAAAATTACTTTGACGGGCTGGAGGAAGTAAGGCTGCTGATCAAACGAAACGACCGGACCATGGAAATATGTTTCCGGCTTCCGGGGAGCGGGACAGGGAAAGGCAATTTAAAGAAGTGAAGTCCTTCTTCGCCGGGTTCTTCGCCAAAGACCCGGGCTGGCAACATCCCTGTAAAACCGCGTAGCTTTCTTGCTAATCTACCTCATATTAGTTAATTTGTATAAAATATGGGACCGACAGAAAATATTTCAGAGACCATCATACAGCAGAGAGGTGAACGCGTAGAAAAGGCCTGATCGGAAACATTTATTGGCTCGGGGAATTGACTGCAGGATTGAAAAGTCTTCAACAGCGATCCGATTTTGAATCATATATTTAAGCAGAATCCATAATGAAAATTTCCATCGTTATCAACGGTACCAGGGGCGATGTCCAGCCCATGCTGGCCCTTGCAGTTGAATTGCTGAAAAAAGGACATGACATCGTATTCTGTGCTCCACCCGAGAACAAAGCCCTGGTTGAGAAGTACCATTGCCCCTTTGTGGCTTTCGGCCCCGATTACCGTGAACTTTTCAGGCAAAACAGCAAAATGAAAGGAGGGGCAACGAAGTCGCCCTCTCCTGCAGAGATGAAAAGGCAGACCGGGGAACAGACCGACCTTCTGCCCGGGCTGATAAAAGGTTCGGATCTGGTGCTGGGGGTCGGTTTTGTGCTGGGGGTTCACACTGCAGCAGATATGCTGAATATCCCCTACCGGTTTGTTATATTCTACCCGGCATTGCTGGGTACGGCCAAAACCGACCCGCTGATATTCAGAATGCTGTTCGGATTTGGCCGCTCGGCCACCAATATGGCGATGAAGGGTTTTATCAATAAAAAACGGTTCGCTGCCGGGCTGGATCCGATAAAGGATGTATGGCAACACTGGATGGGCGATGAGGTGATCGTGGCCTGCGACAAAGAGCTGAATGCGGTCCCGGAAGGAGTTTTATTCAGGAATATTCAGACGGGTTATATGCTCCTCCCCTCCTCTTCCCACTTACCGGATCCGGTTGAAAGATTCCTGAAAGAAGGGGAGCCTCCCGTGTATATCGGATTCGGCAGTAACCCGGTAGCCCGGCCTGAGAAATTCGGAAAGATCTTTGCAAATGTGGCCGCGGCATGCGGTCAGCGCCTGATCATCTCAAGGGGCTGGGCAGAGCTGCCGGCAGTTAACACTTCAGATATACTCTATGTTGACGATGTGCCTTTCGAACTGTTGTTCCCCGGGCTGAAGGCGATTATTTACCATGGAGGTACCGGGACCATGGCCTCTGCCGCACGGGCAGGCATCCCGCAGGCAGCGTTCCCGTTCATGGCCGACCAGTTCGCGAACCGGAAACAGATCGTAAAACTTGGACTCGGACCTGAAACCTGTGATTTCAAAAAGATTACGGAGGCAAGACTGATATCCGCCATTAAAGACTGCACCGGCAATGACCTTTACCGGAGGAATGCCCTTGAACTTTCTCAGAAGCTTCAACACGCCAATGGACTGGAACAAACCCTTGACCTTATTGAGAAATTTGTATTGCCATAGTATGGTGCCGGCAGGCGGAGGAGGTCCGGAGTTAATGCCCGTAAATCCTTACTGTGCAGTGCAAAAGCGTCTCCCGGCTATCAGCCTGGCAAGGCGAAAAAGAATGCTGCTGCCGGGCAGATGCGGATAAAAACAAAAATATTGCTGATAAAAACAGACAAATACCTAACGACCACCCATACAAATTGAATAGATTGAAAGATCATGAAACAAACTCTTTTCCTTCTTGTATTTCTGACGATTACCATTCCCTGCAGTTTTTCACAAAACCGGTTATCTCCCATCTGGAAATACAGTAAGACGGATAATATCAAAACCGCTGAAGGTTCCGTTTCGGAAAGCTGGCCCGAAGTTAATCTGATGTTATCGTGGGAACGCCAGGGATTATGCTGGATTGATAAAGATCTGGTTCTTAAAAACTACTTTTTTGCCGATAAAAAGGATACACTGCTGGAACTCAGCTTCTCTCTTCAGGGTGATGTTCAGGCTGTGTATATTAACCAAAAACAGGTATCCCGGAGCATCCCCAATTCCTTCTGGAGCGAAAGAGATAAAAAACAGGTCGTAATAATCCCGGACTCCGTTTTGCACAAAAATGCCAGGAATGAAATTATCATTTTAATAAATAACCTGTCCTATACCGGAGGACTCAGTCATAATTCCTGTTCCATCCGGGATATTCGTGAAACCACAGGAAACAGCATTTCTCTTGATATTCCGAAAGTGGATCATGTTTATCTGGCCAGTGATAAAAGGTCTTTTACCATAACAGCGATGAACAATGAGGATACCCGGGTAAGGCTCGTTATCAGCAGCGATTTTCACAGGACCGTATTAAACAAATCCTTTGTTATGAAAGCCGGGAAAACGGAGCAAATTATCGACCTCGAAGCCCTGAAGCTGCCTCCCGGATTCTATGAATGTGTGGCCATAAGTGAGGGAAAGACCTATTGTGGCGATGTGGAGTGGATCGCTGTACAACCGGAGGACATCCCCTGCCCTGCCGGTAAACCAGTGGGCTTCGACGATTACTGGCAATCGGCTTTAAAGGAACTTAGAACAACAGAACCGGATTTCAGCCTGAAGAAAGTGGATAGCCTGTGTTCTTCCTTCAGAGACGGCTATGTGGTGGAAATGACCTCATTAAACAACCTTGTCATACGCGGGTACTATTTTGTACCAAAAAAAGCAGGGAAACATCCTGCTATACTGCAGCTTCCCGGATATGGCTACGGATTTCAGGATACAGAGGGTTTTGTTTCGCGTGAGGATGATGTCGCGGAACTTGCCCTGTGCGTCCGGGGGCACGGGATAAGCCGCGATGTCTTTAACCCCTGGGATACCATGACCCTCTGGGCTGTGGGCGCCTGCAACAGGGACGAATATATTTACCGGTCGATTTACATGGATTGCGTCAGGGCGGTGGAATTTCTAAAAAGCAGGCCTGAGATTGACGGTACAAGGATCGGTGTAATGGGCGGAAGCCAGGGAGGAGGACTGGCCATTGCCACGGCCGGTTTATGCCAAAAAGATATTGCCGTGCTGGGCATATTCGATCCATGGCTCTGTGATTTCCGCGATCAGGCTGCGATCCGGACCATGATCAACAGGGAACTGGAATTTTTCTCCAACTACCCCACTGTCCAATGCGATGCCCAACAAATTTTCTCTGTTCTGGACTTTGCCGATACAAAATACTTTGCCGCTGACATTACCTGTCCTGTGCGTTTTACAGCATCGCTTTTTGATGACGATTGCCCGGTACATGACGGATTCTCCGTTTACAATAACCTTAAAACGAACAGGCAATATTTTGTATATCCGAACGACAGTCATCTGGCAGAATCCGGACAGTACAGTGCTTTGTATGACATGTTGAAAGGGTTATTGCTGGATATGCAGGAAAACCATCCGAGGTAAAACAGCATGTGGAAATGCCTGAATTTCACGCTTCTGAGTGGTAGCATTGTTTTAATCCCGGTTCATTATTTCAGGAATGAGGTGAATCGCCGCCGAACAGGAAAGGTATTTTAGGTACCTTTGGAGCGACAGTTACTTTTAAACCGTTCCGGGCTCCGGGAATGCCGGGCTGAACATAAAACCAGAAGAATGATCAAATACTTTCATAAACTCCCGGCTGCAGCAGTGCTTGGCCTTTTGTTTTTAAGTGTCAGCGAGTACGCCGGTGCCCAGTTTGTGGATGTCGGCAGCGGCAGCTATACCACGGTTTTTCCCGGTACCGATGAAGCCGGAAGGAACAAATATCCCTCGGGAACACCCCTTCTGTCGGGATCTGCAGCCGGAAAACCGGTTCCGACGAACGACTGGTGGTCGGCCAAGGTGAAGAACAACCATGTGAGCAACCTGTTTACCTATCCCTTTACATTAAAAACGGTAAATGCGGGCCTGGTGGTCAGTTACATTCCCTGGGGAGTGATCGACGACCTGCTGCCGGTTACCGTCGGGGTGAGCGGACTGAACGCCGATAAAGCCACGGTATCCGATTACTCCGACTGGACAGTTAGCGTGAACTGGAACGACGGCACGCACGATTTTTCCGTAACTGCCGGGATCGGCATGCCCTTCCTCTATTTCACCAGGGGGAGTGCCGATGCGGCGGTGATCACCGTCACTTCCGGGACCGTTACCATCGACAATGAACTACTCCTGATCACCAATGCCAAAAACGGCGCCGATTTTGCCGTTTATGCCCCCGCCGGAAGCAGCTGGACCCAGAACGGCAACAGCTATACCTCTGAGCTCAACGGGAAAAATTACTGGTCGCTCGCCTTTCTGCCTCCCGATGCCGGCGATATCCCTGCTGTTGCCAATGAGTACCGGAAATATGCCTATGTTTTCCCGGTGAGCACCACCGCCGACTGGAGTTACGACGAAAACACCTCGGTGGTCAGAACCGTCTTTACCGTGGCAACAGAGCTTAAGGAAGGCAGCGATACGAAGTTCCTGCTCGGCCTCCTGCCCCATCAGTGGGCCCACCTGTCGGCCGACTCGCCGCAACCCGGTCTTTACAGCTACCCCACCGTAAGGGGTGTGCTGAAAACCATGGCCGGCAACAGCTTCAGCGTGGAGAACACCTTCCACGGCATCCTCCCCACCCTGCCCTACCTCGATAACTACAGCGCCGGTTTCGACCCGGCCCTCCTCGATGAGAAGATCGGGCTCATTGAGAACGACGGACTGGCCAGCTGGACCGATTCGTACAACGAGGGCCAGGTGATGAACCGCCTTATCCAGACAGCCCGCATCGCCGATCTCACCGGGAACACCACTGCACGGGATAAGATCATCGCCACGATCTCCGAACGCCTCGAAGACTGGCTGAAGGCCGAAGCCGGTGAAGTGGCCTTCCTGTTCTACTACAACAGCACCTGGTCGGCCATGCTCGGTTATCCCGCGGGACACATGCAGGATGAGAACCTGAACGATCATCATTTTCACTGGGGATATTTCATCCATGCCGCCGCCTTTCTGGAACAGTACCAACCGGGCTGGGCCGCGGAATGGGGCCCCATGATCGATCTGCTGATCCGCGATGCCGCCTCTGCCGACCGCTCCGACAGCATGTTCCCCTTCATGCGGAATTTCAGTCCCTATGCCGGACACTGCTGGGCCAACGGCTTTGCCAGCTTTCCGCAGGGTAACGACCAGGAGTCGACCTCCGAAAGCATGCAGTTCAACTCCTCCCTGATCCACTGGGGCGCGGTTACCGGCAACGATGCGGTCCGCGACCTGGGTATCTACCTTTACACCACCGAACAAACAGCCATCGAAGAATACTGGTTCGACATTCACGAGCGGAATTTCAAAGAAGGGCAGTCCTACAGCCTGGTGTCGCGCATCTGGGGCAACAGCTACGATAACGGCACCTTCTGGACCAGCGACATTGCCGCTTCCTACGGGATTGAGATCTATCCCGTGCACGGCGGCTCGCTCTACCTGGGGCAGCACCCTTCCTATGCAGCAAAGCTCTGGAACGAGATCAAAGCCAACACGGGGATCATGAGCAACGAGGTCAACCCGAACCTCTGGCACGATGTGATGTGGGAGTACTGTGCCTTCACCGATCCGCAGACGGCGATTGACCTGTACGACTCCAACCCCGACAGGAGCCTGAAGTTCGGCATCTCCGATGCACAGACCTATTACTGGCTCCATGCGATGAATGCCCTCGGGCAGGTCGATACCCTGATCACAGCCGATCATCCCCTGGCCGCCGTGTTCAATAAAGGCGGAGAACTCACCTATGTGGCCCAGAATTATTCCGCGCAGCAGATCACCGTCACCTTTTCCGACCAGTTCACCCTCGATGTTCCGGCCCGGAGCATGGCCACCAGCAGGGATATCGCACTGAGCGGGACCCTGAGCAGCAGTTTCGGCCGGGCCTACACCAACGGAAGTGTCGGCCTGGAGCTCATCGTTGACGGGGGCAGCGCCACGAAGGTGGCCTTCTACGACGGCAGCACCCTGATCGGCGAAGATGCCGCGGAACCCTTTGCCCTTACCGCGACGAAGCTGCGCGCCGGAAAACATCATTTTTACGCCCGGATCTATGCGGGCGATGATTTCACGATCAGCAACATCGTTCAGGTGATCGCCGGCAACCAGCTGCCCTTTACGGGTACGGCGGCCGCGATCCCCGGAACCTTCGAAGCAGGGAATTATGACAGCTTTGAAGGCGGGAACGGGCAGGGAATAGCCTACAGCGATGCCTCGGTGGTGAACGAAGGCGATTACCGCAGCAGCGAATACGTGGACGCGGGCTATATGGCTGCCGAAGGTGCCACGGTCGGCTGGATCAGCGGCGGCGAATGGCTCGAATATACGGTAAACGTGGAGCAGCCGGGGTATTACACCCTCGCCTTCAGATATGCCTGCGGAAATACGAACGGCGGCGGTCCCTTCTCCATCCTCCTTGATGACCAAACCGTAAAAACGGATATTGCCGTAGGCTATACCGGAGACTGGGACACCTGGGCCACGAAAACCGTCGACGCGATCCCCCTTTCTTCGGGAGAACACGTGTTGCGCCTGGCTTTCGACGCCGGGGAACTGAACCTGGGCCGTTTCACCTTCAGCTACGCTTCGGCCCTCGATTACGACCAGCCGGTGGCAAACGCCGGCCCCAACCGCGTGGTGGTCTGGCCGGAAAGCAGCACTACACTCGACGGCTCGGGCAGTACCGATCCGCAGTCGGCACCGCTGAGCTACTCCTGGACCCAGGTCTACGGTCCCTCGGTGCTCATCTTCTCCGATCCGGAAATCGTCAACCCGCAGATCAGTTCCCTCACCCTGGGGATTTACCTGCTGCGGCTCACCGTAACGAACGGCAGCTATACCGACGACGATGAGCTGTACGTAATCGTGAGTCCCACGGCAAACATCGCCCCGGTGGTGACCCTTACGGCACCGGCCGATCATTTCACCACCACGGAGGGAAAAACAATCAGCCTGGCAGCCAGTGCATCGGATCTCGACGGTACGATCGCCGAAGTGTCGTTCTACTCGAACAATCAGCTGATCGCTTCCGATGCCACGGCGCCTTACGCCATCGACTGGACCCCCGGAACGGGCGGGTACGAGGTATATGCCATTGCCACCGATGACCAGAACGGAAAGGACACGTCGGAGATCATCACGATCAGTGTCGTTCCGGTGATGAAATGCAGCCAGACCTCCACCGAAGCCTCGCAGGGCTCCTTCACCACGGGTTACGAGATCAGTTTCGAGACCATCGGGAGCGATGTGGAGATCAGCTGTGAGCTGTTCGACAACAAAAGCGGCGTTGTGGCCTACCTGTGGCGGCAGAGTCCCTTTGCAGAAACCTCGATGACCAATGTGGGCGGGAAGAAGTTTACGGCACGGGTAAGCGGACTGAGTGCCGGGGAGAACATCACCTATGCCGTGAAGTTTGCCTTTTCGGGCGGGATGGCGGTTACACGCTATTTCACCTACGAGGTGGGCAGCAGTTGCCCGGAAACCGGCATGCCGCTTTCACAGGGGCAGGAGAACCTACTCTACCCGAACCCGGCAGATGAGTGGCTTACGGTTACGAAGGTTCCGGAGAACAGTCTCATCATGGTGTACGATATCAGCGGGAAGGCCGTTTTGATCCGGGAAGCCTGGCAGGGAGGAACGGAAGTCATCGGCGTCGGCGACCTCCCGCAGGGCCTGTACCTGCTTCAGGTGAAAAGTGATGAGGGAGTGAAGAGCTATCGGTTTGTAGTAAGATAAGCAGGCGAACTGTTTAAAATACGGCCAGTTGCAGAGGACCGGAGATCCGGATCTTCTCCATGCTTTACGGTTACAACAGAACTCACATAAATACTATACAGCCATGAAAAGAACAGTCACCGGAATACTACTGGGAGCCCTGGCCGGGGTGATTGATGTAATACCCATGATCGTTATGAAACTAAGCTGGGATGCCAATATTTCCGCCTTTTCCATGTGGGTGGTGATCGGTTTTCTTCTTTCGGTTACCGACATGAAGATCCACCCGGTCCTGAAAGGGATCGTTCTTGCCTTTATGGTTCTGCTGCCCTCAGCAATCCTGATCGGGTGGAAGGAGCCTTCATCGCTGATCCCTGTTGCTGTAATGACCACAATTCTCGGTGGTCTGCTGGGATTTACCGTTCACAAAGCATGCACCCGGAACCAATGAGGTGAACTCTTTTCTGTCTTACTCTCCGAAGCCCTGATATTTCAAGGAACGGCTGCTTTGAAAAGAATCGGCTGATTTCGTATCTTAGCCTTCCGGCTTGAGTCTGAGAACTAAAGGTTTACGATTCAACCTGAACGATAGTTGAGATCAATAACAAAAACCACCGGAGTGGAATGTTAAAGTACCTGAAATTTGTGCTTCTGACAGGATTCTATGTATTTTTTCTGGTCCTGTATTTTACGAACGAGGTGAATCGCAACCTGGCGGGTGTTTTATTCGACTCCTTCGGTCTCAGTTGTCTGGCCGCCTTTTACATCCTGTTCCTGCTTCGTTCCATTCCGGTCAGCCTACCTGACCGCTACTTCCGGATCCGCGGATTTGAGAAATCGGGAAAGATTTACCGCCTGCTTGGCGTAAGGTTCTTCAAGCTCATCCTGGCAAAGAATTTTGCTCCGGCCTTTACCGGGAAACTGGTCCTGAAAGGTCCTTCGCCGGAGGAGATAGACCGTCTGGAGAAGCAAATGCGTTTTGCAGAGACGATCCACACCCTGGCTTTCTTCCTGACCCTGCTTGTCATGATCCCCTTCGGGCTGTACCGCGATCCCCGTTTTTTTGTATTCATGCCCCTCTTCACTGTGCTTACGAACCTCTATCCATCTCTGGTTCAGCGTTTCAACAGGAGCAGGATCATGAAGCTGCAGCGCCTGCCCCGGAATAACTGAACGCTAAGCCAGCGGAGGATTAAAAATTTGTTTACTTTTCTGCACGGCATATTTTAACTTGTTATACGCTTTATAGACCCGTTGAAGCCTGTAAAGAATGTAAAATACACCTGCTGTATACCGGTAAAAGCATTGATTAGGTGCTAGGGTTGAAAAATGGTAAGGGTGTGGATGGGGGTTATAGATATAAATTATGCACAAGCGGAGAAAAGACAACAACACAGCAAATTGACAATGAAAAATGAATATTAAACTTGGAATGAAAAGCGAAACTGACAGACAAATAATCCGACACTCATTGCCGACCCGAAAGTGTTTTATTTTTTTTACCCACCGCACAAAAATTTTGAAATTCAGCCGACCCACATTGCACACATTGCCAAAGCCCCACGAGCCAACGCTACAATCAAAGCTTTGGCAAAGAGCGCAATTTTGCCGACACACAACTATAAACATAAGCTGTTGATAAAAAATGAAGATAACTCAAAGGATTATTGCCGTGTATTTGTATTTTTGCTATAGCGTTTTATAAAATACACGAGATGGATTATTCGGAAATAATTAAGCAGATAAGAACGGATAAAGGTTATTCACAAGAAGAACTTGCCAAGGAACTTGGTGTATCATTTACTTCAGTAAATCGTTGGGAAACCAAAAAATCTGAACCAAGGAATGGCGCTTTAAATGTGCTTCAAGAATCATTTCCTGAATATTTTATCAGAAAGATATTCCCTCAAAAACATAAAAAATTAAATGCAATTGCACTATTTGCTGGAGCTGGAGGTTTTCATATTGGAATGGAAAAGGCAGGATTTAATATTCTAATGGCTTCTGATATTGAACCAGCAGCAGAATTAACACATAAAAAAAATTGGCCCAAATTACCTTTTCTATGTAAAGACATTAGAGAAGTTAGTACTCAAGAAATTTTAAACTTAACTGATAATAAAAAACCAGATATCATTTTTGGGGGACCCCCTTGTCAAGGATTCTCAACAATCGGAGCAAAAATGTCCTCAGACCCTAGAAATGAACTTTTTGACCATTATGCTAGAATTGTCGGAGATTTAAAACCACGTTTTTTTTTATTTGAAAATGTTAAGGCATTGACTACAATGTATGGAGGACAATTCAAAGACAAAATAATTCGAAAGTTTTCAAAATTAGGTTATACTTGTTATGAGACAATATTAAATGCTGCTAATTTTGGTGTTCCTCAATTTCGAGAAAGAGTTTTTATTTTTGGCACATTGAGTGATTCTCCTTTTATGTTTCCGAACCCAACACATGGGAAAAACTTATTACCATATGAAACCGTTGGTAAACACATAATGGATTTAGCAGATGTTGAAAATGAATCATTAAATGGTCATTCAATATTAAATCACTCTGAAACAGTCATTAGGAGATATGAATTAATTCCAGAGGGAGGCAAATTGCCGTCATCAGAAGAATTACCAGAAGAAATTCGGCGCAATAATTTTGGAAATACCTATAAAAGGTTGGATAGAAACGCCCCTTCTTTAACAATGGTTCCAGGGAATAATGCATTTCCTATACACCCTACAAAACATAGAAGTCTTACTCCGAGGGAAGCAGCAAGACTGCAAACCTTTCCTGACAACCATCTTTTTGTAGGTGACAGGCGAAGACAATGTATCTTAGTTGGCAACGCTGTTCCACCAAAACTTGCTGAGATTATTGGTAAATCAATTTTAGAGCATCATTTTGGTAATGTTAATAAGCAAAATTCATCGAAACCGTCTGTAATAATTACTGATTCAGATAATGAAATTGAGCATTCATTAATACCAATGAAAAGTTTAAGTAAATTGAATGAGAATAAAGGATTTGTCGATTTATTTTGTGGAGCAGGTGGTTTTACAATAGGATTTGCAAAAGCAGGATGGAAACCTTTATTGGGGGTTGATATTAACAAATCAGTAACATTAACTCACACAGATAATTTTCCTTCAATTCCATTTCTAAATGGAGATTTGTCAGATGAGGACGTTTTTAATTTAACAACAAAAAGATTTGAAAATAAAGAAGTAGGTATAGTTGTTGGTGGCCCTCCTTGTCAAGGATTCTCGATTTTTGGTAAACGAAGATTTGTAAATACTCAAGGGTATAATCCCCACGATGACCCAAGAAATAAACTTGTATATTCATATTTAAATGTCGTTAAAAAATTGCAACCACGTTGGTTCTTAATGGAAAACGTTCCTGGGTTAGCAAATCTTGACCAAGGTTTATTTTTACAATCTCTAATTGAAGAATTTAAAGAAATAGGATATAAAAATACAGAGTTTAGAATCTTGAATGCAGCTGACTATGGTGTACCCCAACTAAGA
>JBMOLL010000051.1:0-12850 GCA_049325415.1 Bacteroidota bacterium | reverse complement strand
GATGCCTCCCTGGATATCAGCAATACCCTTTCGATCCTATTTATGTCGGTTGAAGGCTCCGTTACCTTAAGTCCTTCTTCTTCAGTTTCGGTTTACTATGCCGATTTCTGGACAGACTATAATTATTGCTTTAAGATACAGTCGGATGCCACCGGAACTGGCTCACTGCTCATCGGTGAAGGCGGAATGAATAATTATTCCATGTACGGCTATGACCTGCAAATGCAGCGTTACATGACCGGCAACACCTGGCATAACGTATCCTGCCCGGTCTGGGACCAGAATATATACAGTTTTATTACCAACGGCAGCAATGGCATTCCAACAAAGGGCTCCGCTCCTGTTACCTATGGTAGTGAATACTACGATGAAGCGGCGGGGGGATGGACCTATTATACCAGTGATAACCTGCCTTCGTCATCTTCCGATGTGTTTACCCCGGGAAGCGGATTCCTTCTTCGCAGAAGCAGTACCGGAGTGGTAACATTTACAGGCCCAATGAACTTTTTTTCTGTTGATTATCCCATCGACTCTACGCACAACGCCTGGAATTCGGCAGGAAACCCCTTCACTACGGCCATTGCGTTAAACAGTTCCACGGGTATGACAAACTTCCTGACTGAAAACAGTGCCAATCTTTCTCCCAGTTTTGCAGCCGTTTATCTCTGGAACGGAACTTCCTATACCATTATCAACAACACGGACGGCGCTACCTATATGCAACCGGGTCAGGGCTTTCTTGTAAAAGCACCTCTTGCTGGATCAATCCTGAATTTCAATTATGATATGCAGGTTCACCAGAATTCAACCGCTTTCTATAAGAAAAGTGCTACCGAATCGTGGTACAAAACAACTTTATTGATGTCAACTGAAAGTGACACGGCCAGGACTAGATTGCTTTTCAGAGACGATATGTCCTATGGACTTGATGTAACCTATGATGCAGGAGCTTTTGGCGGAAATGCAAAATTCAAGTTGTATTCCCAGTTGCTGGCCGACAACGGAATTAATTTTGCCGTACAATGTCTTCCTTCCGGGGAAAGCGAAGCCATGATCATCCCCATTGGTCTGGATGTCACCGAAGGAGGCGAAGTTAACTTTTCTGCCGACATCGAAAATCTGCCTTCAGGATATTCCATGATCCTTGAGGACCGCCAATTGGAAGAACTTGTGGATCTCTCTGCCCCGGGAACAGTGTATACCGCCACAATTGATACCTTAACTGCTGGATATGGCAGATTCTACGTCCATACAATGGCCGCAAAACCGGAAAGCAATTTGCAGGAGGAACAACTTAACAAGCTAAATATTTACACCTATAACAGAGAAATATTTATAAAAGGCCACGTCGAAAACGTTGCATTTGCATATCTTTATGATATCACAGGTAAACTCGTTACAACCTTCCGTCTGGAACCCGGGTATGAAAACCGCTTTACGGTGCCAGAAAAACTGGAATCCGGTATCTATATCCTGAAACTCGGTGGAACAGGTGTTTTAAAAACGAGTAAACTTTTCATTAATTGATCCGTTATTGGATTACCCGGTAATTATGGGAGATAAGAAATGAAGGATAAGAAAAACAATAAAAAAGTTCGTTTAGGATCCGAAGAAAAAATGACCAGGAAAGAGGCTATTAAAAAAGCCGGACTGGTCGCTTTCTCTGCAGCTACAATGATGTTATTGCTCAGCCGGCCGGAAAATGCCAGGGCTCAGGACAGCTATTTTACACCCGATGATCCGGATACCTGGTAAAAGGCTAATAAAGTAATCTGATCTTGATTAATTCCCTGAATTATAATTGAATGCCCTCTTCCCCGGATAAGAATCTGACAGGCAGGACCGGGGAAAAATATGCCGTCTGGCTCGAAAAAACCAACAGGTGGCTTTCTCTTGAAGAACCTGCTTTTTTTGTGGTTACGGGATACCTTAAAGGCAGGTCCAGCGAAAGAATTATTAAACAGTGTACCCAAAAATATTTCCTTCCGGTACAGGAAAGCCAGCGCTTTGTCATGGAGGTGCTCGACCTGATCAAAGAATACAGAGACTCACCTCCTGATCCTAAACCATTCAGAGAAATCAGGCTTAGCCACCAGCCGCTCCGCAGAACACCCGTTCATTTCCGATACCGGCTTAATGGACGTATCATATCCATAAATTACGGTTCAGAGGCTATTGCCTATTATTTTCATCCACTTCTGGAACCCTTCCTTTTTCAGGGAAAAGGCAAGACAAAAGCATGGTTTATCATCCGGGCAAAGAATAAGGAACTAGAATTGATCAGTTCATATTCCCCTTTAACTGCCCTGCTTTTCAAAGAAGTTCCTCCTCTGAAAAGGCAGGTCTTTTCTCTTATCTCTTCAGTAATAAACAGTATTCCGTTAAGGAACTGGTCGGTATTTATTCACGGTTCAGCTGTAACGAATGATGAACAGGCCGTCGTTCTGTCGTCCCTGAGTGGATCAGGAAAAAGCACTGTTGCAGCTGTTCTGATGAATAAAGGATACAGCGTCCTTGCTGACGATTTCATCCCCGTTAATGGGAAAACAGGACTGATCCATGCCCTGCCTCTTCCTCTTTCCATTAAAAAAGAAGCGGTTCCGGTGCTGGGCACAATTTTTCCCGGTCTGGAAAAACAGAGCTATCAATTCCGTAAATACCATTCCAAATTCAGTTACCTGCTTCCAAATTCTCTTGGGAGTGAGCTTACTTTTCCCGTGAAAAAAGTCAAGGCTGTTTTCTTTCTTTCCTATCAACCCGGAGAACCGGTTACCCTCAGCATCATGGAGCAGAATGAAGCCTTGCAGGCCTTCATCATTAATGCCACCATACAGCCGGAATACCGGCGAATAAAGGATTTTTTCAACTGGTTCAGGGATATCCCCTGTTACTCCCTGAACTACCCGCATCCGGAAACTGCCGCGGCAGAAGTAGCGAAAATACTTGGTAGCAAGGCTTAATAACCTGTTTGTTTTTAAATCCTATCTTTGGATTTATGAATAATGCCGAACTCTTCTACCTGAACGGTAAGATACTTGCTCCTGTAAGTCGTGCCGGAGAAAGGGACGAAATAGCAGATTGTTTCAGTCAGTCCGGTTTTGACTGGACCAGATGGATCAATCTCTCAAGCAATCACCTGGTTCTGCAGGCATTATATGCAAGACTTTCCTTGTATGACCTGCTTCACCTTCTTCCCGGAGAAGTGAAGGATCACCTGTTTATGATTTATGACATGAACAGGAAAAGAAACCTCGAACTCATGAAGCAGGTGGAGGATCTGAACTCCGTACTTTCGGCAGAAAATATTACCCCGGTGTATATGAAAGGGGTGGCCCATATCCTTGACGGGCATTATAGCGATCCGGCTGAAAGACTGCTGCTTGATATAGATTTTCTCGTTCCCGAAAGGGACTGGGAACGCTCGGCTACACTCCTGATGAAAAATGGCTATCAGACTTCCCGACCCTATGATCCACTGAAGAAAGAATCCCTGAAGCATTTCCCGAGGCTCCATAAACCCGGAGCTCCTTTTTATGTGGAAATTCACCGGCTTGTCGTTCCTCAGAATTATGCAGATAGTTTCAGTACGGAAACAGCTCTTTCAGAATCCAGGTTTACCGTACGGGACAAACGTTGCGCTGTGCTTTCTGAAAAGCACATGGTATATCAGAATTTTATTCATTCACAGCTTCAGCATAAAAGCCACCTGTATGCGCGTATCTTTATGCGGAACCTGTACGACCTCCTGGTGCTTTCTTCCCGTACCGACGTCTTTGCTGCATTACAGAGCATTAAAGGCTTTGAAAAACAAAAGGCGGGATATGCCGATGTCTTTATCAGGACATTTGGTCTTGATCCAAAGTCCTATTCCTTTCCCGTGAATTACCGTCATCGTTATGCAAAAAGGTTCGATGCTTCACTCCGGTCAGGTTTTATCTCAGGGGTAAACTATTTTGTTATCTACTTTTTCGACAGGATAATTCCCAAAATTTTCCGCAGTTACATCCGAACCCCAATCAGAGCCCTCTTTGATAAAGATGCACGACGATACCTGGGAAGAAAGCTGCGGGATCCGCTGCTGATCAGAAACCAGTTTCGCTTCTTTCATCGCTGGATACATGGAAAAACCTGATCCACAGGCATAATAAAACATTTTCACAACCCGGTTTGCGCCCCTCGTCACCAAGTGTTATCTTCGTACCCAAACCACCGCCCATGAATGTACTGATACTCGGCTCCGGAGGCCGCGAACATGCCCTGGCCTGGAAAATTGCCGCCAGTCCGCTGCTTGAAAAACTTTACATTGCTCCCGGGAACGGGGGAACCATGGAAACCGGAATCAATCTGCCGGTAAGTGAAACAGATTTTAACGGCATCAAACAAATCGTTCTGGACAAAAAGATCGGGCTTGTCGTCGTAGGCCCGGAGGCACCCCTGGTCGCCGGTATCAGCGACTTTTTCCATGCCGACCCGGAACTGAGGAACATCCCCGTTATCGGACCTGAAAAATCGGGTGCCCGTCTGGAAGGAAGCAAGGATTTTGCCAAAGCTTTCATGACCCGGCACGGTATTCCAACAGCCCGGTTTAAAACCTTTACCCGGGAAACCCTAGCTGATGGGAAAAAATTCCTGCATGAACTGAAAGCGCCCTATGTGCTGAAAGCCGATGGCCTTGCCGCAGGAAAAGGAGTGCTCATAATCGATTCACTCACTGAAGCCGAAAGCGAACTGGAGAAAATGCTCGGTGGAAAATTCGGTGCCGCCAGTGAAAAAGTGGTGATTGAAGAATTTCTGAAAGGGATAGAGCTTTCAGTCTTTGTCCTTACCGACGGAAAAAGCTATGTCATACTGCCAGAGGCTAAAGACTATAAAAGAATCGGAGAAGGAGATACCGGTCTGAATACCGGTGGAATGGGGGCGGTTTCTCCGGTCTCTTTTGCGGATGCCCGTTTCATGAAAAAAGTGGAAGAAAGAATCGTGATCCCGACCATAGAAGGATTGAAAAAAGAAAGCATCCCTTTCTGCGGCTTCCTCTTCCTCGGGCTGATCAAAGTAGACGGCGAGCCCATGATGATCGAGTATAACGTCAGAATGGGAGACCCCGAAACCGAGGTGGTGATGCCCAGGATACAATCCGATTTTCTCGATCTGCTTCACAAAGCCGGAACAGGGAAGCTCGCCGGGACAAGCCTGACTGCTGATCCGCGAACAGTGACTACCGTTATGCTGGTTTCGGGCGGCTATCCGGGCAACTATGAAAAAGGTAAAATAATCAAAGTGACTGAGACAAACCCGGAATATATCCTTTTTCATGCCGGAACCAAAAAAGAAGACAGTCACCTGCTGACCAGCGGAGGCCGGGTTATTTCGGTCAGCGCCTATGGAAAAGACATAAGCGATGCGCTGAAAAAATCCTATGCCGGAGCTTCCCGGGTGGATTTTGAAGGCCTTCATTACAGAAAAGACATCGGCTTTGACCTGGTCTGAAGGATTTTATATGAATTTCAACCTGAATAACTCTCTCATCAAGAGCTACATGAATCAGTAAACATGCTCCTGAGATTATTTAAAAACAACCGCACAGGAGGCATTCTGTTCCTCCTGGTCCTTGGGATCCTGATATGGTTCCCTCTCCTGTCACAGGATGTAAACATCCCAGTTTACCGTGACATGCCCCTGTACAATCTCCTGCTGGGAAATCTGAACGAATTCCCGGTTATGTCTGCGATTCTGGCATTTGTTCTGATCGCTGTCATGGCCATCATGCTCTTCCGGCTCAATATCCGTTTTTTTCTTATCCAGGAACGTACTTTTATGCCGGCATCGTTTTTTTTGATCATCTCCTCTGCCAGTCCAGCCATGCACCACATATCTCCGATCCTGATCGGGAGCTTTTTTCTTCTGCTTGTCCTGGTAAGCATTTTCGGAGCCTATAATTCGGAGGAAAACTCCCTCAGTTTCTTCAATGCAGCCCTCCTTTTCGCGCTTGGTACCTTATTCTACGGCAAACTGCTTTGGTTTATTCCATTGCTGTGGATTATTCTCCTTACCATCAGAAAACCCGGCTGGCGAGAATTTTTATTTACACCTGTGGCCCTCTTTATTACCTTTCTCTTTCTGTTTACCTTCTACCTGATGACTGGCGATCTGGATAAGCTTGGCATCATACCCGAAAGTCTCAGGATCGAAGGAACCTGGCCCGATCTTCAGCTAAGCTGGTCTGTCTTTATTGCCTACCTTTTCTTCCTGATTATCATCGCAAGTCTGTTCATCCTGCAGCGCTACCAGGTAAGAAAAATCTACGTCCGGAATTTTTATCAGGCCCTCTTTTTTACCTTTATTTACAGCCTGGCTTTCTTTCTTCTTGTATCCGGATTCGAGATCCGGAGCATCTACTTTATGGCCATACCTCTGTCGTACCTTCTTGCCAATTACTTTCATTCGAAAAAGAACCGGTTCACGGGAGAGCTGATGCTGGCATTACTCCTTGGCCTGGTTGTTTGGGTTCAGTGGAATTATTTATTTCCCTGATCTGCTTTCATTCCCCGGCCTCCCATTTGCGCAATGCAGATCCGTTTTCGGAGACTCACCGTGCCTCTTTTTGCTATCTTTGTAAACATATTCGAAATAATGTTCCCGGATGAATGATGAAAGTTTTTTAAACCAGGCTATTGAGCTGGCAAAAAAGAGTGTAGCTGAAGGAGGCGGACCCTTTGGTGCCGTAGTAGTGAAAGACGGTAAGGTGATAGCCGAAGCCGCAAACCGTGTCACCCTGGATCATGATCCCACCGCACATGCCGAAATCCTTGCCATCAGAAAGGCCGCCAGCGTCCTGGGCACCCACGATCTCAAAGGCTGTACACTTTATTCCTCCTGTGAACCCTGTCCGATGTGCCTCGGTGCAGTCTACTGGGCACGCCCCGACAAACTCTTTTTTGCTGCCGGCAGAACTGATGCCATGCAGGCGGGTTTTGACGATTCATTTATCTACGACCAGCTCGACCTCAGCCTTGGTGAACGCTCCATCCCCAGCCGTCAGATCCGGGGTCCGGAGGCTCTGGAACCCTTCCGGCTCTGGGAAAAACAGGATGGAAAAACACCCTATTGATCATGCTTCCCGATCCAAGAATACAGGCAACATTCTTCCGGCAGGATGTCTTAACCATTGCCCCCCGGCTCCTGGGCATGAAGATCGTCAGGATCCTGCCGGACGGAGAAAGACTCGAAGCTCTGATCACCGAAACAGAAGCCTACCGCGGAGAAGAGGACCTTGCCTGCCATGCCAGCAAAGGAAGAACTCCCCGAACCCAGGTTATGTATAGCGCCGGAGGGATCCTGTATGTTTACCTTATCTATGGAATGCACTGGCTCATGAATATCGTTACCGGAAATCCGGAGGAACCCCAGGCGGTCCTGATCCGGGGGATCAGCACATGCAACGGACCGGGAAGGGTGACTAAAAGCCTTCAGATCGACCGTTCCTTCAACGGGGAATCTTTACTGACCTCTCCTCGGATCTGGCTTGAGCCGGGAAACAGCAGCACCGACTTCCTGAGTGCTCCGCGTGTGGGGATCGATTATGCCGGCGACTACTGGAAGAATGTTCCCTGGAGATACATTGCAGTTCAGCCTGCCTGACAGACATTTAAGGATGGACGGCATTAAACTTTTTTAACAGTTTTCCGGGCGTCCCGGCTCCGTATGATTGGGATATCCGTTTATCTTTGTTACTTTGCACCTTCATTTTTTCAAAACCTTATGGGAAATTACCGAAAAATAAACCTGGTTGCCGGATGGTTGACTTTTCTGGTCGCTGCCATTGTCTATCTGATGACCATCGAACCAACGGCAAGTTTCTGGGATTGTGGAGAATTTATTGCCACCGCATTTAAACTTGAAGTGGGGCATCCTCCGGGAGCTCCCCTTTTCATGATCCTGGGCCGCTTTTTCACCCTGTTTGCCGGAGGCGATCTGACTAAGGTTGCAATAACCATGAATGTGCTTTCAGCCCTCGCAAGTGCGTTCACCATTCTTTTCCTTTTCTGGTCGGTCACCCACCTGGTAAAAAAGCTTGTGGTTAAGAATGAGGATATCACCACTTCCAATATCGTAGTTATTATCGGATCAGGGCTTGTCGGCGCTCTGGCCTATACCTTTTCTGATACCTTCTGGTTCTCAGCGGTCGAAGCCGAGGTTTACGCTACCTCTTCACTATTCACAGCCGTGGTATTCTGGGCCATGCTGAAATGGGAAAATGTGGCTGATGAAAAATATGCCAACAGGTGGATCATCCTGATTGCCTACCTTATGGGGCTTTCCATAGGTATTCACCTGCTGAACCTCCTGGCAATTCCTGCCCTGGTAATGATTTACTACTTCAGGAAATATATCCCTACGGTTAAGGGAGTAGTTGCTTCACTGTTAATCTCGGTTATACTCCTTGCTTTTCTTCTATACATCATTATTCCGGGTGTACCCTTCTGGTCATCCAGGTTTGAATTACTTTTTGTAAACGGCTTTGGTCTGCCCTACAATACGGGAGTACTGTTTGGATATGCCCTGCTCGCAGGATTCCTGATCTGGGCCATTTACTTTACCCATAAAAAAAGAAAGGTTCTCTGGAATACCGTGATCACCGGCGTTTTTGTGCTCGTTGTGGGGTACTCCTCCTATGCCGTTATCGTGATCAGGTCGATTGCAAATACTCCGCTGGATGAAAGTAATCCGGAAACCATCTTTGAGCTTAAGAGTTACCTGAACCGTGAACAGTATGGTGACAGACCCCTTGTTTACGGCACTTACTTTAACGCCAGACCGGTGGGGATTGACAAGGGCAAGCCCAAGTATTACGCCATCGACGGACGCTACGTGAAAACCCAGACTGAGACTGTTTACGAATATAGCAGTGAATTCAAGGGTTTATTCCCGAGAATGTGGAGTAGCCAGGGCAAACATGCCAATGAATATATCTACTGGGGTAAACTGGATGAATCAAAACTGTACGACTATAAAAGAGACAGTAAGGGGAATCCCGTTGCCGGCCCGATGGGCCAGGTAACCTTCGATCGAAGCCAGCCGAAGGAAAAGCCCTCCTTCGGAGAAAATCTGAAATTTTTCTTTGACTATCAGGTCGGATATATGTACCTGCGCTATTTCATGTGGAACTTTGCGGGCCGTCAGAATGATATTCAGGGCAGCGGCGAACTCACGAAAGGGAACTGGATCAGCGGTATCGGCTTTATTGACGATGCCCGACTGGGTCCGCAGAAAGACCTGCCGCAGGTTTACCTGAACAACAAGGGACACAACCGCTATTACATGCTTCCGCTTCTACTGGGGCTCGCCGGCCTGTTCTTCCATTACAAAAGAAATAAGAAGGATTTCTGGCTGGTAACCCTGTTATTTGTTCTGACCGGTCTGGCGATCGTGGTATACCTGAACCAGTACCCGCTTCAGCCCAGGGAACGCGATTATGCCTATGCCGGATCATTTTACGCCTATGCCATCTGGATCGGCATTGGAGTAGCAGCTCTTTCCGACTGGATAAGCAGGAAAAACAAAACCGTGCTGATCCCTGCTACAGTGACCCTTGCCACACTGATCCTCGTGCCGGGTATTATGGCCAGCGAAAACTGGGATGATCATTCCCGCGCGCACCGCTATACAGCAAAAACCTTTGCCTATAATTTTCTGAATTCCTGTAAACCCAACGCGGTTATCTTCACTAACGGGGATAATGACACCTTTCCGCTCTGGTATATTCAGGAAGTGGAGAATTTCCGCACGGATGTAAGAGTGGTGAACCTCAGCTACCTGACAGCCGACTGGTATATCGAACAGATGAAACAGAAAATGTATGATTCCGATCCTCTGCCGATCAGCATGACAAAGGATCAGTTCATACAGGGTAAAAGGGATTACGCCGTCCTTGTTGAAACGGCAGTTGCCCTGATACGACAGAAGTACGAGGCCAATAAAGGCAAATATGAAAACAGGGTCAGCAGTCTCTATGACGAAGTAATGAAAGTCCTTGACCGGTCGCAGCTGCCCGCCAGCTACCCGAAGGACTATGCTGCACTGGCCGATCTGAATCAAAACATGGATCCCCTGAAACTGTATAGTTACCTGCGGACCTTCATGAGCCCCGATGTGGCTAAAAAGATCGGCATCGACGATGTCCGGATCAGCGCCCTGGCTTCTGACCTTGAAGTCCTTATCCGCCAGATCGACACCGATTATGTGTCACTGAAGGATGCTATTGACTTCCTGGCTTCTGATGATCCTCGCTTCAAGGATGGACAGTATTTCATTCCTGCCAGGAAATTCATTATCCCGGTGGATACAACAAAACTGGCCGACTGGGTAATTCCGGCCTATCTGAAAGAAGATGCAGTAGAGGCTGTTCGGTTCCAGATTTCCGATGAAGTGGTTTATAAGAACCTGATCACGGTTCTCGACATTCTTGCCAATAACAACTGGGAGAGACCTGTATATTATTCAACGACGGTATCCGGCGATAATTTCCTCAACCTGGATGATTACTTTGTCCGCGAGGGGATGGCTTACCGGATTGCGCCCGTTTTCACCAATCCGCAGAGTACCTCGGGAGGTGTGAATACAGACCAGATGTACGAACAGTTCATGAATGATTTCCAGTGGGGCGGGATTGATGATCCCCGGGTGTATCTCGACGAAAACAACCTGCGTATGACCCTTAACTTCCGTTACGGATTTGCCATTCTTGCAGGTTCGCTGGCTGAAAAAGGGGAAACGGATAAAGCCATCGCCGTGCTGGATGAAGCCATGCGCCGTATGCCGAGGGAACTGGTGCCTTATAATGCTGCCATCCTGACAATCATCCAGGCTTACTTCAGTGCAGGCGGTGTTGAACAGGCAATGAAACTGGTGAACGATTATGAAGATCAGGTGACCAGGGAACTGGATTTCTACCGGCAACTGTCCCTGACCGGAAAAGATAGGTTTGCCAAAAGCGAGCCGGATTTTCTCCAGGCCGTCAGAGACCTGAATGCCATGAGAGGAATTACCACGGCCTATGGTGAACTTGAAACAGCCATGCGCCTGGAAAAGAAAGTTGAACAGTACGCACAAGATTATGAGAAGTTCTTCCGTTATTAAAACGGAATATGCTGATTATAAAACCTCCATCGCTGCTCACGCGGGCCCTGCACCGCATGACATGGGATTTCTACGGAGATCATAGAAAGGTATTCCTTACATTCGACGACGGTCCGACACCCAAGGTAACTCCCTGGGTGTTGGACATGCTGTCGAAGCATAATGCCAAAGCAACATTTTTCTGCCTCGGAAGAAACGTCGACGCCTTTCCGCATATTTACAACCAGATTCTCGAAGCCGGCCATTCTGTGGGAAATCACAGTTACAGCCACCTAAAAGGGTTCAGCTCTTCTGTAAAAAGGTATATCGAAGATGTCAATCTCGCCAAAACCCTGATCGACTCCCCGCTTTTCAGACCGCCGTACGGCCGGATCCTTCCCGGACAGGTACAGGTTGTTTTGAATAATTACAGGATCATCATGTGGGACGTACTGAGTATCGACTACAACAGGAAACTGTCGGGCGACCGAGTAACGCGTAATGTGACCCGGCACGTAAGACCCGGCTCCATTGTTGTTTTTCACGACAGTGATAAAGCCAGGAAAAATCTCTACTCCGCTCTTCCCAGAGTCCTTGATTATCTTTCTGAACAGGAGTATCAGATGGTTTCCATACCGATGACCAGGGAGTAATTAAAAAGCATCAGGCGCTTAACTCTCCGTCCTTATTAGTCCCTTCGGGCTCCAATAGTATCAGCAGCACATAAAACAGGGCAAAGGGAGTGACCCCGGCTGAAGTCTCCAGTGTATCCTCGTTCAGCATACTCATAGCCATGACAAACAGGAAAACAAAAGGCAGAAAAAGCCGCCAGCGCTTGGTTTTAAGAGCCGGCCAGACCATCATGAACAGGGCCAGCAGACCCAGCGGAAAGCCAAAGGTGATCACCAGGGTCAGATACTGATTATGGGCCCTTCTGCGCCATTTTTCGCTTAGCTGACTAGCTGTCTCCTGATAATATTTTTCAAAAGACTGTGGAACGTCCCCGGTACCTACACCCAGCCAGAGATGGGTGCGGGCAATATACCATCCGGCTTCCAGGTATAGTTTACGCTGAATCACGGAATGTCCGTTTGGATTTCCGCTGCGCGAATAATTGTCAAATTCCCAGACAAGTTCGTAAATACGGGGGTAAAGCGAATACTTCCTGAGGTAGACAATACTGGTCATTCCGTTTTCCACAGCCCTGACATCTTCCTCGCTCAACTGCCGGAATCCTGCAGCGTCTTTCCGGAGGTTCCTGGACGTCATATACCGTATAAGCGTGTTGCTGAGTTTCTGCCCCAGCCTGTCGCGCCCGTTAAAATCCATTTCGCTGACCTTGTTCCACTCCCGGGCCAGTTCGGATGGACAAAGATAAATCCAGATATAGTGCCCATTTTCGGTCTCAGTGCTGGTTGTGTTGTGAATGTAGGGATTACCTTCGATGGTAAGAGAATCGAGGGCGGAGACCTCAACCAGGTCGGTAGTGTAAAAATCCTTGATCACGGATCCTACATACAGAATGGAAAACAATGGGAGCATGAGTAAAAAGACCACCAGCATGAACCGGGTTACCGGCTCTTTCATCCTGACTATTCTGACCAGCGCAAGCAGGAATATAAGAGCGGCAAAAATCACCAGTCCCGACAGGGCCCTCAGGAAGATCAGGAAAACCGGCAGCCAGATCAGCTGTATCAGCTGAAAGATCCGTTCACTTTTCCGGAGCCCTTCCTTT
>JBMOLL010000050.1:36448-79297 GCA_049325415.1 Bacteroidota bacterium | reverse complement strand
AAATATAGTTTTGTACCTCTTTGGCCTGCAATGATTTAATGGCACCAAGATTCAATCCGGATTTATACAAATCATCGTGTGTTGTGATTATATTCTCAATCGCTGAACTGTCTTTTGCTTCCTGTAATCCAAGTGTATTAATCAGGATATTCTGATTTGGGATTGTTGATGCAATTCCTTTTAATTCAGCTAATGCAGCATGTGCTGCCGGCAATGCCTTTAAAACTTTTTTGGTTTCTAAATCAACGTTAAGCGGTAAGGTAGTTAATCCCCAGGCATTCATATGTAAAGATTTTTTAATAATCTATACAAAGATAAGATCTTTTATATGGAAAAATCAATTTTCTTTACATTTAAGAGTCGATATGTATATAATTCTTTAAAATCTATACATAAGATTTTATTTACAAGACTTGATCCTGGTGTTTCATTCTGGAAAAGCCGGTGGCACTGACCACTTGGTGCCGGAATAATGCTCCTGATGCAAGCATCAATTAATCAATATGATAGGATGGTCAACAAAAATCGGCTTAACATGGTCAACTGGTCAGGCTTTTCCTCCAACTATGACAGATTAAATCTTCCTGCGTCTAAAAGTGCAGAACTCCCTGAATCCGATCACACCTATTCCACCAACAACAGCAAAGTTCTCTCCTGTGTCCCCTTTCCGTGATTCACGCTGCAGTGGATCTTCAGGAAACAGACACCGCTTCCGATGCCCGACAGGCTGATTTCGGCAAGCTCCTCCCCGTTCAGTTCATAGCTTTTAAGCAACTGACCCGTGACATTGTACAGCGATACGGAGCGGAGATACTCTCCCCCGGCCTGCACAGAAACCATTCCGGAAGCCGGGTTCGGCCAGACCTTCATATCCGGTCCGGAAACCTGCCGGCGAACAATATCAATCACCGGATCTTCCGGGAAATCCCTGGTCGACATGATCATCCCGTTCCTTCCGCAAAGATAAAGCGCCCCCGAAGGCGTTTCGGCCATATCGTAAATTACGGTTCCGCAAAGGCGATAATAGCCATCCGTTTCATTATAAAATGTTTTTGTGGTAGCTGCTACTTTTCCGCTTTCACCCATTGCATAACAGGTATCCGAACTGGTTTTGAAAATGTCATAAATTCCAGGTATCCAGTGCAAATAATAGGTAGTCCAGTTTAAGCCTCCATCATAGCTTGAGGCCATACCACTGACTCCTCCCCCCACATGTATCGTATCCTGATTCATGATCTCAACTGCATAAAAAGTCCTGCTGCCTGTATTGGATTTCAATTCCCAGCTTGCGCCAAAATCAGCACTCCTGACAACAGTCCCGCTTAATCCGACAGCAATCCCCAGTCCGGATTCAATGAACTGTATATCATAGAGTAAATTGGTCGTACCAGAAGCCTGTGGGTTCCAGGAAGCCCCGCCGTCTGCACTGTAAAGAATGGTTCCGGACGCACCACAGCACCAGATTTTGCTCCCATCATATGAGGTCGCCCCGTAAAGAGCTGCCGTAACCCCCGAAGTAACCGGGGTCCAGTTTACTCCTTTATCCGCAGTACTGATTATTTTACCGCTATTTCCAAATACCACACACGACGATTCCCCGGTTATGACCAGATCATTCAGATTAACCCAGATGCCGGCATCAACCCTGCTCCAGCTTTTGCCGCTGTCGGAGCTGATAAGAATCAAACCTTCCTCACCGGCGATGATGCCGTTTGCATCATCAAAAAATCCGATTGCATTCAGATCCTCGTTCTGTTCTGTTACATTCGCATATAGGTCCGACCAGGTAGTACCGCCATCGCTACTGCGCCTCAGAACCCCAAACTCATTCCCGATGACAATTTCCTGGCTGCTGAGAGCCCAGACGGAAGGTATATAATTATAATCATCAAAGAGGGTTGTGGTCCAGTTCTCACCACCGTCGGTTGTCAGGGATACATATCCGTCTGCAACCAGAAAGCCGGTATTTATATCGATGAATGAACATTCTTGAAAATAGGGGTGTCCGTCAGTTATTGATTTATTAGTCCATGTTAAGCCACCATCACTTGTCCGGAAAATAGCCCCCCAGTCACCGGCCATCCAGCCGTTGTCTTCATCTGCAAACCAGATGCAGTTAAAATTTTCAGCTTCGTAAGTATCTATTTCCGTCCAGGTAACCCCTCTATCGTCAGTTTTATATAAATAACCATTCTTCGCAGAAATATAACCCGTTTCCGAAGTCGGAAAACTGATAGCTGTCAGATATTCGCTTGAATTCAAATCGACCTTCTCCCAGTTCTGTCCCCCATCGTATGTCCTTATAAGTGTACCGTATTCTGCAACAACAAAACCGGTATCCCTATTTATAAAAAAGATATCTTCGAAAAAATCGTCATATGCAGAAGAGCCCACAGAGGTCCAGCTCTCCCCTCCATCAATTGTTTTAACCACGGTGCCATCAGATCCGCAGGCAAAGCCGTATGTCTCATCCGGAAAATAAAGTGCTCTGAGGTAAAAAGTTGAAATAGTCTGATCAAGGGACCAGGTTAACCCTGCATCCTTCGTTGATAATAGTCCTCCACCTGAAGTAACCGCAAAACCAAGATTACTGTTCACAAAACAGATGTCGTTTATGGCATCGCCCTGGGGCTTGGGGTTGAGCCAGTTCCACTGTGCAGAAAGCGACATGGTGTACACCATGAAAATTACCGGTAATAAGATTTTCATAAAACAGAATTTTAAGTTTCTTACTTATGTTCTTACCGACCGGCTTACTCCTGAATCCCACTCACTGCCTCGTTCACGGGAAAATACAGGTCAGGTGTCCATACTAAGTTAAAAATTAATCAGATATATCTCTCGGGTAATAGAACATTTATACAACATGTTCGAAAAATTATCAACCCCGCCGGCCTTCGTTCTGATAAAGCCTGTCCTCCTTTTTATCCCTTTCGGCAAAAAAGAGCTATGGCCCGACGATATTTTCCTTCCTCAGCACATAAAGGTTTGACAGCTATTTATTAACCTAAAAATCTTTAACTATGAAAAAAAATGTGCTTCTGCCGCTAACTTTCCTGCTCTCGCTTACCCTTGCCTGCCAGGAAGATCCTCCCTTTCCAGCCGACAGTCCCGGTTCCCTGTCGCTTTCCGTTGACCTGACCCTGACGATCCATGAATCGGGCAGTAATCTGAAATCCACCGCCGGGCTGGAAGATTTCAGGGTGAGGATCTGCCGGCCCGACTCCACGGTGTACCTGAGCTTCGAACAACTTTCAGCCATGCCGGATACGGTGGCCCTCGAGCCGGGATATTATTTTGTGACCGTGGATTCCGGGAACGATCTTCCGGCTGCCTTCAGCAATCCCTATTACTACGGCTCTTCCGGTCTCTTCCTGATCAACAGCGGAACCCACGAGGCCGTCAGCATTGTCTGTACCCTGGCCAATACCGTCGTTTCTGTGAACTGGTCGGAAAATGTAGCTTCGGCCTTCGACAATTACCGTGCTGTGGTTGCTTCCCCGCTCGATTCGCTGGAGTACGGCAGCAGCGAAACCCGTTATGGCTATTTCAGACCGCTGCCTTTGCAGGTCAGGGTGTACCTTGAATATATAAACCCCGACGGCAGCGAGATCACAAAAGTCCTGCATGGCTCCATAGCTGCTCCCCTGCCCAACCGCCATTACCGTATCGAGGTGGATGCTTCGGTAAGCGGGGGTTCTGGGAGTTTCCAGGTGACCCTCGACACCACAGGACTGGAACTGGAGATTATTCCGGTGAGCGAAACCATTGAAGATGAACCCGACCCGGTCCTGCCTGAAACGGGTTACGGATCACTGCTGATCACGGAGATCATGTACGATCCTTCGGCACTTGGCGATACGGAAGGGGAATGGATCGAAATTTACAACAACTCCCCGGAAAGCATCAGCCTCACGGGCTTGCTCCTGGTGCGGGATCATCTTTACGCCCACAGCATAAGCAGCACCGCCAGCCTCGCACCGGGCGAGTTTTATGTCCTGGCCAGGACAGCCACAGCTACAAACGCAGTCAACCAGTATGTTTACGGCTCTGCCATATCCCTCTCAAATACAGGTTCCCTGCTGGAAATCTATGACGGTGGAAGCCTCGCCGCTCCCGGGGAACTGCTCTTTGGCGTTCAGTACGGAACAGGCGGGTTTCCGGCAGCCAGCGGCAGCTCCATTTGTCTGGATCCCGGCATCAACGATCCGGAACTTGCCATTCTGGGCGCGTCGTGGTGCATCTCTTCCTCAGTTTATTCCACCGGCGACCATGGAACACCGGGTTCTTTGAACGACAGTTGTCTGTGAACCGGCATTAAGTATATCCCGCTCCCCTCGGAATAGTGGTTTTAAAGGTTGAATTCTTCCCGGGAATAAAATAGCGGCGAATTACGTCTGTAGTACAAAAAGATGAAATGCTTCCCTTGTTGACAAAAGCCTGAGTTGAAAAATCCGATTCACGCGGGAAGCCTTCTCTTTGAAAGATAAACGTAATTCCAAGCTCCGTTAATTATGCCTGAGTTATTCCTGTTTAAACCGGGATCGGTTCTTTATTCCGGGAAGAAAGCCGATCCGCCGGCAATTACGGATCCGTTCCGACGGCTGAAAGACCAACTGCATCTGCTCATTCATACAGCATTGCTGTTTTCCAGTCCGGTGCTTTATGCCCAGGAGTTAACTTTGATAACCACCTCAGGAACGGAAACCACCGATTCCTTGACCTGGCTGAATTATATTTCCTTCCCGGAAAACCAGTTATATATAAGTTACCGGGATGGATCGGAAGCAAACTACTCTCTTGCAGATATCAGCGTGATCCGTTTCAATAGCGGGAAATATCTATCCGTGTCGGAAACAGCAGGTGCCGGATCCTCCCGGATCATTCCCAATCCCTCATCCGGTGAATTTAGCATTACCAACCTCCCCGAAGGGAACAACCAATTCTTCATATACCGAATTGATGGCAGCCTGGTCCTTGAGGGCTTTGTAAGCCCCTCGCAGCCCGCCATCAGTGTTGAAAACCTTGAACCCGGAATTTATCTTGTCAGAACCGGAACCCGTTCACTCAAACTGATCCGGCAATGAAAAAAACTCTGCTCCTTTCTGCCCTGCTCCTGCTATCTGCCTCCCTGTTTGCCCAGGACCGGATCTTCATTCACCGTGCCGACGGGATCAGTATGAGTGTGGCCCTGTCGCGTCTGGATTCAGTAATATTCAGTCCGGATGGCTCCCGGATCTTTATCCGGATCGACAACGACCTGACCGGATACTTTATCACCGGGCTCGACAGCCTGACCTTCGGAACCGGATCAGACACCGTTGACATTATCTATTCCGGAACCACAGCCCGGGTAATCAACCCTCTTGCTTATGATGGGGTTTCAGCGGTCGTGGATGATGGCGATGTGACCATCACCTCAACGGCAGAGACCTCCGATATCACATACCGCCTCTCCGGTGAAGGCAGCGATGGAATGTTCAAGATTTACAGTGAAAAAAGGTTTAACCTGGTTTTCAGCAACCTGGACCTGACAAACACCGACGGTCCTGCCATAAATGTCCAGTCGGGAAAGAAAGCCACTCTGATCCTCGAAGAAGGAAGTGTAAACAGTCTTTCCGACGGTGTAAACTATGCAACTCCTGTTAACGGCAGCGACGGGGAACAGGAGGATCAGGATGCCGCCCTGTTCAGTGAAGGCAAGCTGCTGTTTACCGGTACGGGCAACCTTACTATTGCAGGAATGGGATCGGATCAGCATGCCATTTGCAGCGATGACCAAATTTTCATTGAAAACGGAACGATTACCGTCAGTTCGGCAACAAAGGATGCGATCCATGCCAAAGATGGGGTTGAAGTCTCCGGTGGAACAATAACAGCCACCTCCTCGTGCGATGGGATTGACGGGGATGAAGGCTATGTATTCATCTGCGGAGGCTCCCTGACGGTGAATGAAAGCGCTGCCGATGCCAAAGGAATCAGTTGTGACAGTACCCTTACCATGACAGGGGGTACGGTTTCTGTTGTTCATTCAGGCAACCAGTCAAAAGGGATCCGGTCGGGCCAGGCCATGCTTCTGAGTGGCGGAACCTTAACGGTCCGGTCGTCGGGAAATGCCGTGCTCGAAGCCTCCGGCTCAGGCTACGATCCCTCCTACTGCACCGCACTGAAAAGCGATGCGGGGATCACCATTGACGGTGCAACGGTGACGATAACCTGTACAGGAGCATCTGGAAAAGGGATCTCATCTGAAACCAGTATATGCATGACCGGGGGTAGCCTTAACGTCAGCACATCAGGAAACGGCACCACGTACACCAACAGCAGCGGCACCAGGGATTCCTATCACGGATCCTGCCTCTCCTCCAATGGTAACATTCTGCTTTCCGCAGGTACAGCGACATTGACAGCATCCGGTGCTGGAAGCAAGGGAATCTCAGCCGACGGAACACTTAACATAGGTACGATTTACTCGTCGCCTGTGGTAAATGTTACCACTACCGGGACAAAGATAACGATCACGTCGGGCTCCTCCGGAGGTCCTCCGGGATCACAAACCACCGGCGATTACGACGAATCGAAAGCTATCACCTGCGACGGGGCCATCACGATTGACAACGGAAACATTACTGTTTCTTCGGCAGATGACGGTATCAAATCAGAGACTTCCGTAACGATTAGTACGGCCACTTTGTCGATTACCAAATCAACAGAAGCCATTGAGAGTGCCGCGATCACGGTTAACAGCGGTACGGTCAGTTTGGTCGCTTCCGACGATGGATTCAATGCTACAAAAGGAAGTGGTGGCGAAGCCGATGACGGCAGTCAGCTCAATCTTAAGGGTGGAATCATCATGGTAAATGCATCCGGAGGCGATGGTATCGACAGTAACGGAGCATTCACTATGACAGGAGGTACCGTGCTGGTACATGGGCCTCAATCATCACCTGAAGTCGGCATGGATGTCAACGGTACCAAAAATGTGAACGGTGGACTTCTCATTATATCAGGTACCAATTCGAACAATACAGAAGCGCCTGGCACCACATCATCCCAGTATTCGGTGCAGGCTATGAGCAGCACGAGTTTCGCAGCAGGTACACTGTTTCACGTAGCAGACAGTGATGGAAATTATATATTCACCTTTAAACCGGTCAGGTCCTATTATTCCATGGTGTTTTCATCCCCTGCTCTGGCAAGTGGAAAAAGCTACAGCATCTATACAGGAGGAAATTCCACCGGAACCAGTACTGGGGGGTTGATCACCGGGGGCTCCTATTCCGGTGGCACATTGAAAAAGACTTTTACCATAAGCGGAAAACTGACGAATGTTTCTTTTTAGATAGGTTTCATACAGGTAGTTTATTACAGAAGAGGAAGTCTTCGGGCAGGAGTTTATTCATATCAGGTTTCTCCTGCCAGGAAGGCTTCCTCCATTTTTTACGTCCCTTCGCTTTTTATCCACTGGTCAACTTTAGTTCTATTTTTAAAATCAAATCCCTATCTTCACGGCAACTGACAACTATAGAACTTGCATTGCTTATGAAGACAAACGGATTTCGCTCCCTGTCTGTGTTTGTATTGGTTATTCTGTATCAGATCCTGCCATCTGCACAGGCTCAGACCCCTGGTTTCTTTCTCGACGACGGGCAGCCGCTTGAAGCCGTGATCCCCGAACACCAGGAAACGGAAAAAACAAGCTCGGCGGCAACCGTGACCATCTCGGTAGATGGTTCCCAGCTCCTGAACAAGGTCCCGAAATATGTTTACGGCAATAACGCCGTATCCTGGGACAACGGCATGCCGAAGAACGCCACGGCCATGACCGACCTGAAGAACCTGAACCCGCACGTACTGCGCTGGCCGGGGGGCAGCCTGTCGGATGTCTATTTCTGGAACGTACCTTACAACGACCGACCCGCCGACATTCCTTCGACAATCAGTCCCTGGTACGGGACCTCCACCCAGAGCTGGCAGATGTCGACGGATGAGTATTATACGCTTCTGTCGAATACCAACAGTGTGGGGATGATTACGGTAAACTACGGCTATGCCCGTTACGGCACCAGTGCCAACCCGGTGGCGAAAGCTGCCCACATGGCTGCCGAATGGGTCCGCTACGACAACGGCCGCTCAAAATTCTGGGAGATCGGGAACGAGGATTTCGGAAGCTGGGAAGCCGGCTACGAGATCGATCAGTCGCTGAACAAGGACGGACAACCCCGTTATATTTCCGGCCAGCTATACGGACAGCATTGCAAGGTTTTCCTTGATTCGATGCGTTATGCAGCCTCGCAGATCGGAGTGGATATTAAGATCGGCGTGGTGGCCTTTGATGCCGAAAGTTCCTACGACCCCATCCAGACTAACTGGAATGAACAGATGATGGCCGAGGTGGGCGACCTGGCCGACTTCATCAGCGTACATTCCTACTACACCCCCTATGATCAGAACTCCACGGTAGCCGCTATCCTTGGTTCACATACCGTGGCCACACAGATAAAAAACCAGATCGTGGCCGACATGACCGAAAAGGGCAAAACCATGCTCCCCCTGGCTATGACCGAATGGAATATTTTTGCCGTGGGGTCGATGCAGGCCGTGTCCTATATCAATGGCATGCATGCCGCACTCGTGCTCGGGGAATACATTAAGAACGGATACGGGTTTTCTTCCCGCTGGGACCTGGTAAACGGCTGGGATAACGGGAACGATCATGCCATTTTTTCTACCGGGGGAGAACCCGGTGTGGACGCCTATAATCCGAGACCGGCCTTTTTCTACATGTATTACTTTCAGAAATATTTTGGCGATCAGATGCTTGCCTCAACGGTGAGCGGCAACAGCAATGTCATTTCCTATTCATCCGTCTTCAGCTCCGGACAGACCGGGATCGTCCTTATCAATAAAAGCCGGACAAACGAAACCGTTCAGATCGAAACCAGTAACCTGGAAACCGGTATTTACTATTATTACCACACGCTGACCGGCGGTACGGATAACGGCGATTTCTCCAGAAAGGTCCTGATCAACGGGATCGAAACCGACGAACAGGGCGGTGGCCCCGATGAATATGCGACGATAAAGGCACGCTCGTGCGAAACCGAAGGGGGCATCACAGTGGATCTTCCGGCACTGGGTGTGGTTTACGTGATGATCGATAAAAAGCCCCCGCTTTCCTATGTAAAATCCATGATCGAAACCGACCCGCAGATGATCAGCGTAAAACTGTCGGAAGCCGTAACCTTTCCGGCCAATCCTGCAGGATTCACCGTCACTGCCAACGGATCGGCGACACTTACGATCAGCCATATCGAAGCAGATGCCACCGATCCACGGATCATCCATATTTTCCTCAACCAGCCGGTTTCAGCACTCGATGTGCTCACCGTGTCCTACACAGGCAGCGAGGTGCTTTCACTGGAAAGTGTGCCTTTATTGCCTTTCACCGATGAGAACGTAATGAACCTCCTTCCCGGCGCTCCTGTGACGGTCACCGTGGTGGTAAAGAACAGTGCGACCCTTGAGGCACTCGAAGGTTGTTCGGTTGAGCTCGAAGGAGAAAGCGGGATCACCGACAGTAACGGTGAAGCTAATTTCGTTCTGCCGCAGGGAGATATGATACTGAATATCAGCAGGATATATTTTGAACCCGTGGTCGATAAAGCCCTGTTTATTAAAAAAGACTCCGTTCTGACCATTCTGATGGACTCTGCTGATTTCAAGGTAAATGTTAAGGTCCTGGATGCCGAAAGGGGAACTGCAGTCACCGGGGTTACCATTACCACAGCCGGTGGGGTATACACCACGGATAACAACGGGGAGTACACCTTTACCCGAAAAAGCGGGGATTTCAGTATCCGCCTGGATAAGGTGAATTATGTCAGCCTCACCGAATCCTTCAGCATCGATTCCGACGTCAACCTGAATTTTGACCTGCAGCGCTCGGCCGCCAATGTGAAATTCCGTACCAAAACCAGCGGGAACCTGCTTTACGGAGTCAGCATCACGATTGGCGAAGAGACTCAGGAGACGAATACCGTCGGGATCTGTACTTTCTATTCCGTTCCGGTTCACAGTAATGTTGCCTATTCGGCGGAGAAAAAGAATTACGGAATACTCAGCGGCACGCTCGACCTGGGTGCCGATACCACGGTCAATCTGGACCTGGAGCGGGTGGCGGCCGACATTACTTTCCTGGTAAGTTCCTCCACCGGCCTCAGCAGCGGGAATGTGCTGCTCGGCACTTACGAATCAACGTTTAACGAAAGCGGAACAGCCTTGCTGGAAAGCGTTCCTGTGGAGCAGGAGTATTCCTATACCATTACTGCAGAGGACCATCTCGATCTTACCGGAAGCCTCTACCTCCGGAAAGACACCACGATCTCTGTCCTTCTGACTCCTGCTGCGGTGCCTGTAAATAACACTGGCAGTGAGCCGGTCCTGTATCCCAATCCCTTTAGCGACTACATCTTCGTAGGTGCAGGAGATCCCGTACACCGGATCACCCTTTCGGATCTTTCCGGCAGAGTCCTGAAGGTCTACTCACCTGACGGCGAGAACCCGCTTTATGCCGGCGACTGCCCTGCCGGACTTTACCTGCTGACCATTGATATGGAAGACGGGAACATGGTATTCAGAAAAATGATCAGGCAATGAGCTGAAGCTGGATTTTCTGTTTGTTATAAAAAAAGCGCCGGGACTTATCCGGCGCTTTTTTTCATCAACAAATGAAACAGTCCCGTAAGCGGGTTTCTATTGTACAATCCAGGTGCTGACCTCACTTTCCCGATACCCGATCCGGATGGCTTTACTCCGGATCTTCTTTCCGCCTGCAGGAACAAAGGACTCCGTATACAGTTTCCAGTAGCCGGCCTTATCCGTATCGGCATATTGCCAGGCAATACTGGCTCCTTCCGTTGGGGAATAAAGGACCAGACGCTGATTTTCAAGCCTGAACTCCACCGGTGCCGTCAGAGGCTGAACCTCACCTCCCCACATGCTCCTTACCAGTTCCTTTTCGGGGATAAAACCCTTATCGCCATAGGTGTTCTGCCAGTTATCCATGGCCTGGCGCAGTTCCTCCAGTTTTTCCCTGTACAGGGTATCTCCGGCGAGGTCCTCAAATTCAAAGGGATCGGACCAGGTATCGTAGAGTTCTTCCACCGGTTTGCTTTTCCTCCACCAGAGTTTCTCCACCCCGGTAAAACGGTCTTCCCTGTCAAATTCATAAAGTACATTCATCATCGGAATCTGCTTCCTGTACTCAATGTTCTGCACATAAGGCAGTTCCGGGTGATAATTCCGGATGTATTTGTAGCGCTGGTCCCTTACGGCCCTGACCATATCGTACTCCGTATCCATCCGGTCGCGGGCAGCAAAGATATATTTCCTTTGTTCTTTGATTTTATACTTCCCGAGAAAGGCCTGGCCCTGCATATATTCAGGAGGTTTTACACCGGCAAGCGAAAGAACAGTCGGTGCGAAATCGACAAAACTGACCAGTTCATCCCTTACCGAACCCGCTCCCCTTTTCCCGGGGAATCTCACCAGGAAGGGTACCTTCAGCCCGGTATCGTAAAGCTCCCTTTTCTCCCGGGGCAGCATCCCCCCGTGATCCGAAAAAAAGAATATGATCGTACTGTCGAGCAGGCCGTCGGCTTCAAGCTGATCCAGCAGGATCCCCACCTGCGCATCCATCTCAGCAATATTGGAATACTTACGGGCCACATCCTTTCTGACCACCGGGATGTCAGGGAAATATGGAGGAATCTTAACAGAATCAATACTAACCAGGAGGGGTTCGCCAGCCTGGGTCCATATACGTGATTCGTGCGTAGTCATGAAATTAAATACGGCAAAAAAGGGCTGACCGGGTTTCCTGTGCCGGTAATGCGCTGATACACTGCACTCATCCCATGCGGTAACCGGGGCTACGAACTGATAATCTGTTTTTTCACAGTTGGTGCAATAATACCCTTCTCTCCTCAGGAACTCAGAGAAACATTTTACAGCCGGGTCCATGATCACCCCGTAATCCGGGATATCTTCCACCATATTGTAAATGGTTCTCATGTGATTACCGCCTGTACTTGTCGGATACATCCCGGTGATCAACGCATGCCGGCTCGGTGCACAGACGCCGGCAACCGAACAGGCATTGGTATAGCGTATCCCGCTGGCCGCCAGACGATCGAGCACCGGGGTTTTTGCAGAGGAATCGCCATAACAGCCCAGGGAGGGGGTGATATCCTCGCAGGTGATCCAGAGGATATTCGGCCGGAATCCGGGCTCAGGTCCCGGGATCCCGCCGGTATCCGGTTCAGTCCGGCATCCGTAAAGGAGTGAAGCAGTTCCCAGCGTGATAAGGCATATCCTGTTCATCCCTGTACCATTTTATCAGGACCCCTGTTCATCCCTGATCCCGTAAGCCATCAGCACATCGCCGTGACGGATGAAGAGCTTTCCCTGTCCGATAGCCGGATGGGCGAAATGCTCATTTTCCCCAAGAGTTATCTTAAAGGAACTGACTACAGAAAGTGAGTCGGTACTAACAGAAATCAATTGAACGAGTCCCTGTTCGTTATACAGGTAAAGCATCCCGTCGGCTGCAATCATGCAGCCTCTTCCTGTATTAACGGAATCGGTACAGATGCCGCTTTCCATATCCACTCTTTTCAGGAAGCGCTTCCGGTGACCGGTACCGATCAGGCTGTTCCCGACTGTCAGGACTCCTCCCAGTGTGTTATCCAGATTGTCATTCCTCCAGATCTGCTTAACAGCCCGTCCGTCATCTGATAACTCCAGTTTCAAAGTCATGCTCCCGCAACCCGAGGAGCTGTATACGCAGCCATTATAATAAATGGGCGTATTTCCATGAATATCACAGGTCGTATCCTGCTCAACCGACCATAACAGTTCGCCGATCGCCGGATCAAAGGCCAGAAGATGGTGCTCGGAAAAGGTAAGCAGGAGCTTTTGTCCATTATGATCAATGATCCGGGGAGAACAGTAGGCAGAGATCTCTCCTTTTCCGGCATTGAACCAGAACAGGGTTCCGTCGTTACGGTCAAGGGCCACCATATTGGTGTCGGCGCCGCCGGGCTGGCAATAGACAAAGCGGTCGTCGACAAGGAGGGATTGTGAATAACCAAAACGGTTCATTGTCCCGTGCAGATCACCGATCATTTCCCGATGCCAGAGTTCCGAACCATCGGCTGCATTGAAACAGGTAATCCGGCCCTCACCGGAGCAAACATATAATTTGCCGTCGACATAGGTGGGAGTGGAACGGGATCCCTGGAAACTAACGGTATACTCGGGCCCGTAGCTGCTTTTCCAGAGCAGCTTTCCCTCCGGATCGAAGGCTACCAGGTAACCGGTGGAATCGGTCTCGCCGTTTATAAAGATCCTGTCGGAAGTGACCAGTGGTGAACCATATCCGTTCCCGACCCCTTCGGCGGTCCAGAGCAATTCGGGCCCGTCTTCAGGCCACTGCTTCATCAGCCCGGTTTCGGAAAAGATACCGCTGCGGTCGTCTCCGCGCCATTCGAAGATTTCCTGTTTTTTAGACTTACATGATACAAGTAAAAGTGGTATAATCAGCAGAGCAAGTTTTTTCATAGCTAAAATGTTGGAGTTAAGAGACCTAAAATAGTGAAATAAAGAGAGAAAAAAAGCAGAAATCAGTCAACGTAGGCAATTTCAAGGTGAAATACCAATAATACAGGTTGAAACAGGCAACTGATACTGCAGGCCCGCCGCTCAACAATATTCTGCAGTGCTGTATCAAGGTCCCAAACTTTTTCCTACACTTGCATAAATTTTAAACCTGCCCTATGCAGAATTACCTGGGTGAATCCGCTGCGTTGCTTACTGCCATTTTCTGGACTGTAACAGCTCTGGCCTTTGAACGTGCCAGCATGAAAGTGGGATCATTGTCGGTCAATATTATCCGCCTTTTTCTGGGGATGATTTTCCTGACCATCTTTTCGTGGATCCACCGGGGTTTACCTCTGCCGCTGGATGCTTCGGCAGACAATTGGATCTGGCTGATCCTGTCGGGACTGGTCGGTTTCGTGTTCGGCGATCTGTTCCTGTTCAAATCCTACACGATTATTGGATCCCGTTTTGCCATGCTGATCATGACCCTGGTTCCCCCGATTACCGCCCTCACCGGCTGGCTCATCCTGGGTGAAACCCTCAGCCTGATGAATTACCTGGGCATGGCCCTGACCATCGGGGGGATCTCCCTGGCAATTTTCTCCAGAAGCAACGGCGAAAAGAAGCTCCGCCTCAAACTGTCGGCGAAAGGCATCCTCTTTGCTTTCGGCGGAGCCATTGGCCAGGCGGTCGGGCTGGTACTCAGCAAACTCGGGATGAAGGATTACGATCCCTTTGCAGCCACGCAGATCCGGATCATTGCCGGGATGGCCGGCTTTACCATTCTGGTGACGGTTCTCGGGCGCTGGCAGCGGGTCAGGGATGCCGTGCGGAATGCAAGGGGGATGATGAATATCACCGTGGGATCCTTTTTCGGGCCTTTCCTGGGTGTATCCTTTTCCCTCCTGGCAGTGCGGTATACCACCACGGGGGTGGCGTCGACAATCATGGCCATTGTTCCCGTGCTGATTATCCCTCCTGCAGTGTTGCTTTTCAAGCAGAAAGTGACCTGGCTCGAAGTGGTGGGGGCTCTGATCAGCGTCGCAGGGGTCACCCTGATGTTCATTGCCTGACAAAAGCGCGGGCCTTTTTACGGCCAGGTAAGCAGCCGCAGGTTTTTCATTTACGGTATATTCTTTTATCTTCGCATAAACAAATTTGAAAACTATGAAAAGATTACTTGTTGCAACTTTCGCATTGTTCCTGGCACTTTCCGCTTTCAGCCAGAGTTCAGGATTAGGCGTTGGGGTTATCCTTGGAAATCCGACGGGTCTGAGCGCCAAGATGTGGACCAGCCGCACAACGGCTATTGACGGGGCTGCTGCCTGGGCAATCACCAGTTACGGCGGATTCATCCATGTCCACGCCGACATGTTGTTACATCCTTTTGAATTTGATGTAAAAAAAGGAAGCCTTCCGTTCTATTTCGGCGTCGGCGGCAGGGTGCTTATTTCTTCCGACCCAAGAGTTGGTATCCGGGTCCCCTTCGGTGTGGCATATGCCTTTGAAGATGTACCCTTTGACGTATTTTTCGAACTGGTCCCGATCCTTGATCTTATTCCCGGTTCAGGTTTTGATATGAACGCCGCCATCGGGATACGTTACTTTCTTGAATAGCAGGCAGAGCCAGATATATTAAGCCGGATTCTGTCCGGCTTTTTTTTATGCTTTTACCCCGGCCCTGATCCGTAAAAGCTGAAAACCCATGATCGCCAGGGAGACCGCCAGAAGAGCAACAAACATAAACATCATTCCTTTTTGTCCCCTTTCCCCGTAATATCCGGCTGCATTAAGCACCGAATAGATAACCATCGAATGAGCGGCAATATTTAAGCCGGTTCCTGCAGGCCGGTGTTTCAGCAGAAGGATCCCGCTTAAAAAAGAAAGAAAAGCCATAAAAAATTCGGAGCTAAGATGGAAAGCCATTTCAGTCCTCCCTTCCGGAACCCCCTCTCCGGAAAGGATCATAAGCCAGAGAGCCACGAGGGAGACGGCCAGCAGGATGGAATAAACTGCGATAATTTTCCGTTTCATAATCAATGAATTGGACGACTACCGACAAGTTAAACCATTTTTTTTAACCGGCCGGAATGCTGCCCCGGGGAAATGTTTACAACTGAGTTCAATTATGCGGATTATTTATATATCTTTATTGTACTTTATTAATCCTCAAATCAATACCCACCATTCATGAAACGTATAGTATTACTTACACTCATTGTATCGGGGATCATCATGACCTCCTGTACAAAAAAAACCGCCGAGTTTGTCAATAATATCCCCGATAATGCGATCCTTGTCGCCTCCATTCACCCCGGGCAGATCTATGACAAAGGTGGCATCAGCTCTCTGGAAAGCATTAAAAACAGTGTGGATGACGAATTTGCAAGGGCACTTATTGAAAATCCCTCGAAGTCGGGCCTCATGATCGATGAATATGCCTTTGTTTTTGCCTACCTCTATGAAGACGAACCTGTATTTGCTGTCATTGCCGGCGTTGATAACAAATCTGATCTTGAAAAAACCATCAGAACAGCCGACAAAAACAACGAACTCACTTTCGGGAACGGAGAGGGTTTTACATATTTCATGCCGGAAGGTGATGATGTAACACTTGCCTGGACCGATGAAGTACTTCTTTTCACCGCATTCGAGAACTGCTGGGAAAAGGAAGTGCGTCTTGCTGAAATCAAACGCCTGCTTAACCTTCCGAAGGAAGAGGCCATTACCACCATGGTGGATTTCAAAGACTTTCTTGGGAAGATGAAAGATATCAACATCTGGGTCTCCTCCAATGAGCTCAAGCCGCTTCTTGAAAAAATGGGCGAAGAACAGCAGCTCACCCTTCCCGTTAACCTGTATAACAACTATGCCCATCTTTACTGCGATTTTGCCGACGGGGCCCTATACGTCAACAGCGAAACAAACTTCAGCGACGAGGTACAGAAAAACATCGACCAGTTCCTGGTTATGAAGGAAGCAATCGATCCGAAACTGCTGGAAATGGCGCCGGCCGGAAACCTGCTCCTGGCCTTTGGTGCAGGGGTTGAACTGGATAAGATCAAAAGTCTGATCGACCAGTTTGCACCCGCTGAAATCGACAGTGTAGGTGCTGCCGTTGAACAGGCCACCGGGATGAGCACGCAGGAGCTCTGGGATGCCCTTACCGGTGATTTCATTATTGCCGTGAACGGAACCGAAGCCTCTGCCTCCATGCCTGTTGAGATCTTTATCGGGATCGGTGTCGACGATGCCGCCATTCAGGAAAAGCTCATGGGAAAGATGAAGGATATGGCACCCGTTGAAAACCAGGGCGACTTCTTCATGATCAATATCCAGGGGAACGAGATCTACAGCGGGATTGTCAACGGAGTATGGGTGCTGACCAACAGCAAAGGCTATAATCAGACCATCAAAAACGGTAAACTCGAAAAGTCGCTCAACGACACCCGTTTCAAGGAACTTGCCTCCTCACCGATGGCCATGTACATGAACCTCAACCTGAGTACCTATCCCTCAATGATACAGAGTGCGCTCGGACAGTCACCCCAGGGCAGTAAAATTTCCAAATATGTTTCCGAATCCTTCGATTGCATGCTGATGACCAGTGCAAACAACAAGGGGAACTTCACCCTGGAGACCGCGAAACCAAACGAAAACAGTCTGTATACCTTGCTGCGGATGAGCGAGATCGGTCAGGAATAACACCCATGCTGATCACCCTCGAAAATGTAATTCCTCTTCCGATGGCTGAACTGGACACCTCCGGTTCGGCCATCTGGAGAAGGGATGGTGTTAGCTTCAGCCAGGGTACTTCCTACCTCATAGAAGCACCTTCCGGTAAAGGGAAGACCACGCTGCTGGCGATTATTTTAGGGATCAGGAAGGATTATTCCGGAGAGCTCTCCCTTGACGGTAAAAATATCAGGAAGCTTACGCAAAAGGATTGGCCGGAGATCCGGCAGAAAAAGCTGTCCTGCATTTTTCAGGGGCTCGAACTGTTCGATGAACTTACCGCGCTGGAAAATATCCTTCTGAAGAACAGCCTCACCCGCTTCCTCCCTGAAAAAACGATTCGGGAGATGGCGGAACGGACGGGTATAGCGCCTTTTCTGAATAAGAAAACCGGCCTGTTATCCTTCGGACAGCGGCAGCGGGTGACCATTATCCGTGCACTTTGCCAGCCCTTCAGCTTTTTGCTGGCCGATGAATGTTTCAGCCATATCGACGATGAGAATGCAGCCGAGGCTTTCACCCTGCTGAAAGAAGCCTGCGAAAAACAGGGCGCCGGTCTCCTCTTCACCTCCCTGGGTCACAACAGTGACATGAGTTTCGACCAGCGCCTTCATTTATAAGAAAGGAAAACATGAAAACGACCGGCCGCTACCTTTTTTACCTGCTCTGGAAAGAAAACAGCCGCACCCATCTTTTCTGGGCTTTTTCCGGGACACTTGCCGGGCTCGTCCTGCTGTTCTCGGGGCTCCAGTTTTATGAAAATGTGAAGGGGATCCTTAACGAAAACAGCGATCTGCTCGATCCGGAATACATTGTCATCAATAAGCAGGTTGGACTTGTACAGACCCTGGGGCTGAACAAAACGGGATTTTCAGACGCCGAGATCCGTGAACTGGCCGCCCAGCCCTTTGCCGAAAAAGTGGCTCCATTTATATCAAACCTCTTTCCCGTCAGTGCCTACACCGAAAACGAACGTTTTCCGGATTTCTTTACGGATCTTTTTTTTGAAGCCGTTCCCGACGAATACATCGATGTCCGCTCCGAAGACTGGCACTGGAAGCCGGGCGACAGTATCGTGCCGATCATTATCCCGCAGGACTACCTCAACCTCTATAATTTCGGTTTTGCCCAGAGCCAGGGACTCCCCCAGGTGCCCAAGGGCGTAATCTCCATGGTTCATTTCCGCCTGCTGATCCGCAGTCGCGGGCAAAGAGCCCTCTTCGACGGAAAGATCTGCGGCTTCAGCAACCGGATCAATACCATCCTGGTGCCCTACAGTTTCCTCGACTGGGCCAATACACATTACGGGACCATGAAGAAAAGCGAGCCCTCGAGGGTGATCCTTGTGGCCAGGGATCCGACCGATCCGGCGATCATGAAATACATTGAAGACAGGGGTTATGACACGATCCGGGAAAAGCTTAAAAGCAGCAGGCTGAACATCATCCTGAAATTCATTATCAGTTTCCTGGTCGTGCTGGCAGCCATCATTATCGGACTTTCCTTCCTGATCTTCCTGCTGAGCCTTCAGCTCATGATCAGCCGTTCGGCGACAAAGATCAGGATGCTGGGGCACCAGGGGGTGAGTTACGTCGCCATTGCCAGACCCTATATGCAGATCCTGGCCCTGCTGATAGTGGCTGTTTCCGGCCTGGCGCTGGTGATAACGATCTTTCTGTCCGGAGCCTTTTCCCGTGCAGCAGGTAACTGGAACCTGGAAACAAGTGAGGGGATCAGTACAACGGTCTGGATTTGTGCCGCTGTCCTTCCGGTACTTCTTTTTATCGCCAACAGCATCAGCATCCTGCTGTCGACCCGAAAGATCTGCAAAGACTGAACAGGCAGTGGATCAGTCGAGATCACGGAGGCGCACCTCGATCTCCGGATGATCTTTTAACAGTGCTTTAATCTTTCCCGTATCCGTTTTACCGAAATGGTAAGGATAAAGAATGGCTGGTTTCATGGCCAGGGCAAGGTCGGCCACCATCTCGGGCGTCATGGTATAAGGAAGATTCATGGGCAGAAAGGCCACATCGATATCACTGAGGGCCTTGAGTTCCGGAATATTCTCCGTATCCCCTCCAACAAGTACTTTAAAACCGCCGAAGTTCAGCAGGTAGGCGTTCCCCTCCCCTTTCGGATGAAAAGGATTTCCATCGGAGCGTTTATGTTCAAGGTTATATGCCGGGTAGGCCTTGATGTCAATTCCAGCCACCTTCTGTTCCTCTCCGTTTTTCATCACCAGGATATTCCCCTTCCCGGTATAGGCTTCTTTGCAGACAGGGGGCATCACCAGCGTGGTGGCAGGTGTGAGGATCTCCCCAATGGCTTTGGCGTCGAGGTGATCGCCATGCTGATGGGTGACGAGGATCAGGTCCGCATCAGGCATTTTTGTATAATCGTATTCGCTCAGGACCGGGTCGATGTGGATCACTTTCCCGTCGATCTTCATCATGAGGGTCCCGTGACCGACAAAGAAGATCTCCAGGTCGCCCATCGGGGTCTTGAAATGATCGCTTTCGAGGTGGAGCTGGGCATATGAACCAGTGGAAGTCATAAACAACAGAGTTAGCAGAACTAAATATTTCATAGTGCCGGTTTTAAGGTAAGATTCATCATGAATTGCTTCAAAATTACAATTTACTGTTGCAAATGGCAATTCAGAAGCTGTTAAAAAGGTGTAAAGAAACCAGATACGACTCAAAAACAACCACCGGAGGCATCAGTTGTCCCTGACCAGTCTGACGTTCAGTCCGGTATAAACCGACAGCAGGCCCATACGGGCGGCTCCTTTCCGTAAACTCGGCGGACCTGTAAAATCCAGACAAACCCCATTGCTGCCAAGGCCCGAAGTGGTCCATATCCCGCCATTCAGTAATGGGATTGACCTGAATTTCCGCCAGTCGGCGGTATACAATCCCCAGCCACCCAGGGTTGCATTTAATCCGCTGCTACCTCCTTCAAGTAAGCCAAGGTATTTGTCATTGGCATTGCCTTTTATGGTGTTACAGATCTCCTTCATTTCATCAGAGGACGGGACATGCCAGCCAGGGAAGGCGACAGTGGCTGCAGTTTTAAAGTCATACAGCCAGCCGTACTTTTCAAAGAACACACTGTCGATAAGCATATAGCCATCAAACTTACTCATACTGTAGTATTTAATGCTATCAAATACCAGGGTGCCGTATTTCTGCCAGGGATCAATCGTCCCGGGCAACGTGAGTCTGTGGTTTCCGATTGAAATATAATCGCCCGAACTGAGAAGACAAAATACCTTGCCATTTTTATAGCTCCACTCGTTTTTTTGGAAGATAAAACCGCAACTCTGGTCCTTCTCAAAAAAAACTGTATCGGACCAGAAGTTACCATTTTCGGGCTGATAAGCCAGATTTTCCGCCATGATCCACCTGTCACCGATTTTCACGGTTTTATACACATGACCGTCACGGGGATCGGTGACCGTGCCTCTTTCCTGGGCTGCAGCCGGAAGGCTGAACAGGAAGCCGAGCAGAAGAACTGAAGCTTTATTCATATGGAAAAAATTGTAGGTCCTTCCATGAAGAATCTGCCGGCAACTGTCCGCTTTGCCAAAAATACTATCCGTTCCTGAACAACCGTGACACGGATCAAAGGTCAGCCAGCAGAGATGTCAGGCTGTACTAAACTAATCATTTCCAGACACAAAAGCAAAGGAATCCGCTGGTTTATTTTCCTGCCGGAAAAAACAAACCGGCTGCCACAGAATTATTTACTCCTCCTTCCAGTCCTTAACAAGGTCAATAAATTCTGCGCGGTAGCCAAAGGGATCAAAGTCCATGGCATCTTCTCCGAGATCAAGGACCATTTGCCGGTTTGCGCTGCCCCTGTACTCCGACTCTTTCATGATTAAGCCGAAGCAGGCTATTGAAGCAGCGAACCTCATGTTATCAGAAGCGCCTGAAATGTCGGCCGGGTTTCCTGCAATGGTATGGTTCAGCAAACGGCTTGACTCTTCACCGGGTTTCTTGTACCTGAAAGCGAAGGTTGCAAAATCAGTACTTCCCGGATTTTCGGGAAGTACCAGCTCGTACAGCGCGGTGATGGTCTGAGTGGAGCCAATCTCACCAGCGTCAACCGTATCCTTTTCAAAATCCTCATTCTCGAGAGCCCTGTTTTCATATCCGATAAGACGATAGGAATACACCATATCCGGCTCAAAGGTGATCTGGATTTTCGCATCTTTGGCAACGGTATAGAATTTCCCAAGTTCATTGGTAAAGACTTTTTCAATCTGGCTGGCATTATCGATATACTCGTAGTTCCCGTTGCCCTTATTGGCAATCTGCTCCATCATCGCATCGTTCAGATTTCCTCCTCCCACGCCAAGCACCGTCAGATAAACGCCAGATTCCCTCTTTTCCTCAATCAATTCAATCAATTCATCTGTTGAGGATGGACCTACGTTAAAATCACCGTCTGTTCCGAGGATTACCCGGTTATTCCCATCGGGAATGAAGTTTTCCAGTGCCATTTCATATGCGGTGCTTATTCCTGCAGCTCCTGCTGTCGAGCCGCCCGCACCCAGCTTGTCAATAGCCCTCTTTATTTCCTTTTTCTCATCTCCGGAAGTCGATTCAAGCAAAACGGCAGCATCCCCCGCATAGGTGACGATGGCAATGCGGTCCTGGTCGCGAAGGTTGTCGACCATCCGTTTGAAACCCGTTTTCAGGATCCCGAGCTTGTCAGGCGAGTCCATGGAACCCGACACATCAATCAGAAAGACATAATTGGAATTGGGCAGTTCACCTTCAGGGATGGTCTTCCCCTTCATCCCGATCCGTAGCAGCAGATGCTCCGTATTCCAGGGACAGGTAGCTATTTCCGAGTTCAGGGCCACATTCTCACCGTTGCCGGGTTCTTCATAATCAAAGGTAAAGAAGTTGATATATTCCTCAATCCTGACCGATGCCACCGGCGGCTTCTGCCCCAGGTACAGGAACCTGCGCATATTGGTGTAGGAGCCTCCGTCTGCATCGACGGAAAAGGTGGAGACGGGTTCCTCGCTTACGACAACAAATGGATTTTCGCCATAATCCTCGTACTTTTCATCATAGATGTAGTCTCCGGAAAACTCGTAATTCAATGCGTATTTTTCATCGGCACATCCTGAAAAAACAAGGGCAAGGGTAGCCAGAAGGGAAAGGGTCCTGTTTGTCATGAGAATAGGTTTTGGGTTTGCCTCAGGATGAAAAAACACCGGCAGAGGTTGCTTTATGTTTCAAATTCAAACAAGCTATCGGAACCGGTTCAGGACAGCAGCTGAAAATAATCACAGTTATATACCGGTTTTCCATTCGGAAACTTATTTTATCTTTGTGTCTGTAAAACCTTTGGATGTTAAATATCTTTTCGGATCGTGTATGCTGACTGACCCCGGCTTTCTGCCGGAGTTAGTGCCTTTTCTGCCAGGACCCCGTCGGGTCTGAATTTATCATTGTATTTTTTCAAAACAATCAGACCGGTGTTATTCACCGGTCATCAATAAAGAATGATCATGAGTAACGAAAATTCAACCATACACGAATTTGATTTCAGCTTAATCTGCGAATATTTCTCCGGCCTTGAAAGGCAGGGACCCGGAAGCCCGGAAATGACGCTAAAGGCTTTAAGTTTTATCCCGGGCCTGCAGGCCGATGCGCAGATTGCCGATCTGGGTTGCGGTACCGGCGGACAAACCATGGTGCTCGCCCGACATACCCCGGTCCGTATCACCGGGATCGATCTGTTCCCGGGATTTATCGACCGGTTCAATGCCCAATCCTCGGAACTGGGGTTTCAGGAAAGGGTAAAAGGGATCTGCGGTTCCATGGACCAGCTTCCCTTCGGGGAAGGGGAACTGGACCTGATCTGGTCGGAAGGGGCGATTTATAACATCGGCTTTGAACGAGGACTGAAGGAGTGGCACAGGTTCCTGAAAACAGGAGGCTATATTGCTGTTTCTGAAGCCTGCTGGTTCACCGGCCAAAGGCCCGGTGAAATCGAAAAGTTCTGGCTCGAAGCCTATCCCGGCATCGACACGATCCCCAATAAACTGGGCATCCTGCAAATGGCGGGATACATTCCCGTCGCCACCTTTATCCTGCCGGAAGATTGCTGGACGGAACATTTTTACAGGCCGCAGGAAGATCTTCAGGATGCTTTCCTGAATAAACATGCCGGCAACACCATGGCCGCTTCCTTTATTGCCAGTGAACGTCACGAAGAGAAGCTATACAGGCAGTATAAGGAGTTTTACGGCTATGCCTTCTTTATCGGGAGAAAGTTTTAGCACTTTGTTTCCAGGGGATTGCCTGTCGCAGGGCAGGCAATCCCTCTTTACTCAGCAGCAAACATTCTGATCCCCTGAAATTTTTTTCCCTTTTATTGTGATAATTCAATATTATACTTATTTTTGCAAGCCCAAAACAGGACAAACAGGATAACAGTTAATTAAAGAAGATAATGGCACATCATCAGTCATCAAAGAAAAGGATCCGTCAGACCGAAGAAAGAAGGCTTCATAACAAGTATTATGCACGTACGACCCGTAATGCGGTGAAGGAACTGCGTGAAACCACCGACAAGGAAGCAGCGACCGAACAGTATCCCAAGGTGGCTTCCATGCTGGATAAGCTTGCCAAGATCAATGTCATTGAAAAGAACAAGGCCTCGAATCTCAAATCGAAACTTGCCAAACACGTGAACAGTCTCTGAGAGATTGTCTGAAGATATTGCATGCCTTTCCGATAACGGGAAGGCATTTTTTGTTTATCTCCCTCCGATATTTCCCCCGGTTAGCACATTAACCAGTAAAAACATGACCGGGTACGGAACTCAATCCATAAGGAACTGGGCGGTGGAAGACCGGCCCAGGGAAAAACTCCTTCAGCACGGAGTACAGCAACTGTCGGATGCCGAATTGCTGGCGATCATCATCGGATCGGGCACCAGGGAGCTTTCGGCCGTGGAAATCAGCCGCCGGCTCCTGTCCGATGCCGGCAACAACCTCCATGAGTTGGGGAAGCAGACGGTGAGCCAGCTGACGCGTCGCAAGGGGATCGGCAGGGCAAAAGCCGTGGCCATTCTTGCTGCCCTCGAACTGGGAAACCGGAAGAACAGGGTGGAGTCGGAAGAAAAAACCAGGATCGGAAGCAGCCGCGATGTTTTCCGGATCTTCCAGCCCCTGATCGGCGATCTCGGGCATGAAGAATTCTGGCTGTTGCTGCTTAACCGGGCCAACCGGGTAATTGGCAGGGTACGGATCAGCCAGGGCGGACTCACCGGTACGGTGATCGACACCCGGATCATCCTTAAAAATGCCCTCGATCACCTTGCCTCCTCCATCATTGTGTGCCATAATCATCCCTCAGGAAACATCAATCCAAGCGAAGCTGATATCGACATCACGGTGAAAATCCGCGACTCGGGCAAACTGCTGGATATCCGGCTGCTGGATCACCTGATCGTGGGCGACCGCGCCTACCTGAGCTTTGCCGACGAAGGCCTGGCCGGGCTTCCCGCATAAAACACGAAGGAAACTTGCAGGCTTCCGGGGGAATGGCTATATTCAGAACAAAAATCTCCCGTGCGGATCCTTCTCACCATCCTGCTGGGCTCAGTGAAATTCGGCATGACCTTTCCCATTGCCATTTTCGAGTTCGGCTTCAGTTTTTTTGAGACCATCCTCTGGATCAATATCGGCGGACTGGCAGGGGTCTTTTTCTTTGCCTATCTGTCGGAATATATTAACCGGTGGTGGAACAGAACCGTGAGAGGTCGTATAAGGAGAAATGCCAGGAAACGGCCAAAGAAAACCAAAAGGATCTTCACCTCCCGCAACCGCAGGATCATCCGGATCAAACAACGTTACGGACTTGCCGGCATTGCTTTTGCCACGCCTGTTCTTTTTTCCATTCCGATCGGTGTTTTCCTGGTGGTCCATTATTACCACTCCCGACCCTATAAACTCATCTGGATGCTGGGTTCAAACCTGGTCTGGTCCTTTCTCTACACGGCCTTTTACACCTTCTGCTATCAGCTGTTCAGGTAGTCACAGGCAGCACTTCACCGGCATCGGTACAGGCCGATAAAAGCTCGGCAACCGTCATGCCAGAACCTGGATGCACAAAGCCGGGAGCAAGTTCCGACAGGGGCAGAAGGACAAAGCGTCGTTCAGGGATCCGCGGATGGGGAATCGTGAGTTCTTCATCAAACAGGATCAGGTCGTCATAAAAAAGAAGGTCAATATCAATGACCCTGTCCTCATAACCGGCAGCCTTGCGTTCCCTGCCCATCTCCTTCTCTATTCGCCGGATGGCTTCCATGACCTGTCCTGGGGCAAGGTGGGTATGTAGCGCCAGGCACTGATTAAAGAAAGCATGATCCGAAGAATAACCCCAGGCCGGTGAACGGTAGATCCCCGACTGTTCCCTGAGTTCACCGATATAAGCTGCGGCCAGCCGGGCAGCTTTCCGCAACTGATCCAGGGGCTCATTCAGGTTACTCCCCGTTGAAAGCCATATGGTGTGTTTGTGTTCCGAGTCCATTATTTATCCGAACGCACTGCAGATCCAGCTGAAAAACTCCGCCAAGGTAGTTCAAAATTACTTATCCCCAAAAGACCAAATAATCCGTTCATTTTTCGTAACTTGGGTTTCTTTAATTATCCGCCTGACGGCTGGGCTAAATAACGACCCCGCCGATTGCAGGTTTATTTAACTCGCATATATTTGTACAGATAATACCAGGTATTAATCAATCCTAATTCTTATGAAAAATTTTCTGAAATATCTGCTTGCTTCGATAATCGGCGTTCTGATCGCCTCATTGCTCATGTTCCTGATCCTTCTGGGAATTGTATCCGGCTCCACAAAGGACCAGGTACCCGACCTGAAGGCGAACAGCATACTGGTTGCCGAGCTGGATAAAACAATCAGCGAAAGGAAAAATGAAATGCCTTTTGCAAATTTCAGCCCTACCAGCTTCCAGTCGGAAGGCTCACAGGGTCTGGACGACATTGTCAGGGACATTAAAAGAGCAAAAAATGATGACCGCATCAAGTGCCTTTTCCTGAAACTGACCGATATCAACGCCGGAATGGCCTCTCTTGAAGAGATCCGCACTGCCATTATTGATTTCAAGGAAAGCGGCAAGCCGGTGATCGCCCAATCGGACAGTTACGGACAGAAGACCTACTACCTGGCTTCCGTTGCCGATACGATTTTCCTTACACCGGAAGGTAGCGTGACCTTTCTGGGCATGAGGGCCGAGATCAATTTCTACAAGAAAGCACTTGATAAACTCGGTATTGATGTCCAGATCCTTCGTCACGGATCCTACAAAGGTGCCGTTGAGCCTTTCATGAGGCAGGACCTGTCGAAAGAAAACCGGGAACAGATCGAAAGCTTTATCGGAGCCATCTGGAACCATGTCACCGGTGAGATCAGCAAGGCCCGTTCAATCCCCGTTGAAGAACTGAACAGGTACGCCGACGAACTGATGATCCGTACCGACAAGGATGCGCTGCAATACCGACTGGTAGATAAGCTCGCTTATTACGACGAGGTACTTGCCTGCCTGAAGGGAATCACCGGAACCACTCCGGATAACGACCTGGAGTCGATCAGCCTGGCCAAATATAACCTGGTGCCGGAGAAGGAAAAAACTGAACCCACCCGCGATAAGATTGCCGTTGTATATGCTTATGGTTCTGTAGTGGACGGTGACGACGGTGAGGGAACCATCTCTTCCGAGCGTATTTCCAAAGCCATCCGTAAAGCACGTACCGACAAGAGTGTAAAAGCCATCGTATTCAGGGTGAATTCGGGTGGAGGAAGCGCACTGGCCTCCGAAGTGATTTACAGGGAGATCAAACTGGCATCCGAAGTGAAGCCCGTTGTTGCATCTCTTGGAGATGTGGCCGGATCGGGAGGATACTATATTGTCTGTGCCGCCGACACCATTATCTGCAGCCCGACCACTATTACCGGATCCATCGGGGTATTCGGAATGATCCCCAATGCCGAGAAACTCCTCGAAGACAAGATCGGAATAACCACGGATGTGGTAAGGACCAACAAGCATGCGGATGTAATGACCATCTTCCGTCCGCTCGACCAGCCTGAAAAGGACTATATCACCGCCGGAATTGAACAAATTTACAGCACTTTCGTTGGTCATGTTGCCGAAGGCCGTTCCATGAGCTTTGAAGCAGTCGACGCCATAGGCGGAGGCCGGGTCTGGAGTGGAACCGACGGAAAGGACAAAGGACTTGTCGACCTGTTCGGAGGGCTCGATTATTCGATCGAAGTGGCTGCTGAGATGGCCGGTATTGAGAATTACCACATCAAGGCCCTGCCGGAACTGGAAGATCCCTTTACCCAGCTGATGAACCAGCTTTCCGGTTCTGCATCGGTAAGGATGCTTCGTAATTCACTTGGTGAGGAATACCGCTACATCGAATTCTTTAACCAGATCCGCAACCAGAGTGGCATCCAGGCACTGATGCCCTTTACGATCAATATTTATTAACAGGCGGAAGAAGCTGTTTCCCTGACCGGCCGGACACGGGCGCTTTGCGTTTGCGGGTCCGCTGCCGGGGGAACAGCTTCTTTTTTTCACCACTGCATAACGGAAAAGGGTAATTTTCCTATCTTTGGCTCCCCAAATGATTTTTTGATGAAAACAGGTCATCCCTCCAGGTGGTATACCTTCGTCCTTCTCCCGGTTTCCGGCCTTTACAGGGCTGCAGTGGGACTGAGGAATTTCCTTTTCGACCTGGGAGTTCTTCCTTCAAGGGAGTTCAGGATGCCCGTGATATCAGTCGGTAATATCACGGTGGGAGGTACGGGGAAGACCCCGCATGTGGAATACCTGCTCCGCCTGCTTTCCGGACCATATAAGACAGCATCCCTGAGCCGCGGGTATAAAAGAAAGACGAAGGGTTTCCAGCTAGCCGGTCAGAATTCTTCAGTGGATGAGATTGGTGATGAGTCACGTCAGATCAGCCTGAAATTTCCAGAAGTGAAAGTTGCAGTTGACAGTGACAGGGTGAACGCATTAAGGCACCTTATGACCGACGATCCGGAACTCGGTGTTGTCGTGCTGGATGATGCCTATCAATACCGTTTTGTAAAACCCGGTCTTTCCATATTGCTGATCGACTTTAACCAGCCCATCACGGAAGATCACCTTCTTCCTGCCGGCCGTCTTCGCGAACCGGCATCGGGCCGAAGCCGTGCCGACATCATTATTGTCACAAAATGCCCGGAAAAACTGAAACCCATCGAATACCGGGATATGACCAGGAAACTGAACCTCAGGCTACACCAGCACCTGTTCTTTACCACGGTTGATTATGGCGAGCTCCGACCGGTATACCCACAGAAACAGCCAAAGAGCTTTACCGATTTTAAAGCCGGAAAAACCGAGGTGTTAATGGTCACGGGTATTGCCAATCCCCGGCCAATGAAAAAGTATGCCCGGAGTATTTCTCCGAAGGTCAGCCACCTGGCCTTCCCCGATCATCATTCCTTTACGATGGAAGACATGGAACTGATCCATGAGAACTGGAGGAGGCTCTACAATCCCGACGCACTGATCCTGACCACGGAAAAAGATGCCATGCGCCTGCAGATGCTGACGCCTCCTGAGGAAATCCGCCCGTTGATCTATTACGTAGACATTTCGATCAGGTTCCTGAATAATGAGGGACAGGAGTTTAACCAAATAATCCTGAATTATGTTAGAAGCAATAAAAGAGACAGTATCCTTTATAAAGGAGCGGACCGGAAAAAAGCCTGAAGTGGCTATTATCCTGGGAACAGGACTGGGACAGATCGGTGAGGATATCGAAGTGAGTCAGATCATCGACTACCATGATATACCGCATTTTCCCGTTTCCACCGTGGAAGGTCACAAAGGCCGCCTGATCTTCGGCAGGCTCGGCGGCAAAGAGGTCGTGGCCCTGCAGGGCCGGTTCCACTATTACGAAGGCTACACCATGCAGGAGGTCACCTTTCCGGTCCGTGTACTGAAGTACCTGGGCATCAGCACCCTCATAGTATCCAATGCCGCCGGCGGAATGAACCCGGAATTTGAAGTCGGCGACATCATGATCATCAACGATCATATCAACCTGATGCCGAATCCCCTGATCGGAAAGCATTATACCGAATTCGGCGAACGCTTCCCCGATATGAGTGAGACCTATAACAGGGAACTGATCGCCAAAGCCCGTGAGATTGCGGCTAGCGAGGGGATCAGGGTTCGCACGGGTTGTTATGTCGGCGTTACCGGCCCGACCCTCGAGACTCCGAAGGAATATGAGTATTTCCGGATTATCGGCGGAGATGCAGTGGGGATGTCAACCGTCCCGGAGGCGATTGTAGCCCACCAGATGGGTATTACCATTTTTGCGGTTTCGGTCATCACCGACCTGGGTGTTCCCGGAAAGATCATTGAAATTACCCACCAGGACGTACAGGAAATTGCTTCCGGTGCCGCTCCGTCGCTCACCAGGATGATTGAGAAACTGATCGCTGCAATCTGAGATGCCGAAGAAGAAGGATGGCTTTGACAGGCGGGGGGTGCTCAACATCTCCATCAGTCATTTCATCCACGACATTTACACCGCTTTCCTTGCTCCTGCATTGCCCATCCTGATCGAAAAGATCGGGATGAGCTATGGCCTCGCCGGATTGCTCAGCGTTATCCAGCGTATCCCCTCCCTCTTCAACCCGCTGATCGGCATGATCGCTGAGAAACCGTTCATGCGAACCCTGATCATCCTCTCCCCTTCGATCACAGCTGTTTCCATGAGCCTGATCGGTGTGGCACCCGGTTATGTGTTCCTGGCAATTCTGCTTTTCGTTTCCGGACTGAGTTCCACTTTCTGGCACATTCCAACCCCGGTGATGATCAAACAACTGTCAGGCAGCAGAACCGGCAAGGGAATGAGCTACTACATGGTAGGAGGAGAACTGGCCCGTACCGTTGGTCCTCTCCTTATTATGGGGGTGATCAGTCTATGGGGCATCGAAGGATCCTGGAAAATGATCCCTTTTGGTCTTTTTGCCTCGCTCAACCTGTTCCTGAACTTCAGGAAGATCAGCATAAAAACAGCTCCGGCAGTTCAGGCTTCGCCGGAAGGAAATTACCGGGCCATTTTTAAGCGTTACTTTCCTGCTTTTATGCTTACCGGGGGATTCACCCTTTTCCAGTCGGGCATGAAAGGCGCTCTAACCTTCTATCTGCCTACCTTTCTCACCTCCGAAGGCTATACCATTCAGTTTGCCGATCTCGCCCTGACCCTACTCCAACTGGCCGGTGCTGCCGGTGCGCTTGCCTCGGGCTCCCTGTCTGATTTCCTGGGCAGAAAACGAACCCTGTTAATAATCAGCATCTCATCACCTCTGCTGATGCTTCTGTTCCTCAACCTGAGTTCGTTCTGGATCTTCGCTGTACTTGTTCCGCTGGGATTTTTCCTGTTCGCGCCCGTCTCTGTAATGATGGCAGTGGTACAGGACCTTAACACGGAGAAAAAAGCCTTTGTGAACGCCATCTACATGACGATCAACTTTTTCATCAATGCGCTGATCACCCCGCTTGTCGGCGTTATCTCCGACCATTACGGTTTTTATACCAGTTACTACCTCTTTGCGTTCGTCGCTTTCGGAGCCGCAGGCATCGTGATCTTCACCGGAAAAAAACTCAACCCTCTTACCGGTAACTGACCGCCACCGGCTTTCGCACCACCCGGCCCCTGTTTCCTGAACAGATAAACCTCACGTGAACCACGTAGATCCCCGGGGCTACCGGCAGACCATCATCAGACAAGCCGTCCCAGAACCAGCATTCCCGGGTTCCCGAAATGGCGCTTTCGGCAAGCTCACGTACCGGATAACCCGTGAGATCGGTGATCAGGATCCCGAGCACACAGCCGTAATTCTCCGCAGCAACTTGTATCTCAAGCACATCATCCCACCCATCGTTATCGGGGGTCAGCAAGGTGGTGGAAAGATCCACCAGCGTATCAGCCGGGAAACCCTCCAGAGCCTGACTGTTCTTTCGCCCCGGTGTGGCATAGCCGCTGGCTTCAGAGGCCGAATGCCAATTCTCCGGCAGTTCACCTGCCTCCAGGAAGGAAACCCTTTCGAGGGATACACCCTGCGGGTCGGCCAGCATCGGATGATGCATTGCGTCGTTGAACGACATCCTGTCGGCCGTGTTTCCCGAACGGTAAAGCAGGAATAAGCTGCCTCCTGTGTTGCCTAGCTGGCTGAAACGTTCCGGTTCAAGCCAGTGGCCGGATTGCTTTATACTGTAAAAAGCCGCAAGGCTGTTCAGGTCAGGACTAACAACAAGGTACTCCCCGGGAGGGACCAGATGGGAGTTCTCCGAGACCGGCCAAGGATCCGGCGGATCGCCGGGATCGGCGGTCAGACAGAGCTGGAAATCGTAAAGATCAATAAAATCCCTGCCGGCATTGTGAAGCTCTATAAACTCGGGGCAGCCGGGTGAGGGATCATACAGCACTTCGCTGATCTGAAGCAGGCCCTGATTCGGTCCGGCGGGCCATCCAAAAGGAATTGTTGACTCTTCCGACAGATTTCCCGCACAGTCGCTCAACGGGGGGATCCGGAGTGAATAACTCATTCCATCCTGAAGCGGTGGCTCAAAAATAAGCCCGACTTCCTTACCAAGTGGCCATGACAACCATAGCGAATCGGGTTCCTTTACGTCAGGCAGGAGTATGAACCTGCTTTTATCCGGAGTCAGGGGAAAAAGCGCCTCATTGAAGTGCAACCGGAGTGAACTGTCGCTGAGTCCGATATACGCAGGTTCAGGGGGGATTTCGTCCGGCAGCTGGTAGTGAACACTGTTTGGCCGTCCCGGTGTTCCGCCTTCATCTGAAACCGAAAAGGCCCAGTTATTGCGTGCGCCGCAAAGGTCCGACAGGTCGGGCCGTTCAAGCGACCATCCGCCCTCCCCTTTCCAGGATCCGAGTTTTGCCGGATCGGGATATTCAAGGGCATGGATTAAAGCTCCCCTACTGTCGGTAAGAACAAGCGTTCCTCCGCTGTTTGGCAGAAAGGTGGATGCCAGCACCGTTTCGGGTCGCTCTTCACAGTCCTCCGCATAAAGGCAAAGCCAGGCTCCGGGCTCGAGTGAAATAGCCGGTAAGGTCACCCGGCGGGTCCCTGACGACAGAACCCAACTGCTGAGATCGGCCATATAGGAACTCCTGTTGTATAATTCGACATATTCACAGGGAGGCAGGTATACGGGGGGTGTGGGATCGGGCATGAGCTCACTGAATACGACATCACCGAAAACCGGTTGGTTGAGGAAAAGATCTAGCTCCAGATAAGGGAGGACATTCCCTTCCTGATCAGCAATATTCCTGATGATCAACGGAACGCTATCCCTGTTTGGAAGGGGATCCTTAAAAGCCAGGATCAGTTCTTTTCCTCTTGCACAGAACGTGCCAATGCGGGATGGGGCACCGCAGCTTACCTGTGTTGAATCGGTCAGGGACAGCGCTTCGCTGAAGTAAAGCACAACGCTGTCGTCGCGTGCGATGAGGGCCTGTCTGAATTCGGGGGGAAGGGTATCCCTGATGAAGCTGCCTGTCAGGTATAAATCGTCCAGCCAGAATTTGCGGTCCTGCGACGAAGAGTAGGCATAGCGGATCCCGTTCCATTTCCCTGCATCCCCTATCGCCTCTGCGGCCGAACCTAGCAGCACCAGGCTGTCTGGCGATCCGCTCCTGCTCTGCCATAGTTGCCATACGCCTTCAGGAAAATATTCCAGAACAACCAGGGGAATATCCTCTTCACAACCTTCCTGTTGCAGGACGCGCTCGGTCTCGAGTAAAACGGACTTAACTCCCCCTGAGACCTTCCAGAGTTTCAAGCGGTCGTCGCTCCCGGAAAAATTCACTCCCACATACCAGCCATCCGGCGGTGGCTGAGCAGAAAGATCAGCAGAGGCAGCCATCACTGCCAGCTGCCAGTTATTGGTCGAACTGGGGGCATAACTGTGCCGGTAGCGAAAGCTGAAACGAAGCGTGTCCCCGGTATCCGGCGGATCGGTGCAAAAAGCCAGGGCATCGACCCCGGAAGCCTCATTATCAAATGCATGATGAAGAGAAAATTGGCCACTCAGGGCGGCCACGGTGGAAATCTCCCAGCGGTCGGCAGGTAGCTGTACCCAACTGTTCAGCGCTCCATCCTCAAAATCAAAACTGTACTGCGCACCAACAACCCCGGGTAAACATGAAAAAAGTAGTAGCAGTCTTTTCACTTTACCAAAAAAAATGCAAATTTTGCAATCTTATAATCCGTAAGGTTGATTGGGGATTTTGATCAAAATTAAAACATACAATCCCAAATTCAAAATATAAACTGCAAGAAAAAATGAAAGTAGCTGTAGTAGGTGTAAGTGGCGCGGTAGGACAGGAATTCCTCCGTGTTCTTGAAGAGAGGAATTTTCCGATGGATGAACTGGTGCTGTTCGGATCCAGCCGCAGTGCCGGTACTTCGTATACTTTCAGGGGTAAACAGATCGTAGTGAAGGAACTGAAGGAAGGAGATGATTTCAAAGGTATAGATATCGCGCTGGTTTCAGCGGGAGCCGGTGCATCACGTCAATATGCCGCAACGATCACGAAATTTGGAACCATCATGATCGACAATTCGAGTGCATTCCGCATGGATGAGGATGTGCCGCTGGTGGTTCCGGAAGTGAACCCCGGGGATCTGCACCATGTTCCGAGAAAAATCATTGCCAACCCGAACTGCACAACCATCCAGATGGTGGTAGCCCTGAAGCCGATTGAGGACCTTTCCCATATTAAAAGGATCCATGTTTCCACTTACCAGGCAGCAAGCGGTGCCGGAGCCGCTGCCATGGATGAACTGGTGGAACAGGTCCGTCAGATTGCCAGGGGGGATCAACCCACCGTAGCCAAATTCCAGTACCAGCTGGCGATGAACCTGATTCCCCAGGTGGATGTGTTTACCGACAACGGGTACACCAAGGAGGAGATAAAAATGTACAATGAGACCCGCAAGATTATGCACAGCGATGTGGTCGTAAGTGCTACCTGCGTAAGGGTACCGGTACTTCGCAACCACTCCGAATCGGTATGGGTGGAAACGGAGAAGCCGCTTGATCTGAAGGACGTACGCGCAGCACTTGAGGCTGCCGAAGGTGTGACCGTTATGGACGATCCCTCAAAACTGATCTATCCGATGCCGCTCACCTGTGCGAGTGAAGATGATGTTTTCGTTGGCCGGCTGCGGAAAGACCTTGCCAATCCGAACGGACTGACATTCTGGTGTGTCGGGGATCAGATCAAAAAAGGAGCGGCACTGAATGCCGTTCAGATAGCCGAGTACATGGTCAGGGAAGGGCTGATTCAGGGCTGATCCACCTGATAGAGAAAATCATTATAGGGATATCTTGTGGTATGGATATCCCTTATTTTTTGATACATCATATCCCGGAGCTCATCGATATTCCGGCGTTCCTTTGCCGAAATAAAGATGGCATCCCTGTTCCTGCCGGTCCATTCCATGATCAGCTCATCGAGGGAAACGTTTTCCCTGGCTGAAGGGGTCAGATCGTCTTCTTCCTTCTCCACCCAGGTAAAGGCATCCATCTTGTTAAAAACCAGGATCACAGGTTTATCATCGGCTTTAAGCTCTTCCAGGGTGGATTCCACAACCTGGATCTGTTCCTCAAAATACGGATGAGAGACATCTACCACGTGAATCAGCAGATCGGCTTCACGGACCTCGTCGAGGGTTGATTTGAAGGATTCCACCAGGTGATGGGGTAGCTTCCGGATAAACCCGACGGTATCCGACAGTAAAAAAGGCAGGTTCTCTATCACCACCTTCCTGACTGTGGTGTCGAGGGTTGCAAACAACTTGTTTTCGGCAAAAACACTGGATTTGCTCAGCAGGTTCATCAGGGTCGACTTCCCGACATTGGTGTAACCTACAAGGGTTACCCTGACCATCTTACCCCTGTTTTTTCGCTGGATAACCATTTGCTGGTCGATCTTTCCCAGTTGTTCCTTCAGACGGCTGATCTTATCCCGGATAATCCTCCGGTCGGTCTCAATCTCCGTTTCACCGGGTCCCCTGAGCCCGATACCTCCACGCTGCCGTTCAAGGTGGGTCCACATGCGGGTCAGACGAGGAAGAAGATACTGGTACTGGGCCAGTTCCACCTGGGTACGGGCATGGGCGGTCTGTGCACGGGTCGCAAATATATCGAGGATCAGGTTGGTACGGTCAAGGATCCTGCAGGTCAGCTCCCTCTCAATATTCCTGATCTGCGAAGGTGAAAGCTCATCATCAAAAATAACGATATCGATCTCCTCCTCTTCAACAAACTGCTTCACCTCGGCCAGTTTGCCGGCCCCGAGAAAGGTTCTTGGGTGGGGCACTTCCAGCCGCTGGGTGAAAAAACGCACGGGTATGGCTCCTGCTGTTTCCGTCAGGAAAGCCAGTTCCTCGAGGTATTCGGTAACCATGTCATCAGTCTGTCCACCGCTGATCACCCCGACAAGCACAGCCCGTTCGGGTATGGGCGTATGATCGATCAATTCAGCCATAATCTGAAAAATCAGTCAGCAAAAGTACGAAAAGGAGATGAATTGCAGCCGGAAGCGGCTCTTTCTGAATGAAATTTTCCTGTCGGAAGGAAAAAACAAAAAGTGTCTCCGCAGTGAAAAAGGAGGAATTCCAAACCCGGACCTGTATGATCATGGGAAAGCGGGGCCAGACTCCCGCAGCCCGGGTCACTGCAGAGACACTGAAAGCTTATTTAATATACTGTCTGTTATTGTAGATGGCATTCCGGATGGCCGGTTTGATGGTCTCCGTACACATCATCACCATTTCCACATCGGTCGGGAAAGGCAGTTTCTCCTGCTTTGTTTTCTGCAGTGAAGCGTCATCCAGAGCATTCATGTCGCCGATGGCACGGGCCGACTGATGCTCGAAGCGGTTTTCAGCTCCAAAGGGAGTTTTCTGGAGAAGCTTTTCCTGCGGGAACAGTTCGACGATTTCCACTTCTCCCTTGATCTGAACGGTCTTCAGCTGTTTGGTCTCAATCAGGGTGCAGGTGATCTCCTTGTACCGGGGGATCTTGATGTCGTTGCCGGCAGTATCCTTCATCACATTGCCCTTGGCATCAAGAGCATAATCAAATCCGTTTTCGATCTTTTTGGTAAAGACCTGATCTACATCCTTAACATCATCCGGAGAAACGGCAATCGAAATGAGTTTAACCAGAACAGCATAATCGTATTTGATCTGATCGTTCAGATGCTTGAAATGATACTCGGTCCAGTTATCGTTATCGAGACCCTGGGTGTCGAAAGAGATCAGATCCTCCTCCACCTGGGGGGGAAGGCCCACCTGGCTCTGGTTGACCACCTCCACGATCACACGGCTGATCCCTTTCTGGCGTGCTTCATAGATCATGGCATCAATATTCCCGTATTCAGCGCCCGAATATTCAGCCGCTTTCATCAGCTGGACGTAGGCTTCACGGTAATCGGCCTTGGTGATGCCGGTTTCCAGCATTTTCTTTCCGTTGTTGTAAAAGAACTCCCCGGCTTTCTTTTTTGAATTAACGATTTCTGCGTCGTAATCGACATAATCGTAAGCATAGGTCCTGCCCTCAATCTCCAACGGGGTAACGGTACGGACTTTCTGCTGACGCATTTTCAGGGAATTGTAGCGCTGAAAGATCTCATCGGAGGAATTGGGATTGTTTTCCATTTTCAGATACTTGATCCGCTCCAGATCCCTTTCATTTGCCAGCCGGTAGGCCCGGTCCATTTCCATTGCACTCTTGGCATCGCCAGGCTTTTTCATCAGTTTCTTGGTGGTCTTCTCGATCACCCAGTCGTAATTGCCCCTTGTCATCTGCTTGGTTGTTGATGCACAGGAGGTCAACAGTAAGACGGCAAAAAAGAAAGTAAACAGTTTTTTCATATCCTGAGGTTTTTATAGGTTCCCTAATTTAAAAAACTTTTTGCAGAGCAGTGCATATTACGCATTTTGAAGGATAAATTTCACCGGCTCCGGCAATTTTTATTCACTCTGAATTTATTTAGCCCTGTAAATGCAGCGAAAAGGTTCATCGCACCGGTTCAAGGGATAAGCGTTCTTTTATGAAGAAGTTACAAATATTCTGCCGGAATTTTCAAAATAAGGGAAATTCCTGTCAATCCCTTCCTTATGAAAGGACTCTTTAATGATTTATGCGGATAATAAATTAATTTTCCTTTCTAATGTCAAGGCAATGATGTACAAATCCATTTCCGGGCCGCGAAACCTTCTTGTGCTGTTTCTGACCATCGGAATATTTTCCTGCTCTCAATCCGATAATAGCGAAGTGACACAGGCAGAAGGCTTTCACTATACCCTTTCGTTACCCGATCCGTCATCGGGAAGCTTTATCGTGGAACTTTCCTGCAGGAATCCTCCGGCCGACACCCTTGAGTTGAAAATGGTACGCTGGTCGCCTGGGTATTACCAGATCATGGACTATGCCTTGAACCTGTCGGACCTGCAGGCAAGTGATGCTGCCGGCAGAGCCCTGGAGGTGATCAGCAATACTCCCGGTTCATGGCAGATCGTTTGCGGGAAGAAAGCATTCAGTGTTTCCTATAAGATCAGTACCGGACGCCGTTTTGTGGCTGAAAATTTCGTAGACAGCGACCATGCCTATATCCTCCCTGCTGCTTCCTTCCTGTATGCCGGACAATTCCTGAAGGAACCGGTGAGCCTCCGGGTTGAAATGCCGCAGGGATGGCATGATCTTGCCACAGGGCTGGAAGAAAACCCGGAAAAGAGCAAGCTGTATAAAGCGCCCAACACCGATGTCCTCTTTGACTGTCCCATCCTGATGGGCAATCTGGAGGACCTTCCTTCCTTTGAGGTGAAGGGAATTAAACATCGTTTTACCGGCTATGATATGGCGGATTTCGACCGGGAAGCGCTGATGGACAAACTGCATCAGGCCATAGAAACAGCGACCAGCCTGATGGGCGATATTCCCTACACGGAATACACCTTTATAGGTATTGGTCAGGGCTTTGGCGGTATCGAACACCAGAACAGCACGGCGGTCAGTTTCACGGGGGAAGGACTCGATGATCCGCAGAATATGCTCCGCACTCTGAGTTTTCTGATCCACGAATACTTCCATCTGTATAACGTAAAGCGGATCAGGCCCTTCGAACTCGGACCATTCGACTACAGCAGGGAGAACAGGACCAATCTGTTATGGGTTAGTGAGGGACTGACTGTTTATTATGAATACCTGATCCTGAAGCGGGCCGGGCTGATGAGTGAGGAACAGTTTTTCCGGTCACTTGCCGGACATATGGAGGCCTCGGAAAATGATCCCGGCCGTTTTTACCAGAGCCTTGCCGAAGCCAGTTACAGCACCTGGAGCGACGGGCCCTTCGGCCAGCAGGGAGGGGACGACAGGAGTATTTCTGTTTACGACAAAGGAACCTGCATGGGATTGATACTGGATTTGGCGATCAGAACGGGAAGCGGAAACAGCCATTCTCTTGATGATGTCATGCGCCGACTTTATTCCGAATATTACCAGAAACAGGAGCGTGGTTTTACCGACGCCGAATTCCGGCAGACCTGTGAAGAGGTGGCAGGAGTCTCACTCGGCGACATCTTCGAATATGTTTATTCCACAGCAGAGCCTGCTTATGAGAGATACCTGTCCGGAGCCGGATTGAAACTGAGTATAATTCAGAATAAACCCGGGAAGACGGTCCGCTATAGCCTTACCCGTACTCCGAATCCGGATCCGCAACAGCAGGCCCTCATTGAGGACTGGCTGAACTGATCAGGCTCCCAGCTTCTTTTCCAGCTCAGGATCACCCATGATCGAATTATTCAGATCTTCAATGGCTTTAATCAGCGCTTTCTGATGGGCTTTTCTTGCGGTCCTGCGATACAGCGACTGTCCGGTTCCTGCATGACCCGTACCCCTGTACCTGGCAAGGTAATTTCCTTCCGGATCGTAGAACACTGCTTCAACCTCCAGATCGGCGACATTGCGGTAAATCGGGCATCCGACGAAGGAGGAAATCCCAAAAGTGACAAAAAACAGTACTGATCCGGCACTCATCCGGCTATTATCTTCAAAATAGGTTACCTTCAGCTCAACAGTCCCGTGTTTTTCCCCGCTGTATTCCATCAGTTCCTCGAAAGCATAGTTTTCCAGGAAGCGGGCAGCGTCCACCATCTGTTCATTATTCCGGTATGAAACGGAGACCTGACCGGCAGTCTCCTCATCCGGACCTGAATACTCGGTGGAAAAAACGGCTCCGTTTGCCTGATAGGTCTGTGCCATTTGATCCATGTTGATGTAGATCTCCAGAGAAGGAAGACGATGCTGGTTTTCAAAAGGGAAAGCATAAAAGGATTGTTGTGTATAAGCCGTACTCCCCAGAAGACTGATAAGAAGTATGGCTGTCGTGATAACATTATAATGTTTCATGGCGGTAGGGTTTTCAAGGAAAGAGCAAATTCTGTTCCAAAAAAACCATGGGAGCTTCCACGCTGTCCCTTCTTGATCTGAACGGCAGGGTCCTTTTCTTTTTGAAGCAAACAGAAGGAATCGATGGTCTGGATGTTTCATGGCTGGATCCTGGTTGTTACATCATTCGTATAACGGGAACCGGAGAGATCCGCACCGGGAAATTCATCAGGAAATAATGGGTTGATCCGATCATAATACAACAGCTTTTAAAAAACCGGATCGGTGGGGACCCTTCCGGTTTTTTCTATTGAAATAATCCTTAATTTGATCTGCTTTTTTCAGATCTTATGTTGGATACATCAGCTTTCCCTATATTGAATACAGGCGGCAAACCTCTGTTATTCCATCTGAATAAAAGACAAAACTTCCATCTGGCAAAATAAATTCGGTATGATAAACAGGATCAGGTACATTATCCGGAAACAGGACAAAGAACTCCTTAAAGTAACTGTCGGATGCAATCACAGCTGGTACGGAAATAAACATGCGGGTTTTTTTATCTGCCCTGATCTGCTGGACAGTCATTCCGTGGTATATTCCTTCGGGATTGGTGAGGATATCTCTTTTGATCAGGCTGTTATTGAGAACCACGGATGTACTGTCTGCGGATTCGATCCCACACCAAAGTCAGTAAACTGGATAAACGGGCTATCCCCGGATAATAATTTCCGGTTTTTCGATTTCGGAATCAGTGAAAAAAGCGGCCCTGTCGAATTCTTTCTGCCGAAGAATCCCGATCATGTATCGGGCAGTCTGCTTGCCCAGAGTAATGTTGATACAATGAGAAAAGTGCGCGTGGAGATGAAATCCCTTCCTGATATCATGACTCAGCTCGGACATGATCATATCGACGTGCTTAAAATGGATATTGAAGGTGCCGAATACGGGGTGCTGGCACATATCCTGAAACAGAAGCTCCGAATAGGCCAGATCCTGGTGGAATTCCATGACCGGTTCTTTGATAAGGGAACAAGGCTGTCGGAGAAAACAATTAAGGCCCTGGAAAAAAATGGTTACAGGATCTTCGCCGTGTCAGGGACCAAGGAAGAAGTATCTTTTATTCACCGGCGGGAACTGAAGAGAATCGAAGCGAAATAAAACAGCCCTTCCGGGCAGAAGCAGGAGAGAGTAAAATCCGGTTTCCTGTAAGGATCAAAAACTGTTCATTGTGGAAAAAACCATAGCTGGTGAGTTGCGTTTAACCGGATGAATGAGGTGAAACGATCCAGGCAAAAATACCCGGGTAAAAAGAATGTGCATGTATGAGTCAGCGCCCCCTGAATTCACGCACCACCTCATCCATTACCCGGCTCGTCCGGGCACCCGAGACCGCGTTACTGTTCGCTTTTCCCATCCCTGTCAACTCTTCCACTACCTGCCTGATCAAATAGTACTGAACGTGGTCCGGTTTCGGAAAATCAAATGTTTGCCTTCCTTCGGAGGTATGCAGTTCAATCGGAGTAAAGTCAAAGCATGAAAAAACAATACTCCCCTTCTCACCGATGATCTCTATTATATCTCTTTCCAGAAATTCAGGTGCGGTGAAACACCAGGATCCGGTAGCCACGACCTCCCCCGGGAAAACAAAACTGGCAGATACCATATCCTCGGCTTTATACAGGGCAGCCTGATTAAGGGCCACGGATCTGACTTTTTCAACCGGACCAAGAAGAAAATCCAGGTAATCCAGCTGGTGGGAAGCCAGGTCGAAGAAATGGCCGCCTCCTGATATTTCCGGTATGACCCGCCAGGGCAATATTCCCGAACGCTCGTCAGGGGAGACGGACCTGTAAAGTTGCAGGTTGACCAGTTTAACCGCACCAATGGTCCCGGAGTCGATCAAGTCTTTAACCTTTAAAAAACCAGGCAGGGCTCTCCGGTAATACGCTACAAAAAGAGGCACTCCGGTCTCTTCCGATACTTCAAGCATTTTCCTGCACTGTTCATGATCCAGTGCCATTGGTTTCTCCACATAAACCGGTTTCCCAGCTTTCATCGCCCGGATGCTCAGCCCGGCATGTGAATCAGGAGGAGTGGCAATGTATATTGCATTTACCTCTTCATCATTGATCAGATCATCGGCAGAGCTGTACCACGTGGGAACCTTATGCCGTTTTGCATAGTCCTCGGCAAGTTTTGCATTTCGTCTCATAACGGCAGCAAGCCGTGAGTTTTCGACCAGGTTAAAAGCAGGGCCGCTTTTCACCTCGGTAACATTGCCGCAGCCGATGATGCCCCAGTTGACCGTTTTCATAGGATTAAGTTTTACCCCATCCTTAAAAGGAATGGTATGTTCCCTAAAGTAGGCAATAATTATTGTAAAAACAAGTCGGTCTGGCTTTAGGAACGGAAGGAAACCGATCATCTCTGGATTTTAATCCTTTGAGCTTCCTTTCAAGCGCCATGGCTTCTGACCTGGTCTGACAACGCTTAAAATATTTGAACTCCCAGGGGGTAAAATTGCGGGTATATCTTGAATGACCTTTGTTATGATCGTCCAGTCGTTGCTCCAGATTCGACGTCTGTCCGATGTAAAACCGGCCATCCTTCCCCGATTGTAATATGTAAACAAAACCCCATGACAAAAAAAAACCCCGCGTGTGCGGGGTTTTGTGGAGCATATCGGAATCGAATGCCGGGTATCTTTCCCGATTTCTTAAAATCGGGATTAGATACCCGAGCATCCTCGGGTTTTTACGCAAATTGTAAAATTTGCTAAAACCCGGGACCGATGACCTCTTGACTCCCAGTCAAACGCTGTATTCCCAGGCTAATACTCTGTAAATAAATGATTAATCGCGTAACTTATCAGATCATCCCTGGATTTTAATCCTT
>JBMOLL010000050.1:0-36348 GCA_049325415.1 Bacteroidota bacterium | reverse complement strand
TCCAGATTCGACGTCTGTCCGATGTAAAACCGGCCATCCTTCCCCGATTGCAATATGTAAACATAAAACCCCATGACAAAAAAAAACCCCGCGTGTGCGGGGTTTTGTGGAGCATATCGGAATCGAATGCCGGGTATCTTTCCCGATTTCTTAAAATCGGGATTAGTTACCCGTGCATCCTCGGGTTTTTACGCAAATTGTAAATTTGCTAAAACCCGGGACCGATGACCTCTTGACTCCCAGTCAAACGCTGTATTCCCAGGCTAATACTCTGTAAATAAATGATTAATCGCGTAACTTATCAGATCATCCCTGGATTTTAATCCTTTGAGCTTCCTTTCAAGCGCTATGGCTTCTGACCTGGTCTGACAACGCTTAAAATATTTTAACTCCCAGGGGGTAAAATTGCGGGTATATCTTGAATGGCCTTTGTTATGATCGTCCAGTCGTTGCTCCAGATTCGACGTCTGTCCGATGTAAAACCGGCCATCCTTCCCCGATTGCAATATGTAAACATAAAACCCCATGACAAAAAAAAACCCCGCGTGTGCGGGGTTTTGTGGAGCATATCGGAATCGAACCGATGACCTCTTGACTGCCAGTCAAACGCTCTAGCCAACTGAGCTAATGCCCCAATATTTCAATGATCTCCGTTGCCAGGCAAACGCTCTAGTCCCGGGAATAAACAATTTGCTCCTTTGCAAATTGTATTCTTCCCGTGGATCCTCGGGTTTTTACGCAAATTGAAAATTTGCTAAAACCCGGGACCAACTGAGCTAATGCCCCAATATTTCAATGATCTCCGTTGCCAGGCAAACGCTCTAGTCCCGGGAATAAACAATTTGCTCCTTTGCAAATTGTATTCTTCCCGTGGATCCTCGGGTTTTTACGCAAATTGAAAATTTGCTAAAACCCGGGACCAACTGAGCTAATGCCCCAATATGTCAAAACTTTAAAACTTGAAGAGCACTTTCAACAAGTGGGGCAAAAATATTGAAAAAATTAATAAATCAAGCCTATTTGGCAAAATTTTTGCTGTTTCTAATATGAAAACCGCGGTTTTCAGCGTTCTATTCTCAGGTGCGGATGCCGGACTATAAACCCGGAAGTAAAAGGATTACCGTTCTTTGTCGGGAATCCGTACTTTTTCTTCAGGAATTATTGGATTTCTGTTTGAATATAAAGGATGAATTTTCTAACTTTACGCGGCAAAATTGATCATCATGGAAATTAAAAAATCTAAAGAGGCTGACCTCGAGAAGAAGAAAGGGATGTACCTGCAGCTCGGACTGGTCCTTGTACTTTCCATCATACTGATCGCTTTCGAATGGACATCACGTCCGCCCAAGGAAGACGACAGCCAGATGGTGAAGAACATCCAGGTTGAAGATGAGATGATGCAGGTGACCCGGCGTGAGGAACAGCCCAAACAGGAAAAAATTGAGCAGCCCAAGGTTGCCGAGGTACTCGACATTGTCGATGACGATGTGCAGCTTGATGATGATTTTGACTTCAATATGGAAGCTGACGCCAATACACAGTATGATTTTACCAGTATTGCCGATCAGGATGAAGACATTGACGAAGAAGAGATCTTCTACATCGTTGAAGACATGCCCACTTTTAACGGCGGTGATCCAGCTACTGAATTCCGCAAATATATTGCGCAGAACCTCCGTTACCCTGAAATTGCCTCCGAAAACGGTATCAGCGGTCGTGTAATCGTTCAGTTTGCCGTTAACGGTAAAGGAAAAGTAGTTGATGCAGTGGTTGTAAGAAGCGTAGACCCGGCTCTCGATAAAGAAGCCATCAGGGTGGTAATGGCTTCTCCTCCGTGGACTCCCGGAAAGCAGCGCGGTCGTCCGGTAAGTGTACTCTTTACCTTCCCGATCAACTTCGTACTTCAGTAATTCGTGTACTACCATAATAAGAAAGGCCGTCAAAACAGACGGCCTTTCTTATTTTAGTTTCCTCCCTATTTATTCCTGATGCGCTTGCATTCAAATTCCTTGAGAAGGATCTTACGTAGCCGGATGGTTTTGGGTGTTACCTCGACATACTCATCCTCCTGGATATACTCAAGGGCCTCCTCCAGTGTAAACTTCACCGCGGGTGCAATCCTCATTTTCTCATCCGAACCGGATGCACGCATATTCGTCAGCTTCTTCGTCTTGGAAACATTGACCACCAGGTCGCCGGGCCGGGTGTTCTCACCGATCACCTGACCTTCATATACATCATCGTTCGGGTCAACAAAAAACTTACCACGGTCCTGAAGGCTGTTCAGACTGTAAGGGATCGCTTTCCCGGTCTCCAGACTGATCAGGGATCCGTTCTGCCTGCCGGGGATCTCTCCTTTCCATGGTTGATACTCGTGAAACCGGTGCGACATTACAGCTTCACCGGCCGTGGCAGTCAGTAACTGGTTTCTGAGACCGATCAGTCCCCTGGACGGTATCATGAAATCCAGCGTGATCCGTTCCCGCTTGGTGGTCATGTTCATCATCTCCCCCTTGCGAATGGTGACCATCTCTATTACTCTTCCCGAATATTCCTCCGGCACATCAATGGTAAGCTCTTCCACCGGCTCATTTTTCTTCCCGTCGATTTCTTTAACAATTACCTGTGGCTGACCGATCTGTATTTCATAACCTTCCCTGCGCATGGTCTCAATCAGGATGGAAAGGTGCAGAACCCCCCTCCCGAATACGGTAAACGAATCGGCCGAATCGGTCTCCCGCAACCTCATGGCCAGGTTACGCTCCAGTTCACGCTCAAGCCTGTCCCTCAGGTGTCGGGATGTCAGAAATTTTCCATCCTTTCCAAAGAACGGGCTGTCGTTGATGGTAAAGAGCATGCTCATGGTGGGCTCATCGACACGGATGGTTGGCAGAGCCTCGGGCTCCAGGAGATCGGCAACCGTATCCCCGATCTCAAATTTTTCCAGCCCCATGATGGCACAAATATCTCCCGCTTCCACATGATCGACCTGCCTGCGTTCAAATCCCTCGAAAACAAAAAGACTTTTTATCGTATTTTTTTCTGCCTTGCCGCTTCGTTTCACCAGTGAGACCTGCTGGCCGTGCTTCAGTGAACCACGGTGCAGACGCCCGATGGCAATCCTTCCGATATACGAGGAAAAATCAAGGGAAGTGATCAGCATCTGAGGTGTACCCTGCAACGCGGCAGGCGCAGGAATATGCTCAACGATAGTGTCGAGCAGGGCAAAAATATTATCTGTCGGGTTTTTCCAGTCATGACCCATCCAACCCTGCTTGGCCGAACCGTAAATAGTCGGAAAATTGAGTTGCTCCTCCGTGGCATCAAGGGAAAACATCAGGTCGAAGACCGAATCCTGAACCTCTTCCGGCTTGCAGTTGGGCTTGTCGACCTTATTCACCACCAGGATCAGCTTCAACCCGATCTCAATAGCCTTTCTCAATACAAACCGGGTCTGCGGCATCGGACCTTCAAAGGCATCAACCAGCAACAGGGCCCCGTCGGCCATGTTCAATACCCTCTCCACCTCTCCGCCAAAGTCGCTGTGACCCGGGGTATCAATGATATTGATCTTGGTATCTTTATAATTAACCGAAACGTTCTTGGACAAAATAGTGATCCCCCTCTCACGCTCCAGATCATTACTGTCGAGCATCAGGTCTCCTGGCTTCTCGTGATCCTTGAACAACTTGCCGGCAATCAGCATCTTATCCACCAGGGTTGTCTTCCCGTGATCGACATGGGCAATGATCGCAATATTGCGTATACTCTTCATCTCTTCTCTTTCATTTTCAGGCCGCAAAGGTACGGTTTTCCTCGATACAAAATTCATCCTGACTAAAACATCCGGATACTTTTTGCAAGCCGGATGGCACGGTACGTAAAATAGTCGCTTCAGTCTGCTCACCTATTCAAAAATCTTTGATAACTTGTGTTGCGCAAAAATTTATGGAAAAATGAAAAAATTAATGATGGTCGTGCTGATGATCGCAATGGGCACCATGATCTCACAGACGTATGCCCAGGACCTTAAAAAACTGATCAAGAAAAAGGAGAATACGGAAGAAACCACCGAATCCCAGGAGGAAAACAGTGGCGGCGTTTTAGGTAACGTAAACAAGGGTATTGACAAATTCCAGGAGAAATTCCTTGGAGGCAAGAAAGGTGAAACCGAAGAACAAAGCACGGAAACAGAACAACCCGAGGAAACTGAGAAAGCGGAAAAATCGGATGACGAGGATTTAACAAAATACAAAACCTCGGATGAAGCCGCAGAGAAATCGATGATGAAAATGTTTGGCATCACGGGCAATGTCAAGATGAAGGAGAAATATGAATTCGACGGCTACATGAAGATGGTGATCAAAACCTATGATAAAAAAGGTAAGCTGGAAGAATCCACCGATTATTATACCTATCTGAGCAAGACCACTCCCGATTATGCCATGGTATTTGTCAACCCGGAAACCAAAGACAAATCAACCATTGTATTCGACACGGAAAACCTGACCATGTTGACGCTGGGTGAAAGCGACGGTGAAAAGACCGGCTTTGCCATAACCATTACGGAAGACCAGGTCCAGGCACTGAAAGAAAAAGCTGAAGAAGAAGGCGAAACTGCCGAAACCGAGGAAAGCATGCCGGCGAGTTATACCAAAACCGGACGTAGCAAAAAGATCCTGGGATACGACTGCGACGAATATCGTTATGAAGACGAGGAAGGAACGGCAGAAATCTGGATCACCCAGGACCTGAATGGTAAAATGAGCAAGGGTTATATGGAAAATTCAGCCTTCGGAGGCTATTTCAATTATGCTTATGCCTCTAACGGGACTGTCCTTGAATATGTCTTTGTAGACAAACAGGATGGTGAAAAAATGACCATGACGGTCGACGAACTTGATCTCGACAAAAAGAATAATATTTCCACCAGTGGTTATAATGTCATGAGTATGGGCGGAGGCCCTGCCAAGGATAAAAAGAAAGAATGACCCTCAAAGAACAGTTCCGAAATCCGCCCAACAGGGTGATGAGGGACCGGATAATCAGCGAGATCGGCTCATCGCAGGAAAATTTCGATGAACTGGTCTCGCTGATGATTTTTGAGGACGACCCGGTCTCCTGGCGCGCTGCCTGGGTAGCCGATTACTGCGACGAGGCCTGCCCCGGACTGGCTACACGTCATCTGCCAGCCCTGATCAGGCAACTTCCAAAAAAGTCTGACGGATTCCGGCGCTCCTGCCTTCGGATGATCTCCCGGCACAAAGTGGGACCAAAAGAACAGGGCCGCCTCGCCGACCTGTGCTTCAATTGGATGGTAACGGAAACCGTACCTGTAGCCATAAAGGTCCACTGCATGCAGATCCTGGCTAACCTTACACAACAGTATCCCGAGTTGACAGGTGAGCTGGTGATGGTAATTGAAGATCAACTGGACCTCAACTCAGCTGGTTTTAAATCGCGTGGAAAAATGATCCTCAAATATCTTACGAACAGCAGGCAGGATATTTCCTGAGACAGGTCTCAAAAAGACCACTTTCGATCAAGATATAATACGGTTCAAAGGTTTCCATCTTCCGGACCAGGATGTCCGACAATCCCGACCTCATCAGGAAGGGAAACAATAAGCTCTTTTTCGCGCTACCCATCCGGCAGACCGGGATATCCACCGGATATCACCCTGACGATCTTGTACCATTGCTTTTCCCATACATTCGCATCCTCGGCAGGAAAGCCATTGTCACCGGATACAAAACATTGCCTGAAGGTATCAACAGGTATCGTGGTTCGGTAATCAAAAACAGGTATAGATTCGCCATAAATCCTGTAGGTTCCAGTAAAACGGAATCTAAGCGGGTAGTATTCTAATCCTATAAAAAAGACTGGCCATGCCGGAACCCGGATCACTGATGAGGTAATCTGGATCCAACAAAAAAATATAGGAAAATAACCGGTACAGGTCCTGAAGGTCTGTAACCGGACAAATGGATAAAACAAAAACTCCAAGAGAATAATTGCTTTATTCATATTCTGGAAGAAATTATTTTGAGTCATCCTGATTTTTTTTAATTTTAAAGAAACAGTCATTTTAGAATTTTCCGTTGATCCTATCCTTCACAAGCCGGAACCATGACCGATCCCGTCCAAAACCTGGAGTGAAGAGTTTTTACCAAACACAAACTTTCCAAACAAGTCAATGAAAAAAATCTTCTTTATCAGCCTGACTCTCCTTCTTGCCATCGGACAGATCAGCGGACAGAAAACTCCGGTGAAGTTCGGCAAAGCAGTTCCTGAAGAACTGAAAATGACTTATTGTGAGCTGGATTCAACTGCATCTGCAGTCATTTTATTTGACGTTGGGAATTCGGAGATCAGGTACGAAAACAACATTGGCTGGATGTACACTTTTTCCAGACATATCCGCATAAAAATATTCAAATCTTCCGGCTATAACTGGGCCAGTTTCGAGATCCCGCTGTACCATTCAACATCCGGCGAAGAAAAGCTGGTTTCAATTAAAGGGAACACCTATAATCTTATTGATGGAAAAGAGGTTATAAGTAAGCTTGATCGTGAACAGGTCTTCGAAGAGGAACAGGATAAAAACTGGTTTAATATGAAATTTGAGATGCCGGATGTCAAAGAAGGTTCTGTGGTGGAAGTATCCTATTATATCAGATCTGATTTCATCTTCAATCTGAGGGATTGGTACTTTCAGACCACGATCCCGACCCTTCTCAGCGAATACCATACCAGTATCCCCGACTACTTTAAGTTCCATGTTTTCCAGAAAGGCTATGAGAGTTTTCAAACCACGCAGGAATCCAACTCAAAGACCATCTCTAAGGTTACTACGAGTGGATCAGGAAACAAGGGCTATAATTCGACAAATGAAAATTACACAAGTAGCATTTTACACATGAAAGCGGTTAATATGCCGGCCCTCAACCTGGAAGCTTATTCATTAAATGAAAAAAATTATGCCACTTCTGTGGATTACGAACTTGAATATTATCGCTTTAAAAGCGGTGGTCCCCAGGACTTTACTACTTCATGGGACCGTGTAAACGAAATCCTGATGAAAGCTTCTGATTTTGGCGGACAAATCGGGAAAGCAGGTTATGCTACCGATATAATCGATTTGATCAGTGCTGAAAGTTCCGACACAACGGAAAGAATGTCTATGGCATATAATTATGTAAGAAAACACATTGCCTGGAATAAAAAAAATTCCTTTGCTGTCGGTACAAGTCTTCGGGAAGTATATAACCGCCGGATTGGTAACTCCTCCGAGATCAACTTCATACTTCTGAACATCCTACAGGAGTTAGGGATCCAGGCTTATCCGGTCGTTCTCAGCACCCGTAGCAATGGGATCATCCCCCCGACCCATGCCACGCTGAAAAAGCTAAATCACATGATTGTTTATACAAAGATCAACGGGAAAAAGATCCTTCTCGATGCCTCAGACCCATATTTCAGTCCGGGTATCCTACCCGAAAAATGTCTTAATGGACAGGGTATTGTAATCAGGAACTCCGGGCCAGGATTTATGAGTCTGAAACCGTTAATCAAAAGCTACTACAATTCCCTTTACACTCTTTCCCTCGGCAGCGACGGAACACTCAAAGGTAAACTGGAATATAGCCATAACGGTTATTTCGGTATCGAAGAGAGAAAGAACTATGATAATTTCACCGATGACGAGGCTTATATCAAGGGCTTAACAGATAAGCATATAGGACTTAATATTGAGAACTATAAAATAATTCTCGATTCGGTCAAAGGTGATAATTTCAAACTGGAATTGGATGTGGACCTTTCGGAACATATGTCAAATATGGGCGACCTGGTCTTGATCCCTGTGAGTTTTTTCGATGGGGTGAATGAAAATCCTTTTAAACTGGAGGAAAGGAAGTACCCTGTCAATTTCACCTATCCCAGGGAAGTTACAAATATTGTTTCACTGACAATACCCGAGGGCTATACACTGGAAGAACTTCCGGAACCTAAAATGGTAGCCCTTCCGGATAACGGGGGAAAATTCATCTTCAGCTTAAGCACTTTGAACAATACCATTCAGGTAATCTCCAAATATTCGATCAGCAAGGATGAATACTTGCCATCGGATTACCAGGCACTGAAAGAGTTTTACGCTATCATTGTGGATAAACACTCGCAACATATCGTGCTGAAAAAGAATCAGTAAATGGAATGAACGATGATGAACCAGTACACAGAATTGGATCTGCGCTCAGAAAAAATGATCGAATAGTTTACAGAAGAAACCAGATTCCCGGGAACGGGGAACTACCTCTCTCAGCCTCAGTATGATATCCCTGCACAATGCGGGAATAAAACCAGGGACGTCTCACCCACCTGTTTAATAAATGAATGGTAACGGTAACCTTACCTGTAGCCATAAAGGTCCACTGCATGCAGATCCTGGCTAACCTTACACAACAGTATCCCGAGTTGACAGGTGAGCTGGTGATGGTAATTGAAGATCAACTGGACCTCAACTCCGCTGGTTTTAAATCGCGTGGAAAAATTCTTCTTAAAAAACTTACAAAGGATTTTTCTTAAGGTATTTCCGAAGATGCTCATCAAACAGTTTTCTGTCAATGAGCCGGTAATGCGGTTCATATGCCATTGTGTAAGCCTGGCTGTGATGTCCGACAAACACACCGGCCTCCAGCAGTGAATCGATTTTCATTTTATCCCGTTCCAGTCCCGGCAATTCAGGATGTTCCTCCTGGATCACGGAAAGGATCACTTTCCATTCCTTTTTCCAACCCTCCGGTCCGGGTACCCGGAATCCGTTTATCCCGGTAACAAAATACCTCAGGAAGGTATCTGCCGGAATGATGCTGTCGGCAACTAGTGAAAGGTTGACCCGGTAAAAATTGCCCTTATAGCCGGCTGGTTCCAGCAAGACAGAATCATAGCGGCTGGCTTCTCCCATTTCGTAAATAAGATAGGCCCTTGCAGATTCCGGATCGCCGATCAGATGTCCGGGACCCATGGCATCCTGAAAAAACGATTTATACAGGTCCTGCAGGTTCGAAACCGGGTACTGTGTCAGGATACGGTCGACAGCCCTGCTGATCTCCTTTTCCGGCCCCCTGTTGCAGGCGGTCAGTGCCAATGCCAGGAAAATGAAAATTATGACATGTTTTTGATACATAATTGACTGAAAAGAGTTGATAAAATACACCTTTTTTATAACTTTAAGGAAACAGCCATTTTAAATTAACCGTTGACCCTGTCCAATCGTGCCCGGAATCTCAGACAGCCCGTGTCGCCGACACGGAGCATCGAATATTTACATTACCTGCACTTAACCCAACAAATCTATGAAAAAAATCTTCCTGGCAGGCCTTGCCCTACTTTTGGCTACCTGCCATATCAGCGGCCAGAAAGCCCCGGTGAAATTTGGTAAAGCGGTTCCTGAAGAGCTGACCATGAGCTCTTGCGCACTGGATTCCAGCGCTCCCGCTGTAATTTTATTCGATATCGGCAATTCGGAGATCAAATACGAGACCAATATCGGATGGATGTATACCTATACACGCCATACCCGGATCAAGATCTTCAAATCGTCGGGCTATGAGTGGGCCAGTTTTGAGATCCCGCTTTACCATGACGCCTCCGGGGAAGAAAAACTGTTATCCGTCAAGGGCAACACCTATAATATAGTCGATGGAAAAGTTGTAACTACAAAACTCGACAGGGCCCAGGTGTACAGGGAGGCAGTGAACAAGTACTGGGATAATATGAAAATCGAGATGCCCGATGTTAAAGAGGGCTCCGTGGTGGAAATCACCTATTATATATCATCCGACTTCCTGTTCAACCTTCGGGAATGGTATTTTCAGACCACGATACCGACTCTTTTGAGTGAATATCACACCCGCATCCCCGACTACTTCAAGTTTCACATGTTCCAGAAGGGCTATGAACGATTTGAGACCACCAGGGAAAGTCGCTCCGAGACTGTTACTCAAATGTCGTCGGAAAGGACGGGCGACCGCGCAGTAACGACCACCTATTCGACTGCAACGGCCAACTTCACCAGCAACCTGGTTCATATGAAAGCAGTAAACATGCCTGCCCTCAAACTGGAAGCCTATACGCTGAATGACGAAAACTATGCCACTTCGGTGGAATATGAACTCAATTACTGGCGCTTTGATTACGGCGGCGCCCACGAACGTACTACTTCCTGGAACCGGGTGAACGAAATTCTGATGGAGGATTTTGATTTTGGAGGTCAGATCGGAAAAACAGGCTATGCCAAAGACGTTATCGACCGCATTGCTGCCTCTACTGCGGATCCGGCAACAAGACTGGTGATGGCGTATGACTTCGTGAAAAAATACATTGCCTGGAATAAGACCAACTATTACTGGGTCAACACCACCCTGCGCGATACCTATAACCGCCGGAGCGGGAGTTCTGCAGAAATCAACTTCATACTCCTGAACCTCCTTCAGGAACTGGGAATCCAGTGCTACCCTGTTGTTCTGAGCACCCGCAGCAACGGGATCATACCCCCCACCCATCCCACGCTCAAAAAACTCAATCATATGATCGTTGATGCGATTATCGATGGGAAAGAGATCCTGCTGGATGCTTCCGATCCCTATTTCAGCCCCGGGATCCTCCCCGAGAAATGCCTCAACGGCCAGGGTGTGGTAATCAAGCCAAGCGGTCCCACCTTTGTCAGCATGAAACCAACTGTCACCAGCAATTATAACTCTTTTTACAACCTGACCCTCGGTACCGATGGCAGCCTGAAGGGACAGCTGGTTTATAACCATACGGGCTATTACGGGATCGACGAAAGAAAGGAATATGACACCTACACGGAAGATGCCGCTTATATCAAAAATCTCTCAGATATAAACAAGGGAATGATTATTGAAGATTATAAAATCGGCCTTGACTCCGCACGTCAGGATGTTTTCAAACTCGAACTCAGTGTTGACCTGTCGGATATGGTAGGGGATATGGGGGATCTTGTGATGATACCGGTAAAACTATACGACGGACTGGAGGACAATCCCTTTAAACTGGAAGAAAGGGTTTACCCCGTAAACTTTGCTTATCCGAGGGAGGTGACCAACATTATTACACTTAAAATTCCTGATGGATATACGATTGATGAAGTTCCTGAACCTAAAATGATCAGCATGCCGGATAACGGCGGGAAATTCATCTTCAATATCAGCACGATGAATAACACGATCCAGCTGATATCAAAGTATACGATAAGCAAGGATGAATACCTGCCCTCCGATTACGCGATCCTGAAGGAATTTTTCGCCCTCATCGTGGATAAACATTCCCAGCATATCGTACTTAAGAAAAACCTGTAAGTAAAAGCAGCATGATCATGAATGAGCTCCGCTCCGGCATTGCAGCGATAAAAGCCGGACATTTATACAAAAAACCAGCGCAGATCTGCTCACACCTCCGCCTGGCAGGAATTGTACTTTTCTTCAGCGTTTTCATTTCCAATGTTTTCGCAGGCAACAACCGTCTCGATCTCGCTGCAGGACTGATCTCCGAGGACCTCAAAAAAGATGCCTCGGCGGTGGTCCGGTACTTCGATGTGGAATACGCAGTGGCTGATATAAATTCCTACACGGTTACCGAATCAGCGGCAATCACAATTCTCGGCAAGGGAGGCGAGACCTATGCCAGGGTGATTGGCTACTATGATGATTGGATCTCCCTCCAAACCATTGAAATCTCTGTGTATGATATGAATGGAATGCTGATCGGCAATGTCAAACCCAGGGACATCGAAGACCGAAGCTATATCTCCTCGGGTACGCTCTATCAGAAAAGCCGGATTAAAACCTACAAACCGCTAATGAACAGCTATCCTTACACGATAGTTTATAAGCTGGTGAGCAGGGTAACGAATTTTATAAGTTTCCCCGACTGGAATCCCCAGCGGGGCTCCAATACTTCGGTGGAAAGAGGCTCCCTGGATCTTACTGTTCCGGAATCCTACGGGGTAAGCATGAAAACCTTTTCAGCCAGTGAGCCGGAAGTGACATCGGGGAATGGCATCAAACGTTACAGCTGGAAGGTGAATTCCATTCGCGCCTTTCCGGATGAACAGTTTTCACCTCCCTATTTTGAGATGACCCCGACGGTTATGATCAAGCCGGAAGAATTCCTGATTGACGGTTATTCCGGATCAACCGCCAGTTGGGAAGAATTCGGAAGATTTCATCTCAACCTGAATTCCGGTCTTGATGAAATATCACCTGAAGGGATGGCAGAAATTTACAAGCTGATAAAAGATGCCACTTCAGAAAGACAGAAAGTGGAGATACTTTATAAATATATGCAGAAAAAGACCCGTTATGTCAATGTAACCCTGGGGATAGGAGGATTAAAACCATATCCCGCTTCCTATGTGGAAAAATTCGGATACGGAGACTGTAAGGCGCTGACCAACTATATGCACTCTTTATTAAAGGTTGCCGGTATCAGAAGTCTGTATACAAAGGTTCAGGCAGGATCCAGTCATGAACCTGTTCTTATTGATTTTCCCTGTCAGCAGTTTAACCACATCATTCTCTGTGTTCCCTTTGAAAAAGACAGTATGTGGCTTGAATGTACCAGCCAGACCCTTCCCTGCGGATACCTGGGAGAATTTACAGATGACCGCTGGGCTCTTTTAATAACAGAAAATGGGGGCCAACTGGTAAAAACGCCATCATATGGAAGTCATGATAATTTTATGAATACAAAAGCAGAAGTGGTTTTTAATAAGGACTTTACTGCAAACTGCTCGGCCCAAATTGAATACGGTAATCTGCAATTTGAAGAAGTTTACTATCTGAATTATCTTGATGCGGACCAGCAGAAAAAAGAACTCTATGATATGATCGACATCAAGGAGTTTATTCTCAACAGCTATAAATTTACGGAGTTACCGGGTATACATCCTGAAATTGACCTCGACCTGGACATCAGCCTGAACCGCTATACCAGCAAGACCGGCAGCCGGATCTTCCTGCCACTGAACCTGATGAACAAGACCTCTTTCATTCCCGATAAGCTCGATGAACGGAAAAATGACATTTACGTCAGGATGGCTTACCTGGATACGGATACCATTATTTACACCATTCCCGAAGATTACAGAATTGAGTTTCTGCCCGAAGACCAGGAGATCACCTCGGTATTCGGCCGTTATCATTCCCATGTGGAAGCCGATGGGAACAGAATTATGTTTGTCCGCAGCATGGAACGGAAAAACGGTACATTTCCAAAAGACAACTACCAGGATCTTTATAATTTCTATAAAGAGATCAACAAGGCCGATAATCAAAAGGCCATGCTGGCCTGGTACGACAAAGAGCAAACCCCTTAACCCCTGTACATCTTCCGGGTGACGCTTTCATGGCTCATCCGGAAGAATCCCTATCTTTGATCCCGGAATAGTTTATTCCGGGATCAATTTTTGCCCATGCACCAGCCTGAGATTGTTTTCATCCTTTTTAAACCCGCCGTTCCCGGAAATGTGGGTGCCAGTGCCCGTGCTTTGAAAACGATGGGCTTCAGGGAGCTCCGGCTCATCGATCCCTGTGATCACCTCTCCGCCGAGGCACTGATGCTGGCCCACGGCGCCCACGAGATCCTCAGGGAAGCCAGGGTCTTCCCCGGGTATGACGAGGCAACTGCCGGTCTTGATCTTGTGATCTGCACCACAGCCAAACAACGTTCGGCCAAGGTCGACTATATTTCCGTAAAGGATCTTCCCGGGCTTATCCGGGCAAAAGGAAACACCCTCAAACGGATAGGTATTCTTTTCGGCACCGAAGAAAGCGGGCTGCCCAATGAGCTAATCCGGCGCTCCGATCTGGCTATGACCATACCACTGGCCACTGCCTTTCCCTCGCTGAATCTTTCCCAGGCCGTGATGATAACAGCCTATGAACTATCCGGAATAGAAGCAGGAGCCGTTGAAACGGAAGATGCCGGCGCCGGGGTTCAGGGATGGAAAGAACTGAAAGACCGTGTGGATCTCATGTTGAATGAAAGCGGCATCCCTGAAGGGTCCCCGCTCTACCACCGGATTATGGAAAGGATGGCCCGGCTCGGGGAAACCGATATCCATCTGCTTCATTCGGTCACCTCGCGGCTCCTGAAATATTTTCCCGATAAAGAAGAATAAGCCATGGAAAAACAACATATCCTCCTGGTTTATAACGGAGTACTTCCAGTCGACAAATACGGCGGAACAGGAAGAGTGGTCTGGTACCTGGGTCGTGAACTTCACGCCAGGGGACATGAAGTAACCTTTCTTACCGGCCGGGGCAGCCAATCGTCCTTTGCCCGGGTTATTCCCTGGCAGGCCGGAGTCCCGCTTGCCTCTCAGATCCCCGGTAATGTAGATCTGGTTCACAGTCATTTTCCCGTGTGGGAGGAGCTTCCCAAACCCCTGATCACCACCATACATGGGAACAGCAGTCAGCAGCAGGAATATCCCCTCAATACCGTCTTTGTTTCCCGCGACCATGCACGTCGCCACGGGAGTGAATGCTTTGTGTATAATGGGCTGGGGAGAGATGAGCTGGGAGATCCCGATCTGAGCCGAAAAAGATCTTACCTCCATTTTCTGGGGAAAGCCGCCTGGCGGGTAAAGAACCTGAAGGGTGCCATGGACATCGCCCGGCAAAGCCATCAGCTCTTGCATGTACTGGGGGGTTACAGGTTGAATCTGAAGATGGGACTGCGTTTCACGCCCGACCCCCGGATTGTTTTTCACGGCATGGTGGGCGGTGAAAGGAAAAACCGGCTTCTCAACGGCTCCAGTGCGCTCCTGTTCCCGGTACGCTGGCACGAACCCTTCGGACTGGCTGTGATTGAAAGCCTTTACTTCGGCTGCCCCGTTATCGGCACTCCCTATGGTGCCCTTCCTGAAATTATCACCCCTGAAACCGGTTTTCTCTCTGCCAGCCAGGCCGAACTGGTTGTCGCTGCCCGCGAAGCAGGAGGCTTTAACCGGCAATGGTGCCACGACTATGTCTGTGAGAATTTCTCCGTAGAAAAGATGACCACTGCTTTTGAAAAGCTGTACGAAAAAGTGCTGAACGGCGAAAGCCTGAACCCTCGTCCGCCGGTCCTGCAGGAAATGAAACAAGAAAAATTCCTTCCCTATTTCAACTGAGATCCCCTGGAAAGTACTGTCAGGGATAAAACACTTCGGATACGGTAATCACGGTCGAAGCATTGAAATAACCGGTTGCCCCGGCCGACAGGTTACTTTTCGGGTTTCCGGCCTTCACATCAAAGACACCGCCGTTCCAGGTGGTTTCCGACAGCATACCGCGAAGGAACTCTTCATAATCGGGTGAAACTGAGATCTTTTCCGCCTCAATCTGGGTTCCCGGCGGAAAGCGCACCTGGCCGGTTTTTGCCGCGAACATTTCATTTACATCAATGGAGGAAAGGGAATAGTGATAGATAATGGCATGATTATCCCTTGCGTCCAGGGTTTCATATCCGGGAACTGACGACCAGTCAAGGCTCAGCTTCACAATAGCCGGCGTGCTGCTCTCCGCGATATATAACTGGTAGAGGTCCGGATCACTGCTTACCTTGTACGGGTAGATGGTCTGAAAAGGTGTTACGGCATCCATCCGGGACACAGCGGTAAAAGTGTAATCCTCCACAACGATCTGCAGGGTATAATCCCGCCCGTATACCCCCTGTACATCCGGTTCTGTGTAGTACAGCCCCGATCCGGCAGGCTGCTCGCTCAGCAGGAAGACCTCTTCTCCGTCGCTGATACTGACGATCGCCCCGCTTACCGGGCTGACCTCCCCGTTTATTTCCCAGGCCGGTGTACTCAGTTTCACCTCGTGCGCTTTTTTCTGATTGGTGATCGATCCTTCCACAACCAGCATCAGGCGTTCCTGTGTTTCCAGGTCCCAGCTGGTTTTCTCCTCACACGATGACAGGAATAAAACAATCATGCACGCCAGCACGATCCGGGGGAGAAGTGCAAGGGGAGTGGTTTCTGTATGTATGCCTGGACTTTTCATGCTCAGAAGGAAAAATGATAACTCACGGATGGGATCGTTCCGAAAATATAATACTGTGAAGCCACCAGTTCAGGGCTTTCGTAATAATTCCAGGGGATAAGAAGCTTCCCGCTCTCATCCTCCGTTTTGTTGAAATGGATCAGCACGGGATTTTTCCTCCCGTAAAGATTATAGACCGAGAACACCAGTTCGTGGGTAAAACGTTGTTCCTTTCTGTTTAGCCGCCAGTTCAGGGCCAGGTCGAGCCGGTGATAATCGGGCAGCCGGTCGTTGTTCCTTTCAAGGTACAGCGGAACCTCATGGTTCTGATAATAATAAAAGCCCGAGGGAGAGGTGAACGGCGCACCGGTCATGTAAATAAAGCTGGAATTCAGGGATAGACGCTCCGCAAAATCCCAGGTCATGAAGACCGCCAGATCGTGCGGCCGGTCGGAATAGGCCGGATAGGGATGACCCTCGTTGATCCCGGGAACCGTATAGATCGCCCTGGAGTAAGTGTACGAAAGCCATCCGTGCACTTTCCCGCTCTTCCGGCTGAGCAGAATCTCAAGTCCCCAGGCCTTTCCACTCCCGAATCGGAGCTCTCCTTCCACGGCGGGATTCAGAAGCATCTCGGCATGATCAACATAATCAATGAGATGAGTCATCTTTTTGTAATATAATTCCGTCTCCAGCGACCAGCGATCCTCCCGGTCATTCAGGGTGTAAGCCGCCGATAACTGCCCGGCCCGCTGAGGTTCAACATTCGGTCCACTGGGCAGCCATACTTCCAGGGAAGTAAAGGGGCTTACCGAGTTGGTGAGCAGGTGCTCGAACTGACTGTTAACCGAATAGCCGAGCTTCAGGATGCCGTTCTGGCTCAGCCTGAAGGCCATACTGAGCCGCGGATCCAGGGTCGCATAGCTATGGTAGATCACTCCGGCGCCATAATGCACCGAATCCACGGGGACATACTGCTCGTTGAAGCGGTACTCAACGGCACTTCCCAGGTTCTGCCAGATATTTAGCCTCAGGCCCCCCGACAGTGAAAACCTGTCAGACTTTACGATCTGATCGCTGATATAAAGCGCAGTCTCATGGGTCTGCCTGGGTGAAATTTCAAAGGGGAGATCATAAAGCTGCCCTCCCTCGTAATAATTGCCGGGATTGAAAAAATGCTCGGCCACCCTGATCCCGTAACGAAGTGTGGAACCCGGTTTCCGGTACCAGGTAAAGTCGGCTTTGAGACTGACATTGTCAATGTGGGAATTCCAGTAGTTCCGCCTTTCCAGCCAGGTATTCAGGTAGTAGTCGTAGCGGCCGGCATAAAGGGTGAAATTGGCAAACAGACGGTCGGAAAAAAGGTGGTTCCAGCGGATGGTCGAGGTGGCATTCTGCCAGTTGATCCCGGAAGAATGAAGGGAGGTATTCTGCTGGATGAAATTATCCTTCCCGCTGTAAACCGAAAAAAAGACCCTGTTCCGGCGATTGATGTCATAATTCACCTTGAAATGCAGGTCGGAGAAATAGAGGTCCCGGATGTTTTCATTGAACTTCTGTATGGGCTTCAGGATATATGACCTCCTCCCGGAAATAAAATACGAGATATGTTCCTTCCACAATGGTCCTTCGACCGTCAGTGTCGAGGCGAGCAGTCCGGTGCTTGCCTCCATGCCGAAACGGTTCATGTTCCCGTCGCGCGTGCGGATGTCGATGAGCGAGGATAGCCTTCCACCGTAACTGGCAGGGAAATCACCCTTATACACCTGGATATCCTTGATGGCTTCGGGAACGATGGTGGAAAAGAAACCCAGCATATGAGTCGGATTATAAACCGGTGCCTCATCGATGGTAACCAGGTTCTGATCGCGGTTCCCGCCTCTCACATAGAAGATCGTAGAGCCGTCGCCGAAGAATTTGATCCCCGGGATCAGTGCCAGAGACTTGATCACATCCTTCTCCCCCATCACTGCCGGCATTCGTCGCACCGAGCTTGCCCGAACCCTGTCGGCCGAACCCTGGGCAGATTCCAGGATGAATTTCGGATCCGGTGTAACGATTTTCACTTCGCTCAACAATTCCGGCTCCTTATCCAGAAGAAAATCCAGATTCCCTTTCCCCGATTCCGGTCGAACAAGAACCTCTTTCCTGTACCCGATGAATGAGCAGATCAGGGTATCGGGGGAGGTTTCAAAAGTGACGGAAAAAAAACCGTAACTGTTAGTTATGGTTCCTGAATTTGTGCCTGGCACCCATACGGTGGCCCCGATAAGGATCTCGCTGCTCAACCGGTCCTTCACATAACCGCTGAAAGTGAAGGTCTTTCCGGGTTTATCCTCTTCCTTCCCCACCGCAGCCTCCGGGTCGCCTTTTCGCGTCTTTCGCAGCACGATCTGTTTCTCCACCAGCCTGTAACTGATCTGCCGGGGAAGCAGAAGGCTGTCGAGAACCACGGCAAGCGGCCGGCGAACAACATGGATACTCACGGGCTGACGGTCGTCGACCTGGCGGTTACTGTAAGAGAAGGTATAAGCCGTCTGGGAAGCAATCTCATCCAGCACCTCCCGCAGGGGAACTCCGTTGAGATCCAGGGAAACGGTTCCTTCAGGCCTGACTTCCTGTCCCTTCAGAGGACCGGCAAGCGGAAGAAGGACCACCAGTAAACTCAGATATTTCAGCAGGCTTTTCATCGGTGAGTTCCCTTTTCAGAAAGGCTATTCACATCCCTCCCCGCTCACGATGATCCGTTCACCGTCGCGGTTAAAACGCACCGAGAGCGTACTTTCCAGGACAGCGATAACCGATGACAGTACCTGATCGTCGAAGGTGACAGTGATCGGACAGTCGGCCAGCGCCGGGTTCGCAATGCTAATTGAAGTCCCGTACACATGATTGATCGTACGGATCACTTCGGCGAAGGGGGTATGATCAAATACCAGTTTCCTGGTTAACCAGGCAGTAGTGTTCGGATCGGCTTCCTTCACGAGCGTCAGTTCACCGGCATCCCACTTTCCGCTGTTGCCGGCTTTAAGTACCAGCTGCCGCTTACTGTCGCGGGCCGGAGAAAAGGCTACCAGTCCGGAATGAACCGTAACCACCACCTCTCCCGAACCGTGATAGGCATTGATATTGAAGGAAGTTCCGAGCACTTCCACCAGGGTACCCTCTGCCTCAATGACAAAGGGATGAAGCGTATCCCTTGCCACCTCAAAGAATGCCTCACCCTTAAGTATGGTTTTCCTGTATTTTTCTCCTGTTTTGCGGAATGAGCGCAGCTCACTTCCCCTGTTCAGGCTTACGCGGCTTCCATCGGCTAGTGTGACGGTCAGCGGTTCGTCCAGCGCCGAATAACGTATGGTCTCGGAAAGCTGCCGGTAAGCATACCAGCCGCTAAACAGAAGAACACCGGTAAGCAGGACGGCGGCGATCCGCAGAAGACTTCTCCTCAGTTCAAGCACTTTCCCGGGTTGAACTGTTTCACGGCTTCCTTCCCATTTACCCTCAAACAGCTTCCACTCGGCATCGAGATCCATACCCCTTACCTCTTCTGCACTGCCAATACTTTCCCAGACTTTCAGGTACTCGCGGTACAGTTTCTCCTTCTCAGGGTCGGAACGCAGCTCTTCCTCAAGGGAACGGGCCTCCGTTTCCTGAAGTTCCCCGGCCAGCCATCTGACCAACCGGTCGGTGAATGCTTCGTATCCTTCTCCTGTTTTCATATTCATTTCTTACACACCAGAAATATACTTTACCCCTATTTGCGGGGCCGCTTTTTTAATTCATACTCTTCCAGAGTAACCAGACAACGATGGTCAGGTAATCGATCAGTCTTTCCCTCAGGATTTTTAGCGCCTTATTCATGTGATTTTCAACGGTTTTCACCGAAATTCCAAGCTGTGCTGCGATCTCGCTGTATTTTAATCCCCCGAAACGGCTCAACTCAAAAACTTCCCTGCATTTTTCCGGAAGTGCAGCAATGGATTCACCGATCCGCTGTTCAAGCTCTGTAGTTTCGATCCGGCTGCTAAGCTCCGACTCATCCGCCCGGTCGGGGATCCTGTCTTCACGGCTCAGCTTTTTGCGGTCGCGGATCACATTCAGACTCCGGTTGTAAACCGAGGTAAACAGGTAGGACTTCAGCGGTTCGCTGAAATCAATCTCCGAACGGCGTTCCCAGAGGTTGATAAAGACCTGGTGGACCACCTCCCGGGCATCGTCGCGATCGGGAAGATACTTCAGTGCAAAGCCAAGCAGTCCGGGAAAGTATTTCCGGAAGGCCTGTTCAAAAAGCTGCTTCTCATCCGGCAGGCTGTATTCTGCTTCGCGTATCTTCATACGGGAGCTAAGATAGAGAAAAGATGAGAATGATTTAACTTTAAACCCTCAACCGTTGTTAATTGTAAAAGCATTATGAAAAAAGGAATACTCACCCTCCTTTCCGCGCTGGTGCTGTTCTCATGTAATCGGACAGGAAATGACAATGCTTACAGGCAGTTCATTTTTACTAACGAATACAGGGTTCCGGGATCTCCCACTTTCGTCTACGACCATTTCACCGGCGACATCAGTGGCTGGTGGGATCATTCATTTTCTGAAAAGCCTTTTCGTTTGTTTATCGAAGCCCGGCCGGGTGGAGGATTCTATGAATACTTCGATTCCACCGGTAATGGCGTTCTGCATGCCACGGTCATTGCTGCAGACAGGGGCAGGCTCCTGCGGCTCGATGGTCCTCTCGGACTGGCAGGCAAGGCCCTGAACCTGGTATGTACCATGACCTTCAGTGAGGCAGCCCCGGATACAACGAAGCTGGTGCTTGAGGTTCACGGCTCGGGGGAGATCGGAGAAGGAATTCCGGAGATGGTTGAACAGGTGTGGAACCATTTCGTGGAAGAACGTTTCATTCCCTATGCCACGGAGAAACACCTGTCAGTAAACTGAAATACAGGAGCCGCAGGCCAGGGTCAGCGATCCCGAGGGTTTTCCGGGATAATTTTGTATTTTTCACCTCTCGAAGCACAATGAAAAAGACCTTGCTGAAAATATACTCCATCCTGGCATGGATCACCATGCTGATCACTTCGCTGATCATTACCCCTTTCTTCCTGCTGTCGTGGCTGCTTTCCTTCTGGTGGGACCGCCGCCGGATTGTCACTCATTTCATGGGCACTTTCTGGGCCTGGCATTACCAGTCGCTCGTGGTGTTCTGGAAACTCAGGCTCGAAGGCCGGGAAAAGATACCCTGGAAGCGTCCTGTTGTGCTGGTGGCCAATCACCGCTCCCTCGTTGATATCCTGGCCCTGTACAAACTGAGACGGCCCTTCAAATGGGTTTCGAAGGCCGAGAACTTCAAACTGCCCTTCGTGGGGATGGTGCTTTCTCTGTCGCATTGTATCCGGATCGACCGGGAGAGCCGAAAATCGGGACAGGTCTTTATGGCCCGGGCAGAGGAGGAGATGAAGAAGGGATCGTCGGTACTGATCTTCCCGGAAGGCACAAGATCTAAAGGAAAAAACATGGGCCGCTTCCGTGAAGGGGCTTTCCTCCTGGCCAAAAAAAGCGACACGGCGCTCATACCGGTGGTTCACACCGGTTCTGAAAAAACTTTCATGCATGGAAAGAACAGCTGGGTGCTGGCCGGAAGGGTAACTATTCACATCCGGGTGCTCGAAGAGATCCCGGTGGAAAAGGTCAGAGAATTATCCGTGCCCGAACTGATGGAATATACCCGGGAGATCATGGAGCGCGAACTGGAGCTGATGGAAGCCGGCAGACCATGAAACTCTTTTCCTCCGAACGGCAAATGCTCCGGGCTATGGGCTTCTTCTCCGACCAGGAAGGGATCATCTCCCGTTACCTGGCCGAAAAAGAAGGCTGGGATCTGCACCTTCGGAACAGCCGGGAGTTTATCCTGGATTTCGTGGCACAAAGCAATTGTAAAACAGTCGCAATTCTGGGAAGCGGCTGGCTGCTCGACCTCCCGCTGGAGGAGATGAGCCGGCAACTCGACCGTATCCTTCTCCTTGATATCCGGCATCCTGCACAGGTGCGCGAGAAGGTGGCCCGCTACCCCGGTGTGGAACTGCTGGAGACCGACCTGTCGGGCGGCGCCATTGCCTTTGCCTGGCAGGCTGTAAAAAAATCTTCCTTTCAACCGGAAAAAATGGTGCTTCGGGTTCCCGCCCTCCCTTTTGAACCCGATTGCCTGATCTCCCTCAACATCCTTAACCAGCTGGATATCATCCCCGGCGATTACCTGCAAAAGCACCTTGGGCTGAGTGACGAAGATCTGATCCCTTTCCGCCGGCGTATCCAGGACTTCCATGTCGCCTGGATCACACAGCGCAGCGGCTGCCTGGTTTCCGATATCGTCGAATACTCTTCCGTTGAAGGGAAGGAAGAGAATCGACGGTCCCTTCTGTTTACCGGCCTTCCGGAAGGAATGCAGGAAAAGGAATGGGAATGGCCTTTCGACAGCCGCGGTCGCTACCGGGAGAACATGTACACGCGGATGCAGGTCAAAGCCATCCGCTGGTAGCACCGGCCCTTCTATCGTTTTTTCAGGTTTTACAGTACTTCTGTTTAACCCAAATTATTCAATAGGAGCCGATTATATGAGGCGAACTACTTGAATTAGTTGGGATAATCCCGATATAGTAAAATAACCTTTTTAGTGACTGGCTACAGGCTACTAAAAAGGTATATTTTACTTGATCGTTAATGCATTAGGACAATTCCTAATGCATTAAATGGGTTTAATTAGTTGTTGAAAAAAGAAAGTCCGGAGCCTCGGACTTTTGGTTATATTTGTGGTGCATTTAAAAATGCCCCCTGTGTGCGGCAGAAAAAGTGACATAAGCAGTTTTACTTTTTGAAAATCAGGGGGAAGGATGCAAACTGATCAGCGGACTATGACAGCAAATTATTCGGAAGATACCATACGGACCCTCGACTGGAAAGAACATATCCGGAAGAGGCCGGGGATGTATATCGGGAAGCTGGGCGACGGGTCATCGCCCGACGATGGGGTGTATATCCTCCTCAAAGAGGTGCTCGACAACTCGATCGACGAGTTCATGATGGGCTTTGGTAAGACCATCGAGGTAACAATCGATGAGAAACTGGTAAGTGTGCGTGACTACGGCCGCGGCATCCCGCTGGGCAAGGTCATGGATGTGGCCTCGAAAATGAATACGGGTGCCAAGTACGATTCCAAGGTCTTTAAGAAATCGGTGGGTCTGAACGGGGTCGGTATCAAGGCCGTCAATGCCCTTTCGGCCAGCTTCAATATTGAGTCGTTCCGCGAAGGCCGTTCCAAGGGGGTTATCTTCTCGGAAGGGAACGTGGTGGAGGACCGGCCGGAAGCCGACAGCGGTGAAAAGAACGGGACTATGATCACGTTCGAGCCCGACGGAACCCTGTTCGGCAGATTCCGCTTTATCCCCGACTATGTGGAGACCATGCTCCGCAACTATACCTATCTCAATGCCGGTCTGACCATCGTATTCAACGGACAGCGCTTCATATCGAAGAATGGTCTGCTCGACCTCCTCTCCGAAAACATGAATGGCGGTGAGGGGCTATACCCCGTGATCCACCTGAAGGATTCCGACATCGAAGTAGCCATCACCCACGGGAACCAGTACGGCGAAGAATATTACAGCTTCGTGAACGGTCAGCACACCACCCAGGGAGGCACTCACCTTCTGGCCTTCCGGGAAGCCCTGGTAAAAACCATCCGCGATTTCTACAAGAAGGATTTTGATCCCTCCGATATCCGCACCTCCATCATTGCCGCCATCAGCATCAAGGTGGAGGAGCCGGTCTTCGAGTCACAGACCAAGACCAAGCTCGGATCGAAGGACATGGGACCCGAAGGACCCAGCGTCAGGAACTTCATCATGAATTTCATCTCCTCGAAGCTCGACGATTTCCTTCATAAGAATTCCGACACAGCCTCTGTCCTGCTGAAGAAAATCCAGGAATCGGAAAAGGAACGCAAAGCGATCTCGGGGATCCAGAAACTGGCCCGCGAAAGAGCCAAGAAGGCCAACCTGCACAACCGCAAGCTGCGCGACTGCCGGGTTCATTACAACGATAACGATGAGCGGAAGAACGAGTCCACCCTGTTCATCACCGAAGGGGATTCAGCTTCCGGTTCCATTACAAAGTCGAGGGATGTCAATACCCAGGCGGTCTTCAGTCTGAGGGGCAAGCCGCTCAATTCCTATGGTCTGACAAAGAAAGTGGTGTACGAGAACGAGGAGTTCAATCTGCTGCAGGCTGCCCTGAATATTGAAGAAGGGATCGACTCGCTCCGCTACAAGAATGTGGTGATCGCCACCGATGCCGATGTCGACGGGATGCATATCCGCCTGCTTCTGCTTACTTTCTTCCTCCAGTTCTTCCCCAACCTGGTTCGCAAGGGCCACCTGTACATCCTCCAGACACCGCTGTTCAGAGTCAGGAACAAGCAGGAGACCATCTACTGTTACTCGGAGGAAGAGCGGATCGAAGCTATCACCAAACTGGGGAAAAATGCCGAGATCACGCGTTTTAAGGGACTCGGGGAGATCTCCCCTGACGAATTCAAGCACTTCATCGGACCGAAGATGCGGATCGATCCTGTTCGCATGACCCGGGATGACGACCTGAAAGATATCCTGGAGTTTTACATGGGCAAAAACACCCCGGAAAGGCAGGACTTTATTATCGACCGGCTCCGGATCGAGCTCGACCCGGTGGATATCCCTGCATAACAACGTATTTCACAGATGTCAATGGACGATTTAGACCAGTATAAGGAATTTACCGGATCGGATGATGATCAGGGTGGCCACGACCACGCCCAGCAGGGTGGTGAGTCCGACCCTCGGATCAGGCATCTCTCCGGGATGTACGAAGATTATTTCATCGATTACGCCTCCTACGTGATCCTGGAGCGTGCCGTGCCGCATATTACCGACGGACTGAAGCCCGTGCAGCGGCGCATCCTCCATTCCATGAAACGGCTCGACGACGGCCGCTTCAACAAAGTGGCCAATATCATCGGCCATACCATGCAGTTCCACCCCCACGGCGATGCCTCCATCGGCGATGCCCTGGTGCAGATAGGACAGAAGGAGCTGCTGATCGACGCCCAGGGTAACTGGGGAAATATCTTCACCGGCGACGGCGCGGCCGCCTCGCGTTATATCGAAGCACGGCTTTCGAAATTTGCCAACGAAGTTGTTTTTAACCCGAAGACCACCGAGTGGAAGCTCTCCTACGACGGCAGGAACAGGGAACCTGTCACCCTGCCGGTGAAATTCCCCCTGCTGCTGGCCCAGGGAGCAGAGGGAATCGCTGTGGGACTCTCCTCCAAGATCCTCCCCCACAACTTTGTGGAACTGATCGATGCAAGTATCAGCTACCTCCAGAACAAGCCTTTTGAGATCTTTCCCGATTTCCCCACCGGAGGTCTGATCGATGTGGGCCGCTACAACGACGGTCAGCGGGGTGGAGCTGTACGCGTCAGGGCCCGGATCCAGAAACTGGATAACAAGACCCTCGTGATCCGCGACCTGCCCTTCGGAAAAACCACCTCCTCCCTGATCGAATCGATCCTTAAGGCCAATGAAAAAGGAAAGATCAAGATCCGGAAGATCGACGACAACACCGCTGAGAACGTGGAAATCCTCGTTCACCTCGGTCCCAATGTGTCGTCCGACAAGACCATCGACGCCCTCTATGCCTTCACCGACTGCGAGCTTTCCATTTCGCCCAACTGCTGCGTGATCGAAGACGACAAGCCAATCTTTATCGGCGTATCCGACGTGCTGAAGGTGAATACCGACAACACCCGGAACCTCCTGCGCCGCGAACTGGAGATCCGGTTCAGCGAACTGGAGGAAGAATGGCACATGTCATCCCTCGAAAAGATCTTTATTGAAAAGAAGATCTACCGCGACATTGAAGAAGCCGAGACCTGGGAAGCCGTGATCAAGGCCATCGACGACGGGCTCAAGCCCTATAAGAAACTGCTGCGCAGGGAAGTGACCCGCGACGATATCATTGCCCTTACGGAGATCAAGATCAAACGGATCTCGAAGTTTGACGTGAAGAAGGCCGATGAGCATATCAAGGGACTCGAGGATGAGATGGCCGAGGTAAAGAACCACCTGGAACACCTTGTGGAATTCACCATCAACTATTACCGGCAGATCAAAAAGAAATACAGTGCCGGCCAGGAACGCCGCACGGAGATCCGCAACTTCGAAAATATCGAAGCCACCAAGGTGGTGGTTGCCAATGAAAAATTATACGTGAACCGTGAAGATGGTTTCGTGGGAACGGGATTGCGGAAGGACGAATATGTCGGCGACTGCTCCGATATCGACGATATCATCGTATTCAGGAGGGATGGAACCTATATCATCACCAAGGTCGACGATAAGATCTTTGTGGGCAAGGACATCATCCATGTGGCGGTGTTCAAGAAAAACGACACCCGCACGATTTACAATGTCATTTACTACGATGGCAACACGGGACACACCATGATGAAGCGTGCACCGGTGACAGGGATCACGAGGGATAAGGAATACAATATCGGGCGCGAGCACAAGAACTCCCGCATCCTTTATTTCAGCGACAACCCCAACGGGGAGGCCGAAGTGGTGAAGGTCTACCTGAAACCGCGGCCGAGGCTGAAGGTACCTGTTTTTGAGATGGATTTCAGCGAACTGGCCATCAAGGGTCGTGATGCCATGGGGAACATCCTCACCAAATACGCGGTGCACAAGATCGTGATCAAGGAGAAAGGTGTATCAACCCTGGGTGGCAGGAAGATCTGGTTCGACGAAGACGTGAACCGGCTCAATGCCGACGGCCGCGGGCGATTCCTCGGCGAGTTCGCCGGCGACGACCGGATCCTGGTGATCACCGCTGCAGGAAATTACCGCCTGAGCAATTTTGACCTGTCGAATCATTTCGAAGAAGATATCATCCTTATCGAGAAGTACAGGCCGCACAAGATCTGGTCGGCGGTGTATTACGACGGTGAGCAGAAGTTCTACTACGTGAAGCGTTTCCGTATTGAACCTTCGGAAAAGGCCACTCTGTTCATCAGTGAGGCGCCCGAATCGAGGCTGATACGGATCACCGAGGTCGAATACCCGAGGCTGGAGCTCCGTTTCGGCGGGAAGAGCAAGGACCGTGACCCGGAGATCATCGAAGTGGCCGAGTTCATCGGTGTCAAGAGCTTCAAAGCCAAAGGCAAGCGCCTGTCAAACTACGAGGTGAAGATCGTGGAAGAGCTGGAGCCTATTACACGGCAGTCAGCTCCGGCGGTTGAAGAAGACATTGAGGAAGAAAATGACGAAAAGCCCGACGGAGGCCACGAGCCACCGGTGAACGGGCAGATGACCCTTCCCCTGTAAGCCCCGGCCCCGCCGGAAAAACTGCGGATATGAAAAAAGACCCTGTCTGGCTGATCGGATTCATGGGCTCCGGGAAGAGCACCCACGGCGCCAGGCTCGCCCGCAGCCTGGGCTATAGCTTCACCGATATGGACGAGTATATAACCCGGATGGCCGGAATGAGTATCCCTGAGATCTTCGGTTCACAAGGAGAAGCCGCTTTCCGGGATCTGGAGCGCCGGGCCGTGGAGGAACTGAGCCGGCAGGAAGCCATGGTGATCGCCACCGGCGGCGGAGCCCCCTGTCACGACGAGCTGATCAGCCTGATGAATGCCTCGGGCCTGACGGTCTACCTCCGCCTCTCCCCTGAAGCACTGGCCGATCGTCTAAAAAATTCAAAGACCCGCCGGCCGCTCATCGAGGGGAAAAGCGGGGAAGAATTATTGACCTGGATCAGGGAAACACTTGGCAAACGTGGACCCTTCTATGAAGAGGCATGCCTGGTCGTTGATGCCATGGATCTGCAAAGCTCAGCCCTCTTCCGAAAAGTCCGGGAGTTACTTGTTTACTGAGCAGACCGGATTTAGCCCTGGATCAGCGGAATAAGAAAATTGGTAAAGCAGATGGCTACAAGAGCGGTACCGTAAGCTTTGTGCGGAATAAACGACTTTTTGATCATGTTGGGTTCGCCAAGCGTATAATCCTCACGGAAACCGTTGATATAAAGCTCATTCAGACTTGCGTGCAGACGCTTGTCGAGCTCCTCCTCGGAGTAGTTTCCATTGTGCTCACATACGAGACCGCCGTATTTTTCACCAGTCTTTCGGTTATACAACCAACTGTAAACTATACCTGCGCTCACCAGTTCGCCGCTGCTTCCGTGGGCCACCGCCATAATGGTTTCCATCACCTCGCCATGGACGATCCTGGCAGGTCTGGAAACCTGATTGGCTATACCCGGAAGAATGGAACTGTAAGTCATGATATTGGCCATTTCGATGCCCGCATCCTTCAAAGCCAGATGATACGAACCCGCATGTATGGTAATATCGCTTTCGCCCACACCGGAAGTTATAAAATAGTCTTTTGGGATCCTGTTCCCAATAACCAGACCCTCGAAAGGGATTTCTGCTTCGCAAGCCTGGCTGCTAGGCAGGTAGTTTGATGACCTGTCTTTCATTTCCTCAAAACCCAACTTAACAAGTTTTGAAAAAACAATTTATTTGGGCGGCAAATATAACAGAAAAAATATAGATACCCCCAAGAATCGATCAAAAATATAATATTTTTTTCGATTCCGAAAGTCATTTTAATCTCCTGATTTCCAATTTGCCCGAAGGGGTTTCGCTATATGGTTCGAATTGAGGGTTTTATTGAGCCGGAGGGGATAAAAAAAGCCGGGACAGGCAGGGGCAATTTTATGAACAGCACAGGGAAGGGTCGTCTTTTCAACTTCTCCAGTGGCCGAAGGCCACACACAACAGTAACCGGAGTCCCGTTCCCACAAACAATATTTATCTGCCCTGAATAAAGTCTTCATCAGGTAAGGAGTATTTGAAACACGCTTTTTGAAACACGATCTCAGGTCGGCAAAGCACTTGCCAGAATATCGGTCTTTCACTGTGGCCGAAGGCCACACACAACAGTAACCGGGGTCCCACCCCCGGTAGATGGCGGTAGCCCCGGCCGACCCTGAATGGGTCGAACAAAACCCGATACCACAAAAGACTGGCTGCAACCTGGCAATCCTACTTCGTCCTCTGCAAAAAACCAGGCTTGTGCGACCCCTTCAGGGTCGTGAGCGCTCCGCCTCGTCACCGATGCCGGGGACGGGACCCCGGTTACTGCTCTGCGACCCCTTCAGGGTCGGGCTTGCTGCTTAACCAATGCCGGGATTGCAACATCGCTTCCTTCTGCGACACCTAAAGCGTCGCCCTTGCTGGTGGAAAAACCGGACCAGTTGACCATATTAAGCCGATTTTTGTTGACCATCTTATCATTATGATTAATTGATGCCTGCTTCAGGATCATTATTCCGGCGTTAAGTGGTCAGTGCCATCGGCTTTTCCAGGTAAAAAACCTAAAGAAGTAGTAATTGAAGACAAAACTACGGTAGAGCAAATGCGGCTTATACAACAGCTAGGTGAAGAAAACAAGCAGACTATTTATAAACTCATTGATAAAGTGCTTACTAATAAGAAGTGTAAAGACTTCTTTAAAAAAAATGTAGTTACGTTATAAAACAGAAAAGCCCGGCAATGCCGGGCTTTTCTGTTATCTTAAAGCTCCATAAAGTATCATTGAGATAAAACCCAACAACACGCTTATAAAACCATACTTAATTGCAAATTTCCCATTTCTATGAGGGTAAATCTTGATAAGCTTCTTATATCTGTCTCGATAAAAAATCAGGAAATAGTTCAACAAGATAAAAGGTGATGCAAAGTATACAATGAAGCCTGTTGCACTATTGAGTATACTTCCTGGTAAAAGGTTAATTTCAATCTTAAAAGATATTATGTTGAAAAACTTTAACCACAATAAAACAACCCACAAGTTTAATGCATTGCTTAAAGTGCTTAATGTAAACAAAGTAAATTTCCAATCACCCCTATTAGGGTTGTTTTTTCTAAAACCAACAATTGCATCAACCCAATATAAATAATAGTAATTCTTCATATATAAAATCCTGTTACTTAAACCATCTGGTGTCATCGTCACCGTACCACTTGCTTGGTCCATATTTTGCTCCTAAATCAAACCACAGTCTAAACCAACTATATGCAGCAACCGCTTCTCCTACTCCAGGTACTGCATACCCTCCTATTTCAGCAATTCCAGCTAACGAACCGGCCGTACCAACAGTAAAATCACCATAATCCCACCCTGTGGCATTACCGTTATAAATTTTTGTTCCTGCTTGTGCAGTCATAAGAACAGTTCCTGCAGTACCTAATACCTTAATAGTTGTAGAAACATTTGCTGCATTTTTGGCAAGATTAGAATTTCTGACAACACCGCTTTCGTTTAAAATAGTCCTTTCGGTTCCATTTTTTAAGAAATAAGTAGTATGGTTATGTAAATAATTATTATAAATATCTTCAGCTGTGAGGACAGCTCCTGTTACATAAACACCTGCGTTATCATACCATCCCCCTCCACCTGAGGCAACACTAGTAAACCGCGTTAACGTCCCATCCAGATATATATACTCTTCTTCTCCCTTATTATAGAAGAAATAAGCCCCATTAAACTTCCATACTTCGAATGAATAATAGGCTGACATATCTGAAAAAAAGTCAGAAAAATCATTCGTCTGAGGATCAAAGGTCTCCCCGGTCAGTTTGTTTTCATATTGTCCGGTCAGATAATTGAAGCCCCAGGCATGCTCCGCATTGGAGGAACCTGAGGATGCTCCGACTGCATAGCCTACAGGGCCTTCACCAAAGCTGTTGCCCCAGATGGAATAGGTTTGACGGGTGTTACTATAATTGTAAAACCAGCCGCGATAATAGAAACTGCCTCCCTGTTTCTTCATGGCATCGCCATAGGTAGAAAAAGGAGCGCCGGAAGGATCTGTTTCGATATACCCGCTCGGGTCCGTATACCTCAGCGGGTTATTCCGGCAATAACTGTACCTGTTCCACCCGTCAGCCAGGCCCGGGGACTGCACGTAGGGGTCGGGGCTGAGGAAACGGCCACAGGTAAATCCGGCTATGGTGGAAGGAGACATGATCAAATTTACAAATAAAAACCACAGTCCAATTCAAGAGGCAAAGGCATGAAGATGTTCTTTTGGTCTGAACGCTTCTATGAACTCAGATCGGCAAAGCACTTGCCGGAATATCGGTCTTTCTCTGTGGCCGAAGGCCACACACAACAGTAACCGGGGTCCCACCCCCGGCAGGTGGCGGTAGCCCCGGCCGACCCAGAATGGGTCGAACAAAACCCGATACCACAAAAGACTGGCTGCAACCAGACATACCTACTTCGTCCTCTGCACAAACCAGTCTTGTGCGACCCCTCCGGGGTCGTGAGCGCTCCGCCCCGTCGCCAATGCCGGGGACGGGACCCCGGTTACTGTTCTGCGACCCTTTCAGGGTCGGGGGTGCCGTTTCGTCTTTGCCAGGGGTATAAGCTGGTTACTGCTCTACGACCCCTTCAGGGTCGGGTTTCCTGCGTAACCAATGCAGGGAATGCTACATCGCTTGCCTTCTGCGACACTTAAAGCGCCGGCTTTGCTGCTTTGCCGGTGCCGGGATGGCAAGGTCGGTTTTTCAGCAACTCCTGAAGGGTCTGACTTGCAGCCGGGATGGTAATGCCGGTTACGTTCAGCAAAACCTTTAGTGGTGAATGAGCAATTGGAAAGTCTGACAGTGGCCCGGGCTGTGAAACTTCAAAACAACACCGAAAAAAACTCTTCCCTCGTTACCCCGTTCAGGAAGTACCCGATATCGGTATGCTCCAGGCGCTTCCCGATGGCTTCGGGGTCGTGCACGGTGCCTCTTAGCAGGGCTTCCAGTTCCTCCACTTCGCCCGTGTTGAAGAAATCGCCGTGAATGGAGATCTCCTGGATCATGCCCTTCTCCACGTTCAGTTGCACCTCCACAATGCCTCCTGCTGTGCGGATGCCTTTCTCAAAGCGATATTTTGGGGAATAGCCGAAGTTCCAGTCCCAGGTGGAGAATTTCTCTTCCCGCCTTTTTCCGATCTCCCGAAGGTCCTCTTCCGTGTAGCGGTACAGCTCCCCTCCCCCGGTCTCCGCAATGACATGGCTCATAAGCCGGTCGCGGAACTCCGTTACGTCCATCTCCCTCTTCAGGTGCTCCCTGATATTGGTGACCCGTGATCGTACCGATTTCACGGCCTTATCGGTAAATTTAAGAGGATTCACCTTCAGGGCATCGGCCAGATCCTCCATTACCGAGCTGAAAAGGATCGTCCCGTGATGCAGCACGCGCTTGTTATAGACATGGCTGGCATTGCCGGAGAATTTACGCCCGTCGATCAGCAGGTCGTTACGCCCGCTCAGCTCGGCTTCCACCCCCAGACTGCGGAGAAAACTCACGATGGGAAGGGTGTACTTCCTGAAATTAACCAGGTCGCCGTCCTCTCCCCCGGTAATAAAAGTGAAATTGAGATTACCAAGGTCGTGGAAGACCGTGCCGCCGCCTGAGATCCGGCGGGCAACCTTGAAGCCCCGTTCCCTGACCACCTCAAGGTTGATCTCGGCCAGCGTGTTCTGGTGTTTGCCAACGATGATGGAAGGCTCGTTCTGCCAGAGCATGAAATACTCATCTGTTGTGGCTTTGAGCAGGTATTCCTCTGCGGCGAGGTTGAAGTAGGGGTCGGTGCTTTCTCCGATAATAAATTTCATTCTTTGGTGTTTTTCTGCCACCAGGGCACTAAGACACTAATTTACACTAAGATTATTTTCTGCCACCAGGGCACTATGACCAGGACACAAAGTAGTACAAGGAATTCTATTCTTCCCCTGCCCCCCCCGGGGGAGGTTGGGGTGGGGTCGTCGCTATAACCCTATATCTTCTAAAATTGTTCAAACAGAAGACTTTTTCACGTCAGGGATCTTCTTCTTTATCCAGCCATAAAACACCCAAACCCCCCAGCCGCACAAAACACCCCACACTGCCCCGGCTAGCACATCGCCCGGGTAATGCACGCCGAGGTAAATCCTGGAATAGGAAACCAGCAGGGCCCAGAAGACCAGCAGCAGGGTCCACCACCATCGGCGGTAAAAAAGCGAAAGCAGCGCCACAATCCCAAAACTGTTGGCGGCATGTGAGGAGATAAAGCCATAGGCCCCGCCGCATTTCCCTCCCACGGTATACACCAGTCCCTCCAGGGCTGGTTCATGACAGGGCCGCAGCCGGTGAAAAATATTTTTAAAGAGATGCACGGAGGTCTGATCGGTCAGCAGAACCGTCAGGACTATGAAAAGCAGGAAGATCCAGAGTTCCTTTCCCTTTTTCCGGTAAAGGATAAAAAGCAGCAGCAGGTAAAAGGGGATCCAGGTGAGCTTCCCGGAAAAAAAAACCATTACCGGGTCCCAGAATGCCGAATGCCACCCGTTGACGAGAAGGAACAGGTCGCGGTCGGCTTCCAGTATCCCAGCCTGCATGATCAGCTGTTCAGGAGTTTCCAGATCTTATCGTTCAGTTCAATCAGGCCCTGGTTGGCCACTGCAGAGATAAAGACCCAGGGAACCGGTGGCAGGGTGCTGCTGATCTCGTCCATCAGTTCCTGGTCGAGCAGGTCGGCTTTGGTGATGGCCAGCAGCCTTTTCTTATCCAGCAGTTCGGGGTTGTACTTCTCCAGTTCATTCAGGAGGATGTTGTACTGCCCGTTGATACTGTCGGAGTCGGACGGGATCATGAACAGCAGCATGGAGTTTCTTTCGATATGCCGGAGGAAGCGGTGTCCGAGCCCTTTTCCCTCGCTGGCGCCCTCGATAATCCCCGGGATATCGGCCATGACGAACGAACGTCCGTCGCGGTATTTCACGATCCCCAGGTTAGGCACCAGGGTGGTGAAGGGATAATCGGCAATCTTTGGCTTCGCTGCCGAAAGGATGGACAGCAGGGTCGACTTTCCGGCATTCGGAAAACCGACCAGCCCCACATCGGCAAGCAGTTTCAGTTCAAGTATCCTCCAGCCCTCAATGCCCTGTTCTCCGGGCTGGGCGTAACGGGGCGTCTGGTTCGTGGGCGATTTGAAATGGTCGTTGCCAAGACCACCGCGACCGCCTTTCATCAGGATGAATTCCTCGCCATGATTGGTCAGCTCGCAGATCACTTCGCCCGTCTCATCGTCCTTTACCACGGTCCCGAGAGGAACTTCAATATAGACATCCTTTCCGTTTGCACCGGTCGACAGCTGTTCCCCGCCATTGCCTCCGTCAGAAGCAAAGATATGACGCTGAAATTTCAGGTGCAGCAGGGTCCAGAGCTGGCTGTTGGCTTTCAGGATGACATGACCTCCCCGGCCGCCGTCGCCACCGTCAGGGCCTCCCTTCCGGGTGAGTTTATCCCGGAAAAGATGTGCCGATCCGGCCCCTCCTTTCCCGGAGCGGCAGAAAATTTTGACGTAGTCGACAAAGTTGGAATTACTCATGTTCCGGGGAGATTGTTGTCAGTGTCAGCAACCGGGGCAGCTATTCCCTTTTTCGATCACTTCCACGATCCGGTTAAAGATATCGTCAATGGTTCCCAGTCCTTCGACAGGAGAATATTTGCGCATTTTCTGGTAATAGTTGATCACCGGAGAAGTCTGCTGCTCATACACATCGATCCGGTTTTTGATCGTCTCCAGGTTATCGTCCGATCTGCCGGTCTGCTCTCCTCTCTTCAACAAACGGCTGATCAGTTCTTCCTTCGGCACTTCAAGACTGATCATGTAGCTCACCCTCTCGTCGAAATCCGTCAGTGCGTTCCTCAGAGCTCTGGCCTGTGCCACGGTGCGCGGGAAGCCGTCGAAAATGAATCCCGGTCCTTCAAGATGTTCTTCCAGTTTCTTGCGGATCATCCCGATCACGATCTCATCCGACACCAGTTCGCCCCTGTCCATGATCGCCTTTGCCTTCAGGCCCAGCTCGGTTTTTGCAGCGAGTTCAGCCCTGAGCAGGTCCCCGGTTGAAATATGCACCAGCTTATACTTAGCAATCAGTTTTTCCGACTGCGTTCCCTTTCCCGATCCCGGAGGACCAAATAATACAATATTCAGCATGTTAAATTAATTTGGATTTTGCCCTTCAAAAATACAAAAGAATCCGCACCCTTGTTCCCTGTTCCGGTGGTTTTTGACGGCCGTTCAGCTTTTTACCAGGGTGTAGATATCCGCCAGGTTCCTGCCGTATCCGTCGTAATCGAGGCCATAGCCCACGATGAATTCATTGGGTATCCTGAAACCGACATAATCGAGCTTCACCGGCTTCTGGGTGGCCTCCGGTTTATGCAGCAGCGTTGCCACCAGGATCTCCTTCGGCTGGAATCCGGCCAGCTGCCGGGTAATGGTATCCAGGGTCACTCCCGTGTCCACAATATCTTCCAGCACCACAACCACCCGGTCCTTGATCTCCTGGTTCAGCCCGATGAGCTGTTTGACATGACCCGTGGAAGAGGTACCCGAATAACTGGCGAGCTTTAGAAATGAGATCTGTGCGGGGATCTCCAGCTTCTTGAACAGATCGCTGGCAAACATGAAGGCCCCGTTCAGGATGGCCAGGAAAACAGGGTCCTTAGCTGCAAGATCCCTGTTGATCTCACCGGCCATGCGGCCAATCTCCTTCTGGATGGTATCGGAACTTATGGATACGGCAAAGGTTTTGTCCAGCACCCGGACGACTTTATCATTCATAGGCAAATTTTTTCGAAAATAAGGATAAAGCCACGATTTGAAAAATATAAACCACGTTAAATTTCCTCTTTTTGCTTCAGTTCTCAGGTCTCCTTCTTGCCCGGCAGAGGCAAATAATTTAATTTTATGCAGGTATTTTGTTTTTTAACGCGATATTCAGCTCACTTATCACATTAACAGGTAAACTATGGAACCAAAAGTCAGCATTATAATGGGAAGCACCTCCGATCTGCCCGTGATGGAGCAGGCGGCCAAGATCCTGAACGAATTTGAGATCCCCTTTGAAATCAATGCCCTGTCGGCCCACCGTACCCCCATGCAGGCCATGGATTTTGCAAAAAAAGCCTATGGTAGGGGGATACGGGTGATCATTGCCGGTGCGGGAGGCGCCGCACACCTTCCCGGTGTGGTTGCTGCACTCACCACACTGCCTGTGATCGGGGTGCCGATCAAAGCTTCCATCTCGATCGACGGATGGGACTCGATCCTCTCCATCCTCCAGATGCCTCCGGGAATACCCGTTG
>JBMOLL010000049.1:0-13021 GCA_049325415.1 Bacteroidota bacterium | reverse complement strand
ATGAAACCCACACCCCCACCCCCCGATCACCTTGCCGGAATGGATCCCCTCCTGCTCGCTCCCTGCGGAATGAACTGCCGGCTCTGCCTGGCTTACCAGCGGGAGAAGAACCGCTGCCTGGGCTGCCGGGGTGATGAACTCTTTAAACGTTACCACTGCAGCAAATGCAGTATCTCCCATTGCGAACATCTTCCGGAAAGCGGATTCTGCCATGACTGCCCTAAATTTCCCTGTCGGCGGATCAAGGACCTTGATAAGCGCTACCGGCAAAAGTACCGGATGAGCATGATCGCCAACCTGCACCGCATCGGTGAGACCTCCCCCGGGGCTTTTGCCCTCGAGGAAGAAGAACGCTGGCGCTGTAAGACCTGCGGGGGCATGCTCTGTGTACACCGGGAGGTTTGCCTGAACTGCGGTTCGGAGGCTGTTGCTCAGGCATAAAAACTGATTGCTGGAATTCACCGTGGACCCTGTCCCCACCCTCCAGTCCCTCCCCCAGGGGGGCGGGATGTTTGTTACGACAACTATTTAAGCAATTTGTAAGGACAAAGAATTGTACCGTTTTCGAGGTCTGACCCCACCCTCCTGTCCCTCCCCCAGGAGGGGCGGGATGTTTGTTATGGCAACTATATAAGCAATATACAGGGAAAAATAACAACTATTCTTGATGACAAGCCTCACCCTCCCGTCCCTCTCCATTTGGAGAGGGATGGTTGTATCGGCTACCAATTATGCTTTTCCCCTTCAACATTCTGCATTCTACAATCCTCATTCTCCATTCTCACCCCTCTCACCTTTCTCACTTTTCTCACCCCTCTCACCCAATCCACCTTCCCTACTCATACCTCAGCGCCTCCACCGGGTTCATCCTGGATGCCCGCCATGACTGAATCGAAACAGTAAGGGCGGCGATCAGCAGGGCAAGCAGGCCGGCAAAGGTAAAGATCCACCAGCTGAGAGCGGTACGGTAGGCAAAACTCTCCAGCCAGCGGTCCATCGCCAGCCAGGCGAGGGGGATGGCCGTCAGGGCAGATAGGACGATCCATTTCAGAAAATCGCGGTTGAGCATAAGGAGGATCGTAAGGCTCCCCGCCCCGTTCACCTTGCGGATGCCGATCTCCCGGATGCGGCGCTGCGTGGTAAGCAGGGACAGACCGAGCAATCCCATGGAACAGATAAAAAGCGCGATCACCGTGAACAGGGTCAGCAGTGAGGCCTGGAGGCGCTCAAAGGAATACAGTTTCCGGATCATGGAATCGACATATTCAGGTTGAAAAGGATAGTTGGGAAACAGTTTTTCCCAGGTCTGCTCCAGGTCGCGCATTCCCTCTGCTTCCATCCCGGGTTTAAAAGCCACAACAAAATTGATGAGCCAGAGATCCTTCCGTTTGAAAAGCACCAGCGGATCCACCGCCCTTTTCAGACTGGAAAGGTGAAAATCCTCCACCACCCCGATGATGGTTCCCGCAGGCAGCTTGATGAAATCGTTCCCGAAGTACAGAGCAAAGTTCTTGCCTGTGATGGCCTCCGGATCGGCATAGCCGAGTTTCTCCATGGCCGAACGGTTGATGATATATTCCCCCGAGCCCTCGTTATCTTCGTAATTCTCCGAGAAATCCTGTCCCGCCAGGAACTGCAGGTCAAAAACGGAGGCAAAGGAGTAGTCGCAGGGAAAGACCCCGATAAAGGAAGCAGTTTCATCGTCGGGATCGGGTTCATAGCCCTCAAGGCTAAAACGGAACATGTCGTTGGCCTCCCCGCCGGGAGGTTCCATCATGGCCGAAACCGAAGCGATGGCCGGATAAAGCAGCAGTTCGTCCTTGAACAGCGAAAATCGTTGCTGCACTTCCGAATGGACATCCTCCAGGCAAACCAGCCCGGGATTGTCCGAGCCTATCCCGCTTTGAATGGCAAAAGTTGTCTGACGCCGGATCACCACCACAGCAATGATCAATGCAATGGCAATGGTATTCTGCACTACAATCAGACCGTGGCTGATCTTCCCTCCCCGGGAAACCCGCTCCGCATCAGCCGAAGGTGCCAGGCTCAACGGTCCCCGTACCTGCCGGAGCAGCACCAGCGTTCCCGCAGCCAGGAGCAGCAGCGAAAATAAGGCCGTCAGGCCAAGGGCAAATCCCACATTCCCGTCAAGCAGATCGAGAGCAAAACGCTGCCGTACCTGGCCCAGACCCAGGAAAAAGAGCAGTCCGCCTGCAACCAGCGTCAGGACGAGGATCACCAGTCCCTCCGCGATGAAGAATCGGGTCTGTACACGGCGGGAAGCACCGAAGACGCGGCTTACGAACTGGTAACGGTCACTGAAACCGGCCATGCCAAGGGTAAGGTTGGTATAATTGATCAGGGAGATCAGCAGCAGAAGCAGGGCCGCAGCTGCAAAGGAATAAATGACGGCCATATTGCCGTTGGGCTCGATCTCACGTGTTTTTTTTGAATACAGGTGGATCTCCTCCAGGGGCTGCAGATGGGCCTGCAATCCGCTCAGTGCGGTGTCTTCCGGGAAGCGGGTGGTATAGAAATCAGGATAGCCCGAGGTGATCACGGCAGGATCGGCGCCTTCCCCGAGCAGCAGGTAGGTCCAGGCCCAGCCGCTGAGATCGTTCCGGTCGACCGGAGTACTGACAAATTCAGGATGGAAATGGCTATTCCGGGGAAAGTCCTTCATGATGCCGTTTACCGTGAAATTCGTTTCGACCCCGTTGAACTGTCCGACCGGCAGGGTAAGGACCTGTCCTACCGGGTCCAGGTCGCCGAAGACACGCCGGGCAAAGCTCTCCGACACCACCATGGAGCCCGGGGCATCCAGGATGGTACGCTCATCCCCCGAAAGCAAAGGGATCCCGAAAACCCGGAAAAAGGTACTGTCGACCTCGAAGCCCTCACTTACCCGCACGTACTCCTCCCCGTATTTCATCACGCCGCCTCTTACCGGTGCAAGCCTGACATAGCTTTCGATTCCGGGGAAAGTAGCCGCCAGATCGGGGATGTTGCCGGCTCCGTAAATCCGGGCAAAGTGCTTGCCTCCCAGGAAATTGTCGCGGGTAACCGTAAGTCGGTAGATATCTCCCGGACGGGGAGGAAAACGGTCGTACGACAGTTCAAAACGGAGGTAGAGCAAGATGAGCAGGATACTGCCCAGGGCCAGGCTGAGGCCGGTGATCTTGATGAGGTTGAGGAAGGGGTGCTTCTTCAGCATCCTCAGGACAAGGACTTTAATCATTAACCAAAGGTATGAAAAGACCCGAAAGGATGAAGTTAACAAAGGTTAAAACCTTCCACTCTTTTCTTTTCTCTTCAGAAACCTCCCTCATGCATCGTTCCGTTCCCGGATAAGCCCCAGGCGGTAGGCTTCCAGGAGATTCCCGAGATCGGCCATCTCTTTCCTCAGGCGCTCACCAATATCCGTATCTCCAACGGTTTTCCGCCGGTTTGCCTGTTCCAGCACCCGGAGTCCGGTGACGATATCGTCGCCTTTATCGATGGCCTCCTTCCGGGAACTGAAAGGCTCGTGGGCCGCAAGAAGTAAACCGAAGGAGTTATATATCAGGGTGTAACCTGCAATTCCTGTCACAGGCTGGTAAGCCCTCGCCATACCGCCGTCGATCACGATCATGCGGCCGTTTCCCTTTACCGGGTCCTCACCTTTTTTCAGTTTTACCGGAACGTGCCCGTTGATGATGCGCGAATCATCGCCTTCCAGCCCGAACTCCCGGAGTATCCTGAGGCTCAGCTCTTCCTGGTCGCGCAGGGTGAAATAGGGATTGTTCGCTTCCACATGCGTTTCCTTTTCGGCCAGGAAATAGCGCTCGAAAGTGGTCATGCAGGTTTTGCCGAACAGCGGCGAATCGGGACCCGGCCACAGATAGTAGAGGTAATCGAGACCGGCACTGTCTGTCCCGTGCAGGGTCTTGTCGTAATAGCACTGCCGCACCACCTCATCGAACTTGTCGAGCAGGGCTTTCCCGGAATAATAACTCCCGTTGATCATAACCTTTTTGAAATCTCCCTTCTCTGTCAGCGGGATGCAACCGTGATACAGCAGGTTATGGTTGAATTTCAGGTACATGCTTCCCCGGTCGATGAGGTATTTCAGGTGACGTTGCAGTTTCTGGCTTTTTAGAAAAGATGACTGCAGACGCTGCATCACACCGGCTTCTTCCGGACTGAGCCGACAGGGATCGGCCGGATCGACCGTCGGGAAAAAACTGTCGAGCAAAGTATAGTCCCGGTCGCCCAGGCGGAGGGTACCACTGGCATAATCAATACTTTCGAGCAGTAAACGATCGTCCATTCCGAAATCGGGACGCCGCCGGATGAGTTCGCCTTCGAGCTTGAACTGGATCACGGCTATCGCCTTGTGCATCTGCGCCACCAGACGGGTCTCCTCCTCCCGGTAGCTACGTTCTCCTTCCAGTTTTGGTTTGAAGACCGTACAAGGATCGTCGCGGTAAAACTGCATGGCAAAAGTAGCCAGGGGAAGAAGATTGATGCCGTAGGCATCTTCAATGGTCGACAGGTTATCATAGCGGGCCGAGATCCTGACCAGTGTGGCGATAAGCGGCAGCGAGCCCAGCGCGGCACCCATCCAGAGGATGTCGTGATTGCCCCACTGGATATCCACATCGTTGTATTGCATCAGCGTGTCGATGATCAGGTCGGGGTGAGGTCCCCGGTCGAAGATATCCCCCACGATGTGGAGGCGGTCGATGGTGAGACGACGGATAAGGATACAGAGCTCGGTGATAAAAGCTGCAGCCCTCCCGGTGCTGATGATCGAACCGATAATGCCGTCGTAATAGCGCTGCTTGTCGGGTTCGTTCTCATCCTCGTGCAGCAGTTCCTCAATCACATAGGCGAAATCGTGCGGCAGGGCCTTCCTCACCTTGGAACGGGTGTATTTCGAAGACACCGAACGGCAGACGCGTACCAGCCGGTGCAGGGTGAGGCGGAACCATTCGCCGTTCCCACCGGCTTCGTCTTTCATCTTTTTCAGTTTCTCCTCCGGATAGTAGATCAGCGTGGCCAGAGCGTTCTTTTCCGCATCGGTCAGGGTATCCCGGAACAGCTCGCCGATGCGGCGGCGTATCACCCCTGAAGCGCTGTTGAGCAGATGGGTGAAAGCCTCGTACTCACCATGAAGGTCGCTGAGAAAATGCTCGGTTCCCTTGGGCAGACTGAGGATGGCATTCAGGTTGATGATCTCGGTACTGGCTTTCTGCACGGTGGGATAGTGCCGGGCAAGCAGCTCCAGGTAACGGAGTTCGCTTTCGGTGAAGGGACTCATGGGCAGAGTGTTTTGTTTACGAAACTAAGAAGAAGCCACTGATCCGGCAAGCAAAATAATCCTTATAAAATGTGTTTAAAACCATGATTTTTAAACAGGTGCAGGGAATGAACAAAATGCGGACTGAGCTCAACACCTCACTTTCGAAGCTTCAAGCCTGGGTATCGTTAACTATTTTTTTTCTAACTTACTTCGATGAAACTCCGTCCCTATCTCCTTCCGGCCCTCCTGTTGCTCACCGGCACCCTTGCCCAGACGCTGGCCGGGCTGAACTGGCACCTGGCCATCCCGGCCTGGATCGCCCCGCTCCTCCTGCTCCGTTACAGCCGCACCGTGAAATGGTCCGGCATGCTGCCCCTCCTCCTGCTGCTGATCGTGGCCGGGGCCGTTTCCCAGACAGGCAATAAGCTCTTCAGCCTGCCCGGCATCAACCTGGCCAACGGCCTTACCTTCGGCCTGCTGACGCTCGTTTTCTACCTTCCCGACAAACTATTGTACGGCGGCGGACAGCGCTTCTACAAGACCCTGATCTTTCCTTCCACTGTTGCCATAACGGAGTACCTGGTATCGCAGCGCTTCGGCACCTGGGGCATCATCGCCCACACCCAGTACGCCTTCAAACCCCTTTTGCAGCTGGCCTGGCTCACGGGCCCCCACGGGATCTCCTTCCTGGTGGCGTGGTTCGCTTCCGTTGCCAACTGGGCCTGGGAGCACAGAGAGGAACGAAAGAAAGTTATTAAGGCATCCGTGATCTACGGCAGCATCCTCGTGGCAGTAATTCTTTACGGGAGCCTGCGCCTGCTGCAGCATAGGCCACAGGAACAGCCGGTGCCGGCTGCTATGGTCAGCGGAGTGACCGACCTGCACGGACTGGTGGAACGGGAGATGGAAAATTTCAAAGCTCTGTCGGCCAATGGCAGTCTGGAACTCCCGCGTCGTATTTTCTCGGGGCGGGATAAGCTGGATACCATGTTGCTAAGGACCGAAAAAGCCCTGAACGGGGGATCCCGCATCATCGTGTGGAGTGAATCGGCCCTGATCCTCAACCGGGAAGGAAAAGACTCGCTGCTCCGGGAACTCGGGCTGCTGGCCCAAAATTACAACGCCTGGCTCCTTCCGGCCTTCCTGGCACAGAGCGACAGCGGGCCGAAGCCTTTCGACAACCTGGCCGTGCTGCTCGGTCCGGATGGAAAGACCGTCTTTACATACAAAAAATCCTTCCTTCACCCCTACGCCGAGGCCCCGGTAATGAATGCCGGCAACTTTGTACTCCCCTTTGCTGATACGGAGTACGGCCGCATCGCTGTAGCAATCTGCGCCGACCTTGATCTACCCGGATACATGAAGCAACTGCGGGAAAACCAGGTCGACCTCCTCCTTGCACCCTCGTATGACTGGCCCGGTATCGATCCACTCCACGCCCATATGGCGGTGCTGACCGTTATTACAAACGGCAGCGGACTGATGAGGGCAAACGGGAGGGGTATTGAGCTAAGTTGCGATCGGATTGGAATAACAAAACATATCCCCTGACCGGAATCCGGACAAACATCGGGAACCATCTGTTAGCAGCATCGGAAGGCAGACTCCCCGGGTTGACCTGTCAGGATCTCCGACAGGAAAAATTCATTCCTCATGACAACTGCGTTTTGCAGTTGTTTATAATCAACATCTGCCTTTATGTCCCAACTCTTTTCTCAATCACAAAATCATCGACTATTGGGTTTCAGAGACAGAGGATAAAAAAGAAAAAAGGCTGTACCTTCCGGATCAGCCTTAGAAAGTTCTACATTCAACAAGGAATGGGCATATTTAAACGTATAATTTAGTCCAAACCCGGGCTGTATAAGTAATGGCAGATTGTTATGCCTGTCAGATCGCCGGCCAGGTCAGACGGGCAACAAGCAGCTGAAAGGAGACGCGAAGTCAAACCCTGCTATTAACACAGCATCTGTCATTACTTATACAAAGGTTATGGCTCATCTAATTTCCTAATTTGGAATCCACTTCTGCTTTTGCTTTCCGGGATTCCAGCTCATCTGCAACAGCCTTTGAAACACACACTTTCCCTACCGGAGCAAACCAGGTTGATAAAGCTTTTGCCTCTCCAAGGGCAACAGGTATACCAATAAGCGAAACAAACTCAGCTGCTATCATCAGAATATTCATTACAGCCATGAAAAGACCAATCGGGAAGTATAATATTTTTACGATTATGCCTAAAGTACCCCAAAGTTTATTGGATATTTCCAATACTTTCCCAAGCGTACCATCATATTCTTTAGGCGCTTTGTTCAACAATTTTTCACTTACCATAGCTTTAGTGAATGGACTCAGATAAAACCTGGCAAGCTGGAGAAGACCGATTCCAATTGGTGCCCCAATGATTGTTAGAATGAAAAGTACTCCAACAAAGGCTGTTCCTAATGCTCTTAAAAATCCCAGAAACGGGAAGTGCCACAAAATATTAGCTAAAGATCTCATAAATTTTTTTTGTTAGTTGTTGCCTACTCTTATCGATTTTCAGCTATTCTCGCCTCGTATTTTTATTCTGGATAATTACAAGGTATTATCTTTATATTTCATAGCGGGAGGTCAATCCATTCAGACCATAGTTTCTTTTAGGTTCAGGTTATTACATTCGGTTAGTTATGTTATTTCATTTGCTTGCGATATTTGTAAGGTTCCATGCCTGTTATTTTATTAAATGCTTTATAAAAAGTTGATTTGTTTTTATAACCGCATTCCTTGAAAATGGCATCTATTGTATAGCTATCGTACTTCGGGTCTGCCAATAAGGCTTTTGCCTCATTAATTCTTAAAGCGTTCAATAGCGCAGTGAAATTTGTGTTGTATGTTCTTTTGATCGTGCGTGACAAATAGCTTGTATTTGTACTGATTTCTTTTGCCAGCTGATGCATGCATAAATCCTGTTGCAAATACAATTTCTCTTCGATCAGAGTTTTCTTTAAACGAAGCTGGATTTCTTCGGACAACTCTTCGGACAGTACACCTGAAGTCTTACTTTTTCCTTCCACTGGTTTTTGGTTTAATCAGTTTCAAAGGAAAGCTGTAATATACTGACTTGCAAACCAGTAATGTGTGAATTTATAAATTCGTACTTATTGGGGTATAATGAAACAAATAGAATTTAGCAGCAGAGACGGACTTCAGGGCTTTATCTCTAATCCTATTAGTGAATCAGGAAATGTCCTGATGCATTAAGGATCAGGAAAAATAAACCTTATGAACTGCCTGTGGCCAGTCACCCGGAAGGTTATTTTTCTCTCCCTATATTTATCTGGAGGGATTATCCCGGCTAACTTAAATAATCCACCTTCCCGAGTGGACGGGAAAGGCAATATCCCGGTTCCTATTGAATAATATGGGACATTGCATCCTGCCGTTTGAATTCTTTGGGAGTAAGACCGGTAAACTCTTTAAAAGCCTTATTGAAAGTAGACTTACTGTTATATCCACATTCCTGGGATATGGCATCTATTGTATAATTATTGAAATTCTTATCCAAAATCATTTTCTGGGCTTCTAAAACACGGCATTTGTTTAAATAGGTGCTGAAGTTCGAATTGTAGTTTAATTGAATTATTTTGGATAAATAACTGGAATTCGTTCCCAATAGTTTTGACAAGGAGTACAGGGTTATGTCGTTTCTTAAATGTACCCTGTTCTCGTTTTGTTGTTTTACTAACCTTTGGATGATTTCATTTTGCAGTGTTTCTTGTATCTCAACTCCTTCATTCTTTTTTTGAATTTTACTTTCCCGGCTCAGAAGCTCCTTGTTTTTCAGGAACAAAATTCTATTTGCCTTCTGTTTACGAGCGTACATAATTGCAATTACAAAAACGCCTATTAATAACAAAAGTGCTATGACCAGTATAAAGAACAATTGCTTTTTCTTTTCAGACAGCTCAAGATCCTTTATCCGGTTAAGGCTTTGAGCCTCTTTTAGCTGACTGTCTTTTAAAAGATTATCGAGTTCCACCTGAAATCTTGCCAACAGTTCCTGATTCTGTTCTTCAAATAGGGAATTTTTTAGTTCAATGTATTCTTCGTAATACCTTTCACTGTCCCTTCCATTATTCACAATATTGTTATACCTGGCATGCAGCAGTGAAATTTCCGCGATAAGCTCTTTTAATGAATTCTTGTTTGCAATATCTGCAGCAATGTCCAGATGCTCTTTAGCCTTTGCTGTATTGGACGTATGTAAATAGTTATCGGCCAGGATATAATGCGTATTAGCTATATAAAACGGCCGCTCTGTTTCTTCGAACAGCTTTAATGCTTTTAACGAATAACTGATTGCATCCTTAAAATTTAACTCATGTCCGGAAATTTTAGCAAGCCCGTTGTATGCCCTGGCCTCATTGAATTTATCCTGTATCCCATCGGGAAGTTCAAGTACCCGGGCATAATAATTTTTAGCTTCATTGAAATTCCCCGTCTCGAAATATATATCAGCGATAATCGTTAAAATTGCTCTATGTATTTGGTCAAAACCTTTCGCTTTTGAAAATTCAAGTCCTTTTTGCAGATAATCTAATGCGGCTTCATTCTTGTTCCAGGCATTGTATAGCTTTCCGATATTTACATAAGTATTGGCCAAAGCAATATTGCCATTATCGGGGTCACATTTCTGAACAGCATTCTCAAAAGATTTTATAGCATTTCGGTAATCACCCATATTCTGATAGTTGGTTCCAATGCTATTATATAAGATTATCAAATCGTTATCATTGATATACGATTTGTTTTCCTCCGCCTTAAGGTAGTAGTATAATGCATTCTGAAAATCGTCGAGTTTTGCATACAAATTACCCACTACAATAAGCGTTTGAACGTAGTATTCGGCTACACCTACACTATCAAATATTTCCAGGGATTTAATGTATTCCTGTATGGCCTTTTCGTAGTCAAATTTGTATTCATACGCTTTTGCACAACAGGCTGTAGCCCCTCCTAATTCGGTATACATCTTCAGTTTCTCAAAAAGTAAGGCACTCCGGTTATAATTTGCAAGGGCAGAATCCAATTGTTCAGAATACAGAAATGCTGTTCCTATTCTGTTAAAAGCAAACGCTATCTGAGCTGTATCTTTTTCTTCCCTTGCCAGTTTCAGAGCCTGTAAGGCAAATTCCTTTGACTTATTCATATCAATAAACCAATGCGCATAGGCCAGCTGATTATATGTTTCTGAAGTAGCCTGCTTTTGTTCAATTACATTTAAGAGACTATCGACAGTTGCATTTTGAGAATAACTATTACTAATAGAAACTAAAATGAAAAACAAAAAACTTGCTTTTTTGCAGGAGGCAGATATGAAAGCGTTCATAATACAGATAAAGATTGGGGTTTCGTATAATATTTAGCAATATATAAGCTTATATAGAAAATAGGATGATGCTTATTATTAAGATGATACATATAACTCACTTACTTTTTTAGGAGTAATGACTATAAAAACATCCTGGTTAAAACTACACCAGGCTAAAGTTAACTCACATAAGCGAAAATGAGGTACGAATAATCTTCTGTTTTAAAGACTACAACAGCATTAACCCTGCCTTAGTCATTCATGAACACCGGCAACGGCTAATCAACCGGCTTTATAAAATGCATCAGTTCCCTGTCGTGGTTATTTACGATTCTGCATTCATTATCAAACAGCATCGTCGCCCCATTCTCCCGGGTATACCTTTCCCACTCCGGGAGTATTCCCGCCACATTGGGGTTGGCTGTTTTTATGAAGCTGATCCAGGCCGAGCTCATTTTGTCTGCCAGGATCCAGGCTTCTTCCGAATTGCCGGTCCAGTCAGGCCGAAGGTCAACATTATAGAATGCCAGGGGAATGTCCAGACCATGAAATGATCCTCTTGAGGCACTGTCGACGGGACTTTTCCAGGTCAATAAATAGACGTACAGCGGGGCGCTTGTCTCTGCAGCCCTGGCATCGGCGGTCCGAATGGTATAGGGTCTGAAAACCTTATCAATGGAAAGAAGATCCTGAGGGGTAAAATCCGGATATGCCTTTGCGAAAAGTTCAATAAACTGATCGGTCTGATCACCATATTCCTTTGCCAGGCGTTCCTTTGCCTGTTCTATCGTCAGGTCTTTCTCCCCGTAAAAAGTCCTCATCAACTCATTCAGTGTGGAACCAATCATGAGGGGGATATCCTTTGAAAGATCTGAGAATCCCGGACTGAAAGGCTGTTGAAGCAAGACAACACCATCGGCAGAAGGGGCAAAGCCAAACATTATTGGTGTGCCGCTTTTTCTTTGGCCCGCAAGCTTTTGTATGGCCTCATTTCCAGCTTTTACAAGGTCAAGGTAGGGGATCGTATCCAGTTTCCCTACATCTTCCGGTGTAAGCCCCAGGTTCTCCAACACGGCTAAACCCAGCTGCTGTGATTTCTCTTTCGTCATGGAATTAAGCAGGGTTCCGCTTTGAATAATGGCCTTATGGAACAAACCTTTAGCCGATGGCATGCACATCAGTGTACCCACTTTGCCGCCACCACCTGATTCGCCCACAATGGTCACATCGGAAGGATCCCCTCCAAAATTCCCGATATTATCCCGGATCCATTCAAGGGCTTTCACAATATCCAGCATCCCCACATTGGCCGATTGGGCATATTCCGGACCGCAGGCCGACAGATCAAGAAAGCCCAGGATGTTCAGACGGTGGTTTACGGATACTACCACAATATCCCCTTTCCTGGCCAGGGACTCGCCATAGGTCATGGGATCGTTGCTGCTGCCGACATGAAAGCCGCCTCCGTGTAACCAGAGCATCACCGGACGCTTCCTGCCATCCCGAATACCCTGGGTCCAGACATTCACGCTGAATAACTGTTTCTCGTCGGTGGTGGAATCCGGGATCCAGGCCACTATTTGTCTGGCAACCGGCCCAAAATTCGTGCATTCAAGAACGCCTTTCCAGCTTTCCGGATCCCGGGGTGGCATAAACCGTTCTGCCCGGGCATAGGGAATTCCCTTAAAAGCATATACGCTGTCGTTATAGCTGCCGGATACTTTACCAAAGGTGGTCTTAACCACCGGATCCTGATCCCTGTCCGGTTTCGGCTGACATCCGGAAAAACATAAGCCGGCTGCAAGTAAACACAGGAAAGCGATATTGAAAATTTGTTTCATAGGATAAAAATGGACTTGGGTAGGTTTTAAATTATGCGTCGCTAGTAAATATATAAAAATATAATCAGAATCTGACAAACCAATTGCTTAACTTATATATATACTTCATTTACAATAGAATATGAAGATATCGCCAACAGTTCCGTTTTCCCAAATCATTTTTGGTGCTTCACCGCAATGGCTTTGATAATTCTGAAATAATCCGAGCACAGACGAACCGGCTAATATTCCATTTCATTTCCTCATTTTTCAGATGGAACAAGATTGACCGGTGACCTGTGGGTATTCCACCCGGCACCGGATTTGTCATATTATGATTCTTTCCGGCTTCAGGTTGAGTTTGAGGATATGGAAGCCTCTTGCCATGGCAAAGGCGTGCCGGAGATACCAGGCTCTCCGGCACACCCCTGGTTTAAAACTGTACTTCACCCAGCGGGACGATCTTCATCAGACATTGATCGTCACCGGCTTTCACACTCCGGAGCAGTTCCACCTCCACCTCACAGCCAAAGGCTTTTTCAAACAGTACCTTACTGTAACCGG
>JBMOLL010000048.1:0-13897 GCA_049325415.1 Bacteroidota bacterium | reverse complement strand
ACTCCACTAAAATCTAATTCATTACTTTTACTTGACATAAGCTTCATGTTTTTAGTTAGTTGTCTGTTCACAACCAAAATTAACTATTTACATAGAAGCTTATGTTCTTTTACAAACATAAGGCCTCCCCCTGTGTGGGAGGGAGGAAAGATGACTCTCTGGTTAATTATGTCATCTTCATTGGGGCGAGCACTCCCCTCCCACCCCTTGCTCTTCCATAGCTACAAGAAGGCGAGACGGAGGAGGGGCCAGGGGTGGGATCTGGTGGGACCACTCATCACTCATCACTCATCACTTATCACTTATCACTCCTCTCCCCTCACATCCCCTTAAACGGGTTCGGCCCCATCAGCTCAATCTCCTCCACATAATCATTGATGATCTCCGGGATCCGGTGATAATCGGTGATCTCCACGAACTCGGTGCGGATCCGTTCGGGCTCCAGCATCATCGTTTCAAGGGTTTCACTGATGTTCTCCCCCCGCTTCTCCGTGAGCTCGCTGCCATGTATGAAGTGACACTGGTAATCGTCGCCGGGCTTGCAACCGATCTGCAGGATACCGTCGTACCCACAGCTCAGCGCATCGGAGATCCAAACCTTGTTGATCGACCCGATGCAGCGCACCGGGATGATACGAACATATGTACTGTATTTCAGGCCTTTCGCCGCTGCCATGTCGAAAGCAGGATAGGCGTCGTTCTCACAAACGAAAGCCAGGATGCGCGGCTTCTCCTCGAACTCGTCGGGGATCTCCACAGCCTTGATCATCGCCGAGACACTGTTCACCGAGTAGTCGTCGAAACCGATCACGCGCTCCGGACAGGCTCCCATGCAGATGCCACAGCGGCGGCAGCGGGCGGGATTTACGATCGGTGTGCCCTTGGCGTTTTCGTCGTACGTTCCGAACGGACATTCCTCGGTGCAGCGTTTGCAGTCGGTGCAGCGGTCGAGGTAAAGCTTCGGATACGACACATCTCCTGCACGCGGGTGCACGGCCTCTCCCCTGGCGGTCGACTCGATACACTGGATGGCCTTCAGCATCGCTCCCCCGGCATCTTCCATGCTGGACGCTATGTCCATCGGGGCACGCAGAGCACCGGCGGCATAAATCCCCGTTCGCCGCGTCTCGTATGGGAAACAGATGAAATGGGAGTCGGAGAAATGGTACTTCAGCTCCGGGATCCCCTTGCCCTGCCGGTAAGCGAGGTTCAGATCCTCGGTCCCGGCCGGCAGCACACCCGTTGCAAGAACCACCATATCCACCTTTATAGAAATGTCTTCACCAAGCAGCGAATCCTTGACCTTCACCGTCACTTCGGTTCCGTCGTCCTCTACCCCGGCGATCTCTCCTTTGGTCATGTAAACACCATCATCCTTCTGGACCTCCTTGTAAAAGCCTTCGTACAGACCCGGTGTCCGCATATCCTTATAAATAATGAACACTTTCGCTTCGGTGTTGGTCTCCCGGATATATTTCGCCTGTTTCAGCGAGGTGCCGCAGCAGAACGACGAACAATACGGCAGGTGCTCCTTATCACGTGAGCCGGCACACTGCACAAACAGTACCCTGGATGGGAGTTCCCCGGCCTTACCCTCTTTCATCAACTTCTCGAACTGAACATTCGTGATCACCCTTTCCGACCGGCCATAACCGAGGTGACCCAGTTTGGAGGGATCATAAGGTTTCATTCCCATCGCGGGGATGATGGCTCCCACGCTGAGTTCAGATACTGAACCGTTCTTCAGAGTAACCTTAAAATTTCCCGGTTCTCCGCCGATCTTTTCAATGGTGGTGGAGGTATAAACCTTTATTTTATCTTCATTTCTCAGAGCCTCCAGTTTTTCATTAATAACGGGCGGCATCAGTTGCTTATAGGGGATCTGGTATGGTGTCTGGCGGTAGATCCTGGCTGCCCATCCCCCTAAAACTTCTTCTTTTTCAACAAGATGGATGCGGTAACCGGCTTTCGCCCCTTCCAGTGCGGCGGTGATCCCGGTAATCCCTCCTCCCACTATAAGGATTTCGCGGGATACCTGTGCGGGGATGTAGGGCTGCGGCCGGGAGATCATCTCCAGCCTGGCCAGTCCCATGCGGATATAATCGGCTGCGGCCATCACCGCATCTTCATCGCCCTTTTCCGAGATCCAGGCCACCTGTTCACGGATGTTCACACGCTCCATCATCACCGGCTCCGGCATGGCAAAGCGGTCGCTCATGTATCGTGGGGAGCAGGCTGCCACCAGGACCGATGGGGCCCCGGTTTTTTCCTGTTCGGCAAGCAGCAAGCGATAGCCCTCCTCTGAGCAGAGTGCAGGGTGGCTCATGACGGAAGCCACGTTCTTATCCCCCGAAACCCTTGTAACGAGGGACGCTATATCGATTTTGTCACCAATCGTGCAACCGGTACAGACAGCTATGCAGGTCTTTTTTTCCATGGTGACTTCAATTTATCTGTATGGTTTTCAAGGCTTTGGCTGTAACATCCTTCACCGAGGCCGACACGTCAAGCGGTTTGCGGGTACAGCCGGCGGCAAAGATCCCGGAGCCGTCGTCATCGATTACAAAACCATAGTCATTTTTCTGTAATCCGATCTGTTCCGTATTCGGAACCAGGCCGGTGGCCAGCACGACCAGGTCGGCGGAGTAGGTGATGCGCCGGCCGGAAAGACTATCCTCGGCCACAGCTTCCAGCTGAGCTCCCCCGGTAACAATTTTTGCCACCTTACCCCTTCTCAGGCTGATGCGCTCGTGCGCCTCCACCTTTTTCAGGAAATCCTCGTTTCGGCCAGAGACACGCAGGTCGATGTAGCAGATCGTGCACCGGCTTTCCTTATCCAGCGTCACCACATTCAGTGCGTGCTTCATCGAAGCGGTGCAGCAAACGGCCGAGCAATACGGCAGGTGGTTCTCATCGCGGGAGCCGGCGCATTGCACGAACAGCACCTCTTTCACCGGCTTCCCGTCGGAAGGGCGCAGGAGCTTGCCTTTTCCGGGGCCGGCAGCAGCCAGCAGGCGCTCGAACTCCGTATTCGTAACGATATCAGCGCTTTCGTTGTATTTCAGCTCAGCGATTTTCCCTGCATCGTAACTGTGCCATCCGGTGGCATAGAGCACCGAACTCACTTCCAGTTCGGTCCTTTCCTCTTTTGCTTTCAGGTCGATCGCCCCATAGCTGCACACCTCCGTGCATTTTGCACAGCTGTCTTTCAGACAGGCGGAGCCGTCGATATGGTATTTCATGGGATAGGCCATCGGGTGCGGCAGGTGGATCGCCTTTATTTGCGTGAAACCGGCGTTGAAGTCATCCGGAATTTCCACAGGGCATACCTCCGTGCACTTTCCGCAGGCCGTACAGCGGTCGTTGACAAAGCGCGGCGCTTTCACGACCACAGCCCTGAACCTGCCTTTCTCCCCGCCGAGGCTCTCCAGCCTGGCCCCGGTGAGCACCGCGATGCGGCTGTTCTGCCTGATCCGGCGGAAATTGATCTCCATGCCACAGGCAGGCGGACAGAGCTTGGGGAAATAATTATTCATCCGGATCACCTGGCCGCCGAGGTAGGGCAGCACCTCCAGCAGGATCACCTGCCGGCCCGTCTCGGCAATCTCGGTAGCTGCCGTCACGCCGCTCATCCCCCCTCCAACCACCAGAACAGGTAAGCTGTGTTCTGACATAGTAAGAAATTTATGGAATAGCCTTATATCAGCCTTTTAACTCTCTTTTAATCATTTCCCACTGACCGGTCTCCGGGTTCCAGCGGCAGTTGGCAAAGGCCTCCCAGTCGCCCTTCATCTCCGGGTAGTCGGTGCGGAAATAGTAACCCGGCCAGCGGGTCTCCTCGCGGAACAGGATCGTACGCATGTGCGATTCGGCCTGCCACATGCGGTGAACGTTTTCCCAGCAGCGCATCAGCTCGTTCAGGTTGGCGGCGGCCAGTTTTTCGGAATCTTCCTTCATATATTCAAGAAATTCAAGCCCTTTCTCCAGCAGCGCCTTCGAGGTTTTAAAGCCAACCGAGGCTCCACCGGCATATTCATCCATAATTTTCTGCAGGCGGAACATGAACATCTTCGGTTTGATGAAGTTGGGGTTCACATCCGGATCATTGGCATAGTCCATATGCTGATCGAAGGTGTCCAGCGGCTTCAGGATCCGTTCCTTCAGTTCGGCAATCCGCTCATCCCCGATCTGTGCCGTTCCCGGGTTATCGACAATGAAGGCCAGCGCAGCTTTCGCGGCAATGCGTCCCTCGGTGAAGGAACCCGATGAGAACTTGTGTGAAGAGGCGCCAGAGGCATCACCGGCAGCAAAAAGTCCTTTCACGGTGGTCATGTTGGCATAGCCCCAGAAATGGCCCTCCGGAGCAAGGTCCTGCGGCCCGCTCACCCAGGCACCGGAAGCGCCGGAATGTGATGAAATGAAGTAGGGTTCACAGGCAGCGATCTCCGAAGGCGTCTCCTCCGGCATGATGTTATGCGCGGCCCAGTTGAGAGCCTGTGAGATGGTCATGTCGAGAAAATCCTCCCATGCTTCGGATTCCAGTTCCTTCAGCTTACGTCTGGCCTCTTTCTCATCGGGAATCTCGGCCACGAGAGCTTTAATAGCATCTTCAGTGTGCATGTAGATCGGACCGTTGCCCTCTTCCAGTTCGAGCAGCATCAGGTAGTTCCTCAGGTTGGCAGGCACGGGTTTCGAGGTGCCGTAGGGCGCCCATTTCTCCAGCTCGGCGGCACGGGTCACCATGTAATCCTCACCTTTAGCGTTGGTAGCCTTCGACTTGAAGAGCAGGAACCAGGCACCGACAGGACCGTAAGAATCCTTGAAGCGAACCGGCACAAAGCGCACCTCCTGGCAGGTCATCTCGGCCCCGGCCTTCATGGTGAAATAGGCGCTGGCACCGGAATTAAAGGGCGGGTACCACGAGCGGCCCAGACCTTCGCCCACGGAGCGCGGGCGGAAGACATGCACGGCACCACCCATCACATCGAGGACAGTTTTTGCCTTGAAAACATAAAATTTGTTCTCCCGGACGCTGAAGCCGGCGGCACCCACGCAGCGATCGCCGTCCATAATGGGTTCGGTGATAAAGACCCTCTCGAAGTACTGGCCGTTCGGACCGAGTTCCTTCAGGGCATTCTTGGCAGCTTCGGAAACAATATTCTTGTACGATTCGCCGTGGATCATGATCTGCCACCTCCCCTCGTTCACATAATTACCTTCCTCATCCTTCCAGATCGGGAGTCCCCATTTCTCGAAGAGGTGAACGGTGGAGTCGACATGGCGGGCAATACTGGCCACCAGGTCGGCACGGGCAATGCCCATAAGGTCGTTCTTCACATAATTCACGTAATCGTCGACGGTATTCTTACCGTTTTTGAGCCCCAGGTAGAGGTTGATGGCCGAAAGCCCCATGGCCACGGCACCGCTGCGCTCCATGGCAGCCTTATCAACCACGGTAACCCTGAGATTATTCTTTTTAGCCCAGTACGAAGCCTCGTAAGCTGCACCGCAGGCTGCCATTCCGCCACCAAGGATGAGCAGGTCGGTTTCGACCAGGACCGTTTCAAACAGTTCACTTTTCATGGATGTGTGATTTTGCAGTTGGACAATCGGGTACGCCTATTTTTTGGTATAGAGGGAGGTACCCAGCGATTCGGGCTCTGTGCGCAGTTCAGGGCTTTTCAGGTCGTCGCCGCTCTGGGCAAAGCCGCCGGAGGGATCGATGCTGCCCTCGGGTGTGGTGCGGATCGGGAACTTAAAACGCTTGATGGTCTTGTTCCGGAAACGAACCGACCACATGATGGAATCGGTGCTGCGCAGGGGCTGAACGACAGCTCCCAGAGGCATGAAATCGGCATAGCCCCGCACTTCGATGGCCTGGTTGGGGCAGATCTTGACACAACTGTAGCATTCCCAGCACATATCAACGGCCCTGTTATAGGCCTTATTCTTCTCCTTATCCAGTACCATCAGGTCGTTCGGACAGATGTACTGGCAGGCCGTTTTATCCTGGGCCTTGCAACCATCACATTTTTCGTTGATGACAAAACTCGGCATAGTCAGTAGTTTGTTTGTGGTTCAACACAAACTTAACAAATAAACTTTTCGCCGGACGGAAGGAGATTTGGGAGGGGCTAATTTATAATTAGTATAAGAAAGGGACAAGGACAGGAGGGATGAGCCACAAAAGCACAAAAGCAATAAGGCTCACGAAGGAAAAAAGTTTTCCTGGTGCTTCTTTGTGGCCTGGTGACCTAGTGGCAATATTTCGTGCCTTACTATTCCTTTGCCTCATACACCCTCAAGCACTTCTCGCACAAACAGTCGGTGTAGAGTTCCATGATCTCCACCATCGCTTTTTTATGCAGTTGCACCGACTCGCACCAGCAATCGCTCTCTCCGGTGCACACAAAGGAACTCTGACAGCGCGGACAGATCTTCTCAGCCATTATTTTTCCGGGTCATGGTTACACTTACACTTTTCATGGGTCCGCCCATCGGAGGATTCATTTTGCGGATCTTAACCGTAGCCCTGTCGATTCCCTCGAGGTTTTCATACAGGGCATCCAGGATCCGTGAGGCAATATTTTCGAGGAGGTTCGACTTTTTAACCCGCATCTGTTCCTTCACGAGCCGGTAGGCCACCTGGTAATTAACGGCATCTTCCAGGTTATCGGAAGCGGCGGCCCGGGTCATATCCGTTTCGATTTCCAGGTCGACCAGGAAGCGGTTGCCCACGATCTGCTCCTCACGGTAATGACCGTGAAAAGCATAAAACTCCATATCTTCAATCTTGATCAGTCCCATACTAAATTTGTTTGATGATCCAGAGGCAGATCAGTCCGGCAAAGATAGCGAGAGAAAAGCTAACCAGGGTACCTATAAAAAGGTATTCGACCCGCATACGGTCCTGGCTGTTCCTGATCTCCCCGTAGCGGAAAACCGATTTGGCCGCTATCAGGAAGCCAATAACCTGGTATTGATGCAACAGAATAAACACCAGGATCAGCAGCCGTTCGATGATCCCGATCCATTTCCCTGCATCCTTCAGTCCGTCGGTCACCCGGTCGCCCTCCCCAACAGGGATCTGCTCCTGGTAGAAAGCGGTCAGTTTGCGGATCAGGATGGCCGAGGGCCAGATCAGGATAAGCGCAGCCGCCAGGCAGACCAGCAGTTTCTCATTCCCCCACAGTTGCAGCAGGCCATGGAATACACTCCCGGCCTGACCGTAAAAGAGCATCCAGAGCGCGGAGAGAAAAGCCAGGTGAAAGAGCTGGTCGGTTAGGAACAGCCGGGTGGAATCGGGTCGGCCGGATTTCCACCAGTCGGCAAGGAAATGCCCCGACATGATCAGCAGAGGAAGCCAGATATTGCCCCAGTCGGCCAGAAAGAGATACGACAGCGCCGCATGAACCAGGGAATGTACATAGAGCCAGGGCGATTTTAATTTCCGTTTTTTCCGGTCGGCCACCCAGCTGTCGGGCTGAAGCACAAAATCACCCAGAAAGTGGGCCAGGACCAGTTTCAAGAGAAGATCAGCGTATTCCATCGTCAGAGCGGGCATTAATTAAGACCTCAAAATAAGAAATAAAATGTTTAATCTCGTCAAAATGAGCAATTTTCAGCCGGTTCTGAACCGAGGGCTGGGTAATCTGAAGGAAAGCCGCTGTTTGTTGCTGCGTTTCGCCATACAGCAACTGGCGATAAACCGCCAGGGCCGAGTTTTCCGACCAGGATGAAACAAGCACATCAGCCAGCAGGGAAGAAATATCCAGGTGCCCGCTCAGACTGTTATCCGCACAGGCTATTGCCAACCTGCGTTGTTCCGCCTTCATGGCATCCAGCCTCTTTCCCGAAAGTTCGAAGGCTTCGCCGCCCGATTCGCTGATCTTTTCACTGAGATTCCCCGCTGCACCAAAACCAATAGAAAGGCGGGCATCATAATGACTGCTGATCCCCGCATCCTCCTCCACACGGTTTTCAGGGCGAAGCACACGGGCAATCAGGCCCGCACGCAGGATAAGTGCAACCCGCAGAGCCATGGCGGGCCGGGAAGGAAGCAACTGAAAGCTGTCGCCCCGAAAAACCTCCCACATGCCCGGCCGGACCAGCCCTGTATCCTCAAGATCCATAAAGACCGATTTCAGGTTGCGGAGCATATAGCCTGAACCATAGACACGCGTGGAACGGACAATATCTCCGGTTATAACACTGAGATTTTTCATTGATAAAATTTTTACAAATATAGATCATTTAATCGATATTTGCAATATATAGTTTTTTTAATCTATATTTATTATTTATCGATAAAATAATCTATAAACAAACCGTATGCCCAGAGAAGGCTGAGCAGAGCGGAAAACGCAGGGAAAACACGATGTTACTGACCCAAAAATTAGTAATTTTACCGCGCAAATGAAAAAACACCCATGACAATTCCAGTTGAAGAAAACAAGGAAAAAAAATCCCAGAATTTTATTGAAACCTTTGTAGAAGAGGATCTCCGGGAAGGAAAAAACAATGGCCGGGTTCACACGCGCTTTCCACCAGAGCCCAACGGCTATCTTCATATCGGGCATGCCAAGGCCATCTGCCTCGACTTTGGAATTGCACAAAAGCATAAGGGAAAATGCAACCTCCGGTTCGACGACACCAATCCCGTAAAAGAAGATGTCGAGTATATCGATTCCATCAAAGAAGATATTCACTGGCTGGGCTTTGACTGGGAGGACAGGGAATACTATGCCTCCGACTATTTCGGGAAACTGTACGAGTTTGCGCTAGCCCTGATCAGAAAAGGATTGGCTTATGTGGATGACCAGAGCGCCGAGGAGATCTCCGCACAGAAAGGAACACCCACGGAAGCAGGCAAGGAAAGTCCGTACAGGAGCCGGACACCCGAAGAAAACATCGACCTGTTTGAAAAGATGAACCAGGGTGTTTTTCCCGAAGGATCGAAAGTTTTACGGGCAAAGATCGACATGGCTTCGCCCAATATGCACATGCGCGATCCGATCATTTACCGCATAATCAACCATCCGCATCACCGGACCGGAACAGCATGGAAAGTTTATCCGATGTACGATTTTGCACACGGGCAATCGGATTATTTCGAGGGGATCACCCATTCCCTCTGTACCCTGGAGTTCGAGGTACACCGACCGTTATACAACTGGTTTATCGATCAGTTAAAGACCGATGATTACCGGCCGAGGCAGATCGAATTCAACCGTCTTAACCTCAACTATACCGTGATGAGCAAGCGCAAGCTCCTCGAACTGGTACAGAAAAAACTGGTCAGCGGCTGGGACGATCCCCGTATGCCAACCCTTTGCGGGCTGCGCCGGAGAGGCTACACCCCCGAATCGATCCGCAATTTTGTCGACAGCATCGGTTACACCAAGGTGGAAGCCATCAACGATGTCGGTCTGCTGGAATTTGCCATCCGTGAGGACCTGAATAAGCGCGCACCCCGTGTGATGGGAGTACTGAATCCCCTGAAAGTGGTGATCACCAATTACCCCGAAGGACAAAGCGAGGAAATGGAGACGATCAATAACCCGGAGGACGAAAGCATGGGCAGCAGGATGATCCCCTTTTCGCGGGAGCTATATATCGAGAAGGAAGATTTCATGGAAAATCCGCCCAGCAAGTTCTTCCGCCTGTTTCCCGGGGGAGAGGTCAGGCTGAAATCCGCCTACATCATCAAATGCGAGGAAGTATTTAAGGATGCTAACGGGGAGATCACTGAACTGCATTGCACCTATGACCCCGACACCCGCAGCGGCGGACCCTCAGCCAATCGCAAGGTGAAAGGTACGCTGCACTGGGTTTCCGTGCCCCACGCTCTGAAAGCTGAAATCAGACTGTACGACCGTCTGTTCAACGACCCGGATCCCGACGGACACAAGGATGTGGATTTTAAGGAGTTCCTGAATCCAGACTCACTGAAAGTTATTACCGGATACGTGGAACCCGGAATGGCCGGCTGCAGGGTGAATGACCATTTCCAGTTCCAGCGCATCGGTTATTTCAGTGTTGATCCTGATAGCAAGGATGGCCGGCTGGTGTTCAACCGCACGGTCGGACTCAGGGATAACTGGTAAGTTTAGGTTCAGCGGCAGTCGTAATCATAACGAACGATCCGGTTGATCGTTCCGTTTTCCTTTTCAATCAGCTGTTCAGGGTAGAGATGATCGTTGTATACCAGGGTAAAGGCAAACTCCGAACCCGTCTGATCATTGGTCATGGAAACCAGGTTATTGACGTGCGACTCTTTCCCGTCGAAAAGCAGGTTGAGTGCCGAAAAGGGATGGTTTCCTACATCGTAGCTCATGTTGATGGTTGTCACCACCTCCGGGCTAATATCGCTGATAACTATGGCGCTAAGGTTTCCGCTTTCGTCCCAGGAATAATCCGTTTCCTTTTGCAGGGTGAAGGCGGCATCGGAATCGCTACGTGAATAATCATATTCCTTTGTAATATGTTTACCTGTGTACTCATATTCGCGGTAAGCATAATAAAAGGTATCGAGATCGGTCCTGTACTCATAATCAAGGTTCATCACCGAGATATCTACCCTGGTAAGGTCTTTCCCATCATAGGTCAAAACATACTCATCTTTCCGGAGCAGTTTGTCGTTTACCTCTCTGACCGTGGAAAGTTTACCGTCGTCGTTATATTGGAAGTAATGTGTCTGTCCGGTACTGAAGATAATATAGCTCAGGGTATCGCCTTCGTAGTGATAGTCGGAAATGATCGATGACGACCCCCCGCCCGAGGCAATAGTAGTGGTGATGCGGGTTGGGTAGCACTTTGTTTTATCGGCAGCAGGGTCGCAGGAAATAATCAAAGTAAGCCAGAAAATGAATATAATTCCGAAATGTTTCTTCATAGGTCCGGTCCGGTTTTTCAGGAGAAAAGATACTAAATATGGAAATCAAAAAACGTATGAAGACCAAGGTTTCCACAGAATACCGAAGACTATTGACGAACCCCACTCCAGTAATCCGACGAACGACCCGAAGACGCAATAAAGCAATAAACCGGACTTAAACTCCGGCCAGCCAGGACTGTAAGTTGCACAAATAAATACTATTTTTGCACGCAGAAACAGACCAGTCAGGGTCAACTGGCCGTACCCGGTTTTTCATTACAAGTAGGAGAATATCGTATGATTTTTTGAGTTGCTCAGGGAGCAGATCAGTCAGCCCGGGAATGTGAAAAATATGTCGTTAATAGTGCATAAAGTGCTGTAAAAGAAATTCATATAAGCTGCGATGCTGTTTAATTCCATTGAATTTGCCATATTTCTGCCCGTTGTGTTTTTCCTTTACTGGTTTATTACAAGCAGGAATCTGAAAATGCAGAATCTCTTGCTGGTTCTTGCAAGTTATTTCTTTTACGGATGGTGGGACTGGCGCTTTCTGGGACTGATAGTCTTTAGCTCACTGGTTGATTATTTGGTTGGAATTGGTCTTTCGTACCAGGAAAGCAGTGTAAAGAGGAGACTGCTTTTATTCACGAGTATAACGGTTAACCTGGGATTGCTTGGTTTCTTCAAGTATTTCAATTTTTTTGCTGAGAATTTCGCCCAGGCTTTTACTTTTTTCGGCCGGCCAATAAATCCCGCAAGACTTTCGGTCATCCTTCCGGTAGGAATCAGTTTTTATACCTTTCAGACCTTAAGTTATTCCATAGATGTATATAAAAGAAAACTGGAACCAACCAAGGACCTTATATCATTCCTGGCCTTTGTAAGTTTTTTTCCTCAGCTTGTTGCAGGACCGATCGAGCGGGCAACTAATCTTTTACCCCAATTTTACCAGAAACGAAGTTTTCAATATGATCAGGCTGCAGACGGTCTGCGTCAGATTCTTTGGGGCCTGTTTAAAAAAATTGTGATTGCCGATAACTGTGCCCGTTTTGTGAACGAGATTTTTGCCGACTATTCCTCATATTCAGGCAGTTCCTTAGCCATTGGTGCCATACTCTTTGCCTTCCAGATCTATGGCGATTTTTCAGGCTATTCCGACATTGCAATAGGCACGTCCCGCTTATTTGGTTTTCGTTTGATGAGAAATTTTGCCTATCCCTATTTCTCAAGGGACATTGCTGAATTCTGGAGAAGGTGGCATATTTCACTCTCTACCTGGTTTCGCGATTATGTTTATATTCCTTTGGGAGGAAGCAGGAAAAACCAATGGATAAAGATCAGGAACACCTTGATTATTTTTCTGGTAAGCGGATTCTGGCATGGCGCCAGCTGGACCTTTGTTGCCTGGGGTTTCCTGAATGCCCTGTATATCATTCCACTGATGTTCTTAAACCGAAACAGGAGAAACACGGATATTGTAGCAGAAAACCGGCTGTTCCCAACTTTTCGGGAAGCCGGACAGATCTTGCTTACCTTTTCTCTGACGACCATTGCCTGGATATTTTTCAGGTCTGAAACCATAGCTGCTGCCTTTGCTTACATTGCCGGAATTTTTTCCGGGTCTTTATTTTCAAAACCAGAGGTTTTTCCTTCAACTTTACTCATCGTGATTATTCTTTTTATGCTTGTCGAATGGTTGCAACGCGGAAAGCAGCATGCGCTGGAATTTAATTTCATTCCCTTACTTAAACCCGCCCGGTGGATCCTTTACCTTGGGATGCTGGCAACCATTTATTTTATGGGGGATTTCAGTTCTGAATATGAATTCATTTACTTTCAATTTTGATTCTGCATTATGAAAAAATTCCTTGTAAACAGCGGAATATTCATGTTGCTATTAATTGGAGCCAATATTGCAGGTTACCATCTCATTTCAAAAAAAGCCATATATAAAGACTATATCATACAGGAAAAAAAAATCCAGACCAGCCGGTCCATACTTTTAGGTGATAGTCACAGCAATGCCATCAGACAAGTTGATCTGGATTCCATAGGCATAGTCAATTTCTCGTACGACGGAGATTCCTACTTTGATATTCTTTCTAAACTGGAATATGTACTCGCCCGCAATAAACCCGATACCATTTACCTGTGCGTTGATGATCATACTTTATCCAGATACAGGGAATCGTGGATGAATAAAGGACGTTCGATCTATTACGCGCCCTACAGTGTTTACAGGGATTATTATAATTATTCGAGATTCTGGTTTGCTTATAAAAAATACTGGCAAACGCATCTTCCATTTTTCAACACAAAAAATTCAAAAATACTTGGTGCTTATCTTTTGTCAGGTAATAAAAGTCAGTCTGAGCATGATTACCGTAATTTTAATTTCGGAAGTGTACCGAAACAGGATCGAATGAAACGCTCGGAAAGCAGGATTCAGACACAGTTCCCATCCCCTGAAAGTTCAGTTTTTTTAAGGCGTTGTCTTCAGGAGATTATTGACAAATGCCAAAAAAACGATATCGCACTGATCGGTCTGAAATTCCCGCTAACGTCTGATTATCTTCAATACCTAGGCAACCAATCTTATCACGCCGACACTGTCCTGCTTTCGCGGGGAATAGCGGTGTGGGATTTTACCTACAGTATGGTCAACCGTGATTCACTGTTTCGCGACCAGGATCATGTAAACAATATTGGCTCAAAGGTCTTTATCGGTTTGCTGGAAGAAAGGATTTCAATCACGCAGCGAAAGGAGAAAATTTCTGGCAGCCTACCCACACGATAATTTGGCTCTGCCGATATCCTGTACAGTGAAAGGAAGGATCGCTTTTATATCGGTTCTACTGCTCTGGATACCGATCTCAGGATAACACAGCACCTGAAACATTTTTACGGAAAGTCCAAATTCACCGCCGTGGCCGACGACTGGATCCTGTTTCTTTCCATAGAATGCAAAGATCTGCATCAGGCCAGGAAAATGGAACACCACATTAAAAGAATGAAAAGCCG
>JBMOLL010000047.1:0-14032 GCA_049325415.1 Bacteroidota bacterium | reverse complement strand
ATTTCCCAGAATATTTACAAACATTATAACGACAACATGAAGGATGTCAGGGATAAAACACTATACCTGGTGGCCGATGAACTGCAGAAGGAAGTCAGCTCTGAAGCGCGCATCAAAGCTGTCTATCCCTATAAAGTAAAAATTGTTACTCCGGATGAGATCAAGGATGCCATTATGAGAGGGGATATGGATGTGGTCTTCCTGCACAAGGTTGGTCCTGAGGGAAAGAAACTGGATGCTCGGGTGTATAAGATCCTGGTCGGCGCCGGTGATTCGCAGTTTTATTATTTCGATTACCATGTCGTTAACCCGAATAACCCCGACCGTTTCCTTGAGTCCGATTTTAAGAAACTGAGTAAAGCGAAATAATACTCGTTCTGTGGTCTGCGGCCTGAGGCAGGGATTATCATACGAGTCCGTGTCTCAGGTCACTTTATTTTCCTAATTTTGCGCAAAATTACAGCAGATGGCGATGCAGAAACCTTCCATACCAAAAGGTACACGTGATTTTTCTCCCCTTGAAACAGGGAGAAGGAATTACATTTTTGATACAATCCGATCGGTATTCTCCCGTTACGGCTATGCGCCTATAGAGACTCCGGCAATGGAAAACCTTTCTACCCTGTTGGGGAAGTATGGCGAGGAAGGGGATAAGCTTCTTTTCCGGATTCTGGATTCCGGTGATTTCTGGGCCTCAGTGCCGGAAGGAGGGGAGCTCAGTTCCCAGGCTATCGCACCGCTCATTGCCGAAAAAGGTCTTCGGTATGATCTTACCGTTCCTTTTGCCCGTTATGTGGTTCAGCACCGGAATGAAATCACCTTTCCCTTCAAGCGCTACCAGATCCAGCCCGTCTGGCGGGCCGATCGTCCGCAAAAAGGTCGTTACAGGGAATTTTATCAGTGTGATGCCGATGTGATCGGGAGCGACAGCCTGCTGAATGAATTTGAACTGGTACGGATCATTGAAGATGTTTTCAGGGAGCTGGGCATCAGGGTACTGGTGAAGATCAATAACCGGAAGATCCTTGCCGGCATTGCTGAGGTTATTGGAGAAGCCGGCAGGATTGTTGATATCACCATTGCGATCGATAAACTGGAGAAAATAGGGGAGGAAGCCGTTCTGGCCGAGCTGGTTGAAAAAGGGGTATCAATCCCTGCCATTGAAAAGCTGAAGCCGGTATTCGGCATGAAAGGCGGGCTTGAGGATAAACTGAATTTTCTGAAGTCGTATTTCCGGAACGGAAATAACAGTTCCGAAACCGGTTTAAAGGGTGTCGGAGAGGTGGAGGAACTTTTCGCTTACATGGCAATGGATCCGGTTTCAGTTGAAGTGGAACTGGATCTTACCCTCGCCCGTGGATTAAACTATTACACCGGTGCCATCTTCGAAGTAAAGGCACTGGATTACCAGATAGGAAGTATCTGTGGCGGAGGGCGTTACGACGATCTGACCGGAATCTTCGGTATGCCCGGGGTCTCCGGAGTTGGCATTTCCTTCGGTGCCGACCGTATTTATGATGTGATGCTGGGAAGTGGCTTATTCAGCGAAGCCGGAGATCGTTCGACCCAGATCCTGTTTGTGCATTTTGGTGAGGAGGGATTGCCACGTCTTTTGCCTCTTCTCTCAGATCTGAGGGCGAAGGGGATTTCCTGTGAAATCTATCCCGAAACGGCAAAAATGAAAAAGCAGTTTGCCTGGGCCGATGCAAGAAAAATACCTTTCGTGGGACTGGCAGGAGAGGATGAGATGTCCAGGGGAGTGGTGGCGGTGAAAAATATGCTCACCGGGGCACAGGAAGAGGTGAATCTTGATGATCTTGCCACTTATCTAACCAGGCATGTGTCTTAAAACATTTCCGGATCACGCATTTTTTCTGTAATTCGCAGTTTTAATTCTAACTGCCCATGACCGCTGTCCATAAGATATCCACAGCTCCGATAGACTGGAATCAGATCAGCCTGATCCTTAATCAGAATATGACAATTGAGTTGTCGGATGAATCGGAGCGACTGATCGCACGTTGCCGTTCATACCTTGATGAACGACTTGAAAAAGGCGATGAGCTCCTCTATGGTATCAATACGGGATTTGGATCTCTTTGCGACAGGGTAATCTCGAAGAAAGATCTGGGACTGCTCCAGAAGAACCTGGTCATGTCTCATGCCTGCGGGATTGGAGAAGAGGTACCCGAAGAAATTGTAAGGCTGATGCTGCTTTTGAAGGTGCAATCGCTTTCGTATGGCAACTCCGGAGTACAGACAGCAACCGTGAACCGGCTGATCGATTTTTATAATAACGGGATCTTCCCCGTAGTTTACCAGTATGGTTCGCTGGGTGCATCGGGCGATCTTGCTCCCCTTGCTCATCTCAGTCTTCCCCTGATCGGGATGGGAGAGGTGAACTGGAAAGGGCAGAAACATCATGCAGCGGATGTGCTTCGCGAGATGGGCTGGAAACCGATTGAACTGAAATCAAAGGAAGGTCTGGCCCTGCTGAATGGAACCCAGTTTATGAGTGCCTACGGAGTTCACCTGTGTCTGCGGGTTTTCAGGTTATCAAAGCTGGCCGACATTATCGGGGCACTTTCTCTGGATGCTTTCGACGGCCGGATCGAACCGTTCCATGAGCTCATACAGCAGATCAGACCGCATAAAGGTCAGATCGAAACAGCCGGATTTATAAGGGATCTGCTTCTGGGAAGTGAGCTGATTGCCCATCCCAAGAAACATGTACAGGATCCGTATTCTTTCCGCTGTATACCCCAGGTGCATGGAGCCTCAAAAGATTCCATCAATTATGTGGCTTATGTTTTCCGCAACGAGATCAATGCCGTAACCGATAATCCCACCATCTTCCCTGAAGAGGATCTGATTATTTCAGCCGGAAATTTTCACGGTCAGCCCCTTGCTCTTGCCCTGGATAACCTGGCTATTGCCATGTCGGAGCTTGGAAACATTTCGGAAAGAAGGACCTATCAGCTTCTTTCAGGCAATCGCGGACTTCCTCCATTTCTTGTGGCCAATCCGGGTCTGAACTCAGGTTTTATGATCCCCCAGTACACTGCAGCCTCTATGGTCAGTCACAACAAACAGCTTTGCACCCCATCGTCGGTCGATTCCATTGAGTCGTCGCAGGGACAGGAAGACCATGTGAGCATGGGAGCCAATGCGGCCGTAAAAGCATATAAGGTGATGGAAAACCTGGAAAGGATTCTGGCCATTGAACTTTACAATGCGGCCCAGGCTATGGAATTCAGACGCCCTCTCCGGAGTTCACCCTATCTTGAGGAGTTCCTTTCGGGTTTCCGCAAAAAGGTTGATTTTGTGAGCGATGATAAAATTATGTACCTGGATATACTCTCAGCTGTAGCATACCTGAGGGAAGTACCTTTAGACTTTAGCGACTGATAAAAACCGGTTAACAGGGGCTCTGATCTTCCAGCATCCTGCCGCGGTGCATCCCCCTTCCGTCCTGAGGTCCGCCCCTCATGCCATTAATTTTTTGCAGCAGGTAGACCCTGAACTGTCTTTCGGTAACAAAAACCATCAGCACCTTTTCTTTTGGAAGCACATCTTCGAATTTCCGGGTATACTGGGCAATCAGGTCGGCTTCCTGGCGCTGCAGATCGAGGTATTTCCTGATGGATTCATCGATTTCCTGCGGGGTCATATTTGCGGAATTACTCTCAAAGAAGTTCAGTACGTTCCTTTCCTCATCTCCAAGTTTGATCCTCCTGTTATTGAAATCATTATATACCGGCCAGAATTTGTCAGCCTGTTGAGGGGTAAGCTGAAGTTTCTCATTAAAGAAAGCGACACGTTCATCATGGAATTTCTCTGTATTCTGGTTCATCTGGGCTTTGAGCGGCACAGCGATGGCCATAAGTAGAAGTATACTGTAAAGTGGTTTCATAGGGTGGTTATTTCCTTAATTTTCAAGTTCGTCAAGTAACTGGTAGAAACTGATATCATTATCTGCCAGGTAATCAATAGCATCATCAACCCACAGGTCCTCTTCGGTCAGTGAATCTGCTTCGGAAGAAGCTATTGACGCCAGGGTGGATTCATCATAAAAGTAACCCATTTTTTCAAGTGTGGCAAGATCATAGATCTCTCCGGCGGAGTTACCTGCGGTGAATATTCTGACCAGCGCAAAGCTCACCAGGGCAAAGCCAAGGATGGCTGCAGCAAGGGCCAGCTGAGGCCTGATGATCTTCCAGGCACTCAACTTCTGAGGAGTCTCCTCCTCCCTGATCCGGTCCGTCAACCGGTCGGTGAGGCTTTCAAAATAACCATCGGGAACCCTGAAAGGATTTGCATTCATCCCTTCCTTATTTAATATCCCGTTTTTGTTTTCCTCTTTCATAGCAACCTGATTCTTAGCTTAGACAATAAAAATACGCCGGGGTTTAATCATTGATGATCAGGGATTCTATTTTTTTCACCGCATGATGGTACGAGGCCTTTAATGCACCAACGGAAGTGCGCAGAATCCTTGACATATCTTCATATTTCATCTCCTCGAAATATTTCATATTAAATACGATCCTTTGTTTTTCTGGCAGGGAAAGAACAGCCTTCTGCAGTTTCTTTTGCAGCTCGTCCCCGTCGAATAGTTCGTCCGATTCCAGTTCATCTGCCAGTCCGCGTTCCACACTCTCCCAGTCGGTTCTTTCTCCTTTTTTCTGTTTGAGAAAAGTGAGGGCTTCATTGGTGGCTATCCTGTACATCCAGGTATACAGTCCGGAAGATCCCCTGAATTCGGGTATCCCTTTCCAGATCTTGATGAAACTGTTTTGAAGTATATCGTCCGTATCGTCATGATCGATTACAATCCGCCGGATATGCCAGTACAGACGTTGCTGGTATTTTTGCACAATCTCGCGGAAAGCCTGTTCACTTTGTCCAGGTTCCCGGAATTTTGCTATTAGTTCATTGTCTGTTGAAACCGGCATTCACATTGGGATAGCTTTTCCTTAGACAGCCTAAGGAACTTTTGGTTTAAACGCAGGGAGAAATTTAAGGAAAATCGAGGGATACGGTAATACCCGAATCTATTTTAAAGTCCCTGATCACACTGTATGAGGAGGACTTGTAATCGGCCCGGCGGTAAATTACCCTGTAGGTTCCCGGCTGGAGATAGAGCTTCTGGTTCTTCACGCCGGATCTGAGGTTGGCGACCCAGATCTGATCTCCTTCTTTGGTCAGCTGGTAAAGGGAACCATAACCGGTATTTGGTGAATTAATGTTCACCAGGCCCGGTTCGGGAATATCGACGGTGGTGGTATAGCTTTGAAGGATCTCTACATTCTCCAGGCGGATAAACGGGAAAACCGGGATCTCGAGGTCATACTTTCCAACCAGGTATTTTTCAACCGTTCCCATGAACTGAACATTAATGGTTTTATCATCACCCGACTTCTTGATCAGGATCTTTTCATTATCATAGGCTTTGCCTCCGGTGGTTCTCACAAACAGGTAGCCCTGCGGGGCATCCATCCCGATATGATTGTGCTTGCCTGCAGAAAGCATAACACTGTCGGTGCTTACCGGGGGGATGGTCTGGGCAACAACCCTGTAGGTGCTCAGGTGGTCTACGTCAAGTGTGTCGGGCAAACCTTTGCCGTTGAGGGTATGGATCATGTTATACCGGACCTTTCCTGAAAGCTGGTCGTAAAAAGTGATATTAACATCGGTTTCGGTCGGGCGGTGTTTGGTATCCAACAGGTTTACCTGGGCCGTTGTCGTGTTGAGGGCCTGCGTGATCACGATTTTAAGTGCTTCCCTGAATTCGGTCTTATTGGGAGCGTCGTAATATACGCCCAGGCAACCGAAGGTCTCTTTGAACCCCGGGTCGTTTCCAATACCGATCACAAAGGGCCGCAGAACGATCCCTTTTTTCTGCAGTTCTTCGGAAACGGCACAGGGGTCCCCGTCACAGGCTTCAATCCCGTCGGTGATCAGAACGATGATATTCCGGCAATTGCTGCACGGGGGGAAGTCACCTGCAGCAAGTTCAAGGGAATGAGCAATGGGAGTGGTCCCTTTTGGTGTTAAAAAACGGAGCTTCTGGCGGATCCTGGCTGCATTTTCCGGGCTGAAGGGAACTTCAAGCCGGGTATCACTGCAATCCTGCGGGGGAACGGGGCTCTGATGCCCGTAAACCCGCAGGGCCATCTCCACATTCTCCATGTTTTCCAGGCTGTCGACCATTTCAATCAAAACCTGGCGGGCAATATTGATCTTGACCTCTCCGTCCCAGATCCCGGCCATGCTGTTCGAGGCGTCAAAGATGAAAAGTATCCTGGAGGTCGGCAGGTAACCGGTTTCATTCTCCTGGGCTGATATAAAAACACCCTGGATGAAAAGGAAGCTGACCAGCAGAAATGACATCCGGACTTTATTCAGGAATCCCGACATAGTATCTTGATTAAGAGAATTCTTCAGGATGCCAAATTACAACTTTTGGTCCAAAGGTCAACCGGAGTTTATGAACAGCTATTATTCAGAGTCTTTTACACATCTGACACTAAAACCTGTTGATTTTCCCCCTGTATTCTGGAGGACTTTCGGTTCATCTGTGAAGATATCCTTTCTTATAACTGAGACATCGCTGACCTCAGTGCTTGTCCACCAGAATCCATTTATGCCCCCGTTATGAAAGGTTCCATCACCGGCGTACCTGCTTCCGGAAGGAAGCGCTTTAAAATCAAATGCATCGTACGCCAGAGTATCCTGCCAGGTATCAAGGGCCTTTAAGGCGGATGCTTCATTTTCTTCAAACCCGTTTTCGCTGGTATAGGCAATCAGTGCATTCCACTCATCAAGGCTTGGGAGGTGCCAGCCGGATGGACAGGCGCTGACTGCAGCTGAATAGGTGTAAAGTGCCCCATAATTGTTCTCCTGCTGATTCTCATAATAACAATAGGCAATATCTGTGTCATTGTTTTCCAGAACGGCCCACTCATTGTCGCCTGTAACCAGGGGAATTTCTGTGCCATTGGGGAAATGGGTTACTTTCAGGTTTTCACACATCCAGACCTGGTCTCCGATCTCAATGGCTTTATAGCTATTGCCGTCATAATCACTTACCGTTTGAAACTGTGGCCGGACAATAATGGTATCATACATGGCATAAGTAGGTGTCCCGTAATTATTGCTGACCAAAAGGGAAACATAATAAGTACCGGCATTCTCATAGCTGTGTTCAGGATTCTGCTCTGTACTTGAACTACCGTCCCCGAAATCCCAGGACCATTGTGTTGGCAGGAATGTCGACAGATCGGTGAAGGACACAGGCTCTGAGACTCTTGCGATTATAGGTTCATGGGAGAAAGCAGGTATGGGGGTACTGCCTCCGGCTATAACCTCAACAGAGATGAGATTGGATGAACCTGCATTGTCTTTGGAGTCGACACCTTTGGCAAAGATCGTGTGGGACCCGAAATCTAAACTGCAATCCCAGATGTACTCATATGGAGGGGTAGTAAGAACAACTTCTTCCATACCGTCAATCATGATAGTTATGCTTGCTATTTCACTTTCATCAATTGCATTTATAATGATCGTAACGGTATCATTATCCTTCAGGGTAGCATTATCCGCAGGGGATAGGATGGTAATTACCGGCGGAGTATTGTCCGGTTCTTCAAAAAGATTACAGCCTGCCAGAAAAAAAGTTGCAGTCAGGATTATACAGATAATTCCTGAAAAACGGATGTGTGTTTTTTTGCTCATTTCGGTGAATTGTTGGGTTTTTTCTTCACAGTTCCCCGGGTTTTGGGATCCTGTCTACATAAAATTAGAAAATTTCCTGCAAACTGGATATATGAACAAAAAAAACAGCCTTTGCGGGCTGTTTTTTTAATATCAGGTTGTTGAACTCAGATTTTCAGCATCTCTGTTACCAGCTTATACACATTCTCCCCGGTAAACCCGAGCTTCTCATCCAGGACCTTGAATGGGGCTGAAAAACCAAAGGTTTCCAGACCGAATACCTTTCCGTTCGGCCCGGTCAGCCCCTGAAGAGTTACGGGCAAGCCGGCTGTTAATCCGAATACCGGAAGGGCTGTAGGAATTACAGACTGCTGGTAAGCCGGATCCTGGTCGCGGAAACGACCTTCGGAAATGACCGACACCACTCTTACCTTCAGATTTTTACGGCTTTCGAGCAGTTCGGTTCCTGAAAGCAGCGTTGCCACTTCTGAGCCTGAGGCGATCAGCACCACGTCGGGAAGCGATTCGGAATCATGCACCACATAGGCTCCTTTTTCTGCCTCAAGCGCATCCTTATACCTTGTGGACCCGGGTAGGGCGGGAATATCTTTGATCCCCTGCCTGGAAAGGATCAGCGCAGTCGGAGTCGATCTGTTTTCGAGGGCCATTTTCCAGGCTACACTGGTTTCGGCACTGTCGGCCGGGCGCAATACCAGAATGGAACGATCGCCATGGTGGTTTTTCAGGTGTTCCAGCAACCTGATCTGGGCTTCCTGCTCAACCGGCTGATGGGTGGGCCCGTCTTCACCGACCCTGAAAGCGTCGTGTGTCCAGATGTAGATCACAGGCAGCCTCATCAGCGCCGCCATTCTTACGGCCGGTTTCATGTAATCGCTGAAAACAAAGAAGGTACCGATAGCCGGGATCACGCCCCCGTGCAGGGCCATGCCGTTGGCTACGGCAGCCATGGTGAGTTCGGCCACACCAGCCTGGAGGAAGGCTCCTGAGAAATCATTCCTGGTAAAGGCCTTTGTATGTTTAAGAAAACCGTCGGTCTTGTCGCTGTTCGACAGGTCGGCGGAGGCAACGATCATATTCTCCACCTGGGTGGCGAGCACCGACAGGATATTGGCGGAGGAGGCTCTGGAAGCCAGTCCGGGTTTGTGTTCTATCGCACTGAAGTCGGGATTGAGTACTTCTCCCGACAGGTACTGGTGCAGTTTGGCAGCCATATACGGATTGGCCAGTTCCCATGCAGCCTGTTTCTTTTTGCGTGCCTGGGCCTCTTCATGCTTTTTCTGCAGGATTTCCTTGTAGCGGGCCTCAACCTCGGGGAAGATCAGAAAGGGTTCTTCGGGATTACCTCCCAGGTTGGCTATACTTTTTTCAAAGGAAGCTCCTGCTTCACCCAGCGGCATACCGTGTGTGGCAGTCTGTCCTTCAAAACTACTGCCGTCTTCTTTTACGGCTCCTTTGCCCATGATGGTTTTTCCGATGATCAGGGTAGGTTTGCCATTCGGAACAATGGCCTTATCCAGAGCAGAGGCAATCTGAGCGGCATCATTCCCGTTCACGGTCATCACGTTCCATCCCCAGGCTTCGTATTTCTTCGCCGTATCCTCCGAGCTAACTGATTCGGTGCGTGTCGAAAGCTGGATATCGTTGGAATCATAAAACATAATCAGGTTCTCAAGCCCGAGATGGCCTGCCAGCCGGCCGGCACCCTGGGAGATTTCTTCCTGCACCCCGCCATCGGAAATGAAAGCAAAGGTGCGGTGCGACATCCAGTCACCGAAACGGGAGCTAAGAAAACGCTCGGCTATGGCTGCTCCAACGGCCATCGTGTGGCCCTGCCCGAGAGGCCCGGAGGTGTTCTCCACTCCCCGTTTGACATCCACTTCCGGATGACCGGGAGTCGGACTGCCCCACTGGCGGAAATTCTTCAGGTCTTCGAGTGAATAGTTACCGGTAAGGGTGAGAATGGCATAAAGCATGGGCGACATATGCCCGGGATCCAGGAAAAAGCGATCACGCATATGCCAGTTCAGGTCGGCAGGATCGAATCGAAGATATTCACTGTAAAGGACTTCCGTGAAATCGGCTCCTCCCATGGCACCTCCGGGATGGCCCGATTTTGCCTTTTCAACCATCGCCGCGGCAAGGATACGGATATTGTCCGCTGCTCTTTTGTGTGTCTGTTGGTCCATTTTTTTACTTGTTCGGTTAGTGTTCTTTAGCAGGTCCTAAATTACCTAAAAGTGGCGAACATCCAAAAATTTCCAATCTCATCCCTTTTCACTATTTTTGTCCAAATTCAAAAATTTTTCTATGTCTTTACAATGCGGTATCATCGGGATCACCAACGTCGGGAAGTCGACCCTTTTTAACTGTATGTCGAACACCAAGGTGGAAACAACCCGTTTCGCTTTCAGTACAAATAAATCGAATGTTGGAGTGGTCGATGTGCCTGATCCCCGGCTTTATGAGCTTGAAAAATTCCAGCCTACCGAAAGGATCGTTCCGGCAACGGTGGAAATAGTGGATATCCCCGGTCTTACCAGGGGCGCCAACCAGGGTGAAGGCGTAGGGAACAAGTTTCTCGCCGATATCCGGAATACGGATGCGCTCATTCATGTTCTCCGCTGTTTCGACGATGAATCGCTGCCTCACGTTGAAGGATCCGTGAACCCCGTGAGAGATATCGAAACCATTAACCTGGAATTGCAGATCAAAGACCTCGAATCGGTGGAAAAAAAGATCCAGCGACTGGAGAAAGCCGCCAAAGCAGGCGATAAGGATGCAAAACACGGGGTGGAAGTCCTGGTGAAATACAAGGAACACCTGGAAGATTTTAAAAATGCCAGGACAGCACCCGTTTCCGATCAGGACCGGAAATGGGTCGACGACCTCTTCCTGCTTACCAGTAAACCGGTAATGTTTGTATGCAATGTCGATGATGCCTCGGCTGTCAGCGGAAATAAATATGTAGAACAGGTGAAGGATTTTCTGAAAGACGAGGGTGCCGAGATCCTTGTCCTTGCAGCAAAGATGGAAGCTGAAATCTCCGAACTGGAGGATCCGGAGGACCGGCGGGTATTTCTGGCCGACGCCGGACTTGCCGAGCCCGGGGTGGATAAACTTATCCGCTCTGCCTACTCCCTCCTCGACCTGATGTCGTTCTTTACCGTCGGACCAAAGGAGATCAGGGCATGGACCATCCGAAAGGGTATGACAGCTCCCAATGCCGCCGGGGCGATACACAGCGATCTGGAAAGAGGTTTTATTCGTGCCGAGGTGATGAAATACAATGATTTTGTAAGTCTTGGATCCGAACATGCCTGCAAGGAAGCCGGCAAACTGGCGGTTGAAGGAAAGAACTATATCGTGAAAGACGGGGATATCCTGCATATCCGTTTTAATGTCTGATCATGAGAGGCAGCTTCCTCACCGGTCTGCTTGCCCTGGCATTGATGCCTGGCCTTACCTGCCTGGAAGCGCAGCAGCCTGCCGCTCTGAGGATGCAGGTGGCCATCCCTCTGCATTCCCTTGAGAATCCCTCTGCGGCCCTGAGAGAACTGCCTGTCGACCGGATGAGTGGCGATACCGTTTATATGGAAACACCTACCCCCGAGGCCTTCTCCATTGCCAGTCGTTATCCGCGGGCCATACTCACACCGCTTGCGCTGCAGCTTACCGACAGCGATATGGCGAACTCCCTGGATGAAGCGAAAACTTTCAGCAAGTATCCTACACTGGATCATTACATCCGGATGATGCAGGATTTTGCTTCTGACTATCCGGCGATCTGCCGCCTCGATACGATTGGTTTTTCTATTCAAAACAAACCGGTTCTGGTACTGAAGATATCTGACAGGGTGGATGAAGAGGAGGGAGAACTACGCTTTTTTTACAGCTCTAGTATTCACGGGGATGAGATCCTCGGCTACGTCCTCCTGCTCCATCTTGCCGACACCCTGCTGAGATCGTACGGAAACAGTGCCTATCTCACCACCCTTCTGGATGAAACGGAGGTCTGGATCAATCCGCTGGCGAATCCCGATGGTGCCTATACCATCAGCGACACTACCCTGCTTTATTCCCAGCGCTATAACAGTAATAACAAGGACCTGAACCGCGACTTTCCGGATCCGGTGGCAGGTGATGCCTTTGATGATATTTCGGGCAGGCAGAAGGAAACCGTCGACATGATGAGCTTCATGATGAAGTACCGGTTCAATATGTCAGCAAACCTTCATGGCGGGGCCGAGGTGGTGAATTATCCCTGGGATCACAAATACGCCCTGCATCCCGACGACAACTGGCTGATCTTTATTTCCAGGGAGTATGCCGATGAAGTGCATGCCGAGAACACCTACTACATGGACGATTTTCCCGACGGGATCACCAACGGGGCCGACTGGTATATTGTTTACGGGGGGAGGCAGGATTATTCGACTTTTTATCTTGGCGGGAGAGAGTTAACCCTTGAACTGTCGAATACCAAACTGCTTCCGTCTTCGCTGCTCCTGCAGTACTGGGACTATAACGACCTCTCCCTGATCAACCTGATGCAGCAGTCGCGTTACGGGATCCATGGCAAAGTCACAGGTCCGGCCGGACAGGCACTTACTGCCCTAATTTCAATTCCCGGATATGACGATGCAAGTTCAGTTGTGAGCTCCGACAATGCTGACGGGCATTTCCTGCGTTACCTGAAAGAGGGGACCTACGATCTTGAAATAAAGGCAGACGGATTTAAGGATACGATCCTGAGAAATATTCCGGTCAGCGATTATCAACCGACTGTTCTCGATATCAGGCTGGATTCCTTAAGCCTTGGCAGCGGGAAACAGGCCTTCGCGGAGCTGACTTTCTATCCGAATCCTGCAGACGACAGAATGATTATTTCTTTGTCCCGGCCCGCACAGCTTTCCTTTATCGGCAGCGACGGAAGAATTATCCGTGAGGTACACCTTGATAGCGGGGAATCGGTAGTTGAACTGCAGGATTTCGCTAGCGGTGTGTACATCCTGCGGATCAGCGAACCCGGTGGCTGTGACTTCCGCCGGCTTGTCATATCCCATTAGGCAAAAAATTCACTCCATCCCGGGAATAAGTTCAGGTAATCCTCCGTTGTACCTGTGACGGTTGTTGAAAACTCCCGTCATGATCGCCCGGATTTCACTATCTTTGCAGCTTGTAAGGCAGACGGGTATGGGTTTGCCGGGTTTTTAAGGGCCAAAGGGCCTGTGTAGTCGGATATAAAGTACAAATCATGAATTCAGGAAAGCATATTTTTTTCTTTTTACTATTACTATTACCGGTCATTTCGCTCAGTGCGCAGAAAATCCCCTCTCAGAAACCCAGGCTCATCGTGGGGATCACCGTCTCGGGTATGCGGTATGACTATCTCACCGTGTACTGGGATCGCTTTGGCGACGATGGTTTCAGGAAGATGGCCGGCACGGGTACGATCTGCCGGAATGCCCGCTATAACAGCCTGGTAACCGAATCGGCTGTCGGCTATGCCACCATAGCAACGGGAGCCAGTCCTGAAACTCATGGGATTGCCGCCGACTACTGGTATGAAAGGCTGAAGAAACAGGTGAGGTTCTGCGTGAGTGATGAAAGTGTGAATACCGTGGGTGGTAGCTATGAAGCAGGTAAATATTCCCCCTCAGCCCTGATGATGCGCACCCTGTCGGATGAACTCCGCGTGGTGTCGCGTTTTAAATCCAGGGTGGTCGGTGTATCCATGGATCCCAAGGCGGCCATTCTTTTATCGGGACATACGGCCGATGAGGTGTTCTGGATTGATCCCCTGAAGCTAACCTGGACGACCAGTAGTTTTTACCAGGATTCACTCCCTGCCTGGGTAGACCGGTTCAACAAAAAGGATTTTCCGTCGGTTTATCTTCAGGAGGACTGGAGTCCGATGTTGCCCCTGTCGGAGTATTCGGAAAGTATGCTGGATAACAATCCCTATGAAACGGGATTTAACGGACAGATCACTTTCCCCTACGAGATGAAACGACTTTCGGACAAAATCAGGCCCAATGATCATTTCAATGTACTGATGGCCACTCCATATGGAAATACCTTTACGAAGGATTTTGCCATCAGTGCCATTGTTGAGGAACAGCTGGGCAAGCGGGGGGCAACCGACTGGATCAATATCAATTTCTCCGCCAGCAAGTACCTCGCCGATCGTTACAGCACATGGTCGCTGGAAACAGAGGATCTGTACCTGCGGCTTGACAAGGACCTTTCCCATCTGCTTGAATTCCTCGACAGCTATATCGGGCTGGAGAATGTC
>JBMOLL010000046.1:0-84854 GCA_049325415.1 Bacteroidota bacterium | reverse complement strand
TCAGATCAACTGGAGATGCAGAGAGAATATCAATCCCGCCCTGACCCGAATTTGCCACAGCTACCTGATACCCGCTTTCCATAAGGATGTTGCCAAGAACCCTCAGATTATTGACCTCATCATCAATAATCAGAATAATCTGCGCCTCTTCCATTGCTTATAGCTCTATTTCTCATCAGTAAAGAATTTCCCGACATCGGACAGGGTTTTCATCAGGAGCATGTTCGATTTCCGCAATTCCTCTGCCTGGTATTCCACTTTCTCCTTTGTATGCTTTAATTCAAGATGAGTCTGTACCCTGTACATCAGTTCAACCGTGTTAAAAGGCTTCGCAACATAATCAACGCCTCCCGCCTCAAAACCGGCGTAAACATCATTAATTCCGGTTTTGGCAGTTAGAAAAATGACAGGGATGGACATGGTCTTTGGATTTTCCTTTATTTTTCTGCATACGGTATATCCATCCATCTCGGGCATCATTACGTCAAGTAAAACAAGATCCACCTCGGTGGTTTCAAGAATCTTTAATGCGTCAGGCCCATTGGTGGCAAAGGCAAGCTTTAAACCCTTCTCCTTGAAATATTGTCCGATAATATTCAGGTTCTCACGCCGGTCATCGACAACGAGAACAGTTCCTTCCATTTTCAAATTTTCAATCAGTTTTTGCATCATTGTAAATGCTTTTTAATTCAGCAATCAGGTTGGGAAAGGCTCCCACCTTCTCCTCAATAGTCTCAATATCAAAAATTTCAATTGCATTTTTGATCGACATCACATAGGACCTTACCGGAGGTAAATCCAGTAGCTTCAGTTTCTGCTCCAGAAGATTGTTAAACTCTTCTATTTTAAATATCAGTAACTTATCTTTTATCCCCAACCACAATTCACTGGCTTCATTCTCCAGGAAACCCAGCATCTCAGGAATCCGGGCAAGCTGTTCATTACTCATTTCCTGATCCGGTTCTGACTCCGTTTCCGGCTGAAGATTTTCAATTTTTTCATATTCAAGATATCTCATCAGTTCGCTTTCCAGCTGGAACTTGCTGACAGGTTTGAAGAGGACCCCGGAAAAAAGCTCGGGATACTCCACCACAGGAGATTTGAATACTGATGCGGTATAGGCAATTACAGGGATATCGCTGATACGCTTATCCTTTTTGATCAGCGCAGTGGTCTCCACTCCATCCATAACGGGCATGCGAATATCCATCAGGATCAGATCCGGGTAGGTATGATTCAGTATTTCCAGGGCAATCTCCCCGTTTTCCGCCTCAATACAGGTAATTTCGGTAGTTTCCAGAAGGTTGCGAATAGCCTGGATATTGGTGGAAACGTCATCCACAATCAGTATCTTGGAAGGCATGAACCGAATACTCGTATCTTCATCAAACAGGATTTTATCACTCCGTTTCACCACATCAATGCATTCAACACCAGGGATAATCACCCTGAACACGGATCCTTTTCCAACTTCGCTCTGAACCAGAATCTCTCCATCCATGCGCTCAACCAGTTTGCGGGTAATGGACAATCCCAGACCTGTTCCTTCATATTTTCGTGTACTCTGGTTATTTTGCTGCTTAAAGGGTTCGAAAATAATCTCCTGCTGTTCGGGCGGTATACCAATTCCGGAATCTTCCACTTCAATCAGGACATCACCACTGCTCCCGCCAGTTGGTGTATACCCTACCTTCACCATGACAAAGCCCTTTTCAGTAAATTTGACTGCATTCCCTACGAGATTAAGAAGTACCTGACGAATCCTGATCTCATCGAACAACATGGTAAAAGGCACATCATCATCAACGGAAAGCTGGAAATTCAAATGCTTCTTTCTGGCTTTCTCAGAAAAGAGCTGCTCGATCTCTCCGATTATGGACCGGATCCCGAAGGGTTGCCGGTTTATTTCGATCTTTCCGGCTTCAATCTTTGACATGTCCAGGATATCATTGATCAGCGAGAGCAGGATGTTTCCGCTGGAGAGGATCGATTTGATCATCTTTTTGTGATTCGGATCCGTGATCTTATGATATAACGATTCACTGAATCCCAGAATACCATTCATCGGGGTACGGATCTCATGACTCATGTTAGCCAGAAACTCACTCTTGGCCCTGTTGGCCTGTTCGGCCTTTTCCAGTGCATCTTTTAGCTCTGCCTCATAGATTTTATTCCTCGTGATATCCCTGAACAGGGCGATTACTTCATTGGAATTAATCCGGGAATACCTCGATTCCACGTATTTTATTTCACCCTGCTCTGAAAAGGAAAATTCGGTCAGACAAGAACCTGTTTCCAGGCAGATCCCGATCGACTCCCTGACTGAATTTACCAGTTCGGCTGGAAAATTCTCCTCCAGCTGATGGCCGGTTGTGATCCCGTCAAAACTCACCAGACCGGATCTCATGTTATTGGTATCCAATAACTTACCTTTTGCGTCGAAGTGACAAAGCAAATCAGGTAATGAAGAGACTATAGCCCTTGTAGTAGCCTCGCTTTCTTTCAGCGACTTCTCCACCTGCCTGCGTTCATAGGCATTGGATATAATTCCGGATATAGTCCTTAATAACTCCAGTTCTGATTTTGACCATTTTCTGTTGGCCGTGCATTCGTCAAAACCAATAAAACCACGGATACGGTCTGCAATCCGGATCGGGTAAATGATAATCGACTGAATTCCCTGGGGCTCAAGTATAGCCCTTGCATCTTCAGGAAGTGAAGAGATATTCTCTGTATAAATGTATCCATCGGTTCGCAATAGATGCTTCCAGGAAGGGATGAGCTCATAGGGAATATCCTGCAGGTTTTCAATTTCAGGATTGATCCCGATATTGCACCATTCAAAGGTATTTGTTGTGAAAAGTTCTTCGGGATCATCCTCGAAAATATAGACACGGCTTACATCCGTATGCCCACCGACAAGTTTCAAAACTTTATTTATTCGAGCATCAAAGCTTTCCAGATTATTCAGAATGATGGAAATATCCGATACAAGCTCCTGCTGAAGCAGGTTAATTTCCAATTGAAGTTCATTTTGTTTCTGATTGGTGATATCGATATGGGTGCCAACCATTCGCACCGGCTTGCCATCGTTATCCCATTCCGTAACCTTCCCGGTATCCAGGATCCACTTCCATTTTCCGCTCCTGGTCCTTAAACGGTGCTCCGAACGATAAATAGGGGTTTCCCCTTTGAAATGACTTTCAAGTAAACGATCCGTTGTTTCCTTGTCATCAGGAAAAATAAGCTTCTCCCAGACTGAAATATTGTTTTCTATTTCCTCCGGCTCATAGCCAAGCATCGTACACCAGCGCTCATTGAAGTATACATATCCGGTACGAATGTTCCAGTCCCAGAGCCCGGCATCGGACCCAAGCAGTGCCATCTGAAGCCTTTTTGAATTCTCCTCCAGCCTGTTTTCGTAGTTTTTCTGTCGTGTGATATCCAGAATAACTCCGCGCAGCCCCTGTACATTCACTTTCCCCTTTTCTCTGACCCGGTTAACGTATAGGATGCAGGGAAAGGATATGTCAGGACCAATCCGGGTCACAAATTCTCCGCTGCCTATCTGATCCGAATCCAGTGCAGTCCTTAACAGGTCGAGCAACCTTCCTTTTTCTTCTTCCAGAAAGAGATCAGTAAGTTTCGTCCGGTGAAATACACTTTCCGGTAACCCGGTCCGGTTCAGCAGATACTTATTAATATAACTTAGCTCAAAGTCACAATTGACTTCAAATACTATCTCCGGTAACAGGTCAGTCAGATCCTTGTATTTATTCTCACTTTCTTCAAGTGCCTGCTTCTGCTGACAAGCAAGGGCGGCATTGGCCAGTTTTCCGTTAATTTCCTCAAGTGAAGTGATGAATTCTTCAGATAAGGGAGTTCCATATTTCATCAGCATCAGAACACCAAAGCCCCTGAGATCCATGATATAAAAATACTGCTTGTCCAGTAATTCCCTGGTAATAGGCAGTTTTGACCTGAACTCCGTCAGCCCCTCTGCCGAGAGTCTTTCCGGAATCAGGTTGAGTGCATTCTTATATGTCTCATTAACCTCTATGGTATAAGGAATGGAAAAAATGTTTTCCAGAAAATAACTGTCAGGTTCCTCTTTACGAAAATAAAATACTGAACCCGCCGAACAGCTGAGTTTTCGGATATAAGTGAGTAAACTTTCTTTTAGCATTCTGACCAGATCATCGGAATTACCCACCGCCATGGCCAATTCATAATAAATCTGAATCTGTTCCAGTGACTTTTGTTCCATATCAGGAGGCATAAAAAGAACCGACAACAATCGTCTTGTTAAAAAACTCAGGGTACTGTTTTCCATCATTGGCTATCTCACCGATGGTCATAGCACCGATCATAGGAATATTTCCGTATTTTAAAGATTCCAGCTCTCTGTCAAAGTCTTTTCCAAGGAACATGTATCTTGAAATACAATCGATTACAAACACCACCTCGGGGCTTGCCTCTGTATCCATGATACTAAGTTCTCTCGCTTCCGCAGCTGCACGGATCAGCGAATCTGACTCCCCGTTCAGAATCTCTACGAACGAACCTTTGGGAACTTCTCCGATACAGGTAAGATCTCCTGCTTCAGTAAGTATAAAGGGATCCCTTACCAGCATCTCAGCACCCCATTTTCGGATTCCCAATGGGTATTTCTTGCTTTCAAGGGCAAAATTGTCCGGATTCATCTCATCAGGACAACAGGTGTTAATTGTCTTGCTGTAAATTTCATAGGCCGGCCTGTAATCAATCGTCCGGATAATATTGTAATCCGAAGAAGTGACCTTCAGGGGCCCGGAAATACTTTCCCAGCCATGACGCACTCCCAATCCTATTTTAGCCGGGATCAGCGACACAATAGCGGCATCCTCAAGGAGTCCCTCATTACTCAGGATACAGGGACCTTTTGTCATGCTAGCCGAACCACAACCTCCGCCTATAAAATTATGGTCCAGACCCAGAACCAAAAATAAAGATTCAATGATGTGGGAAATCCTGCGCGAAAGGCCATCAATAAAAATCAGCACAGTATTCATTTCCACTCCTGATGAGGCAAATGACAGCAGCTCGTTCTCAAAATCATGGTCGGGATTGCTGATTTCTTTGCACACAGTTGCTTCAAAGCGCTGATCAAATCCAAGGATTAGAGTACCTGTATCATATTTCTCTCCCTGAAAAATAATCCCGGGAAAAATCCCCCCTGCTACCGGTTTAACGATCCCCGTTAGTAAACCATTCCATTCTTGTCTGGAATACCCGTTTGCATCACATGTTAAGATCACAAGGGATTTCACCGTATCTGATTTATCAACCTCGCGGATTTCTTTCTCCACTTCCTTAAACGGCCCATATGCTAAAAAACGAATAATCATGATCAGGGCAAAATATCCTTCAATAATATGCAGATTTTCAGAATTTTTTACGCAGAAAATCACTTAAAGGTTATGCGTAAAAACACCTGATTCCCTTAGGTAGTACTTACTGATTTTCGAAAGCCCTAATCGTCAAGAAGACCGTGCCGGCTGGCGTAGAGCATGAGGGTTATACTGTTGTTGGTAGCTGTTTTTTTCAATAACCGTGCGCGGTGGCCCTCTACGGTTCGCAGACTGATAAACAACTCATCGGCAATTTGTTTATTGGTCTTCCCTTTGTATATCAAGTGAAGAATTTCAGATTCCCGCCGGGTGAGTTTTACTGGGGGAGCCGGTTCGGCTTTTTGCCTTATTTCCGGATTATAATGGTTCAATATCCTGCGCATGAGCTCCTGTGAAAAATAGCTTTCACCCCGGGCTACGGCATTGATACTTTTTAACAGCTCATCGCTCGACGATTCCTTGATAATGAAGCCACGCACCCCGATATTAAGCATTTCGAAGTAGCTCTTTTCATCTGAAAGCATGGAAAGAACAAGAATCCTGATTTCAGGTTTTTGAGCCAGTGCCCGCCTGGAAGTTTCAAAACCATCAATTCCCGGCATATCGATATCCATTATAACCACATCCGGTGCAATATGATCAAGTTCACGAAGAAAAGCTTCCCCAGAACCAAATTCGCCAATGAGGTCATACCCGCCGGTGTTTCGAAGGATCAGACTTACTCCCTCCCTAAAGAGCTTATGATCTTCGACTATCGCTACTTTTATCGCTGCCATAAATAGATTATCTCATCAAAGGAAATCAGGTTGCAGACAAAGCTATCTCTGCAAAAGTAAGTCTTTTTAAAGAAATCTGAATACGGTGAGTATTTCGATTTAAAACAAGCCGATCAGTTCTTATACATACAGGCCTTCGTCTATCTGCAAGCAAAAGGGAGAGATGAAATTTGAGCTTGCCGGCAAAGCCTTTCTTAATTCATTCTTTTTATCTTTAGCCAAAATTTTGCAGATGCGTGATACCTACAGACATAAAGGACTGAGAGCCAAGCTGGTTGAAACGATAAGGGAAAAAGGCATTCAGAACGAAGATGTCCTGTCGGCTATCAATAAGGTTCCGCGGCATCTGTTCATGGACAGCAGTTTTCTGAATTTTTCCTATGCCGATAAAGCTTTCCCCATCGGTGCGGGACAGACCATTTCCCAACCTTATACTGTAGCTTTTCAGACCCAGTTGCTCGAGCTTAAGAAAAATGAGAAAATCCTGGAGATCGGGACCGGATCGGGCTATCAGACTGCCGTTCTTATGGAACTTGGTGCCAGGGTTTTTACCATCGAACGGCAACGGGAACTGTTCCTCAAAGCCCAGGAAACACTTATTCCCCTGGGATATAAGCCCGGCTTTTACTACGGCGACGGCTATGAAGGCCTCCCGACCTTTGCTCCCTTCGATAAGATCCTCGTAACTGCTGGTGCCACTGAAGTACCTTCCAGGCTGCTCGAGCAGCTTGCTGTCGGGGGGATACTCGTTATTCCGGAGGGCGGCGCCGCCGGTCAGACCATGGTCAGGATTGTCAGGAATTCCACCGACAGCTATACCCGTAGCGAACATGGCTATTTCTCTTTCGTCCCTCTGCTTAAAGGAAAAAACGGTTGAAAGATGGAACAGGTAAAAACTTTGGTATTCAACCCATTTCAGGTAAACACCTATATCATTTATGATGAGAATGGTAAGTGCGTGATTATTGATCCTGCCTTTTCATCAGCCTCAGAGGAAGAGACCTTTGAGACCTTTCTCAGCAGGAACAGGCTAAGCCCCGTGGCCCAGCTGAACACCCATTGTCATGTGGATCATCTCCCCGGAGTAACTTATCTCAGGGAACAGCATCATCTTCCCTTTCATGCCCACCCCGGCGAACTCGACAATATCAGGAACGCACCGCTGATGGGACAGTTGTTTGGCTTCACGAATGCGACACCTGACAGGATTGACAGACCCCTGCACGACGGTGAACTTATTTCCTTCGGCAGTATTGAACTTCAGGTTCTCCATGTACCCGGTCATAGTGAAGGCAGCCTGGCATTCTATTCCGCTGCCGGGGGATTTGTGATCACCGGCGACGCCCTTTTCCAGGGGAGTATCGGTCGTACCGACCTTCCAGGAGGCGACTACGATACCCTGATCGCTTCCATCCGCACCAGACTGTTAACGCTTCCTGCAGCAACCCGGGTATATCCCGGACACGGGCCTTACAGTTCCATCGGACAGGAAAACAGTACGAACCCATTCCTGAAAGAATGAACCGCCGGTTGAGAATTTTTATCCGTCATGATTGAATAACATGATTTTGTACATGAATTTTAACAAGCCGAAATTGTATATTTGGCTCCTGTAACATTCACATATCCACACTTCATAATACACTGAAATTCATGCATTCAGATTCGTTCAAGCAACGTCACATCGGCCCGAGGGAGTCCGATCTTCAATTCATGCTCGCCCAAATAGGAACCTCCGGTCTGGATGAACTCATCCGGAAAACCATTCCCGGCTCCATATTGAAAGACAGTTTACCCGATCTGCCGGAAGGGGTCAGTGAGTACCAGTTCCTGAAGGAGATCCGTGAAATTGCAGATAAAAATAAAGTATTCAGATCCTATATCGGGCTGGGTTTTTACAATACGATCCTTCCCCCTGTGATCCAGAGGAACATCCTGGAGAATCCGAACTGGTATACTTCCTATACGCCCTACCAGGCCGAAATCTCCCAGGGCAGGCTTGAAGCTCTGCTTAATTTCCAGACGGTGGTGGTGGAACTCACCGGCCTGGAGATTGCCAATGCCTCACTGCTCGATGAGTCTACAGCTGCAGCAGAGGCAATGATCATGCTCTTTAATTCCAGGTCGCGCGATCAGATCAGGGAAGGAAAGAATATTTTCTTCGCCGACAGTTCAACCTTCCCTCAGACCCTCGATGTGCTGCGTACAAGGTCAGTGCCTCTGGGGATCGAGCTGGTAACCGGCGACTTCAGAACTTCTGCCCTGCCGGCAAACTGCTTCGGGGCACTGATCCAGTACCCCGCAGCCGACGGTGAGGTAAGGGATTACAGGGCCTTTGTGAATGCAGCACATGAAAAACAGGTCGAGGTTTGTGTGGCAGCCGATCTCCTGAGCCTGGTGTTGCTGACCCCTCCGGGCGAGTGGGGCGCCGATGTGGTGGTGGGAACCACACAGCGTTTCGGTATTCCGTTATTCTTTGGAGGACCGCATGCCGGTTTCCTTGCCTCGACGGAGAAATACAAACGGCAGATGCCGGGCAGGATCATCGGGATCACAATCGATGCAGAAGAAAACCCGGCACTGAGGATGGCACTGCAGACCCGCGAACAGCATATCAAAAGGGAAAGGGCTACCTCTAATATCTGTACTGCCCAGGCCTTGCTGGCCAATATGGCAGGGATGTACGCGGTATATCACGGTCCCGAAGGACTGAAAAGGATAGCAGGAAATATCCATTCAGGTGCCTGTTACCTGGCTGAAAAACTCAATGAGCTGGGCTGCAAACCGGTGCACAGTGCATTTTTTGACACTTTACTCATTAAACTACCGGAAGGAACCGGATCGGAAAGCATACGGGAAGCCGCCCTGGAAAAAATGGTAAACTTCCATTACCCCGACGGACAACATGTTCAGCTGTCGGTAGATGAAACATCCGGTGAAGAGGAACTTAACGGGATAATCGGGATTTTCTCCCTTGTGTTGAGGAAACCTGTGAAAACGGAAAATGAACTCGGTACCGGTAACTGTCTCCCCGATAACTTACTTCGGAAAAGTACCTTCCTTGAGCAGGAAGTATTTCATAAATACCGCTCGGAAACTGAACTGATGCGATACATCAGGATGCTGGAAAGAAAGGATTTCTCACTTACCCACTCCATGATCTCCCTCGGATCGTGTACGATGAAGCTGAATGCTGTATCCCAGCTGATCCCGGTGTCATGGCCTGAATTTGCTGATATCCACCCCTTTGTACCACTTAACCAGGCAGAAGGTTATCATCAGCTGATGAACAGGCTGGGTAAGGCTTTATGCGAACTTACCGGCTTTGAGGAAGTCTCTTTCCAGCCCAATTCAGGAGCAGCTGGTGAATACGCCGGTCTGATGGTGATCAGGGCCTACCATGAAAAAAGAGGTGAACTGAACAGAAAGATCGTTCTGATCCCTGCATCGGCTCATGGCACAAACCCCGCCAGCGCTGTTATGGCCGGAATGGACGTAAAGGTGGTGAACTGCGATCAGAACGGGAATATTGACACCCAACACCTGAAACAACTGGCCGGAGAGAGTGCCCCCGAACTGGCCGCGGCGATGATCACCTATCCCTCCACACACGGTGTTTTCGAAGAAGAGATCCGGGAGATCATCAGTATTATTCACGAAAACGGTGGACTCGTCTATATGGATGGTGCCAACATGAACGCCCAGGTCGGACTTACCAGTCCGGGTTATATCGGCGCCGATGTCTGCCACCTGAACCTTCATAAAACCTTTGCCATACCTCACGGAGGAGGCGGCCCCGGTGTAGGTCCCATCGCCGTAGCCAGGCATCTGGTTGAGTTCCTGCCCACCCACCCGCTGGTCCCGACCGGCGGAATTAACGGGATCAGCGCTGTTTCAGCTGCACCCTACGGCAGCGCAGGCATTCTGCCTATATCCTGGGGCTATATCCGGATGCTGGGAGCAGAAGGCCTTACCGAATCCACACGTTATGCCATCCTGAATGCCAATTATCTGGCGGCTTCGTTAAAAGATGACTTTGCTGTGCTATACAAGGGGAAAAACGGCTTTGTCGCCCACGAAATGATCCTCGATTGCAGGAATTTCAAAGCCGAAGCCGACATTACGGAAGCGGATATTGCAAAACGACTCATGGATTATGGCTTTCACGCTCCTACACTTTCTTTCCCAGTTCACGGCACACTCATGGTTGAACCCACGGAAAGCGAATCCAGGGCTGAGCTTGACCGCTTCATCGAAGCGCTGAAAGACATACGCTCAACCATCCGGCAGATCAGCGAAGGAAAGCTCGACCGGACAGACAATGTGCTGAAGAATGCTCCGCACACTGCTGCCAGCGTTATCAGCGATTCATGGAACCATCCCTATTCGAGGGAATCGGCTGCTTTCCCGCTCAAATGGGTTAAGGAAAATAAATTCTGGCCAACGGTGAGAAGAGTGAACGACGGATACGGCGACAGGAACCTGGTTTGTACCTGTGCACCCGTTGAGGCATATCGTAAAGATTAAACGTAAAAGCAGGGTACCGGATCACTCCGGTACCCCTTTCCACGGATCCCGATTTCACTCCCCCCGGAGCAAAAACGAACCAGCAGATGGAAAACCCCAATCTTCCATAAAACTCAATTTTCCTTCGCGTTCCTGGACGAGAGAAACAAAAAGTTGTCGCAGACGATTTCCGTTACGTAGTGTTTCTTTCCCTCATTATCAGCCCAGTTGTTGGTCGTGATCTTCCCTTCAATGTAAAGAAGGTCACCCTTCTTTACCAGTTTTTTCACAACCTCGGCCTGTTTGTTCCAGACAACAATCTTGTGCCACTGGGTCTGCTGAACCTCCTCTCCGCCCTTACCGCGGAAAAATTCATTGGTGGCCAGCGGGAAATTTGCTACAAAGGCTTCACCGTCCTTTTCAGATACACGGGGAGTCTCCCCCACGTTACCCACAAGGGTAACTTTGTTAATACCGTACTTCATAATCAGTCATTTTATCGTGTCTGACTGTTTATGTGCTCAGAAGGGAAAATATCGTACGCGGAAGGGGAAAAAAGTACAAAAAACTTTAAAATATTTTTTAAAGTCCTTATTTATTGGTGTTTAGGAATATGTTATCCTGTGGCAGAAATCTCGTACAGGCGATCCATGTTGCAGATCTCCATGGAACGGTTTTTAAGGTTGATGATCCGGTCACGCTCGAATTCCTTCAGGATTCGAATTGCACTGTCTTTCGACATCCCGGAATAATCGGCTATATCCTGCCGGGATATCACTGTTTCGAAAACAGGGCTGTTATAGATCTCGCGGCTGAGGTAGATCAGAACATCGGCAATGCGCCCGTGCATCTGCTTCTGGGTGAGACTCACCATCCGGTCGAAATTCCTCGCGAAATTCCTGCTCAGCATTTCCAGATACGACTCGGCAAAGAAACCGTTTCCCCTGAATGCCCGGCGAAAATGGACCACATCAATAAAGCAGACATGGGATTCCTCAAGGGCCATGACCGTGAACTTGTATTTCTCCTCTGCATGTATACAGGGACCGGTAACGATCTCTCCGGGCCTGACAAATCCCAGGATAAGGTTACGGTTGTTATGCCCTTCAATGTACATTTTTCCAAATCCCCCGACCATTGAAAGCAGAAAATTGGCCTTTGTTCCCTGCTTGACGATAATTTCACCCGGTTTGTACCGTACCGAATACCTGTTCTCATTTAATTGCTCCAGCTCATCCTCCGATAGCAACTTAAACAGGGTAGCCTTGGATTCACAATCCTTGCAGTTCCGGCAAAGCTTTCCCGGGTGATCAGGCATCGGTATTTTATCTATCTGGTTCAATAACTGTTCTTTACTTAACAATCACTCCCAAAATGAACGGAGTACGGTCATTTTTACTCAATGACCTGATTAGCAAAAGTAAATAAAAATCGATATATATCGATTTTTGAAGCGAGATATATCACCCTGCCGTGCCTGATATGTCGTTTCATAATCAGAATTTTCTACTTCGCAAGTGGTTAATTTTGCCTAAATTTCAAAATGTAATCATTTGTACCATTAAAAATAACAGGATATGAAGAGATTTAAATTAATGGCCGGTTTGCTCCTGATTATTTCATTGAATGCCTGCGAAAAATACACCATCAAACCACCTGTAGTAGTAGAAGATATCAGTTATTCCGCGGATATCCAGCCGATATTTGACAATAACTGCGTGGGATGTCATAACGGAACAGGTACTGCCGATAACGGACTTTCTCTTGACCTCTCCCAGGGTAATTCGTATAATGATTTAATGGCCAGGGAATTCATCGATACAGCATCAGCAGAAACAAGCGTCCTTTACCTGCAGATGAGCAGCAGTTCACACAGCTATTACTCCTCGAGTACAAACAGGGCAACTGTTCTTACCTGGATCCAGCAGGGCGCAAAGGATAACTGATTAAATAATAATAAAATCAAATATCATGAAATACATCGTATCCGGTCTTTTTCTGATTCTGTTTTCAACTGCAGCACTTTATGCACAGGAAGAGGAAGATAAACCCATCAGACCGCCTTTTGAAACACTTACCCTGATCGACAACCATACCACGGTTAATCCCTACAAAGGATCGTTCACCATTGAGATACAGCATCGCTTTTCCGAGATCAAGTCGATCAGCGACCTGTTTGGTATCTATGGAACGGCCAACACCCGTCTGGCTGTCGCCTATGGCATCAGCGACAGGATCATGGTTGGATTCGGTACCACCAAAGGAAACAAACTCCAGGACCTGGAATGGAAGGTCAATATTCTTACCCAGACCCGCTCCGGAAAAATCCCCGTTTCCCTGGCCTATGTAGGAAATGCCGTTCTGAATGCAACGGATAAAGACAATTTCGGTCCTGCCGCCGATTACAGGTTTATCCATCGGCTTTCCTACATGAATCAGCTGATCGTATCAAGGAAATTCGGTCAGAAATTAAGTCTTCAGGTAGCTCCGACCTATACCTATTTCAATGCCGTGGAAGACGGTTACCATAATGGTAACTTCTCGATCTACGCCGGTGGTCGTGCCCAGATACTTGGAATGAGTTCCCTTGTTTTTGAATACGACCAGCCCCTTTTCACTCCCGATAACATTACGGTTTACCCGAATGCAGCTCTCGGGGTGGAGATCGGTACCTCAACCCACGCTTTTCGGGTCTTTGCTTCGAATTACAATTACCTCGTGAAGAATTATAACGTGGTATACAACAAAAACAACCCGCTGGAAGGTAAATTCCAGTTTGGATTCAATATCTCGATCAGGTTCTAAAATAATCCTAACAGATGAGCAGATCAGTGACTTTACTTTTTGGATTGATGCTCCTTTCGGGAGCGCTCTTTGCGCAGACCCAGCCGGCAGACTCTGCCGATCTGCTGGCAGCCTACAGGGAGGTAAATGACTATGTTGACGACAATGAAGCCTGCTTCAAATGTCACGCAGAAGCCAAGTACCACCTGACGGATAAATTTTTTGGCCGGACCATCACGGAAAAAATGTGCTCCGATAAGATCATCAGCCGGGAGGCATACTACACGATGGTTCATAAGAGTTTTGCCTGTACCGACTGTCATTCGGATGAATTCGGGGAATTTCCCCATCCGCTTGAGCTGAGGACTGAAGAGTGCTATACCTGTCTCGACTGCCATGGTTACGATGATAACTATGCCCAGTATCATTTCGAAGAGATCGACGAAGAGGTAATGGCCAGCGTGCATTCCACCAACAATATGGAAGAGTTTACCTGCTGGAAATGCCATGATCCCCATTCCTACCAGAATTTTGTAAGGTCGGATGAGAAAAGCATGGCCGAAGCCATTGAATACAATAATGACATCTGCCTCTCCTGCCATTCCGACTACAGCAAATTCATGCTGCTTACAGATAAACCCCAGCCCGATATCCTTGCTGCCCATGAATGGCTGCCCAATCAACCGCAGCATTTTAAAAGCGTAAGGTGTATCGAATGTCATACCCAGATCAACGACAGCGTACTGGTGGCTCACCTGGTTATGCCGAAAGCCGATGCCGTCAGGAACTGCACCGAATGCCATTCGAAGAACTCCATTCTCATGGCCTCACTGTATAAGTACAGGGCAAAAGAAAGCAGGACCAAACTTGGCTTTGTCAACGGGGTGATCCTCAACGATGCCTATGTGATCGGTGCCACACGTAATCAATACCTGGGCTGGGCCGGAGTGATCCTGTTCCTGCTGACCCTTGCCGGTCTGTCTGCTCATCTTGTTGGTCGAATAATATTTAAAAAATAGCTATGGCTCTTAAAGCTTACCATTATCCGAAAGTGATCAGGTTCTGGCATATCATCAATGCCCTCATGATCCTAACTCTGATCCTTACCGGGGTCAGCATGTACTATGCCGATCCGGAAAAACCCTTTATCGAATTTTCCCTCGCCGTAAAACTGCATAATATTGCCGGGATCACACTCTCTGCAAACTATCTGATATTTTTCTTTGCCAACCTTTTCACCGACAACGGAATGCACTACCGGATCGTGTACAAAGGTTTCTTTAAAAGGATTTTCATGCAGATGCGCTATTACCTTTATGGCATGTTCAAAGGAGAGAAAAAACCGTTTCCCATCACGGAAAAAAGGAAATTCAATCCCTTGCAGCATATTACCTATGTGATGGCCATGTATATCGGTGTTCCACTGATGGTCATCACGGGCTGGGGCATGTTGTTCCCCGAATCGACACTGAAAAAGGTGTTCGGGACGAGCGGCTTCCTGCTGACCGACCTTCTGCATGTGACCGTCGGGTTTTTCCTCACTATCTTCCTCCTGATCCATATCTACTTCTGCACCATCGGACATACGCCGACCAGCCATTTCAAGAGTATCATCGATGGCTATGCCGAACTTGACGAATCGGAAGAAGAAAAAGCCTGATCCGGTTTTGGTACGTAGTTTGTTAAGATTTAACAAATACTTAGCGTAACAGAATTAACTTTGCACCGGAATACCACCGGGTTATCCGGATATAAAAAACTTTTAAAAACAAAAACAACAGAAGTATGAAAAACTCAGTTCAGAAAATCGTTTTTGCCGCTGTCGCGATAGTCTTGATGACCGGTTTGGTGGCTATGAACATTCCCCAGCAGCAACCCAAGGCCTGGCCTGTTCCTGCTGAATTCAAATCCATGAAAAATCCTGTTAAAGCAACTGCTGAAAGTGTTGAAATGGGCGGCATGCTGTACAAGAAATACTGTGCATCGTGCCACGGCAAAGATGGACTTGGTGATGGCGTAAAAGCCCGTTCCCTGGAAACATTCCCCGGAGATTTCTCGGGCGCATTCTACCAGAATCAGACCGATGGCGAACATTTCTACAAAACCAAAATGGGAAGGGATGAAATGCCGGCATATGACAAAAAGGTTTCGGATGAAGATATCTGGAACATGGTCAACTATATGAGGACTTTCAAAAAATAATACGTCCCTGGTTACTTTATAAACCTCACCTGAAATCGGGTGAGGTTTTTTTATTATCCCCTTTGGCCAGAAAACCTGGATGCCGGCTTTCCAAAGATTCCTCCAGGGCATATCCCTGCATACTTCAGGCATTTTAAACTTTTCTGCTTCAATATCCGGGTCTGTCGATTTTGTATTCTGGGATTTTAAGGTAAATTGGCAACCCGGATAAAGATGGGTTTACTCTTCATCCTTTAAACAAGCCTTATGAAAAAACTTCTGCTCCCTTTACTGACCGCACCGGTCCTTACTCTGTTCCTCCTAAGCTCCTGCCACCAGGAACCTGCCTTCGTGCGGTTCGCAGTGACCACCGACGTTCATGGCATGATCTTCCCCTATGACCTGATCTCCAGCCGGGATGCCGATCATTCCCTCGCTCAGGTCTATTCCTACCTTGAAGAAAAGGAAAAGACAAAAGATACTGCACTGATCCTGCTCGATAACGGTGATCTTTTACAGGGACAACCCACCGTGTATTTTTATAATACCCTGAGAAGGGATTCGCTCCATCTTTCAGCCAGGGTGATGAATTTTATGGGCTACAGTGCCGGAACGATCGGTAACCACGACATCGAGACCGGCCCGTCTGTTTACTACAAGGTCAGAGACGAATTCGACTTCCCCTGGCTTGCCGCTAACGTTATTGACACGGCAACAGGAGAACCGGCCTTCGTGCCCTATACGGTAATTAAAAACGGAAAATACAGAATCGCCATCCTTGGCCTGACCACCCCGGGAGTCCCGAACTGGCTTCCCCGCTCATTGTGGCCGGGCCTTGAATTTAAAGATATGGTTGAAACAGCCCGGGAATGGGTGCCTCGTATCCTTGAAAAGGAAAAACCTGATCTCCTCGTCGGTTTATTTCATGCCGGCACAGATTACAGTTATGGCCATCAGGACAGGAATACACCTCTGAATCAGAATGCCACGGTACTGGTTGCCGAACAGGTGCCCGGCTTCGATATCATCTTTGCCGGCCATGATCATGAAAGCTCCATCAACTGGGTCCGTTCCTCCGGAAAAGATTCCGTGCTGATTGTCGATCCGGGAAGCCACGCCACTTTTGTAGGTGAGGTACTGGTGGAACTTAACCGTAAAAATCAGGGGGAAAAGGTTCTTCGCGCTCAGCTTGTTCCGATGAAGAATTATGAGCCCTCTCCCCGCTTCATGAATAAATTTTCCTATGCCCTTGATGACGTAAAAGACTATCTTTCCGATACCATTACCATCCTGGGCAGGGATCTGAGCAGTCTCGACGGCCTTTTCGGCCCTTCAGCCTTTACAGGGCTCATCCAGCAGATCCAGAGTGAGATCTCAGGCTCCGCCATCTCCTTTACCGCTCCCCTGACCTTCAACACCACCCTTGAAAAAGGCCCTGTGCGAGTATCCGATATGTTTAAACTTTACCGCTTCGAAAATATGCTGTATCGGATGAAACTCAGCGGTGAAGAGATCGACCGTTATCTCGAATACTCAACTTCGCTCTGGTTCAACAGGATGAAGGCTCCGGATGACCACCTCTTATTATTTGATCCGGAGAAACCCGGCAGACTGAAAAACCAGTACTATAACTTTTCTTCTGCGTCAGGGATAAATTATACCATCGACCTGAAAAAGGCAGAGGGTGACCGGGTTACAATCACCTCGCTATCCGACGGATCGCCGTTTGTAAGCACCGACACCTTTCTTGTAGCCGTGAACTCCTACAGGGGGAACGGCGGTGGTGGACATTTAACCTCCGGTGCCGGAATTCCCCAGGATCAGCTGGCCGGCAGGGTCGTATGGGCCACCGATCTCGATCTGCGTTATTACCTGATGCAGTATATGGCCGAGTTCGACACCCTCATTCCCGCCACTCCCATAAACTGGACACTGCTCCCCGAAAAATGGGCAGCAGAAGGGGCCAGTAAAGACAGAAAAATTCTCACAGAACGTAAATAGCCTCATTCCTGATCAGCCATGCGTAAAATTATAAAACTCCTGGTATTGAGCATTTTCACCCTCGGGTCAATCCAGGCACAGGACAGCCTTGTTATTAAGGCAATTTATGATGATGCACTGACAAGCACCGTGGCCTATGAACAACTCCGATACCTGTGCAGTTCCACAAAAGGAAGAATAGCCGGTTCAGCTGCGGCAGCCGAAGCCATCGAATACACCCGGCAGGAACTGATCCTGGCCGGAGCGGATACCGTTTACCTCCAGCCTGTTATGGTACCCAACTGGAAAAGGGGGACCAGAGAAACAGCTCGCCTGCACTCCGGAATTCTGGGAGATCTGGATCTGTCTGTCGCAGCACTGGGGCTTTCCATTGGAACACCTCCTGAAGGGATCACCGCGAGAGTGATTGAAGTGCAGAACTTTGCCGAACTCGAAGCACTCGGAAAGAAAAAGATCAGCGGAAAGATCGTCTTCTTTAACCGCCCGATGGATCCCACCCTTATCAATACTTTTGAAGCATACGGCGGAGCTGTGGATCAAAGGACCAGAGGTGCAGCTGAAGCCGGAAAGTACGGCGCTGTGGCTGTTATTGAAAGATCCCAGACCACCGGGATCGATGATTTTCCCCATACCGGGGTGATGCGCTATGCCGATGAGGTGGAAAAAATACCCGCCGTGGCCGTATCGACGATGGATGCGGATCAACTTTCACGCTGGATCGCCAAAGATCCTGAAGCCCTGCTGACCATCACCACTGCCTGCCGGCTTTACCCCGATGTCCTTTCCTATAATGTCATAGCTGAACTCAAAGGATCGCTATACCCCGACCGATATATTACCGTGGGCGGTCATCTGGATGCCTGGGACATCGGTGAGGGAGCCCACGACGACGGAGCGGGCTGTGTTCAGGCCATGGACCTGATACGAATATACAGGAAACTGGGCCTCCGGCCGCAAAACACCATAAGGGTTGTCCTTTTTATGGACGAGGAAATTGCCCAGAGAGGAGGGCGCGCCTATGCCGAAGCTGCAAGGGAAAAAGGAGAAAGACATCTGTTTGCCCTTGAGTCGGACGAAGGCTGCCTGGTACCGGAAGGGTTTGGATTCACCCTGCCTGAAAATGCCGATAAGGAATTGCTGGATAAGTTCCTCAGTCTGAAAGAGATTTTTCGCCCATTTGGCCTGTATTCCTTCACTTCAGGCGGCGGTGGGGTCGATATCCGGCAACTTGGCAAACAGGGAGCCGTACTCTCTTCCCTCCAGGTAAACCCCCAGCGCTACTTCGACTATCACCATTCTCCCAACGATACCTTTGACCAGATCAATCTCAGGGAGTTACAACTGGGCACTGCAGCGATAGCCTCCCTGATATGGCTGGTCGATAAAATTGAAATGTAAAAGCCTTGATATCAAGGTAATTCCAGCCGAATTCAAACAAAAACAGGGAATCAATTCGAAAATTGGATTTTATTTATAGCTTTGCACCTGTTATTATTCCGGGTTAAGCGCCAAACAATCCTGGCGCTTTCTGGTCTATAATATGAACTTGATACTAACCTATGGACGTAAACGGAAGAAATTTCACCAGGTTCCTTGAGCGGCAGGAACGTTTTAAAAGTCAGTTCGACGACAAGGCGGGGGAAAAACAGCACTCCAAAGGAAAACTTACAGCCAGGGAAAGAATTGATCTCCTTTTCGATGAGGAGACCTTCGAAGAGATAGACGCATTCGTTGCGGCAGGAAAAGCCGATTCGGGCTTTGGAAAGATTCAGCAGTCATTCGGGGATGGCGTAATCATCGGCCACGGTAAGATTCAGGGCAGGCTCGCTTTTGCCTATGCTCAGGACTTCACCGTCATGGGGGGCTCACTTGGCTCCGTGCATGCGGCAAAAATCATGAAGATACAGGAAATGGCCACCAAGATGGGTGCCCCGATCATCGGCCTTATCGATTCAGGAGGTGCCCGTATCCAGGAGGGTGTGGCCAGTCTGGCCGGCTATGCCGGTATTTTTTACCGGAACGTGCAGGCTTCAGGGGTAATTCCCCAGATCTCGGTGATCATGGGCCCGGCTGCAGGGGGAGCGGTTTATTCTCCTTCCATTACCGACTTTGTCTTCATGACCAATAAAACAAGCTACATGTTTGTTACCGGCCCCAATGTGGTCAAGGAAGTACTCAACGAAGATGTGTCTTTTGAAGACCTGGGTGGCGCTGAAATTCACGCGAGGAAAAGCGGAGTGGCGCAACTGGTATATGAAGATGAGGAAAACACCCTGCTCGGTGTAAGGCAACTGCTTTCCTATCTCCCGTCCAATAACCTGGAAAATCCACCGGAACTTGTCGACTGTGTCGATACAAAAGAGATTGAAGATAAACTCCGTGATATCGTACCCGACGACGCCAATAAACCCTACGACATCAAGGAAGTCATCAACCTCCTTGTGGATAAAAAGTCTTTCTTCGAGATTTCCGAAGGCTACGCTCAGAACATCGTGGTCGGATTCGGCAGGCTCAACGGCAAAGTGATCGGGATTATTGCCAACCAGCCGAAGGTTCTGGCCGGTACGCTGGATATCAATTCCTCTACAAAAGCCGCACGCTTTATCCGATTCTGCGACTCCTTCAACGTACCCATTCTGACACTGGAAGATGTACCCGGCTTCCTTCCCGGGCTCGATCAGGAACACAACGGGATTATCCGGCACGGTGCCAAATTGCTTTATGCTTATGCCGATGCGACTGTTCCCAAGATTACGGTTATCCTGAGAAAATCCTACGGCGGAGCCTATTGTGTGATGAACAGCAAGAACCTCGGAGGCGATTTCAACTTTGCCTGGCCCACTGCCGAGATCGCCGTTATGGGTCCCGAAGGTGCTGTGGCCATCCTCTACAGGAAGGAACTCTCGGAAGCTGAGGATCCCTTGAAAATGAGAAGGGAACTGGCCCAGCAGTACAGGGATGAGATCGCCAATCCTTATGTCGCCGACGAAAAAGGCTTCATCGACGAAGTGATCGATCCGGCTATAACCAGGAAAAAACTCATCTCCGCTTTCCAGGCACTGGAAAATAAATTTATTAATAATCCAACGAGAAAACACGGAAATATTCCGCTCTGACCGTCTATGTTATGAAGATTACAAGTCTGCTTATCGCAAACCGGGGAGAGATTGCCATCCGTATAATCCGGACGGCCCGGAAAATGGACATCCGGACCTTCGCCATTAAAACATCCAAAGAACCTTCAGCCTGGTACCTGGAAGAAGCCGATGAGGTCATCGATTTCACGGGCAGCACTTCGGATATTCCCGAATTCCTCGATATCGAGCGGATCATTGCTGCCGCAAAGACAGCCGGAGTTCAGGCCATCCACCCGGGATATGGCTTTCTGGCGGAAAATCCTCACTTTGCACGTCGCTGCCGGGAGGAAAATATCATTTTTATCGGGCCGGCGCCCGAAACTATTCACGAAATGGGCAATAAGACCATTGCCAAAGCCTTCGCCAGAAAAAGCGGGATTCCGCTGCTCAGGGGAAGCAAGGGTGATGTGCTAAATGCCCGTTATGCCACCAAACTGGCCCGCCTTATCGGCTATCCCGTGATCCTCAAAGCTGCCTCGGGAGGCGGTGGTCGCGGTATGAGGGTGGTGGAAAAGGAAAAGGATATTGAAAGGATGTTCAACCTGGCTTCCAAGGAAGCGGAAAAAGCTTTTAATGATCCTTCAGTCTTTATCGAGAAATATGTAAGGGAACCCCGGCATATCGAATTCCAGATTCTTGGAGATATGCACGGGAACATCATCCACCTGGGTGAACGTGAATGTTCTATTCAGCGCAAGCACCAGAAACTGATCGAGGAATCCCCCTCTCCCGCACTCGACCCTGCACTGAGAAAGAAAATGGGCGAAGCAGCCGTTGCCATTGCACAGTCGGTGAACTATTATTCGGCCGGAACAGTCGAGTTCCTGCTCGATGAAAACCGGAATTTCTACTTCATGGAGATGAACACCCGCATCCAGGTGGAACATCCGGTAACTGAGCTGGTTACAGGCATTGATCTGATTGAGCAGATGATCCTTATTGCCCAGGGAGAGAAACTGCAGTTCAGGCAAAAAGACATCAAACTGAAAGGCTCTGCCATTGAATTCAGGATCAATGCTGAAGATGTACAATCGGCCTTTTCCCCAAGCCTGGGAACGATTGAGAAGATCTCCTGGCCTAAAGGCGACCAGATCCGGATCGACACCGGTGTGCGGGAAGGCTCCCAGATCACACCCTACTTCGACTCCATGATCGCCAAGCTCATTGTTTACGGCGACGATCGTGAGAAGGCCATGGCCAATGCCAGTGCGGCAATCAGGAAGCTCTGGATCAAAGGCACCAAAACCACCATCACCTTCTGCAGGGCGGTGCTTCAAAATAAAAACTTCAGGAAGGGCGATTTTACCACGGCCTTTCTCAGCAAGGAACTGAAGATCCACTACCACCAGGAACCGGAAGAGGAAATGCTTGCAGCATTTTTTGCCGTGTACGACTACGCAAGAGAGCTGCAGGAACTCGAGAACAGCAAACTCAACCTCGAGAAAAGCAAAAACGTTACTCCATGGCTGCTGAATAAAAGGTTAAGATAAAAAGGGATTACCATGCCGAAAGACAGTACAAAGAAAATACAGGACACCCTGATCGCACTGGGTACTTCGAATACCAAGTACGAATTCAAAAAGCCGCTTGAACAAAAGATCAAATACAAAGGCAAGCAGATTGAGATAAAGATCTTTGAAGAACCCGACGGGTTCTCCTACATCGTATGGAAAAACAAAAAGTACCTGCTTGACGTCATTGAAAAGAATCAGAACAGGTACACCGTGATGATCAACGGGGTCTGGTACTCCTTCTCGGTAGAAACACCCATCTCCTTTAAAAGAAAAAAATATCTCGAGAAACACGGGGAGGGAAGCAAGAAAGCAGTTCTCTACGCCCCGATGCCGGGCAAGATAATTGATGTACTGGTAGAGGAAGGACAGGAAATCAAAGAAGGTGAACCGGTTATCATTCTCGAAGCTATGAAAATGCAGAACGAAATCACCAGTTCGGTCTCGGGTACGGTGAAGTCCATCCCCGTTAAAAAGGAGGACTCGGTAATGAAAGATGATATTCTGCTTGAAATTACCCGGGGCTAAGCTCTCTCACCGGCCAGGAAGATAAGTTCCAGGGCTTTCCTGAAATAAAATACCAAATGTCTTGTCATTCAAATGAAATGACTACCTTTGCACGCCCTTTTCCGGCAGAAGCCACGTGGTGGCAAAAAGCTGTCCGACAGGACTGACTAATATTTATTGTATCATTTTCCGGCCAGAATCAAGCCTTTCATTCTCCCCCGGACTCAAAAAATTCCAAATGACCTATTTCGAGGATTCGGGTCTCCGAAAAGAAATTATTCGTGCCATTGAACTGCTTGGCTTCGAACAACCAACCCCTGTGCAGGAACAAACCATCCCCTTTCTGCTGAACGACGAGCGCGACCTGGTGGCTCTTGCACAGACCGGGACCGGGAAAACCGCGGCTTTTGGCCTCCCGCTTATTCAGAAGATCGATCTTGAAGTCAGGACTCCACAGGCCCTGATCCTCTGTCCGACCCGCGAATTATGCCTTCAGATCACCCGCGATCTGGACAGCTATGCTGTTTTCCTGGGTCAGCTCAAGGTAACCGCTGTTTACGGGGGTGCGGCCATCTCGGTTCAGATCGATCAGCTTAAAAGCGGTACCCACATCGTGGTGGCTACGCCGGGCCGGGCACTGGACCTGATCAGGAGAAAGGCCCTGAAAATTGAAAAAATCAGCTGGCTGGTACTCGATGAAGCCGATGAGATGCTTACCATGGGATTCCAGGAAGATCTCGACCAGATCCTGAGTGCAGCTAACCCCGAACGGCGCACCCTGCTCTTCTCCGCCACCATGCCCCAGGGAATTGCCGACATTACAGGAAAATACCTGCATGAGCCCGAAGAGATCAGTATCGGGAAAAAGAACAGCGGAGCAGAAAATGTATCCCACGAATACTACGTTGTCCATGCCCGCGACCGCTACCTGGCCCTTAAAAGGATTGCCGACATCCACCCGTCGATCTATGGCATTGTGTTCTGCCGGACCCGGCAGGAAACCAAGGAAGTGGCCGATAAACTGATGGGCGACGGCTACAACGCCGATGCGCTCCATGGCGACCTCTCCCAGGCACAGCGCGATTACGTGATGAAAAGGTTCAGAAACGGCAATGTCCGGCTGCTGGTCGCAACCGATGTGGCCGCCCGCGGACTCGATGTGAACAATCTCACCCATGTGATCAACTATAACCTTCCCGACGAACTGGAGGTATATATCCATCGCAGCGGACGTACAGGACGTGCCGGCAGGAATGGCGTGGCCATCTCCATCCTGCATACCAGGGAAACCGGAAAACTGAAGGATCTCGAGCGGATGACCGGCAAAAGCTTCACCCGTAAGATGATACCTAAAGGTGAAGAGATCTGTGAAAAACAGCTTTTTAACCTGATCGACCGGATGGAAAAAACGGAGGTCGATGAAGAAAGGATTGCCCCCTACCTCGAACTGATCTATAAAAAACTCGACTGGCTGAACCGGGAAGAACTGATTAAACGCTTTGTCTCTGTGGAGTTTAACCGCTTTATCGAATACTACCGGCATGCCCCCGACCTGAATGCTGATATCCGATTCTCTGAACCCGGGAAAAAAGCAGAAAAAAGGGAGAAAGGCGGGAAGGAAATAAGGCAGGATAAAAATAAAGCCACCGAATTTGCGAGGTTCTACATCAATATCGGATCCAAGAACAATCTGGACCCCCTGGGCATGATCGGACTTATCAAAGATGCGACCAGGATTAAGAAAATCCGGATCGGCAATATCGACATCATGAAAAAGTTCTCCTTCTTTGAAATAGAGAGCGGACTGGCCGGAATGATCCCTGAAGCTTTCAAAGACGGATCATGGAACGGGATCCGCCTCATTGTTCAGCCATCCTCCCCCGATCAGCACAGGAAAGATGAGAATTTTGTGTACAAGAAATTCCCGGGTCAGGACCAGAAAAAAGACAAAAAAAGGAAGAAAAGTAACCGGACGGATGTAAAATACCGGCAATAGTTACTATTTCAGGAAAAATTCCGACAAAGGGGTGTAAACAGGTCCGTCGGGCCTGAGATCGCTCCGGAAAAGTACGATCCTGTCCACATCCAGGCGAATAACCCGCCCTCCTGTTCCGGCTCCGGCAACCCGGTGGAACAAGGGCGTATCCCTCACGGTTTTGATACGTGCAAGCGTTAGGTGCGGAGAAAACCGGTTCTCAATCTTCTTCGGGAGAAGCTCTTCCACAACGCCGCTTACAGCGCTCCAGAGCTGTCTCAGATAACCGTCATCCTCCAGCCCCATCCACAGCACCGATGGTGCATTCTTCCTGCCAAAGTAACCGGTCCCCGATATGCCCAGGCTTCCCCCCGGCAATGAACCGGCAACTGCTTCAAGATTCCGGCTGAGAGGCTGTATAAGTTTCGGGTCTGTTTCTCCAAGGAAAATCAATGTAAAGTGGAACAGTGAAGGATCAACCCACCTGAATCGCTCCTCCCCCAGTGCCTGTCTGATGCGGCGGGCTTCCCCTGCGAGTATGGGATTTCCACCGGCTGGAACGGCAATAAAAGTTCTTATGCTGTTGTTCATCATTTACTTTCCTTTTGGAATTCCTTAAATTGTCACGGTAAATGTAGGCATATTCCGGGAGGTGTATCCCACCGGGGTCTGCCATGCAATAAAACAACAGACCGATGAAAAAATTTGCAGTTGTATTATCAGGATGCGGTGTCTTCGACGGCGCCGAGATACATGAAGCTACACTGAGCCTCTATGCCATTGCAAAAAATGGCTGTGCCTACGAGATTTTTGCCCCGGATATCGATCAGCATCATGTGGTCAACCACCTGAACGGTAAGGAAATGCCGGAAAAAAGAAATGTTCTGGTCGAAGCAGCGCGAATAGCGAGAGGAAAGATCAGTCCCCTGTCCGGTTTTTCGGCTTCCTCCTTTGACGCCCTCCTTTTCCCGGGCGGTTTTGGCGCGGCAAAGAATCTTTCCGACTGGGCTTTCAAAGGCTCAGAAGCAAAGGTACTGCCTGAGGTCGAAAAGGCGATAAAAGCAATGATAGAACAAAAAAAGCCAATTGGCGCCCTGTGTATAAGCCCCGTACTGCTTGCCCTTATCCTGGGGAAAGTCAGGATCACCATCGGCAATGATCCCGATACGGCAGCCGGACTGAAGGCGCTGGGGGCTGAACATATCGTCACCACGCACGGCGATGTGATTATCGACCATCGTTACAAACTGGCAACCACCCCCTGCTACATGCTGGATGCCGGCATCGTTCAGATCGCCACAGGAGCCATGAATATCGTCGAAGCCATGATGGAAATGATGAACTGACCCTTTACTGCATCTTCACTTTTTTCACTTAATTTTACAGCCGGTTCAGGCCCCGGTTTCCGGGCCGGACAGGCTGAAACCGGTGCAAACAGGCCGGGCCTGTCCTTTCTAACCTGAAATGAAAGGTTTGGCGCTGTTTTTGTATTCAAAGATCAGTTGAAAAGTAACCATGGGTAAACATCTGCGCATAGTACTCCTCGTTCTGCTGCTTCCGGCATTTGCCCCGGTATCGGCGCAGCCTGATACCACGCAGGTAAAGAGGCTTTATGTAATGAGGGGAGTGATTGTCGACCGGGATACCATCCCCATGGTGCTGTTGCCGGATGTGACCGTATACAATCTCCCCGATTATAAGTACCTGATGCTGAGCAGAAAATACAGGCGTCTTGTTTATAACGTAAAAAAAGCCTATCCCTATGCCAAAATTGCCGGAGTACGTCTTAAAGCCCTCGATGAGCAACTGGCAACCATGAAATCGGAGAAAGCTCAGCAGAAATATATCGACCAGGCAGAGAAAGAGATCATGGCCGAGTTTGAACAGGATATCAGGCACCTGACCATCACCCAGGGGCAAATCCTCGTAAGGCTGATCGACAGGGAGACCGGCAGAACCTCCTATACGGTGATAAAGGATCTGAAAGGCGGACTCACGGCCTTCTTCTGGCAGGGAATTGCCCGGCTTTTCGGTAACGATCTGAAAACGCCCTATGATCCGGAAGGCGAGGACAAGGTGGTCGAAGAGATCATCATGGGTATAGACATGGGTTTTCTTTAACCAGCCCGCAGTAAAAAAAAGAAAAAGGCTGCCCTTTAGGGACAGCCTCTTTTTCACTGTATAAACCTTAATATTACCGGGCAATCATTTTTACAGAATACAGCTGGTCTCCGGCTTTGATCCGGCCGATATAAAGTCCGCTTCCGTACAGCGTTGCATCAAATTCCAGGGTCTGTACTCCCTGACTCATATAACCGTCGAACAGGATGGCCACCTTCTTGCCGGTCATATCATATACCTCAGCAACTACCTGGGCATCCATATCAAGTTCAATATCGATCCTTGTACTGCCATTGAAAGGATTCGGGTAGCAGGAAAGACTGCCTGTCCGGCTAACCACCGCTTTGTCAATGCCCACTTCGGTCCAGTAGGAAGCATTACGAAGAGGAGAACCTTCTTCCGGTATGAAATTCCTTGCATCGTAATTGAACGGATCATTCATCATCAGATCACTTGCAGCAGAGAAAGCCTTATTGCGACGGGCAATATCCAGGAACCAGTCCTGCAGTTCGGTTTCGGTCATCACCCCTTCCTCAGCTTTGTAATATTTTCCGCGGATACCGGCAATAAATGAATTCTGAACGGTAAGGTTGTCGTCCTGCGCAGCTGCCCAGCCCAGACTCGATTCAAGCCGGAGTCCGTTTCCGAATCCGGCAAAGGCTGCATTATAGATCTGCAGTCTTGAATTTCTGCGGATCCTCATGGCAGAGCCTTCGGCATGTTTGGGACGGAGCGTCGCGGGTTCGGTAGCCGATTTGGCAGGACCGATTGCAGTAATATTACTGAAAACAGCATGTGTCAGAGGTGTATTTTCCGAGCCATTCTCGTCGTTGTCGGATTCGAAGCCGTTGGCGGCATCCGTATCAACAATCGAACTGTCCCTTGCGATAACCCCGTATTGTACCATTCCGACATAACCGTTGTCGGTATCGAAGTTATCATCTTCGGTAGCCATACATACCAGGTATTTGGCATTTACCGAACCGCCGAACCATTCGAAAGCATCATCACCGGAATAACTGATCTGAATATGATCAATCTCGGTACCTGAACCGACACTGCATAAGGTCAGACCATTAATCTCCTTACCGGTTGCCACTTCATAGCCGGGGAATTCAATCCTTACATACTTCATCTTACCGGAATTATCAGCGGCATTGGTCCCCCCGTAGAGTGATCCGATCCCGCCTTCAGCAACACCTTCTCCACCGGCAACATTGTTGATACCATAACCGCAGAGCACAACACCGGCCCAGTCGCTGTTGGCCCTGAAACCTGCTCCTTTGTTCGAGGTAAAGACAATCGGCTCTTCCGGAGTTCCGACGGCCTCAATTTTTGCTCCTCTTTCAATGACCAGTACGCTCTTTTCGGTACCCCTGATAATGGTTCCCGGAAGTATGGTGAGAGTGGCTCCGTTGTTCACATAAACCCAGCCATCCAGTTTGATGTTACCGCTCCATACTTCGTTGGATGTGATGTAGGTTCCGCCGGCCTGCGTAAACACACCGTTGCCCTTGGTAACGGTTGCAGCAGGATATTCGGTATTTACCGGGTCCCAGTTGGTCCAGCCGGCTGTCCAGTCATCGTCGCCGAAGGCACCTACAAAGTCAACCTGATCGAAGAAAGGATCATCAATAGAAGGACCTTCTCCGGTATATTCCTTGAACCAGTATGAGGAATTATAAACAGGAGAACCGCTCTGGGGCATAAAATTACGGCTGGCATAATTATAGGGATCTGCCAGCATAACATCAGTGTTATTGTCCATCTTCCGGTTCTCCCTGGAAGCATTCAGATACCAGCTTTCCAGTTCGGTTTCGGTCATAACACCAGTTTCTGCTTTATAGAATTTGTTCCTTACTCCGGCAATGATGCTGTTTTTCACCGTCAGATTGTCATCCTGTGCGGCTGCCCAGCCAAGGCTCGACTCAATACGAAGCCCGTTGCCAAAACCAAGGAAAACAGAATTATAAATCTGCAGTCTTGAATTCCTGCGGATTCTCATTGCCGATCCTTCTGAATGTTTCGGACGCAATGCTGCAGGCTCTGTTGCTGATTCAGCAGGTCCGATTGCAGTAATGTTACTGAAGATAGCGTGGGTCAGCGGGGTGTTCTCGGATCCGTTCTCATCATTATCGGACTCAAAACCATTGGCCGCATCAGTGTCGACAATGGAGCTGTCCCTTGCAATAAGACCGTATTGTACCATACCTACATAACCGTTATCAGTGTCAAAATTATCATCCTCAGTGGCAAAACATACGAGGTATTTTGCATTCACGGTTCCTCCAAACCATTCGAAAGCATCATCTCCGGAATAGGAGACCTGAATATGATCAATCTCGGTTCCCTTCCCTACGGAGTAAAGGGATAAACCATTAATTTCCTTTCCAGTTGCTACTTCATAACCGGGAAATTCAATTCGGACATATTTCAGCTTCCCAGAGTTATCATTGGGATCACTTCCTCCATACATCGATTCAATTCCTCCTTCAGCAGTACCCTGACCACCAGCCAGGTTATTCGGCGCTTTGCCACAAATAACAAGTCCTGCCCAGTCGCTGTTGGCCCTGAAACCGGCGCCCTTGGCTGAAGTAAATACAATCGGGTCTGACGGAGTACCCACAGCATTTATCTTTGAACCCATCTCAACAACCAGTACACTCTTTTCAGTACCACGGATAATAGTACCCGGCTCAATTGTCAGTGTTGCACCATCGTCAACATAAACCCAGCCATCCAGCTTGATAACACCACTCCAGGTCTCATCGGCAGTTATCCGAAGCCCTCCAGCGGAAGTAAAAACACCATTTCCTTTTGTAACTGTCGAAACAGGATAGTCGCTGTTCACCGGGTCCCAGTTGGTCCAGCCGGAAGTCCAGTTATTGGAGCCAAAAGCACCAACATAACTTACCTTATCAAAAAAAGGATCATCAATGGACTGAGCTCCCGACTCAACGATCAGGAAACTTACCATTAAGAGTAAGAAAAGTCTTTTCATAATACATGTGGTTTTGATTTGCTACAAAATTACCTGATATTGAGCGCTTAACCCGTTTACTAAAACTTATCAAATCATTAATAAAAACATAGGAAGACGTTAGCGGAATCTTAATATTCCGCCCCGGTGTTTCCTAAAGTTTAAGCGCAGCACTCAGGGTGAATTTCCGGTTGGTATGGTAGAAATAGGTTTCCGCCTCAATATCGGCGTTCTCACCATAGTACTGCACGTACCTCACCGGTGAATTGAGAAGATCCTTCACTCCGGCCTTTAGTTCAAAGCGTCCGAATTGACGAGAAACAGTCAGGTCGAGTGAGTTCCTGGGTAACTCCCAGGTATGGGGATTATTCGGACTTCCGGCAAAAGCTATCCTCCGCCCGATACGATTGTAAGTCAGACTGGCCATCCAGCCATTGTCAGGCGATTTGTAATACAGGGCCAGGTTTACAATGGTGGGTGATTGTCCCTGCATGATCCTGACACTGTCGAGAGCGAATTCCTTATTGGTATTGATTACGCTCATGATCAGCGAAGAATTGAAAATAACCGTAAAATCCTTCAGGTAACGCAGGAAGGAGGATGAATTCGCCAGGCCGGAAAGGGTCTTCCTGGCATCCATTTCGATCCCTGCACTGTACGCTTCTTCGGTGTTGAAAGGCACATAATCATAACCGGTTCCCGAGGGGAACAGGAATAACTCGATCGGATTGATAAAATGCTTGTAAAACAATGATACCGACAACATCTCTCCCAGGTTGGGATAAAATTCATATTTCAGGTCATAATTATGGGTGTAAGAGGATAAAAGATCCGGATTACCATGGATCAGCACGTTCATGTCGAAATCTTCATAAACGATGGACGACATTTCCCTGAATTCCGGCCGGTTCGTGGTGAGCCCGTACGACGCCCTCACGATGTTTCTTTCGTTAATGGTATAGATCAGATTAGCTGAGGGAAAGAAATTGATCGTGTCTCTTGTCAGCAGGCTCAGGGTATCGCTCTGTCCGGAAATCACTGAAAGCCCTGAATAGAGGTTTCGGGTAAAATGCTCCATCCGCACACCTCCGTAAAGGTTCAGGTGCTTTCCGAACGGCACTTTCAAAGCCAGGTAAGCAGCAATGTTCCTGTCTTCGGCCGAATAACTGTCGCTGGCTTTGGTTCCTTCTTTATAAGCCAGACCTGAGGTTCGCTTTGGAGTAGCGCTCTGGTCAAAGTAAAAATTGGAGGTCTGCATAATGGAATCCACGGGTAAATACAGATTTACACCCACACTGTTCGGGGTCGGCGTCACCACACCCAGCAGTCTTGTTCCGTAATCCCTGACCTTCATATCATACAGAAAACCCGCTTTAAGCGACCAGGGCTGATCACCGAATACCCTGAACTTCTGCTCAAAATTCACCCCGGCATTGGCGATCGCTTCATCAAGCCCGATATACAATCTTCCCCCGTTCTTCACATTTGTTGCCACACTCTGCAACTCCATGTAATACTTCTCTGTGCTGCTGTTCTGTACGAAAAACAACCTGCGGTCGTCGGGCCGGTTATTCAGCGAATGGGAATAGCCTCCGAATACATGTATGTTTGTATTATCGTCGTTGAAATGCAGTTTTAATGAAAGCTGTCCTGAATAAACAAAACGCTGCCGGAACCAGAGATTGATCGATTTCAGCGTCTCCCCGTCATAGTTATCAACTCCCGAACGAAGTGAAGTGACATTCTCGCCGATATTATTCACAAAGTTGTTGAACTCCAGCTTCTGGTTGTTACCAAAGATAAAATTCCAGTTATGGATAAGACCGGCATTCACCTCGTTCACCGATTTCAGATCACTGAAATTAAAGTTCTCCAGCATGACCTGTCGGGCGACATCAAAACCGGAGTACTCGCGCCGGTTGACCTGGTAATAGTTATTTTCATTCCGGTAACTAAGTGCCGTAATGTTTCCCACCGAAACCCTGCCAAGCAGAAACCTCCGCTGCAGCGTCAGGCTCAGAGACTGATCAGGCAGTGGTGCTTTTGCCACGGGCGACCAGATGGTGTTAAAGGCCCTGGAGAAATTTACAAGGCTGTCGGTCTTTACAAGATAATCCTCGAAGTCGTTAAAATTATAAAGCGCCGACCACTGTTCCTTATTGGGTGTTCCTTCGGGAATGGCCCTGGTGCCGTCATCAACACCCAGCCAGTCAAGCTTCCCCCCCTTGTATCGCTGGAAATCCTTGTTAAAGGTTGCGTTCTGCCTGTAACCTGCTGAATAGCTGAGCTTCAGACTGTTTTCATCTGCATTGTTCCTGGTGATGATGTTGATGGCGGCACCACTGAAGTCGGCGGGTAATTCCGGCGCGGGACTTTTGTAGATCAGGATATTATCAATCATTCCGCTTGGCACGGCATCAAAGGAGAAGGCTCTCTTGTCTGCTTCGAATGAAGGGGCTGTACTGCCATTGAGCAGAACGGAGTTGTAACGTTCAATGAGCCCCCTCACTACAACAAACTTCCCGTCGGTTATGGTAATCCCGGGAACTCTCCGCATCACCTGGGCCGCATCGGAATCCTGCGACTTGCTGATCTGGTCGGCACTGATCCCGTTTGCGATGATATCGATATTCTTAATAGTGGAAATAATAGCCGCTTCGGTATCGGTCTTTCGCGTGGCGGTAACGGTGACCTCTTCCACACCAATAACCATGCTTTTCAGTTTTACGTCGAGGCTGGTATTCTCGCCCGGTCTGACGGAAATCCTGATCAGCTGTTTCTCATAGGAGATATAGGATATGATCAGGTTATAATCTCCCGGTGCAATTCCTTTTAAAAGGTAATTCCCGTCAAAATCGGTGATGGTGCCCTGGGTGGTACCCTGGATCATTACCGTCGCTCCGATCAGTGTCTCACCCGTAGCCTCATCCGAAACGTTTCCGGATACGGATCCTCCCTGGGCAGATAATGAAAAGGTTAATATGGAAAAAAGGAAAATAAGCAGGTGCTGTTTCATTGACCGGTGTATTTGAAAATTTTCACAAAGTAACTCCGGCAATGTCACCTCTTTGTAAGGATTGTATTATCCCTGTTTTAAATCTTTAGCTGCATGTTAAGCCAATCTTAACAGGGAGAGGTGGAGCTTCGGGTGCTGATTCCGGGGTGGAATAATCTCTTCACAAGAAGGACCCTTCGGATCGGAATCCTCATTTGAAACTCCCCCTGGCCCGGCCAAAAACAAAAAAGCACCGTCCTATCGGACGATGCTGCACTATTTTTAACTAAATCCTGTATCCTGATTTATTTCGCAGGCCCGTTGCTGGCAGTAACCTCACCGGCTGTTCTGAAGGCACCCACCGATTCCATTTCAATATTCAGAAATCCGTTCTCTGCCTTGTCGATGGTCACTTCTTTCGTCTGGTAGGAAAGATAACTCAATTTAACCGTTGATCCTTCGGGCATCTCACTGATCCGGAAATAACCGTCGAAATCCGTAATCACCTGGGTGCCGGTCTGCTCAACAATTATTTTTACTCCTGTAAGCGATTCACCGGTTGAAGCATCCGTGATCCGGCCTTCAATGACAGGTGATCCGGCAAAAAGAGCAGTCGTTGCGACGGCAGCGATAATTAAGGTGAAAATTCTTTTCATTGTTTTTCTCTTTTGTATGACACAAAGTAAGTACTGTACTTTTACTTCAATATCAACAGCATGTTATCAGTTTCTTAAATTAACGGGCTTTGCTTAATATTTTCTTAACATTGCAAAAGACTATCCTGTTAAAGGGTGTTTTCAGATCCCCGTGACAGTGAACATATCCCACCGGAACTTGTTTATGAGAGGTATAAGCGAATAACGAATGGACGATCCCAGGAACCGACAATATACCAACGGTGAAATTACCGTGTTCTGGAAGCCGGCTAAATGCATCCATGCCACCACCTGTTTCAGGGAACTGCTGGAGGTATTCAACCCGGGTAAACGCCCATGGGTTAATATGAAAGGTGCCCCGACACGCCGGATCATCGAGGTGGTGAATAAATGTCCGACACAGGCACTGATCTGGAAATACAACCGGGATCTGGATACCCACACCATTGATTACAGCGATGCAGCGGGTGTGGAGGAAATTACTCCTGACAGTATTGATGAAGATCCTTCCGGCAAACCCGTTCGGATACAGATCATGAAAGATGGCCCGATCGTGGTGGAAGGTGATTTCCGGATCATCGGAACCGGGGGTAATGAGCTGAAATCGATGATGATGACTTCATTCTGCCGCTGCGGGCACTCCCGGAATATGCCTTATTGTGATGGTACTCATCGTAAAGTCGGATTTACAGCAGAAAACAGGGGATGAAAAATATCAACGCACAGTTCAGGGTTAAAGAAAACGGTCCGCTCGAAGTGACCGGCAACTTTATCATTGTCGATCAGAACGGTAAAGAGATCACCATCTCCTCCCCGGCTTACCTGTGCCGTTGCGGAGGATCAGCCGATAAGCCTTTTTGTGACGGGTCGCACCGAAGAAACGGTTTTCACGGCTGAGCAGCAGGTTTGATCAGGGATCCCGCCTTCCCGGATCCGCAGCTTTTTTCCCAAATCTTCATGCATAATTAATATTTCCTGACAAGCAGTCAGCCGGATTTTCTACTTTTGAAAAATTTTTCAGCCGATGTTAGCCATACTGGCCATATTTGCTGCAGGAATTATCCTGGGCCTGATCTTCCGTAAAAGGGAAAAACCGAGACGCATATCCGAACGTCTGTCGGGCATCGCTGTCGGCCTCCTTCTATTCCTTCTCGGCACCGGGGTGGGCATGAACCGGGAGATCCGTTCCCATATCGATACCCTGGGTCTGACAGCCCTGCTGATTGCCCTGTTTGCCATTGCAGGAAGCCTGTTGACAGCTACAGTGACATGGTATATATTCTTCAGGAAGAAATGAAAACAAGCCTCCGATACCTGGGCCTTTTCCTGCTCGGGGTTCCTGCCGGGATCCTTCTCACCGGCCATGACAATTTACCGGTAAGCGGAGCGGCAACCGTCGCCCTGTATCTTTTGCTACTGACGGTTGGATTCAGCCTGGGAGCCGACCCGCGCCTGCCTGAGATCCTTCGTTCGCTCAGGCTTAGGATCCTGTTTGTTCCCCTGTCCACCATTGCCGGTACCTTTCTCGGTGTATCGCTGTATAACCTCCTTTTCAGCGATCTGACGGCCGGCGAAGCCATGGCTGCAGGCCTGGGCATGGGCTATTACAGCCTGTCCAGTATTATCCTCACCGACCTTTCGGGCGAAGAACTCGGGGTCATCGCCCTTCTGGCAAATATTGCCCGTGAGACCCTCACCCTTCTGCTGGCTCCCTTTCTCCCCGCCTGGCTGGGGGCTCTTGCTCCGATCTCCTCCGGAGGTGCCACATCCATGGACACCACACTCCCTGTTATCCTTCAGACCTCGGGGAAGCAGTATGTTCTTCATGCCATGGTCCACGGGGTCATCCTCACCATCCTCGTTCCCTTTCTCGTCTCGGCAACCTACCGCCTTTTCTGAAACAGACAGCCCGGCCGACCTTTTCCTTCCGGCCGCTATCTGCCCCTGTTTTCCCGGTCGGATTGAACATTTTGCTATAAAAAGCTATCTTTGATCCCTCATCAGGAATACTGCTAAACAGGTTTTGCTATGTCAAAAGTCCGGATTTGTTCAGAGATCGGTCGTCTCGAAGGAGTGATCCTGCATCCTCCCGGACCTGAAGTGGAGAATATGACCCCGCTGAATGCCGAACGTGCGCTTTACAGCGATATCCTGAACCTTGCCGTTGCCCGGAAGGAGTATAACCAGCTGGAATGCATCCTTCAGCGGGTCACCCAGACCTACAGGGTGACCGATCTGCTCACCGATATCCTGAAATCGGAAGAGATCAGGGAAAAGATCATAAAAAAGACCTGCTACAACGAAGGACAATCGGACCTGATCGATCAGTTTCTGGCCGTTGCTCCGGATGAACTGGCCCGTCTTTTAATCCAGGGCGTACCGCTAACGCGTAACAGCCTGACCAGTTTTCTGAGCAAGGAAAGTTTCTCGCTCAGGCCCTTGCATAACTTCTTTTTCACGCGGGATGCCTCCATCGCCGTGCACGACCGGGTCTTCACCGGAAAAATGGCCAGCCGCGTCAGGGAACGTGAAGCAATGATCATGCAGGCCATATTCGATTATCATCCCGAATTCAGGGTAAGGACCATCAATCCTTCGGAAGATGAGAAACTCCGGGATCTCATTACTATTGAAGGTGGCGATCTGCTGGTGGCCCGGGAAGATATCCTGCTCATCGGGATCGGTGCACGGACCTCCCCTCAGGGGGTCGATTTCATCATCAGCCAGATGAAAGAACGCCTGCCCCGCTTCCATGTCATTGTGCAGGAACTGCCCAGAGAACCGGAATCGTTCATTCACCTCGACATGGTCTTCACTCTCCTGGATCAGGATGCATGTATGGTGTACGAACCGCTGATCCTTAAGCCCAACCGCTATGAAACCGTGCATATAACGGTCGATAACGGGAACGTGAAATCCATAGAAAGTGTTTCCTCCCTCACTGCTGCCCTTCGAACACTCGGGATGGACCTGAAGCCCTCCTTCTGTGGCGGCGACCGTGACCCGCTCAACCAGGAACGTGAACAATGGCACTCCGGTGCAAACTTCTTCGCCTACGCCCCCGGAAAGATCATCGGGTATAACCGGAACATCCATACCCTCGACAGTCTGAACAGGAATGGCTTTGAGATCATCAGGGCCAGGGATTTTCTCGACGGGCGCACTACCCCGGGCGAAAACTCCAAAGCTGTGATCACGATCGACGGCTCCGAGCTATCGCGAGGGGGTGGCGGAGCACGCTGCATGACCATGCCTTTCCGGCGTGCCCCTCTTTAAACATTCCCGGTTCAGCGTTTTGAACATTTCCTCTTATCATCTGTTAGTATTGCTGAAAAACAGGGGGAACCCGCTTCCTTTAATGTAAGGCAAATCTGCCCCTGAATTAAAACTTTCCGAATATGAAAAAAAATGTAGGTAAAACGGATAAGATCATCCGTATCGCGCTGGGCCTGGTCATCGCTGCAGCCGGAATTTATTTCAAAAGCTGGTGGGGTCTGGTAGCCATTATTCCTCTTGGAACGGCTTTAATCTCTTTCTGCCCTTTATATGGAATTTTCGGACTCTCAACATGTCCGGCATCCAAAAAATAAAGTGCCTTATCCCTTGCAAAAATGAGGCTGTCTTTCAGGAACAGCCTCATTTTTTTTGCATGATTCAAATCCTTAGCGGAAACCCTTCAGCACCGATTCGGGAGTGGCTTTTTCCCCGCCGGGTAAACTGAGAGCTGCTCTTTCCCAGTAGCCATAAACAGGGTTCGGGAAAATGATAAAACGTCTGCCGAACTGATCCTTTGCAAGAGCCACGGCATCTTTCCCTTCATTCACCGAACGATCGTCGAACATTCCGTCGAAATCCCCCAGGTTATCTCCCAGGAAAAGAACGATATCGTAACTGGCGGCAACGGCTGCCCTCCGTTCATTTTTACTGGAGGACGATCCTTCCGGCCGCGGAAGCACATGCGTGCTGTCGGCATCGGGGAAACCGAATTTCTGCAGATTCTCAATGGTTTCTCCAAGAGTGTGGGCCATCCGGTTTGTAATGTAAAAAACCGCAATACCTTTTTCTGCAGCATTCCGGGTAAACTCCAGAGCACCCGGCAGCGGGGCCGCTTCGGCCAGCCGGCTCCACTCATCCCACAACTCTTCGCTGTAAGGCTGCCCGTCAAAGATCTGCTGGGCCGATTGGGGAGAGTTATCGAGTACCGTTTCATCAATATCAAGAACCACCGCATAGGGTTTGCCTTCTCCGGCCGGCTGCAGTGCCTCAATGACGAAACCAGCCAGGTTATATCCCTGATAATAAAGCGCATGCATTTCGGCCGAATGCTGGTACCAGAGCACCGATTGCACCAGTTTCTCCTGGCTGTTTACCTCGGGCTGCCTGTTACAGGCAAGTACCGGAATAAGTAAAAACAGAATATAAACTGATCTTTTCATGTTGCGACATTTTGGTTATCCTGCAAAGGTAAAAGCTCAGCGCATCCATCAGCGGTCCGCGCTTTGTTTTTTCCCGTGGGATGATAAAATTTCCGGTCGCCCTTCGATTTTCCGGTCCGTCATGACATAAACTCTAAAAACGATGAACAGAATTCCGGAAGATTTCCTCCAGTACATCTGGAGGTACAGGCTCATGGACGAAAAACAGCTGGCGCTGGCCGACGGTACCCCGGTGCGGATCGTAGATCAGGGTACACTGAACCGCGATTCGGGACCGGATTTTTTCAATGCCCGGATCATTATCGGAAACACCACCTGGGCAGGAAATGTGGAAGTGCATGTCCATGCTTCCGACTGGCTCCGGCACAACCACCAGGAAGATGAAGCTTACAATTCGGTGATCCTCCACGCGGTCCGCTTTAACGACTGTCAGATCACCCGGAAAGACGGGGAACAGGTCCCGACGGTGGTGATCCGCTTTCATCCCCGACTGCTTGAAAAATACCAGGGATGGCTGACTTCAGCCAGATGGGTTCCCTGTCAGGATGAGGTACATAAGATCCACCCGGTGCATTTGCGACAGTGGCTGACCAGCCTGGAAGTGGAGCGGCTTGCAGCCCGGACTTCCCCGCTGAAAGAACAGCTGGACAAAAGCGGTGGCGACTGGGATCAGCTGCTTCACCACCTCCTGGCCCACTGCTTTGGCCTCCCCCTGAACAGTCTGCCTTTCTCCCTGCTTTCCGACTCGGTACGGATCAATACCCTTCTCCCGCTCAGGAACGACCCTTTTGCCCTGGAAGCCCTGCTATTCGGGAAAGCCGGATTTCTCGACAGTCTCCTGCCGGAAGATCCCTACATGGCCGGACTTGTCGGGGAGTACAACCGCCTCCGGCAGCGACACAGCGGCCAGCCCGTGCCGCAGCATCTCTGGAAATTCATGCGGCTCCGCCCATCGTCCTTCCCGACTGTAAGAATAGCCCAGTTTGCCTCCCTGATCCATGAACACTATCCCCTGACCGGGAAAATCAAAGACTGCTCTTCCGTTAAAGAACTGATGGCTCTGTTTCGCGTCAGGGCAGGAGATTACTGGAATACCCGTTACCGCTTTGGAAAGGAAGCCTCGTATCAGCCGAAATATACCGGGAGGGATTTTACAGGAACGTTGATAATTAATGCCATAGCCCCCTTTCTGTTCCTGTATGGCAAAGCGCGTGGTGAGGAAAAATACAGCGACCGGGCCCTGGCCCTGCTTGAAGAACTTCCCGCGGAAAAAAACGCGCTTATAAAAAAATGGATTACATTTGGCATAGTACCCGATAATGCGTTTGAGAGTCAGGCCCTCTTGCAGCTGCACCAGCAATACTGTCTCAGGAAAGACTGTCTCTCCTGCCGCATCGGGATCAAACTGATATCGGGAACCAGCGATGAAGGAACACAGCCTCAGGTCGGCCTACCTGGCACTTAGCCTGCTTTTTACGGTGATCGTCATCGGGGTCATCGGTTACTATGCCATGGGCTTTACACTGACCGAGGCTATCTACCAGACGATCATTACCGTTGCCACAGTGGGTTTTGAGGAGGTACATCCCCTGTCGCCTGCAGGCATGTGGTTCACTTCTTTACTGGTTATTTTTTCCTTCGGGATTTTTGCCTATGCAGTATCCACCTTTACCCGCTACCTGGTGGAAGGTGTATTCCGGAACACATTAAAAGACAACAAGGTGAAAAGAAAAATCCAGGAATTATCCGGTCATGTGGTCATCTGCGGATATGGACGAAACGGCAAACAGGCGGCTATCGAACTGATGGAACACAGTGTACCCATCGTGATCATTGAGCAGGACCCGGAAACGGTGAACCAGCTCAGGAACCAGGATGAGATCCTGTTCATCGACGGCGACGCCTCCGTTGAAGAGGTGCTTCGCCAGGCCCGGCTTGAATCGGCAAGGGCGCTGATCACCACCCTCCCGGTCGACGCCGACAATCTCTTTGTCGTCCTCACCGCCAGGGAGATCAATCCCTCCCTGCGCATCATCAGCAGGGCCTCACTCGACCATTCCGACGCCAAGCTGAAAAGGGCCGGCGCCAGCAACGTGATCATGCCCGACAAGATCGGCGGTCGGCGCATGGCCAAACTGGTGGCCCAGCCCGATGTGGTCGAGTTCATCGATTACCTCATGATCCAGAGTGCCGACCATGTGCTGCTGGAAGAAATAAGCTGCGAAAAGATCTCGGCCAGCTTTACCGGTAAATCCATCCGCGAACTCGATATCCGCAACGAGTCCGGAGCCAATATCATCGGCTTGAAACTGCCCGACAATTCCTATCTCATCAACCCCCTCCCTGAAACCCTGCTTACCGCGAGCGACAAGATCTTTGCCCTGGGCACCCGGAAACAGATTGACGCCCTGAAAAAGCTCATCACCATGGATCTGAGCTGAGAGCAGACCGCAGTGAAAAAGTGACAGGACTCAGGCAAACCGGAAGCGCCCTCTAAAGTTCTCAGCAGGTGAAACAAAGAGAAAAAATATATTTTCCGGGCATGCTTGCTATAAAGAAAAATAATACTACCTTTGCAGTTCAAAAATTGGGAAAAATATTTTAAAGCATTAAGAGAATGTACTTGACAGCAGAGAAGAAACAGGAGATTTTTAAGACCTACGGAAAATCTGAAGTTGATACCGGTTCGACGGAAGGACAGATTGCACTGTTTACCTACAGGATCAATCACCTGACCGAGCACATGAAAAAGAGTAAAAAGGATTTCGATACTCAGCGCGCACTGCTCCGCCTTGTTGGTAAAAGAAGGCGTCTTCTTGATTACCTGAAAGAAAGGGATATCGAAAGGTATCGTAGCGTGATCAAACAGCTGAACATCAGAAAGTAATAAAGCTTAAACGACAGGAAAGGCAATGAAACCGTTGCCTTTCTTTTTTATATATTATTTGACACGAAGAAAGATGTTAATACCAGAAGCAATTGTAAAGAAGATCGATTTGGGTGATGGAAGGTCCATCACGGTTGAAACCGGTAAACTGGCCAAACAGGCCGACGGTTCTGTGGTTGTCCGTATGGGCAATACCATGTTACTTGCCACGGCAGTGAGTGCCGCTGATGCAAAAGAAGATGTTGATTTTATGCCGCTTTCCGTTGAGTACAAGGAAAAATTTGCTGCCAACGGAAGGTTCCCCGGCGGGTTCATGAAACGGGAATCAAAACCCTCCGACTACGAGATCCTCGTATCAAGACTGATCGACCGCGCCCTGCGGCCTCTTTTCCCGGACGATTATCATGCCGAAACCTTTGTAAACGTCTATCTGGTATCCGCCGATGCCGATACCATGCCGGATGCCCTGGCCGGACTGGCTGCTTCTGCAGCCCTTGCCGTTTCCAACATCCCCTTTAACGGACCCATTTCCGAGGTACGTGTTGCACGGGTTAACGGTAAGCTGATGATCAACCCCTCCTTCTCCGAACTGAAGGAAGCCGATATCGACATCATGGTCGGTGCCACCCGTGAGAACATCCTCATGGTGGAAGGTGAAATGAACGAAGTATCCGAGAAGGATATGATCGACGCCATCATGTATGCCCATGAGGCGATTAAGAAAATGTGCGACATTCAGCTGGAACTCGCCGAACTGGTAGGCTCCACCGTTAAAAGGGAATACTGCCACGAAGATAACGATGAGGACCTCCGTCAGCTCGTATGGAAAGAAACCTACGCTAAGGCGGCTGCCGTAGCTGCATCCGGGATTACCAACAAGCATCAGAGATCCGAAGCTTTTGAGGCGGTTAAAGCCGAACTGGTTGAAAAACTGGTAGCCGAAAAAGGCGAGGAAGAGGTCAATACCAAACTCATCGATAAATATTACCACGATGTGGAGAAGGAAGTGGTTCGCCGCGAAATTCTCGACAAAGGCATACGTCTCGACGGAAGAAAAACGGATGAGATCAGGCCTATCTGGTGCGAGGTGGATTATCTGCCCGCCACCCACGGCTCTGCAGTCTTCACACGCGGGGAAACCCAGTCGCTTACCACGGTTACCCTCGGTACCAAGCTGGATGAGAAAATGATTGATGAGGTGCTGATCCGGGGAACCGAAAAATTCACCCTGCATTACAACTTCCCACCGTTCTCCACAGGTGATGCCAAACCATCAAGAGGCATCAGCCGCAGGGAGATCGGTCACGGTAACCTTGCCCACCGCGCCCTGAAAAGGATGGTTCCCAATGAAACCGAGATCCCCTACGCAGTACGCGTCGTTTCGGATATCCTGGAATCAAACGGATCTTCCTCCATGGCGACTGTCTGCGCAGGTACCCTTGCCCTGATGGATGCCGGTGTGAAGCTTAAAAAGCCGGTTTCCGGAATTGCCATGGGACTTATCACAGATAAAGACTCCCCCAAATATGCCATCCTTTCCGATATCCTCGGAGATGAGGATCACCTTGGCGACATGGACTTCAAAGTTACCGGAACCCGCGACGGGATCACGGCCACCCAGATGGACATCAAGGTTGACGGCCTCTCCTACGAGGTGATGGAAAAAGCCCTTGAACAGGCAAGAAAAGGCAGGCTCCATATCCTCGAAATCATGACCGGCGTCCTCGATAAACCGAGGGATGATTATAAACCGCATGCTCCGCGCATTGAAAGAATTGAGATCCCGAAAGAAATGATCGGTGCAGTGATCGGGCCCGGCGGTAAGATTATCCAGGAAATCCAGGCCGAAACACAAACCACCATTGTGATTGACGAAGTCGACAACAAAGGTCTTGTCGATGTCTTCGCCGCCAACAAAGCCTCTATTGATGCTGCCATGGCACGTATCAAGAGGATCGTGGCCGTTCCCGAGATCGGAAAGGTCTATACCGGCAAGGTGAAGTCGATCGTCGCTTTCGGAGCCTTTGTGGAAATCCTTCCCAACAAGGACGGACTCCTGCATATCTCCGAGATCGAATGGCGTCGTCTCAATTCCGCTGATGAGGTGCTCAAGGAAGGTCAGGAGATCGATGTCAAACTGATCGACATCGACAGCAAAACGGGCAAACTCAAACTTTCGAGAAGAGTGCTTCTTCCCAAACCGGAAGGTTATGAAGAAAAACCCGCCGGAGAAAGAAGTGAAAGAGGCGAAAGAAGAGAAGGCGGTGACCGGAGAGAAGGTGGTGACAGACGTGACAGGCGTGACGGCAGGGATCGTCACCGCGACAACCGCTGATCACTGCATATAAAGAACTGAGCCGCCATATCCTGGCGGCTTTTTTCTTTCCACCGGGACCCTCCTGAACATGATCAGTCATGCAAAAGGTGAACTTCCCGGTAACGGAACATATGCGCAGGAGTCCACCTTCTTTCCAGCATGTTTTTGCCCTTGCACTTTTCACGAGGGATATGTATTTTTACAAGAATGGAATAACCCGTGAAAACTGAAAAAACAAAAACATGAAAAACTATTTATTGATTATTTTAATGGTAACACTGATGGGGTGTACTGGCAAACAACACTTCTCCTACCCTGAGACCCGAAAAGACAATACCCTCGATAACTATTTCGGCACCGAGGTGCCCGATCCCTACCGCTGGCTCGAAGACGACCGCTCGGAAGAAACTGGCATCTGGGTCAAAGCCGAAAATGCGGTAACCGACTCCTTCCTGAATTCCATTCCTTACAGGGATCAGATCAGGGAACGGCTGACCAAAATCTGGAATTACCCGAAAATGGGCATGCCTTCAAAGGAAGAAGGTCATTATTTCTATTCCTACAACGACGGACTCCAGAACCAGAGCGTCATTTACATCAAGGAAAAACTGGAAGATGAAGGCCGGGTATTTATGGATCCCAATACCTTTTCCAACGACGGTACAGTAGCCCTCACGGCTTTCTCCGTTTCGAACGACGGAAAATATGTCGGCTATGGGATCGCCAGAGGCGGATCAGACTGGAATGAGTTCAGGGTCAGAGATATTGCAAGCGGCAAAGACCTGAACGACAAAGTGGAATGGATCAAATTTTCGGGGCTTTCCTGGTACAAGGACGGCTTTTTCTACAGCCGCTTTGACGAACCTAAAAAAGGAGATGAGCTGAAAGGTGTGAATGAAAATTCACAGGTCTGCTACCATAAGGTGGGCACACCTCAGTCGGAGGATGTCCTGATCTACAGGAATCCCGAACATCCCGAGCAGAGCTATGGTGTCATTGCCTCGGAAGACGAAAAATACCTGATCATCATGGCTACTGAAAGCACCAGCGGCAACATGGTGGGCTTCCGCAGGGCCGATCGTCCGAAAGACAGCTTCACCTGGGTGGTGACCGATTTTGAAAACGATTTCAACTATATCGGAACCGAAGGCGACCTGGCATTTTTCGTAACCAACTGTGATGCGCCCATGAACAAACTGGTGGCCATCGATTTCACTAAACCCTCAAAGGAAAACTGGATCGATATCATTCCCGAAAGAGAAACAGAAGTGCTGCAATCCTGCACCTTTGCCGGAGGAAAGATTATTGCCGAATTCCAGAAGGTCGGGGTCGGCGTCCTTGAAAAATTCGCCAAAAACGGTGAGTCCCTTGGTCAGATAGAACTTCCCGGTATCGGAACCATAACGGGTGTTAGCGGAAAAGATAAGGAAGAGGAGGCTTTTTATGCCTTCACCTCCTTCTCGGTACCTCCTGTGATCTATAAATATTCCGTCGGAGAAGGAAAATCAGAGCTCTTCTACAAAACAGAGACCGACTTTGATTCCGACGCCTATGAAACCAAACAGGTGTTCTTCACCAGCAAGGATGGCACCTCGGTACCCATGTTCATCGTTCATAAAAAAGGCATCGAGCTGAACGGTAAAAATCCCACGATGCTTTATGGCTACGGTGGATTTAACATTACCTATACCCCGACCTTCAGTCCCCGGATAACCCTGCTACTGGAACAGGGCGGTGTATATGCACTCGCCGGCATCCGCGGAGGTGGTGAATACGGTAAGACCTGGCATGAAGGCGGTATGGTCCTGAACAAACAGAACGTTTTCGACGATTTCATTGCCGCCTCGGAATATCTGATCAATGAGAAATATACTTCCCCGAAAAGACTTTGCATCTTTGGAGGATCAAATGGCGGACTGCTTGTCGGTGCGGTGATTAACCAGCGTCCCGACCTTTATGCCGTGGCTATTCCTGCCGTTGGGGTAATGGATATGCTGCGCTTCCATAAATTCACCATTGGTCGTTACTGGACCGTTGATTACGGCTCTTCCGATGATTCCACCCAGTTCGAATACCTCTACAAATATTCCCCGCTGCATAACATCAGCGCCGAAAAAAATTACCCTGCCGTACTCGTACTTACCGGGGACCACGACGACAGGGTTGTGCCGGCTCACTCCTTCAAGTACATTGCTACCCTGCAGGAGAAATACAAGGGAGACCGTCCCGTGATGGTCAGAATCGAAACCGACGCTGGCCACGGGGCCGGTAAACCGACTTCAAAACAGATTGATGAATATACCGATATCTGGTCCTTCATCTTCTATAATATGGATTTCACACCCAAATTCTGAGGTGGGGATATCCGGTTGAAAAAACCTGTCGGGATTGTATCGCTTCCCGACAGGTTTTTTTTATTTTAACCGAAGCCGGAATACAACATATTTTTAAAGCTATAACATTGAATTACAACTATCTGGTAATCGAGGGGAACATAGGCGCAGGGAAGACTTCCCTCGCTACCAGGCTTTCAGAAGAATACAATACCCGCCTGATCCTTGAACAATATGCGGAAAATCCCTTTTTACCGAAATTCTACAAGGAACCCGACCGCTATGCCTTTCCCGTCGAACTATCCTTTCTCGCCGACAGGTACCAGCAACTGAAAAATGAAATTGCCAGTCCCGATCTTTTCAGGAACCGGATCATCAGTGACTATTATTTTTCCAAATCACTTATTTTCAGCAGAAACACCCTGAAAGATGATGAATTTAACCTGTACCGGCAACTCTTCCAGATCATTAATCAGCAACTTCCGAAACCCGATCGCTATATCTACCTTCATCTGCCCGTAGAACAACTGCTTGACAATATCCGAAAAAGAGGACGGAGTTATGAACAGGAGATTTCACAGGACTATCTGAAAAGTCTGGAAAAAGGCTATTTCGAATTTTTTAAGGCCCGGCCCGATCTGACCATCGTGGTCATCGATACCAGCCGGATCGATTTTGTCCATCATGAGGAAGACTATCAACGGGTAAAAAAAGTGATCTTTGATCCCGGATACCGGCCCGGAATGAACATGGTCATCATGTAGAAAAATTGAGCAATTGCATAAGAATTCTTTATTTTTATCAAAAACATTATTAAGTTTGTATACTCAAACATTTTCAATGGAATTTTAAATCTTAACAAACTATAATCAGACCGTTATGAAAAACCTCAGAAACTTTGCGCTTTTTATTCTCGCAGCAGCAGTGATCAGCAGCTGTGGCGGGCTTAATAAAATGGTAAAAGAAGCCGACCAGGTAAGCTACAAGGTAACCCCCCAGGTGCTTGAAATGCACGGAGGTCAGGTTGCTGTCACCGTTGACGTTAATTATCCTGCCAAATACTTCAACAAAAAAGCCGTTCTTACCCTCACCCCGGTTGTGAAGTATGAAGGTGGACAGACCGAATTGAAGCCCATCATTGTTCAGGGTGAAGATGTTACCGCAAACAACAAGGTTATTCAGTTTACTACCGGTGGAAAAGCTACTGTTAGCGACAAGTTTGAATATCAGGACGCCATGATGAAATCCGAACTTTTTGTTCAGATTGCTGCGGATATGAAAGGAAAAACAGCAGCTTTCCCGGATGTAAAGCTTGCTGATGGTGTTATCGCCACCGCCAACCTGGTGGAGATCAATCCCAAGACCCTCACCTTTGCCGATAAATTCCAGAGGATCGTTCCCGACAGCTATGAAGCCGACATCAAGTATGTGATCAACAAATATGATATCCGTACCACCGAGACCAAGAAAGAAGAAATCACCGGGCTGAAGGAGTATATCAAAAAAGCCAATGACGACGCCCGTCTTGACCTCAAAGGTATTGAAATTTCATCCTATGCTTCTCCCGACGGAGAATACGATCTGAATGATAAACTGGCCAATAACAGGGAAAAATCAGCTCAGGCTTACCTGAACAAAGAACTGAAAAAAGATAAAGTTTCTGCTACCGATGAACTTTTTAAAATGATGGTTACCCCTGAAGACTGGGATGGTTTCAAGAAACTGATGGAAGCTTCCACTATTCAGGATAAAGACATGATTCTGAGGGTTCTCAGCATGTATTCCGATCCTGCTGTACGTGAACGCGAAATCAAAAATATCTCCGCAGCTTTCGAACAGATTGCCGAACAGATCCTTCCCCAGCTGAGAAGGTCCAAGTTTACGGTTAACATCGACAAGATCGGTTACAGCGATGAAGAACTGATGAGCATCTGGAAAACCGACCCCAGTGTACTCGGTCTGGAAGAGCTCCTCTATACCGCTACCCTTTTTGAAGATTTCCCGACAAAAGCTGCCATCTATGCAAAAACCGCCGAAGCTTTCCCGAAATGCCTCCGCGCTCACAACAACCTGGGCTGGGCCTATTTCAACATGGGTAAACTCGACGAAGCCGAAGCCGCTTTCACCGCAGCCAAAGAACTGAAAGATACCGACATCACCAATAACAACCTCGGTGCCGTTGCTCTTAAAAAAGGCGACCTCGAAAAAGCCAAGGAATATTTCACAGCTTCTCTGGGTGCAGGTGCCGATGTAAATTACAACCTCGGTATTATAAATGTAATTCAGGGTGACTATGACGCCGCCATTAATTATTTCGGCAGCGAGCCCACTTTCAACTGCAGCCTTGCCAAGTATCTGAAAAAAGATGACGAAGGTGCATGGAGGATGATCGTAAATATGCCCGATGAATCAGCCAAACGCTACTACCTCATCGCTGTTATTGCAGCCAGCCAGGATAAACCCGAAGTGGTTTATGATAACCTGCGCACTGCAGTGGCCAAAGATGCTTCCCTGAAGGAACGTGCAAAGAAAGATCTCGAATTTGCAAAACTCTTCAATGAAGCTGCTTTCAAAGCAATTGTTGAATAAACGATCTGATCATAATAAAAAAGCCTGGCAGTTGATGTCAGGCTTTTTTTGTCCTGTGCCGGTCAACCCTGTTGAAGGTTCCGGAAAACTTCCCATAAAACAATGCCTGCCGATACGGCAATATTGAGCGAATGCTTCGTCCCGGCCTGTGGGATCTCCAGCGAACCGTCGCAGATATTGATCACTTCCTGTTCAACTCCCCTGATCTCATGCCCGAAAACAAGGCCATAACCCTGACCTTCTGAAGCTTTAAATGTCTCCAGCGACAGGCTTCCTTCTACCTGTTCGACGGCCAGGACCCTGTATCCTCTGTCGCGTAACTGGTTCACAGCTTCCCTGGTCTCTTCAAAATAAGTCCAGTCAACCGTTTCCGTTGCCCCCAGTGCCGTTTTATGAATCTCCTTGTGCGGCGGAGTTGCGGTAATCCCGCAAAGGTAAATGCCTTCCATACGAAAGGCATCACAGGTTCTGAAAATTGAACCGATATTGTTTAAACTCCGTACATTGTCGAGGATCACCACAACCGGCAATTTATCCGCTTTTCTGAACTCTTCGGTACTCAGCCTGTTTAATTCCTCGTTGAGAAGCTTTCGCATAACACCGACTTTGCGGCGAAAATACTCAATATAAACCTAGGTTAACAGGAAAAAAGCAATATTTTTGTACAGATACCTAAGCAGAAAAAGTATGAATATTCACGAATTTCAGGGTAAAGAGATCCTCCGGCATTTTGGCGTTTCCGTTCCCGAAGGTCTGGTTGCCACCACACCCGAAGAGGCTGTTGAAGCAGCCAGAACCATTCAGCAGCGCACCGGAACCAATACCTGGGCCGTTAAAGCCCAGATACATGCAGGCGGACGCGGAAAGGGAGGTGGTGTTAAGATTGCCCGCTCACTCGAGGAAGTACAGGCACATGCCACGGCTATCCTCGGAATGACCCTTGTCACCCATCAGACCGGGCCGGAAGGGAAACTGGTCCGCAAGATCCTCATCGAACAGGGTATCTATTATCCCGGAGCCTCCGAACCACGCGAATTCTATATGAGTGTTCTGCTTAACCGTGCCACAGGCAGGAATATCATCATGTACTCCACTGAAGGCGGAATGGATATCGAAACTGTAGCAGAGAAAACACCCCACCTTATTTTCAGGGAAGAGGTCGATCCTGCGGCAGGACTGCTTCCATTTCAGGCAAGACGAATTGCTTTTAACCTGTGCCTGAGCGGACAGGCCTTTATGCAAATGGTAAAATTTGCCTCAGCGCTGTATGATGCCTATGTCAGGTCCGATGCCTCTCTCTTTGAAATTAACCCGGTATTCAAAACTTCCGACGACAGGATCATGGCGGCCGATGCAAAAGTGAACCTTGACGACAACGCCATGTTCAGGCATCCGGAATATGCTGCACTTCGCGACCTCCACGAGGAAGATCCCACGGAAGTTGAAGCCGGAGAATATAATCTGAACTTTGTCAAACTTGACGGCAATGTCGGCTGCATGGTAAATGGTGCAGGACTTGCCATGGCCACTATGGATATCATCAAACTATCGGGCGGTGAGCCGGCCAACTTTCTCGATGTGGGAGGAACGGCCAATGCACAGACTGTGGAAGCCGGTTTCAGGATTATCCTCAAGGATCCTGCAGTTAAAGCCATACTGATCAATATCTTTGGCGGTATTGTACGTTGTGACAGGGTGGCACAGGGCGTTGTAGATGCCTACAAATCCATCGGGGATATCAGGGTTCCGGTAATAGTTAGATTGCAGGGTACCAATGCCGAAGAAGCCAAGGTTCTGATTGATCAGTCGGGCTTAAAGGTACAATCGGCCATTACCCTCCAGGAAGCCGCCGATAAGGTAAGAGCAACCGTTAACTGATCGCAGCTACTCCTTCAGGCCTTTCGCCTCAAGTAAAATGGCCATTTCCTGTTGAAGCAGCCGGGCCTGTTCGCGCGCAGCCTTGTCGAAATGGTTCGTCACATCGGCATAGATGATCGAACGGCTTGCATTGATAATCAATCCGCAACGGTCATTCATTCCATTACGCGCCACCTCATTCAGATCGCCTCCCTGGGCACCTATGCCCGGAACCAGCAGGAAATGCTCGGGTACAATCTGCCTGATTTTCTTCAGGCTTTCGGCCTGCGTGGCTCCTACCACATACATCAGGTTGTTCACAGTACCCCACTCAGTTCCTTTTCGAAGGACATCCTCATACAGCAGACGACCTTCTCCGGTTGCAAGCCTCTGGAAATCATCGGCTCCTTTGTTTGAGGTCAGCGCCAGTAAGATCACCCAGTGATCCTCCACCTCCAGAAACGGGGTAACACTGTCGGCACCCATATACGGCGCCACCGTTACCGCGTCGAAGCCCAGGTTCTTGAAAAAGGCACTGGCATACATGCGGGAGGTATTCCCAATATCGCCTCTTTTCGCATCCGCAATGATAAACTGATCGGGATAGTGCTCCCGGATGTAGTTAACGGTCATCTCCAGGCTCATCCAGCCAGCGGCACCAAGACTCTCGTAAAAGGCAAGATTGGGCTTGTAGGCAATGCAGAGGTCGGCAGTGGCATCCACGATCCGTTTGTTGAACTCAAACACAGGATAGGCTTCTTCCATGAGAAAACGGGGAAGCTTGGCAAGTTCCGTGTCCAGACCGATGCACAGAAAACTCTTTTTCTTAAGTATATTCCTGAACAAACCCTCCGCATTCATATGTTTTCGCTTTAAGTTTTACATCTGTGCCTAAATGTAGTGGTTTTTATGCAATACCGCTTTCCTTGAGCCGTTCGGCATTTTCAGCCATCTGAAGTTTATCTATGACCTCCTGCAGATCCCCGTTCACCACAGCCTGTAAATTATAGATAGTGAGGTTGATACGGTGATCGGTAATCCTGCCCTGCGGATAATTGTATGTCCGGATCTTGGCTGAACGGTCACCGGTTGAAACCATGGTTTTCCTTTTCGAAGCAATCTCATCCATCCTTTTCTGATATTCCAGGTTGTACAGCCTGGTCCTCAGTTCTTTCATCGCCTTGTCAAGGTTCTTAAGCTGGGATTTCTCATCCTGGCAGGTTACCACGATCCCCGTAGGAATATGGGTTAGCCGGATGGCGGAATAGGTGGTATTGACCGACTGCCCGCCGGGTCCCGACGAACAATAGGTGTCCTTCCGGATATCTTCCTGTCTCAGCTCAACCTCAAAATCCTCCGCTTCCGGAAGAACAGCAACGGTAGCTGCCGAGGTATGCACACGGCCCTGTGTTTCGGTCTGCGGAACGCGCTGCACACGGTGTACCCCCGATTCGTATTTCAGGGTACCATATACGCCCTCCCCGCTCACCTTCATGATGATTTCCTTATAGCCGCCTACCGTTCCTTCTGTGTAACTGGTGGTTTCAATTCTCCAGCCTTTTTCTTCAATATACTTGATGTACATCCTGTACAGGTCGCCGGCAAAAATACTGGCTTCATCCCCGCCGGTCCCGGCCCTGATCTCCAGTATGGCGTTTTTATCGTCTTCAGGATCCCTTGGAAGGAGCAATAATTTGATCTCTTCGAGCAGGGGATCCTTCTTTTCAGTCAGTTCCTCAATCTCCGCCTTGGCCATCTCCCGCATCTCCTCATCCTTTTCACTGGCCAGGATCTGACGGGCATCATTCAGATTACTGAGCAGGTTCCGGTATGAATTATAGGCCTCAACAATAGGCTCCAGGTGCCGGTATTCCTTGTTCATCTGAACATACCTCTTCATATCCCCGATCACGGACGGATCGGAGAGCATTTGTCCGATCTCCTCAAACCGGACCTTTACCCCTTCTAATCTTGAAGTGATCAGATCATCACTCATAGCCTCTCAAATAGTTGATTAAAAATAAAAAATAAAAAGCAGACAAGTACCACCAAAGAAGCTAATACTCAAAGGTGCCATGCTTACCGGAGATGGTAAGCCGTTTTTCATCCGATTCAATGACCCTCCCAACGATCTTCGCTTCGACCCCGAATTCCTCAGCTATCCCGATGATTTCACCGGCGATTTCAGGGTCGGTGTAGATTTCGAAACGATGTCCCATATTGAAAACCTGGTACATTTCCCTCCAGCCTGTCCCCGACTCTTCCTGGATTATACGGAACAGGGGTGGTGTGTCAAAGAGCTCATCCTTGATAATGTGCACCTTATCGGCAAAGTGAAGAACCTTGGTCTGCGCCCCTCCCGAACAGTGGATCATCCCGTTGATCCGGGAACGAAAACGCTCAAGTACCTTGCGGACAACGGGTGCATAGGTCCGTGTTGGCGAAAGCACAAGTTGTCCGGCATTCAAACCGGTCCCGGGTACCAGGTCTGTAAGCCTGTAACCACCGGAATAAACCAGCGACGGAGGTATCTCCGTATCATAACTTTCGGGATAGGATCCGGCCAGACCGTGGTTGAAAATATCATGCCTGGCCGAGGTGAGTCCGTTGCTTCCCATCCCGCCATTGTACCTGTCCTCGTAAACGGCCTGCCCAAAAGATGAAAAACCGATAATGCAGGATCCGGGAATGATCCTGTTTTCAATAATCTCGCTTCTCCTTGCCCTGGCTGTAACCGTGGAGTCCACAATAATGGTCCTGACAAGGTCGCCGAGGTCGGCTGTTTCTCCTCCCGTCGACCAGATTCCGATTCCCATGCTTCTTAGCTGCTCCAGGATTTCTTCCGTCCCGTTTATAATAGCTGAGATCACCTCCCCTGGTATCAGGCGTTTATTCCGTCCTATAGTCGAGGAAAGAAGAATGTTATCACTGATCCCCACGCAAAGCAGGTCGTCGAGATTCATAACAATGGCATCCTGGGCAATGCCTTTCCAAACAGACAAATCCCCGGTTTCCTTCCAGTACATATAAGCCAGCGACGACTTGGTGCCGGCACCATCGGCATGCATGACCAGGCAATGATCACTGTCGCCGGTAAGCATATCGGGGATTACCTTGCAAAAGGCAGAGGGAAAGATCCCCCTGTCAAGGTTTTTTATGGCGTTATGCACATCTTCCTTGGCATGGGAAACTCCTCTTAAGTGATACCTCGATGAATGATCCATCCGTTGCAGGTTTTTCGCTCGCAAAGATAAATAAAATGCCTGAGCCGGGATCAATCCCGGTTCGACCTATTTCTTCGGAATATAGTCGGTGCTGAGGACCCTGAATTCCGTTCTCCTGTTGATCTGGTGAGCTTTTTCCTCCAGTTCCGGATTACCCAGCTGGTTGATAAAACTTTCGGTAAGCACATCACCCACCTTCAGGAAGCTGTTCTCCGAAACAATCTTTTCATCCACCACCTTGGGCTGGGATTCACCATAGCCTTTGGCCTGCAGACGATCGGCAGCAATTCCTTTGGATATCAGGTAGTCGACTACCGACTGGGCACGTTTCTGAGAAAGTTCTTCGTTATCGGCCGGGGCTCCCCTGGAGTCGGTGTGCGACATCAGCTCAATGGTGACATTGGGGTTGTCGTTCAGTGTTTCTACCAGGTTATCGAGAGAGACCATGGATTCCGGCCTGAGGTCCCACTTGGCAAAGTCGTAGAAAATATTGGGCAGTTCAATAACATTGCTGATTGACGAAAGCCTGATAGTCACCTCGAATTCCTGACTCTGTTCAAGTCCCTTGGTCGATTCCCTCTGCTTCCCGTTCAGGTAGCCCTGCCGGGTCGCAATAAAGACGTAATCGGTAGTGGGTTTGAGCATAAAACGGAATGATCCGTCATCGCCCGTTGTCGTTTCTATGGTAATACCGTCACTGCCGACCGATTTCACTTTGGTACCGGGGATCACTTTTTCAGTTCTTTCATCACGCACTATCCCTTTCACAGTAAAGATCAGCGGAGGCAGTACAAAGGAAAAAATCTCATCATTGCCCCTGCCTTTGCGGGAAGAACTGAAAAAGCCCCTTTCCATATCCGATTCGAATACGATCCCGAAATCATCATAGGATGAATTGATCGGGGGTTTCATGTTTTCCAGGGCCCAGATCCCCGTCTCATCCTTTTTAGCCTTGAAAATATCAAGACCTCCAAGTCCCACCCGGCTGTCGGAAGAGAAATACAGAGTGCCGTCTGCATGAATAAACGGAAACATTTCATTTCCGGGTGTATTGATCTGCTCCCCCGCATTCTCCGGCTTACCCCATTCGCCGTTGGCTGCTGAACGGGTGACATACCAGAGGTCCTTCTCCCCGATCCCGCCCGGCATATCGGAAACAAAATAGAGAGTGAGCCCATCGGGGGATATCGCCGGGTGCCCAACTGTAATACTGTCTTCAACGAGCTTGAGCGCCTCCGGTTCGGTCCATGAGGTACCTTCCTTGCGGGCCGTATAGATCTGGCATCCCAAACGCTGGTTCTTTCCTTTTTTGCAGCGGGTAAAATAGACAGTGGAGAAATCTGAGGTAAAGCATGGGGTTCCGTCTTCAAACTCCGAATTAAGCGCTTCCACCGGGACGGGTACACTCCATTTCCCTTTCCTGTCCATGGTACTGGAAAATATATCGGCAAAATTCTCCCCCGTGGCACCATGCAGCGCATTTCCTACTGCATCATCCCTGGTGCTGGTGAATAAAACCGCTGTAAAATCGGAACTGGCATAAGCCGGACTGTAATCCCTTTGAGAAGAGTTGAAAAACTTCATGTTCTCAACAATATAACCTGTTGGAGCAGCTATCCATTGCACGGAAGCCCGGCATGATTCGATCCCCATATTTCCCCGAGGATCATCGGGAATAAGTTCCTGGTATTTCTTAAACTGTTCCAGGGCTTCCTCGTAATTCCCGTTCTCCATCAGGCTTTGCCCAAAGCGCAGGTAAAGGACAGGATCCTGGTAATCTTTCTGAACCGCTTTCCTGTACCACATCTCAGCCTGCTTTGGGTCGCCCGTTATACGGTAGCACTCGCCGATCATAAAGATGATCTCGGTCTTCTTGTCTTTATCACTGATCTTATTGTAAGCATCCTTATAAAGATCGATCGCCTTATAGTACTCTCCGGCTTCATAAGCTGCTTCCGCTCTGTGGTCTTTCTGCTTTTTCTGGCCTTCCGCCGGAAGCGCAAGGACGATAATAAAGAACAGGAACAGGTAACTATACTTTTTCATCCGCATGAATTTTCAATTTCCGGGCTGTTCGGGTGTCCCGATAATATTGCCCCGTTAAAATTACTTTTTTTTCCTGAATTATAGAACGAAGGCTGAAGCAAGTATCTTGTCTTCAATCCCTGCGAAATAGAAAGCCCCGGGGAAGTTCCCCGGGGCTTTCCGTTCATTGACAGTGTTGTTAACTGACAAAAAGCAGTTCCCTGTACTTCGGCAGAGGCCACATCTCATCGTCGATAATGAGTTCCAGCTTGTCAATATGCTCCCTGATCTTATCCAGGAAAGGCGCAATGGTCTTAGAATAGGCCACGGCACGGTCTTCACTGTGCTCGATCTTGTTGGCCACTTTTCTTGCTTCAATCATATCGTTTACACCGCCTTTGATGGCTGTAACATGTTCAGAGATCTGTCTGATCAGATCAACGCGGTTTCCTGAAAGTTCCTTGTACCCGTCACCGAATATTTCCTTCATCCGAAGAACATTCTCCATAAGTACATTCTGGTATTTAACCGCAGTGGGCACGATATGGTTGATTGCGAGATCACCGAGTACACGTGCTTCAATCTGAATCTTCTTGATATACTCTTCATACATCACCTCAATCCTGCCGTCAATTTCCTTATCGGAAAGGATGTTCTGAGAGGTAAGAAGCTTCTTTGACTTGTTTGAAGCAAAGGCACTGATGGCCTCGGGAACATCCGTAATGTTGGTAAGACCACGTTTTGCTGCTTCAATCACCCATTTCTCACTGTAACCATCACCTTCATAACGAATGGCTTTGGAAGCAATGATGTATTTCCGCAATACCTGGAAGATCGCTTCATCCTTTTTGACACCTTTATCAATCAGGACATCCACTTCTGTCTTAAACTCCTTCAGCTGAGCTGCAAGAGCTGCATTGAGTATGGTCATCGGGGCGGCACAGTTGGCTGAACCACCAACGGCACGGAACTCGAACCGGTTCCCGGTGAATGCAAAGGGCGAAGTCCTGTTCCTGTCGGTGTTATCCAGCAGGATCTCGGGGATCTTCCCGATGTCCAGTTTCAGGGCTGTTTTTTCATCAGGGGTCATTTTATTATTGGTCACCTGCTGCTCAATCTGATCAAGCATATTGCTCACTTCGGTTCCCAGGAAACAGGAAAGGATGGCGGGAGGAGCTTCATTGGCACCCAGACGATGTGCGTTCGAAGCGGAAGCGATGCTCGCACGCAGAAGATCCTGGTTGTCGAAAACCGCCTTGATGGTATTGACCACAAAGGTGAGGAACTGCAGGTTTGACTTCGGATTTTTTCCCGGAGCGTGCAGAACCACACCGGTATCGGTCGCAAGCGACCAGTTGTTGTGCTTGCCGGTCCCATTGATCCCTTTGAAAGGCTTCTCGTGAAACAGCACCCTGAAACCATGGTGACGCGAAACACGCTTCATGACATCCATCACAAGCAGGTTGTGATCAACAGCCAGGTTGCACTCCTCAAAAACAGGAGCAAGTTCATACTGGTTCGGAGCCACCTCATTGTGCCGGGTCTTCACCGGAATACCCAGTTTGTAGGCTTCATACTCGACCTCTTTCATAAAAGCAGCTATCCTCTCGGGAATGGATGCAAAATAATGGTCTTCAAGCTGCTGATCCTTTGCCGAGGCATGACCCATCAGGGTACGACCGGTCAGGGAAAGGTCGGGACGGGCATAATACAATGCTTCATCAATAAGGAAATATTCCTGCTCCCAGCCCAGGTTAGCCTGCACCTTGGTCACGTTCTTGTCAAAATACTGGCAAACTTCCGTTGCAGCCTTATCAACAGCATTCAGTGCCTTGAGCAAGGGGGTCTTATGATCCAGAGCTTCTCCCGTGTATGAAATAAAGATGGTGGGAATACTCAGGGTATTGCCGATAACAAAAGCCGGCGAGGAGGGATCCCATGCGGTATAACCCCTGGCTTCAAAGGTGTTGCGGATACCACCACTTGGAAAGGACGACGCATCGGGTTCCTGCTGCGCCAGCGATTTTCCGCTGAATGATTCCACCACTCCGCCAAACTTGTGGTGTTCAATAAAAGCATCATGCTTCTCTGCAGTGCCTCCTGTAAGTGGCTGGAACCAGTGTGTGTAATGCGTGGCACCTCTTTCCATGGCCCATGCCTTCATTCCGGCTGCCACACCATCAGCCATCTTCCGGTCGATAGGCATACCTTTCTCAATCGCTTCAAGAACGTGCTCATAGGCATCCTTGGAGAGATACTTCTGCATTTTTACCTTATCAAAAACATTGATCCCGTAGTAATCGGAGATCTTATCTGCAGGAGCCTCAACATTGACAGGCTTGCGGTTGAAAACCTGTTCGAGTGCTTTAAACCTGATGCTTGACATATTTCCTTACAATTAAGTTGAAAAATTTATTTATCTGCTACAAATGTATGCTATATTTTGATTCACGCTATCATTTTTAAGGTTTATTTCTGGTATTTTTTATTTTTTTCTAATATTACCCCCCTTTTTTTAGCCTTCATTCTGCAATTTTATATTTTTCGTGTATTTATTATCCCCATAACTTTACGTTGAAGTGCATTTTTTAATTTATTTTGAATTAACCCTGCTTTTTTTAAGGAAGCGGGCTTAAAAAGAATACTCAGCCCCCTTTTTCTGTTGAAAAATCAGGATTTGCATGGAAAAAGTTCAAAAAAAGACCCGGAAATATTTCCGGGTCCGTTTTTCCGTAGCCTCTTCTAAGCCTATTTACTCATGTCGGCATAATTCCTGAAGAACAGGGGAATGGTTTCTATCCCTTTAAAAAAGTTAAACAAAGGATAGTTTTCGTTTGGTGAATGGATCGCATCGCTGTCGAGCCCAAAGCCCAGAAGGATGGACTTGATGCCGAGAACCTCCTCGAAATCGGCAACAATAGGAATGCTGCCTCCGCTTCGGACAGGGATGGGCCGCTTGCCGAAACTTTCCTCCATGGCCCGGCTGGCTGCCTGGTAAGCAACGGTATCCACCGGTGATACATAGCCCTCTCCCCCGTGCAGACTTTTCACCTCAACCCTCACGCCTGCCGGGGCCAGTGACTGAAAATGCCGGATAAACAATTCATCTATCTTTTTTGAATTCTGATTCGGGACAAGGCGCATGGATATCTTTGCCTGGGCCACAGAAGGCAAAACCGTTTTGGCTCCTTCGCCGATGTAGCCCGACCAGATCCCGTTGACATCCAGGCTGGGCCTGATCCCGGTGCGCTCCCTTGTGGAGAAACCCTTCTCTCCCGATACTTCCTCGATATTAAGTGCTTTCTTATAGGCTTCCGGATCAAAGGGTGCCCTGGCCATATCGGCTCTTTCTGCCTCGCCTATCTCCAGCACATCCTCATAAAAGCCGGGGATCGTGATGCGGTTGTCACTGTCGGTAAGGGAAGCTATCATTTTCGCCAGGACATTGGCCGGATTGGCTACTGCTCCGCCATAGAGTCCTGAGTGTAAATCGCGATTCGGACCGGTAACCTTCACCTCCATGTAACTAAGCCCCCTGAGACCTACGGTTATGGAGGGTATATCCTGCGCAATCATGGTGGTGTCTGAGATCAGCAATACATCGGCACTGAGCAATTCCCTGTGGGTGATGCAGAACTTCTTCAGGCTTGGTGAACCGATCTCCTCCTCACCCTCGATCAGGAATTTCACATTACAGCGGAGAGTTCCCGTGGCCATCATCAGTTCAAAAGCCTTGAGCTGCATAAACAGCTGTCCCTTGTCATCATCGGCCCCCCTGGCATAGATCTTACCATCCCGGATCTGAGGATCGAAAGGCGGTGTTTCCCAAAGTTCGAGGGGCTCAGCCGGCTGAACGTCATAATGGCCGTACACCAGGACAGTCGGAAGTGCAGGATCCAGGATCTTCTCCCCGAACACCACGGGCATTCCCTCTGATTCCATCACCTCGGCATGACCGGCCCCCGCCTTCAGAAGGGCCTCTTTAAGATAAACGGCAGCCCGGGTCATGTCCGCCCGGTTTTCCGGCTTGGCACTGACCGAAGGGATCCTGATCAGTTCGAAAAGTTCTTCCAGGAAACGTTCCCTGTTGGCTTCAATATAGTTTCTTATCTGCTCCATTGTATTGGATTTTTCAATTTATACCATCAATTTTATTTCAACCTCTCCTCAGCCATTGCCGCATACACTTCCTCCAGTTCCGTGTAAAACTGCTCCCCGAACGCCCTCTGTATGGCCTCTTTGAGGAAACGGAACACGGGAACTCCCAGTTCCTTTCCCAGTTCCCTGGCCGGGGCACAAACGCTCCACTGGTGAATGTTCAGGGCTATGCCGTCGCTGAGCCGGGAAATCCTGATCGGATAAAGATGACAGGATAAGGGTTTACGGAATCCGGTTTTCCCGGCTTCCCAGGCCTTTTCAATGGCACAGCTTGCAATATCGCCATCAAACCAGACATAGGCACACTCCTCTCTCCTGTTTAAAAGTGGCGTTACCCTGTCGCCGTCTTCGTCGATGACCCAGTTTCCCTGCCGGTGTATCGCAACTACGCCTTCCTTTCGCATATATGGGACGATCTGCCCGATCTCACGGTCGAGCAAAGCTGCTTCCTCCATTTCAAGCGGTGCCCCTGAATCTCCATGCACACAGCAATTTCCCTCGCAGGCGTCCAGCCGGCAAACAAACCGGTGCTCAAAAAGGTCCCGGCTGACAATGATCTTTCCTATTTGCAACATTATCCTGGTATCTGTCACAAAGATGCAAAATATCGGGAGGAAACCAAATGAAGGGCATCTTCACCTGCGACCTTTTCGTATATTTGCGAATGCCCGGATCGAAATGGATCATTGTACCGCTATTGTTGTTAAACCTGGGTGCCACCGCCCAGCAGGCTCTTCTTGACCATCCCGACAGGCTCGAGATGGTCAGTCAGTGCCTGAAGCAAACCTATAACTATCATTTCACCGAAGCCCGGTCCATTCAGCAGAAACTTTACCGGACCGACCCCCTCCATCCGGCCTATACCTTTCTGGAAAGCCTGATCATCTACTGGGAAAACTTCCCGCTGACGCCTTCCGAAAAGGAAGCGGACCTTTTCATTGAAAAACTTGAAAAGACTATCAGCCTTGCCGACAGGATGCTGGACAGGGATCCGGAAGATCTGGAAGGCCTTTTCTTCGATCTGTTCGGAAGGGCCTTCAGAGCCATGTACTGGTCGGATAACGGACACCCGGCAAAGGTAATCGCCGACCTCGATAACATGTATAAGGTTACGGTGAAAGGTTTTGCGCTGAAGGACCGTTTCAGTGAGTTTTATTTCAGTACCGGCTTATATAATTATTATATAGAAGCCTATCCGAAGGCGCATCCGGTTTACAGGCCCTTTGCCGTCCTTCTCCGGGATGGCGACACCTCGCTGGGAATAAAACAATTGCAGTACGCGATTGATCACACAACCTACATCCGGGTGGAATCGCTGTTGTTCATGACCCTGCTTCAGCTGAACTACGAAAAGAACTATCCGCTTGCGCTCAATTATGCCTCCGAACTGTACCGCCTCTACCCGAACAATGTTTACTACATGACAACCTATGCGGTCGTCCTTCTGAGAACTGAAAACTATGCACTGGCTGAGGTTCTCGCCGGCAAACTGGAAAAGATAAAGGCAGACTTCCCCCTGATGATCTCCACGCTCATTTATGCCTACTTAAATGAGAAATATTACAAAAACAGGAATCGCTCAGTCACCCTATACGAAACAGTGATCAGCAAGGCAGAAACCTTTGGCACTTTTGCTGATCAGTATGCCGCCCTGGCCTGGATGGGGCTGGCAAGGATCAACCTGAAAAACGGTGACAGGCAGGAAGCCGGTCGTTGCTATAAAAAAGCCTCCTCCCTCACTACTTACACCTATATTCTTAATGACGACTGGCCTTAAGCCCGGTAATCAGCCAGACACCTGCAAGGGTTAGCAATCCACCGGCAAGCTGATGCGGCAATGGGAACACACCGAGGAAGACCCATGCAAGCACCAGGGTCCAGACTCCTTTTGTACTGATAATAAGCGATGTACGTGTAGCCTCGATAAACCTGAGCGCCTGGTAGGCGAAAACTATGGTGAGCAGGGTCTCCAGCATTGAGCCTATGGTCAGATCCCTCCATACCTGCAGGGAAAACCTCAGGTCTTGGGAACCCGACAAATAGATCGCCAGGAAGGCCAGGCTGAGGATAAATGAGCGGATGAGCGACATCAGGCCCGGATCGAGCAGGGAACTGTACCTCCTCCCGGCAATGGTGGCCAGGGCAAAGAGGAAAGAGGCCGAAAGCACATAAACAGAGCCATGATCGGCAAATCCTCCGAAAAATGTCCCGTTATAGTTAATGACAAAAATCCCGGCAATGGTGATCAGAATTCCTCCCATTTGCCAGAAACTGAACCGCTCCCTGAGAAGCGTAATGCCCATGATGGTCACAAATACCGGTCCGGCATTCCCGATAAACGAAACAACCGCCGGATTCTCCATTTTCTTAATGGCGATGTAAAAGAGACCTGTTGCAGCTGCTTCAAGAACGGCGATCAAAATAGCCACGTAGAGCTTGGCAGGCATGCTTTCCCTGAAAGTACGGTATGCACCCGTAAAAAAATATGACAAAAGGTTCCAGATCACTCCGATCCCAAACCAGATCAGCCCGAACTGTACCATATTCAGATGGTTAAGGGCCGACTTGCTGAATACAAAAGAAGCCGATAGCGCCAGCGCAGCTCCCAGCGCATATAAATATCCTTTTGTTTTGCTCCTGTCCATACTTTAAAAATCAGAGAAAACCTCTTATCTTGGTCTGATAATCAGGTCGCAGACCTGCCAGAAAATCAAAGACCAAAGATGATGAAAAAATATGGTATCCTCCTGTCCTCCTTCCTGATTTTTCTTGGCTGCATTTTCGGCACAGCTTGCCGTAGCAGCAGGAATCAGGTAACTGCAGATCCGGTCAGCTCTCCCTCTACGGTAAGTGAGGGAAACCGCCTGTTTGCCCTTTCATTTTTCGGCCAGGCGGTCCCCGACAATGAGAATTTTGTTTTCTCTCCCTACAGTATTTCCGCAGCTATGTCGATGGTTTATGCCGGAGCAGGAGGAAATACCGCAACTCAGATGGAACAGGTCCTGCATTTTCCTCCCCTCAGTCCGGAAGTATTCCGTCAGTTTCACGATCTGAACAACGCACTCGCAAGCTCCGACAGCGCGGTAAGTCTGAATATCGCCAACAGTCTCTGGATCCAGGAAAAATATGACGTTCTTCCCGGGTTCGCCGGGATCATGAAGGATGAATACGATGCACCTGCACGGCTTGTAGATTTCATTTCTGCACCCGCCCGCGAGAAAGCCCGGGGACAGATCAATTCATGGACCTCTGAAAGGACAGGGGATAGGATCAGGGAAATCCTTCCACCCAATACACTGACGGAAAATACGAGGCTGGTTCTGACCAACGCCCTGTATTTTAAAGGTGCCTGGCTCAACACCTTCAGCAAGGCACAAACCCGGCCCGCTCCCTTTTATAAAAAAGACTGGACCACCGTTCAGGCATCTTTTATGCATGCCACATCGAATATCCGTTTTTTCTCCAGCGATACCCTTCGTGCAGTGTCCCTTCCCTATGAAGCCCAAAAATACAGCATGCTGCTGATCCTTCCGGAAGGAAAATGGACTGTTGAGAGCCTGCTTCCCCGACTGAATGAGACCCTTATATCCCGCATTCTCGCAGGGCAGGTCCACCAGAGCGTCGACCTTTCGCTCCCGAAATTTGAAATAAACACCTCCCTGAATGTGAAGGAGTACCTGATGAAAATGGGGCTTACTGAACCTTTCGAACTCACAGCCGACCTCTCGGGAATAACCGGGAACAAGGAACTGAAGGTGGATGATGTCCTGCATAAAGCCTTTATCGAGGTGAATGAAGAGGGAACCGAAGCCGCTGCTGCCACGGCAGTGACCATCGGGCTAAAGGCAGCCTATCCGGGAGAACCGGTGCGTTTCAATGCCGACCATCCGTTTATCTTCCTGCTCCGCGAAAGCAGAACCGGCACAGTGCTCTTCGCCGGTGTGGTGTATGACCCAACAGCCGGGAAATGAACCCTTCCTCCGATGAATTGCGTTCCGACCCGCGCTTTCATCTGCTGGATGAACTGGAGTTTGTCGACATGGTCCGGTTCATTATGGACAAAATCAGGACTCCCTCGTTTATAACAAGGTTCTTCTGGTCGCTTCACCTTTTGTATCTGACAGTTGTCTTTTTCCTTTCTGCCACATACCTTTCAGCTCCGCGTGACGGAAGCAGCCATTTTATCTGGCTTATTCTCGCCGGATTCGCACTGGGCTCTGTCGCCGTGGTGCCCTTCCACGAAGGACTGCATGCACTGACCTACCGGTTTACAGGTGCAAAAAAGATAAAATTCGGTGCCGATTTCAGACAGATGATCTTCTTTGTCTCCGCCGATAACTATGTCATCTCCGGCCGGCAGCTGGTGGTTGTTGCACTTGCACCCTTTGTGGTGATCAATCTCACAGTGCTTATTTCCCTGTTCTTCATGGATATAAGGTGGCAGATCCTGTCCATGGTATTCCTGCTGAGCCACAATGTGATGTGCCTGGGTGATTTTGCCATGGTCAATTATGTTTACCACCACCGCTATATGAAGATTTACACCTTTGATCTCACCGGGGAGAAAAAGAGCTATATTTATGGTCTTTCAAAAACAGAGCATGAAGAACGCTGACAATAAAACCGGGACCTTTCTGAATTTCCCGCGGGTATTCTGGACGGCAAATACTCTTGAATTATTTGAGAGATGGGCTTATTATGGCATCTTCAACCTGCTGGCCCTGTACCTTACAAACTCCACAGAAACCGGTGCACTGGGTTTCACTCAGGTTGAGAAAGGCCTGATCATGGGTATTGTAAATGCCATCCTGTATTTCCTTCCTATAATTACCGGAGCCCTTGCCGATAAACTGGGATACAAGAAAGTCCTCATCACTGCCTTCCTGATCCTGTCGTCCGGCTATTACCTGATGGGACAGGTCAGCTCCTTCCCCGCTGTCTTTATCACCTTCTTTTACGTGGCCATTGGCGCAGCTCTGTTTAAACCGATTATATCAGCCACTGTTGCCAAAACCACGAATGAAAAAAATTCCTCCCTCGGTTTTGGGATTTTTTACATGATGGTGAATATCGGGGCTCTTCTTGGTCCCTTCCTGGCGTCCGATCTCCGGGAAAAAAGCTGGGATCTGGTTTTTCTGATGTCCTCAGGGGCCATCCTTGTCAATCTGGTCCTCTGCCTTTTGTTCTACCGTGAACCCGGACGTGAAAAAAGCTCCGGTGTTAGTATCTGGGAGACTGTTAAAAAATCGTGGCAGAATATCATTTACGCCCTGAGTGACCTGCGTTTCCTGCTTTTCCTGATCATTCTCACCGGGGCCTGGACCGTCTACTGGCAATATTTTTATTCCCTGCCGGTGTTTATCGACCAGTGGAGTAACACCTCCCTCCTGTACAATTATTTACTGGAGCACACCCCGGGCATTGCAAGGGCTGTTGGCACCAGTGAAGGGATCATCAATGCGGAAAAACTGATCACCCTGGATGCCTTCTTCATCGTAGCCTTACAGATTGTCATCAGTTCGCTGGTAAAACGATTCAGACCACTTACCGCCATGGTGGGCGGTATGCTGGTAAATACGATTGGCCTGTACCTGGCATTCAGCACGAGGGATCCATTTTTACTGGTGCTCTCGATCTTTGTATTCGGCATCGGTGAGATGAGTTATTCCCCCAAGATCCTGGAATATATCGGGAGCATTGCGCCGAAAGACAAGGCAGCACTGTACATGGGAACACAGTTCGTACCCATTGCACTGGGCAATTTCATCGGAGGCTTTATCTCGGGAGGTCTTTATGAGCGCCTGGCCGACAAGAAAAGTATACTTGCCCGTTACCTGCTCGAAGAAAAAGGGATCAGCGGTAATCTGGATTTCAATCAGTACCTCTCCATTTCCGGCCTCAGCGGAAATGAACTGAACGATCTGCTCTGGAATTACAGCCAGCCCTGGAAATTCGGGTTTATCCTGCTTGTCATGGGGCTGATCACTGCCCTGTTGTTTGCGATTTACAACGTTTTCATGAAACGTGCAGAAAAAAAGGGAAGCTGATAAATCAGCCCCCCTTTCGGAATTGAGTCAAACAAAAACTGAAACTATTAATCTGTAAATTCCTGAAGGATCTTTTTAACATCATCGGGAGCTACCCTTCCGTAGGTCTTTTCACCCACCAGTACAACCGGTGCCAGACCGCAGGCACCCACACAGCGCAGGCAGCTCAGTGAAAATTTCCCGTCGGGGGTTGTTTCTCCCACCTCGATCTTCAGTTGCTTCTTGAATTCCGCAAGCACGTTCTCGGCACCACGAACATAACAGGCCGTACCCGTGCAGATAGAGATGGGGTTTTCGCCCCTGGGGGTCATGTTAAAGAAAGAATAGAAGGTTACTACGCCATAGACCTTGGCAACGGGTACCTTCAGTTCGCGTGCCACTACCTCCTGTACTTCAGCCGGAAGATAGCCGAATTCATGCTGGGTTTTGTGCAGCACATTGATCAGTTCACCCGGGTCGTTATCAAAGGTCTTGCAGATCGCAGCGATCTTCTCGACCTGTTCTTTCCTGAGTTCTATTTTTACACTTGACATGATTTCTGAATTTTAGTAAAAAACACTGACTGATCAGATCTGGAAGATCTTACGGCTTTTATCGAAATAGTGCGTATGCAGTAATTCATGCGACTTGTGGCTGAGCGGCTTGCCAAGGTACTCCTCATAAAGCTTAATAATGTAGGGGTTCTCGTGGGATTTGCGGATCGGCTTGCCGGCATCCTCCCGGTACAGCGCAGCTGCACGAGCTTTTAGTATGGAAGAGTCGCCATGGTGCAACGGCTGACCGCCACCACCGATACATCCGCCCGGACAGGCCATGATCTCGATGGCATGAAATTCCGATTTTCCTGCCTTAACATCCTCAAGCAACTTGCGTGCATTACCCAGTCCGTGAGCAATACCGATTTTCAGCTCAAATCCGTTGAAATCGACGGATGCCTTGCGGATGCCGTCAAGTCCTCGTAACTGCTCAAAATCGACCTTTTCAAGCGACTTTCCGGTGTAAATCTCATAGGCTGTTCTCGTGGCAGCTTCGATGACACCACCCGTTGCGCCAAAGATCACACCGGCACCGGTCGATTCACCCAGCGGCTTGTCAAAATCCTCATCCGGCATATTCAGCAGGTCAAGGTTGGCCTGTTTGATAAGATGCGCCAGTTCCCTTGTCGAGATGGAATAATCCACATCAGGATTGCCGTCCACCATGAATTCCTCCCGCTGGCACTCGTATTTCTTGGCCAGGCAGGGCATGATGGATACCACGACCATATTTTTCCTGTCGACCTTGATCTTTTCAGCAAAATAGTTCTTGGCAATTGATCCGAACATCTGCTGGGGAGAGCGCGCAGTCGAAGGAATTTCCTTCAACTCGGGGAACTGATGCTCAAAAAAGTTAACCCAGCCCGGGCAACAGGAGGTGAGAATAGGAAGATGGACACTCTTGTCGCCCTCCAGGAACTTTGATAACCTGTCGAGAAGCTCTGTGCCTTCTTCCATGATGGTCAGGTCGGCTGCAAAATCAGTGTCAAACACATAATCGAATCCAAGACGCTTCAGGGCCGAAACCATCTTTCCCGTAACAAGAGTACCGGGTTCAAGTCCGAATTCCTCTCCTAACGCAGCCCTGACAGCAGGAGCTGTCTGTACCACAACGGTCTTGGTCGGATCATTCAGTGCGGATATTACCTTATAGGTATGATCCACTTCCGTAAGGGCACCGGTCGGGCAAACAGCCACGCACTGACCGCAATAGGTGCAGGGTGAATGTTCCAGGTTCATTTCAAAGGCGGGGGATACCACGGCCATAAAACCACGGTTGACGGCACTCAGTGCCCCGACGGTCTGAAAATCATTACACATGGTTTCGCAGCGGCGGCACATAATGCATTTATCCATGTCCCTGATAATGGAGGGAGAGGTGTCTTTGCGGTAGGTTGACATAGCTGCAAAGGCCTGGCCTGGAATATCCCTGATTCCCAGCTTGATGGCCATATTCTGCAGTTCACAGTTTCCTGATTTGGCACAGACAAGGCAGTCCTTGGGGTGATCGGAAAGGATCAGCTCCACAACAGTTCTCCGTGCATTGATCACCCGGATACTGTTTGTCCTTACAACCATACCCTCGCTCACTTCGGTGGAACAGGATGGCGGAAGATTCTTTCTGCCCTCGATCTCAACTACGCACACCCGGCAACCTCCCGGTTTGTTCTCGATATTGAGGCCTTTCAGATCCATGTAACACAACACCGGAATATCAATTCCGATTGATTTGGCCGCTTTGTGAACGGTTGTCCCCCTGGGGACTTCCACCTGACGGCCGTCTATGGTTAATTTTACAAGGTCCATTATATTGTCTTCTTTTTATTTCAAAATCACTGCATCGAATTTACACTTCTCCATACATGCACCACATTTGATACAGATGGACGGATTGACCAGGTGAGGCTGTTTCCTTTCACCGGTGATGGCTCCAACCGGACAGGCTCTCGCACAGGCGGTGCAGCCCACACAGTTCTCCTCCACTATGAAGTACTCCATAAGGTCTTTACAAACACCCGACGGGCACTTTTTATCCACCACATGGCTCATGTACTCATTATGGAAATGTTCCAGGGTGGAAAGCACCGGGTTCGGAGATGACTGGCCCAGTCCACAGAGGGAAGTATCCTTGATCACCTTGCCCAGGTTCTCCAACCTTTCGAGGTCATCGGTTGTCCCATGTCCAGCGCAGATCCGCTCAAGCAGTTCGTGCAGCCTTTTATTCCCGATGCGGCAGGGCGAACATTTTCCGCAGGATTCCTCCACGGTAAATTCGAGGTAATACCTGGCAATGGAAACCATGCAATCCGTTTCGTCCATGACGATCATCCCGCCGGAACCCATCATGGAGCCACTGGCAATCAGGTTGTCAAAGTCGATGGGAGTATCCAGGTGCTTTTCCGTGAGACAACCACCTGAGGGCCCCCCGGTCTGCACTGCCTTAAACTTCTTTCCGCCTTTGATCCCGCCACCGATCTCAAAAATCACCTCACGCAGGGTGGTTCCCATAGGTACCTCAATCAGTCCCACGTTATTGATTTTTCCCGCCAGGGCAAAAACCTTTGTTCCTTTTGACTTTTCAGTCCCGATACTGCTGAACCACTCTGCCCCCTTGTTGATGATAACCGGTATATTGGCATAGGTTTCCACATTATTCACATTGGTAGGTTTACCCTTGTACCCGCTGACAGCAGGATAGGGCGGCTTGAGCGTAGGTTCACCGCGGAGCCCTTCCATGGAGTGAATCAAAGCAGTTTCCTCTCCGCAGACAAAAGCACCTGCACCATATTTCATTTTTATCCTGAAACTGAAATTCGTGCCCAGAATATTCTCACCCAGCAGGCCATAGGCCTCAGCCTGTGCGATGGCAATCTGCAAACGCTTGATAGCCAGCGGATATTCGGCGCGAATATATATCAAACCTTCATCGGCTCCCATGCAATAACCGCAGATGGCCATTGCCTCCAGTACCGTATGCGGGTCACCTTCCAGGATCGAACGGTCCATGAAGGCACCCGGGTCTCCTTCGTCGGCATTACAAACCACATATTTCTTATCGGAAACACTCTTTCGGGCCAGTTCCCACTTCAGGCCCGTCGGAAAGCCGGCACCGCCGCGACCCCTCAGACCGGATTTTTTTACCAGTTCGATGGTCTGTTCCGGCGTCATCTCGGTCAGCACCTTTCCAAGCGCCATATAACCGTCGCGGGCTATATATTCATCAATTACCTCAGGATTAATAAATCCGCAGTTCCTCAGGGCTATCCTTATCTGCTTCTTGTAAAAGCCCATATGTTTTGAGTCCTCCACGTGCTGCTGCGTCTCAGGATCTTCGTACAGCAGGCGCTGTACACGGCGACCTTTGACAACATGCTCTTCCACGATTACTTCGGCATCCTCCGGCTTTACCTGGGTATAAAAGGTATTATCGGGCATTACCTTGACAATCGGACCTTTTTCGCAGAATCCGAAACAACCCGTCATGATCACCTGAACGGTGTCAGATAATCCCTGTTTATCAAGCTCCCTGCGCAGCCTTTCCACCAGCGCATCACTTGAAGAGGCCCGGCAACCGGTACCTCCGCAAACCATCAGGTGCATACTGTATTTCGACATGTTCTTTCCTCCTATTCTTTTGAATCGATGGTCTGATAATTTACCGGGATGATCCCATCCACCAGCTCTCCGGTCTTGATATATTTCTCAATGATCTCATCAGCCTTCTCTACGTTGACATCACCGAAAACAATCGGTTCCTGCCCGGGAAGGGTAACTTCAATCGTTGGCTCAGCATAACAATAACCCATACAGCCCGTCTGGGTCACAACCGCATCAACTCCACGTTTCTCAAGCTGGTCGAGGAGAAACTCCATTGTATTTTTGGCTCCCGCTGCAATACCACAGGTGGCCATTGCAACCTTTACCTGAACTCGGCCCTCGGGATGGTCTCCCTTTTCCCGCAGGCCCATGCCGGACTTCTGCGCTTCGCGTATCCGCTTCAGATCAGCTAATGACTCAATTTTTGCCATGTCTATATGAAAATTTAATTTTGATCCTACCCTGGTGATTTTTAAAAAACATGCGAATTTAGAAATTTATTCCTTACTGTTTTTCGATTCACACTAATTTATAATAATTCAATTTAAGCCCTCAAAAGAGATTTCCCGGAGTCCGTTTGCCACCAGTTCCCTGAGTTGCGAAAGCAATTCAGCACCTTCAATTGCATTGATTTCCAGCACCTCCAAAACTTCAGCCGTGTCGAAATTATAAACCCCCTTTCCGGTTTTAGCCCTGAACCGGAACCGTACGGCACGATCCCTTCCCGCCAGCATGATCACCACACCCGGGAGGTCTCCGAGAGGCTGGCAATCGGGGTGCCTCAGTCCAAAGCTAACCCTCAGTGTAGTCCCGCTTCCTCGAACCGAGCTAATTGTCAGGCTCCCTCCTGTTGCCTCGGCCATCTGTCGGATCAGGGCCAGTCCAAGGCCAACTTTACGGGTACTCCGGGTAGTATAAAATGGGTCAGTAACCTTTTCAAGTGTTTCCGGTTCCATCCCTCTCCCGTTATCCCGGATCTCCAGCTCCAGTTTGTTTTCTGCCTCCAGCACTTCCATAGACACGGCAACATCGCTTGCGCCGGCTTCGAAGGAATTGGCAGCGACATCCAGCAGGTTCAGGGCGATAGTTTTCATGGCAGGTAGGCCCTCCTGCCGCCCAGGCCTCTCAGTGCCCCCTTTACTTCTTCAAAAGCGGGACGTTCGAACTCAAAGAGCGTAAAGGCCCTTCCGATATCGGACGGATGATGTGCATCCGAATCCTGGATCAGGGTACGGCCGGCAAGCTCCGGATGCAGATCGCAGATCATTTCCCTTCCTGAATACCTTGAGATCTCAACGGCGTCGGTCAGCAGTCCTCCGGGAAAAATACCAAGCTGACTGTAAAGTCCGTTCGCCGGTCGGTCGACATGGGCAGGGATAAAGAGACCGCCGAGTTCATGAACCCGGGCTTCCACCTCTTCGATCGACTGGTCAATCCCGTTGGTCAGAAGGTAGGGTAACTCGCAGAGTATTTCCTCCTTCTCTCCGATGATCACCTGGTCGCCAAAATACTCCGGATGATTGGCCAGGTGCGGCAGATAATCATCCAGGTAAGCCTGAAAAGCCGATATCTGCTCATCCGTGTCAAACAGGGTCAGACAGTGCACTTCCTCCCGGGTCGTCACTTCAGCGCCATAAAGTACATAGATATTCCACTCTCCGGCCAGTTGCCTTACGAGCCGGCAATGTCCGGTATGATTATGATCGGTAATGGCAATCATATCGAGCTGCTTTGCTGCTGCACCCCTGATAATGGCAGACGGACTCATCTCCAGGCTTCCGCATGGAGAGAGCAGGGTGTGCAGATGCAGATCAGCCCGGTACTGTTTCATGGCCGGTGCAGGATTTCGTAAAGCCTTCCGGCCAGTTCAAAGGCACTCATGTTTGTTCCGGCAACAGCAATACCTTCTTCCTCCGCCTTTTTCACAACCGCAGCTTCGGGTTCATTTCCCCTGACAAGGAAAACGGCCGGCATGTCCTTCAGGGAAGCAATGGCGATGACATTCAGGTGTGACTGCAGGGTTATCCACGCCTCTCCTTCCCTGGCAAAGCCCATGACATCGCTCAGCAGATCACAGACATAGGCGCCACTGACTTCACGCTCAAGCCCCGCTTCTCCGGTGAACAAGCGCAATTGCAGCTCCCCGGTAATTTCCTTTACCTTCATAATTATATATTTTGACTTCTGTATTTTCTGTCAGCACCCCAGACCTCAGCATTGATCCTGTCGGCTTCTTCCACACTTAAGCGACCATCCCTGATCTGAAGCTCCTGGATAAAAATGCATCTGGACAAACCCGCTTTTCCCCGTACAATATCCTCTGCCAGGGCACGGCAACCCGGCGAACCGCATCCTCCGCAGTCGATTCCCGGTAAAACCTTCAGCAATTGCTCCATTCTGGCCATTTTCTCCAGTGCCGCCGATATATCGCTGTCGAGCTGCATCATGGGCCGGGGCAATATGGGTTTAAGGTCATAACTCTCTTCATGATACATTTCTGCCTCTTCCCCGTTACCGATGGGCGTTTCGGGATAATCGGAAGCCCTTCGAACCAGCCTTTCCACAGTCAGGAAGCGGTTTCCCGATATAAGGATCCCCCCAGCACAGCTTTCATCGCAGGCGCGGAGTTCGAGAAAATCGATCGAAGAATTTTCCGTTTCTTCCAGCTTCTCAAGGAATTCCGTTACATGACTCATCCCGTCGACAGCCAGAGAACGGCCTTTCTGCACGGAAGATTCCCCACGGGTCAGGGTCCACCGGATCCCTGTACTGCTCAGGAAGCCGGCCTGAAAATTACCCGCTGTTTTGATTTCATTGTTCCTGATGAGCCTCAGCACCCTGTTATAGAGGTAGTCCATATTGATCACCCCGTTAATAGCCGACCGGTCCTCACCTACCGGCTTTTTAACGGCCGCGATCTTGGCCGCACAGGGTGTAATGTAGAACATTCCGGTCTCGGCACCTGAAAATCCTTCCTGCTCCAGCTTATTCCGGAAATATTGCGCGGCGACATCATTTGGTGGTTTGACCAGCAGAAGGTGATCGGTCATGGAAGGAAAACGAACCTGGATCAGCCTTATAATGGCCGGACAAAAAGTTGAGATATAAGGTTTATAGCCGGGATTTTTCTCCATAAACCGCCGGTAACCCTCCTGAATGATCCCGGTTACACTCTCAATTTCAAATACATGGGTAAAACCCAACTCTGCCAGACCGGCATAGACCTGTGAGGCTGGAATGGCGGAGGGAAACTGCCCGATAAACACTGCAGGCACAAGAGCCACACGCACCTTATAATTAAAGATCTCCCCGAAATCATCCTGCTCAACCATAATTGCGCTGACCGGACAGGCCTTATAGCATTCTCCACAGTCGACACAGCGCTCTTCCGAGATCACGGCTTTGCCTTTGCTGATCCTTATTGCCTGAGTCGGACAAACCTTCATGCAATGGGTGCATCCTGTACACAACTCGGCAGAAATCCGCAGAGCATGATGAAATTTCTGTTCTGTCTTTTCCTGTTCCATCTACGTTAAATAATTAACCATCACAACCCGGGTCCCTTTACCGGGCTCACTCTCAATGGCCAGCTCATCGGTATTCCTTTTAATGTTTGGCAGTCCCATCCCTGCACCAAAGCCCATTTCCCGCACTGCGGGTGAAGCGGTACTGTAACCCTCCTGCATGGCCAGGTCAATATCGGCAATTCCGGGTCCGCGGTCGCTGACCGTGATTCGGATGGCATCGGCTGAAATGTCTGCAACTATTTCCCCTTCAAAGGCATGAGCCACCACATTCACCTCAGCTTCATACAGCGCCACCACGACACGCTTGATGATCTGGTGCTGCACATTGAGCTGTTTCAACACCTTCTTCACCGAACTCGATGCCGCACCGGCATTGGTGAAATCTCCTCCCGCCACTTCAAATCGCAATTCCATTCAGAATATAGGTTTTATTCCAGCCATATAAAGCAAGCCCGACACCCTGAACAGCGAATACTGGGATTGCATCAGTACAATCTGATTCTCCCTGGCCAGGGCCACCATTTCCTCGGATACTTCCTTGTTCCTCACAATGATCACCTGTCCGATATCCGACATCTCCGCTGTCCGTAAAGCCTGAAGATTGGCCAGTCCGGTAATCAACAGAGTGTTCCTGTGATCCACCGTCAATACATCACTCATCAGATCGGAAGAAAAAGCAAAGCCGACTTCCCTGTCAAGATACTCCGCTCCAACAAGAACCCTGGCCCCGAGCGTTTCTGAAACCTCCCGTAAATTCATGTTTTTGTGATGTTTAAGTGTATATTGTTATTTATTTAACAAAGTCAGAAATTTTTTTCATCAATTCTGTCATGCAAAGTTAGCTCATATTTGAACCAAACTTTCAAAATATTGTTATTTCAATAACAATAAATATTTAATCTAAATTAGGAGGGAGAAAAGCCGACCGGTACCTGCATCATACCGGGCAGATTTTCATCAAATTTAGCGCAAAGCTTACAGAAAGTCCAGAAAAGGCACCATGATTTTAACGAACAATCCCTCATTTAGAAGGTTTACGAATAAGGAGGCCCGACAGGGACAATATACTATAAAACAACAGGAACCATGAAAATAGCCGTCTTTTCCGCCAAATCATATGATAAGGATTTCCTCTTGCAGGCAAACAGGTCCTATGGATATGAACTTGAATTTTTCGAAGCACCTCTGAACAGGAAAACTGCGGGATTATCTGCAGGATTCGAGGTAGTCTGCGCATTTGTCAATGACCAGATCAACAGAGAGACCCTTGAGCAACTCTCCCGCCATCATATCCGACTGGTCGCACTCCGCTGTGCCGGCTTTAACAATGTCGATCTGGAAGCAGCAGCCAGTCTCGGAATTACTGTTTTAAGAGTTCCGGCCTACTCTCCCCATGCGGTAGCCGAGCATGCCGTAGCCCTGATTATGGCCCTGAGCCGCAAGACGCATAAGGCCTACAACCGGGTAAGAGAAGCAAATTTTTCACTGGATCGCCTGGTTGGCATAAACATTCACGGTAAAACAGTTGGGGTATACGGCACCGGCAAGATCGGTCAGGTTTTTGCCGGGCTTATGCAGGGTTTTGGTTGCAGGGTTCTGGCTTATGATCCCTATCCATCGGAAGAGTTGCGCAAACGGGGTGTGGACTATGTGGATTCAGGGGAGCTCTTCTCCCGTTCCGACATCCTTTCATTGCACTGCCCGCTAACACCGGAAACCTATCGCATCGTGAACAGCACCACCCTTGAACAGATGAAAAAAGGGGCCATGCTGATTAACACCAGTCGCGGAAAACTGATCGACACGCAGGAAGTCATCGCGGCCCTGAGAAGCAAACACCTGGGATACCTTGGAATGGATGTTTATGCAGAGGAAGAGCGCCTGTTCTTCAGGGATCTTTCAGAAATGATCATCGACGATGAGATGATAATGCAACTGATGACCTTTCCGAACGTGCTCATCACGGCTCACCAGGCCTTCCTCACGCATGAGGCCCTGACCGAGATCGCCCATACCACCATGGAAAATATCCGTACCTTTGAACAGGGTCTTAAAAGCACTAATGAAGTAACTCTGGCAAACGTTCACTAATTGCAGTTTCATGAATAGGGAAAGAAAGCGTTGCCCGTGGTCAGGAAATGATCCGGTTTATATCAGCTACCATGACGAAGAATGGGGACTGCCCCTGCATGATGACCGTAAACACTTTGAATTTTTAGTTCTGGAGTCTGCCCAGGCCGGGTTAAGCTGGCTCACCATTCTTAAAAGACGGGAGAATTACCGTCGCCTGTATGCAGACTTCGACCCGGAAATTGTGGCAGGCTATGATCAGGACCGGGTGGAGGAGTTGCTGAATGATCCGGGGATTATCAGGAACCGGCTGAAAATCGAGGCGTCGGTCACCAATGCACGTTCATTTCTTGAGGTCAGGAAAGAGTTCGGCTCATTCGACCGGTACCTGCTCCAATTCACGGGTGGCAGGCAAATCGTTAACAACTGGGAGCACATGAGTGAACTGCCGGCAAAAACCGAGGTTTCGGATGCCATCAGCAAGGATATGAAAAAAAGAGGATTTCGTTTTATCGGCTCAACAACCATCTATGCTCATTTGCAGGCAGCGGGTATCGTTAACGACCATTTAACCGGTTGTTTCAGGTATCACGAAGTTATGGAAAACAGGGATTCAGGTAAAAAGTGATTCATCCCTTATGAGCAGGAGTATGGCCGAGTGTGGAATGATCACGTACTTTTCATTGTTGAACTCGATTTCATATCCGCTTTTCTGCAGGTAAACTGCCAGATCTCCTTCCCTGGGTTGCAGGGGCACGTATTTTACTTCATCCGCCTTATTTTTCCAGGGCTCATCGGAATCGGTTACTGCCGGAATGGGATATCCCGGACCGACCTTCAGGACATAGCCGCTGTGAATCTTTTCCTTTTCCTGAACACCTGGCGGAAGGTAGAGTCCTGCTTTGGTCCTGTCCTGCTGAGCCTTTGGTTTTATCAAAACGCGGTCGCCAACCACAATAAATTTTTTCAGGTCCTTTTCATCAATCTGCAATGACATAAGATGCTTTTTTAATCCCTTAAAATTAATGAATCCTCCGACCCGTGCGGCGTTTAGAAATCAAGTTTATCCTTCAGGACCTGCATCCCGTTACGGCTTACTGGAACCTTGCTTCCATCCCGCAGGATAAGAATGAAATTGGTTTTTTCATAGGGCTCAATACGTTCGATGGCCCTGATATTTACCATGTACGATCGGTGTATCCGGATAAATTGCTCGGGATCGAGATGGGTTTCGAAAAATTTCATCGTTTGCTGCTTCAGAAAACGGCCTTCTGAAGTATACACCATCACATAATCGTCCTGTGCTTCAAGGTAATGGACATCGTCGGTCGAAATCACATGTATTTTACCGGCTTTCTTAATGACGATTCTCCGAATCTGCTCTTCGCTGTTCTCAAGATGTTGCCGGATACGCTGCAGGTCGGCGCCCAGCTGCTCCTGACCTGACATCCTGACTTTCAAACGATTGATTGCCTCCGAAAAGCGCTCAGTCGAAAAAGGCTTCAACAGGTAATCAACGGCATTCTGTTCGAAAGCCCGGATGGCAAACTGGTCGTAAGCCGTCGTAAAAATAACTGCAGGCTGATGTTCAAGGACCTCAATCATTTCAAAACCGGTGAGTTTCGGCATCTGGACATCCAGGAAGATTACATCCGGTTTAAGTTCATTAATGGCTTTCAAACCGGAAAAACCGTTGTCATATTCTCCCAGCAGGGTAATCTCGGGGAAACTCTCCAGGTAACGTTTTAAAAGTGCCCTGGCCGGTTGTTCATCTTCTACTATTATGGCCGTCATTGTTGTCATACTATTTTCTTTTTCTTGGAATAATCAGATTTACAGTAAACACATTATCTTTCAACGACCACTCTGCCCTGCCCTCGTCTCCGTAGGCCAGCCTGATCCTCTGCGTGACGTTTTGAAGTCCGACACCTGTTCCCTTTCGTGAAGGGACCGTCGGGTCGAAGTTATTCGACAGGCTGATCCGCATTTTTTCAGGACCTGCATGGCAGGTCAGACGGATCGTCACCGGCTCAAGGCTTTCATACACCCCGTGCTTAATCGCATTTTCGATCAGGGGCTGAAGGATCATTGTGGGCACCAGTAGCTCGAGACACTCGGTTTCCACGTCCATTTCGTAACGGAGTTTTTCTCCAAAGCGGATTTTCTCAATGGCGAGATAATCCTTCATCCTTCCAATTTCTTCCTGCATGGGAACATACTCACTTTCACGGTTCTTCAGCGAATAACGCAGGAAGTCGGAAAGACGAATAATCATTTCCCTTGCTTCTTCCGGGTTACTCATCGTTAGCGATGATATGGAATTCAGCGAGTTAAAGAGAAAATGCGGATTAATCTGCGACTTAAGAAGATTCAATTCGGTTTCCCTGACGAGTGAACGCAACCTTTCCTCCTGCTGTGCACGCTCCTGTATGGTACGAGCATAAATCACGAGGTAGTAAATAAGGATGAGTACCAGGTAGATCAGCACCCCATAGACCACTCTCCAGACCCAGGAGTCATTGATAAACCGGTCGTACTCTTCGCTCGAACCTGCGATGAGCATGGTAAAACCGGTCGAAAGAAGCAGCCATAATGTAATCACAGCTAAACCGGCTGCGACATGTGCGCTCAGATAGTAGAAAAAACCGTTTTTCCGGTATGGGATATAACGGGTCGGGTACCAGGCAAGAATGCCCATCAGGGCGTAGAGAATGTTTCCTGTAATGGAATCCGTTGCTGCAAGGCTAAAAGGCAAACCAACGTAATAGGAAAGAAGTCCGGTTTGCAGCATCATCAGGAGCATCCAGACCCCGGTGTAGATCAGCAACGAACTTCTTCTTCCTGTAATCGGATGACTCATAAAGTCAATAATTTACGAGTTCACCTCCTCCAAAAATCGTCACACCTTTAAAAATAAGTGTCCGTTCAGGATCTTTCTCAGACCGGATATTCATCCTTTTGTCTGAAAACCCGCCAAAGATGGCCATTACTTCAATACGGATGTCCCAGTCTTCCGGAACAATAAATTTCGAACCGCCAAAAACCATTGCCACATCAATAACCTGTTTTCCGGGAGCCAGTCGTGCCTTGTTCATGTTATATTTTGATCCCCCGAAAACATTCGTAATCCTGCCTCCCCGGAATTGTTGCGAAACGACCACGCGATCATGCCCCCCAAAGACACTGATATCGTCTATGATATCCTCGGAGGAAACGGTGGTGTCGAACTGAAAGGTCTTATGTCGGGGAGCGCTTCGCCGGAAAATAATGACCAGTCCGAGAATGATCAGCATAACGGGCCAGAAAATGGAGCCCCAGTCAAAATCAAGATGCCGGAAGATTTTTGGCAACATAAAAAAAGCTCCGATAGCCAGCAGTATAAAACCTGTAGGTTTGCTGTCCCTGCCTGCGATAAAGATCAGACCGAGGATCATCAGAAATGCCTGCCATGTAAAAAGATATTCCCGGAGACGCCAGGGAAAGATATTTGACACTTCACCGATCAGGAGGATACCACCAACAACAAGGAGGATTCCGATGATCAGATGTGAACTGTTTCTGTTATTACCTGAAATTGTTTCCATAATTCATTTTCATTTTAAACAAAAATAGAGATAAGAAAGTGCACCCGAAAGAGAAAATCGGTAAACGGCTCCTATAAATCGGTAAATGGAATATCCCCGGGTGCTGACCGCTATCAGAAAGCGCTGTAAACCGCTGCAGCACCGATTCGGCTCAGAACCGGTTAAGCCAGCGGTAGCGTCTTGCATTATCCCCGAACTTGGCGGCAAACATAAACTCGTGCGTTCCGAAACTGTGCTTCATGATGCTTCCGACAGAGATATCGAAGGCATAGCCAAAAACCAGCTTATCAACACTCAATCCGGCCATAATAATAAAGGCAGTCCCTGTACGGAATGTGAGTCCGGCCCAATATGACTGATCATAGAAAACCTTGGTGTTAAAGTCGAATTGCCATGCACCGTTTTCAGCATATTTGCCCATAAGGGATGGGGTAATGATCAGTTCTTCGCTGAGAAAGAAATCGTATCCTCCCATGAAGTAATAATTGCGCTCCATTTTATAATGGTCGTAACCGGCATCGCCTAGCTTGAGTACTGACTCGAAGAGCTGATCGACACTGAATCCTGCATAAAAATTAGGACCGGTGTAATACACTCCCGCATCCGCGTCGGGAATAAAAAGCGATTTGGCAGCTCCTATGTAGATCTGATCATCCGGGTCGTCAAGCCTGATCTTCTCTTCGTCCAGCCTGAACTGGTAAGCAACAGCCGACAGGCCGAGTGATAGCTGCGACTGCCTGAACCTGATATGATAGGCATAGGATGCCCGGATCCCAATTCTTTCAATAGCTCCGTTACGGTCGTTAAACAGATAGCCTCCGTATCCCACCCGACCGCTTCGCGAACTCAGTTGCTGGCGACGCTTTACACTGGCGGATTTTGTGATATAGCTGTTTTTCAAAACACGCGACTGAAAGCTAAGGGCGTAGGTACCCGGGGAGTCCCGGAAACCAATCCATTGCTCACGAGCTGTCAGGTTAACAGCGGTATAGCCCTCTGATCCGGCAATAGCCGGGTTCAAAAGGAAACCATTCAGCATATACTGACTGTAAAGCGGGACCTGCTGCGCAGACATATAGCTTACCCCTCCGCAGATCAGTGCAAATGCTAAGGTTAGTTTTTTAATAAAGGCCTCGTTCATTTTAGTACAGGCACACCGGCTATTTTACTATTGTAACAATGCCGATAATGCGATCATCATTACCAAAGTTTAGTCTTATCACAAAATGATAGCTGTCCATCGGAAGCTCTTTCCCGCTCATATCGGTTCCATCCCAGGGCTGGGAATAACCAGGATCGGAACGGAATACAAGTCTTCCCCAGCGATCATAAATATCGATCTCCGCGTCGGGATAAGCTTCAAGTTTTTCGATGCGCCAGGTATCATTTTTGCCGTCCCCGTTCGGAGTAATTGCTGTCGGGATGTCCCTGAAGAACACATTCGGGTCACAATCCCTGATCGTTACCGTATCCGAATTCTGACAGCCATATACATCTGTTACCAGCACCGAAACAACCTGGAATCCCTGGAATACAGTAATTTCAGGCGACAATTCACCGGTCGACCACAGGAACGAACTGGCATCAGGTCCGCCACTCAGTACCATTGACTGGGAACCACAAAGCGAAGTATCCCTCCCCAGTTCTACATAGGGTAGATCTCTGACAGTCAGGTAAATACTATCAACCGCCGGACAACCATAAACATCGGTCACTTCACAGCTTATCCACCCTTCAGTTGACGTGGAATAAACAGGCAGGGCTGAGCCATCGCTCCACAGATAGGAATAGAATGTTCCCTCCGGCGAAATCTCAAAAGTTTCACCGCTGCAGATATAGGTATCGTCACCCAGACTGAGATCCGGTGCGGAAACCAAAACCGTTCCGGACACAGGCTGGGCAGGACAGCCATATTTCGATGTCTCCTGCACTGTCATAGTATACTCTCCGGGGATAAGACCCCAGTTCACGATGACCGAATCACCGAAATTTCGTGAAATCGTACCACCCTGAACATTCCAGTTAAAAGTTGAGCCCTCACTGCCCTGTACATGGTAAGCCACACCGGTATCCCCGGTACAGACAATACTCATGTATTGCTGTGCCGTCAGGACGCCTGCCGATGAAAACATCAGCCAAAGCAGCACTATGTACTTCTTAAATCTCATCATTCGGGACTCTGAATCCTCTTAACTCTTTATTTATTCAATACTGTTGTTAATCAAACCAAAAAGTACTTTTCAAATCCTTTTTTCGCTTGATAGCAGTCCATACCTCACCCATCTGCAAACCAGGTGGCAGATAACCGGCAAAACCGGCATTGGTCATAGTATGTACATTATTCATAACAATTCATCTGAACAGTTATTCAAATAACTCTGCTACCAAAACCCCGGGTTCAACACCCGGAAATATTATATAAGCTTCCGGAAACATTCCGGAGACTTCCGCATCTTACCTGCGGGTAAGGCTGCTGCTGCTGACAATCGGTCCGGTTACAACGGTCGGATGTACAGTGATGGTAAATGTGCTGTGTGCACCCAGGGTACCGGCTCCTGTAAAATCGTCGTGCATAGAGCTGAGGGTGATCACAAACTGAGCATCATTTACAATATCGGTACTTATAAGACCGTCGGGAAGATTGATTGTAAGCGAGGAACCATTGGTCAGGGCACTTACACCACTGGCTGCAACAGGGTTACCACCAAGGTCGGTAAGGTTGGTTGCAGCGATGTCGTAAACAACTTCAAAGCCGTCGGCAACCGGATCCGGTGCACCGGTAAAATTGATTGTAATTGTCCCGCCAACTGCATCGCCGGAGCAAATTGCAAAATCGGTATTGGCAGCAGCGATCTCAGCTGTTGGGTCATTCCAGAGACGTACAGGGGTTGCCTGCAACTGGCTGGGACAGCCATCAAGCGTTCTCTTCTGAACAACAACCCTTCCGTCATAGGAACCGATAGGGGTGGCTGTAAGATCTTCATCCCACGTAACTGTGATGGAGGAAAGGTTGGCTGTCCAGTTTACAATGGAAGAGTCACCCGATACAACTGCCGAAGCGTGATTAATTGTACCGCCGACAACTGCCCAACGATAAAGCTGACCGGCAACATGATCGGCATTAACATTGTAGGTAATGGTCTGCCCTGTTCTCACTTCTTCCATTGCCTGCGTATTCGGAGAAGCAGGATTTGGGGTCATAAACTGAGCATTAACCGTTACTGCAAAGGCTAAAGAAATGACAACTGTCATCAGAGCATTCAGTGAAAAGTACTTCTTGGTTTTCATAACATTTTGGTTTTTAATTGTATTTATGTTCAAATTATCTCCTGATTAATTGGCTCCCGGAAATGATGGTTCCGGTAACCGGTGTTTCATATTTATCTACACTTATACTTTCAGTGGCCACACAACCATCGGTGCTGGTCTCTTCAACCGTCAGCACGCCAGTCCCGACACCTGACCATTCAACCGTTACCGTAGCATCGGTAGATGAACCGGATATACTTCCGCCTGTAACACTCCACTGCCAGGTTGATCCGGCTGAACCGGATACCGTATAAACCTCCTGTTCCGGCTCACATACTGAGCTTGCTCCGCTTATTGCAGGAGTGGGTAAAGAATAAACAGTTACGGTAAGCGACAATGCCGAAGTGGTATTGCAGCTTCCTTCAATTCTCAGGTAATACACAGTTGTAACCGAGGGAGCAGGAATCACCTGGTTATTTCCACGGGCAACTTCCGGTAAAGTGAAGGTCGGATTATCATACCAAACGGCTTCAGCACCCGAACCGATTACACCTCCCGTATAACTTAATTCGATCGTCGGTATCGCGCCCTGACAGAAGGCAGGGTTATCAACTGAAACCGATGCCGGAACCACCGACTCCTGAAGAACAGTTACAGGAGTACTTGAAGCTGCCGTGGTATTGCAGTCGCCTTCGGCTCTCACATAATACGTTGTTGTGGTGGCCGGGTCCACACTGATGCTGGCGCCCGTTCCTGCACTTGTGCCAAAGGCTGCGTCGGTCGACCAGTTCCAGATCGCGTTCGTGCCCAGGCTACCGCCGCTTACCGTGAGTGTTTTTGCCGTACCCGGACAGGTGGCATCGTTCGTGATGGTGATGCCGGTGGCTGCGGTGGAGGACGTGGAGACCGTCACGCTCGAGTTCACCGAAGCGGTGGTGTTGCAGTCGCCTTCGGCTCTGACATAATACGTTGTAGTTGTGGCCGGGTCCACACTGATGCTGGCGCCTGTTCCGGCACTCGTGCTAAAGGCGGCGTCGGTCGACCAGTTCCAGACCGCGTTCGTGCCCAGGCTACCGCCGCTTACCGTGAGTGTTTTTGCTGTACCCGGGCAGGTGGCGTCGTTGGTGATCGTGATGCCCGTGGGGGCGGTGGAGGACGTGGAGACCGTCACGCTCGAGTTCACCGAAGCGGTGGTGTTGCAGTCGCCTTCGGCTCTCACATAATACGTTGTGGTGGTGGCCGGGTCCACACTGACGCTGGCGCCCGTTCCTGCACTTGTGCCAAAGGCTGCGTCGGTCGACCAGTTCCAGATCGCGTTCGTGCCCAGGCTACCGCCGCTTACCGTGAGTGTTTTGGCCGTACCCGGACAGGTGGCATCGTTCGTGATGGTGATGCCCGTGGGGGCGGTGGAGGACGTGGAGACCGTCACACTCGTGTTCACCGAAGCGGTGGTGTTGCAGTCGCCTTCGGCTCTGACATAATACGTTGTAGTTGTAGCCGGATCGACACTGATGCTGGCGCCCGTTCCAGCACTCGTACTGAAGGCCGCATCGGTCGACCAGTTCCAGACCGCGTTCGTGCCCAGTGATCCACCGGTTACTGTGAGTGTTTTTGTCGTACCCGGACAGGTGGCATCGTTGGTGATCGTGATGCCTGTGGGGGCGGTGGAGGACGTGGAGACCGTCACGCTCGTGTTCACCGAAGCGGTGGTGTTGCAGTCGCCTTCGGCTCTGACATAATACGTTGTGGTGGTGGCAGGATCGACAGTGATGCTGGCTCCCGTGCCTGCGCTCGTGCTGAAGGCCGCATCGGTTGACCAGTTCCAGATCGCGTTCGTGCCCAGTGATCCACCGGTTACTGTGAGTGTTTTTGTCGTACCCGGACAGGTGGCATCGTTCGTGATCGTAATGCCAGTGGGTGCGGTCGAGGACGTGGAGACCGTTACGCTCGTATTCACCGAAGCGGTGGTGTTGCAGTCGCCTTCGGCCCTGACATAATACGTTGTAGTTGTGGCCGGGTCCACACTGATGCTGGCGCCTGTTCCGGCACTCGTAGCAAAGGCGGCATCGGTCGACCAGTTCCAGATCGCGTTCGTGCCAAGGCTACCGCCGGTAACCGTGAGTGCTTTGGCTGTACCCGGGCAGGTGGCGTCGTTGGTGATCGTGATGCCCGTGGGGGCGGTGGAGGACGTGGAGACCGTCACGCTCGAGTTCACCGAAGCGGTGGTGTTGCAGTCGCCTTCGGCCCTGACATAATACGTTGTAGTTGTGGCCGGGTCCACACTGATGCTGGCGCCTGTTCCGGCACTCGTGCTGAAGGCTGCATCGGTCGACCAGTTCCAGATCGCGTTCGTGCCCAGGCTACCACCGCTTACCGTGAGTGTTTTTGCCGTACCCGGACAGGTGGCGTCGTTGGTGATCGTGATACCCGTGGGGGCGGTGGAGGACGTGGAGACCGTCACGCTCGTGTTCACCGAAGCGGTGGTGTTGCAGTCGCCTTCGGCTCTCACATAATACGTGGTGGTGGTGGCCGGATCGACACTGATGCTGGCGCCCGTTCCGGCACTTGTACCAAAGGCGGCATCGGTTGACCAATTCCAAATCGCGTTCGTGCCCAGGCTTCCGCCGGTTACCGTGAGTGCTTTGGCCGTGCCCGGGCAGGTGGCATCGTTGGTGATGGTGATGCCCGTGGGGGCGGTCGAGGAAGTCGATACCGTTACGCTCGTGTTCACCGAAGCGGTGGTGTTGCAGTCGCCTTCGGCTCTGACATAATACGTGGTGGTGGTGGCCGGATCGACACTGATGCTGGCGCCCGTTCCTGCACTCGTAGCAAAGGCGGCATCGGTCGACCAGTTCCAGACCGCGTTCGTACCCAGGCTACCGCCGCTTACCGCGAGTG